>NZ_BAAAAV010000009.1:0-189826 GCF_054768095.1 Clostridium sp. CTA-7 | reverse complement strand
GGATTTTCAATAAAGTATTTCTTTACTGCATCAGAAAATGGTATTTTTAAATCTGTTGCTACATTAACTTTGCATATTCCAAGTGAAATAGCCTTTTTAACTAATTCATCTGGTACATCTGATGCTCCATGTAAAACTAGTGGTACATTTACCATATCTCTTATTTCCTTTAATCTATCAAAGTCAAGCTTTGCTTCACCTTTATATAATCCATGAGCTGTTCCAATAGCTACTGCTAATGAATCTATCCCTGTTCTTTCTACAAATTCTTTTGCTTGTTTTGGATTAGTGTACATAGCATCTTTTTCATCTACTACTAAGTCATCTTCTTGYCCACCTAGTYTTCCAAGTTCAGCTTCTACTGTTGCRTCAAATTTATGTGCATATTCAACTACTTCTTTTACTGTTTTTACATTGTTTTCAAAATCTGAATGTGATGCATCTATCATTGTWGATTTAAAGCCTAAGTCTACGAAATGCTTAATTTCTTCAACTACTTCATAATGGTTGATGGTGTACCTGCTAAAATTACTGGTGATTTTAATTCAGCTGCTGTATCTACCACTACTTGTAATGTTTCTAAGTTATGAATATTAAATGCTGGTACAGCATATCCTTCTCTTTGAGCTTTCTTTAACATTTCTCTTGTTGATAATATTTTCATAATTTACTTCAACTCCTTATGTATTTTTTATATTTCATTTTTCATATCAAGTTCAATTTGTTTATTTAATATATTCTTTTACTTATTATATTTGTGAATTATTACACCTTTAACAACTCTGTTAACTGTACCATCCGGTCTTGGATTATCAGGAGAAATTCCTAATTTTAAAGAACTAAATAATCCAAACACTTGCCCAAATAACATATAGTTAAATACTGTATAAACTTCTGGAATTTCTTCACCATCAATATTTAAATATTTATCACATAAACCATTTAATTCATCATTCTTTTTATAGCTAATAACAGCTAATTTATGCTTACCTGTATCTCCATGTATTTCTTTTATAAGATCCATATCATAAAGATTAGTATACTTATTATTAGAATTCATAAATATTACTAATGTATCATCGTTTATTATTGATTTTGGACCGTGTCTAAATCCTAATACAGATTCACAAACAGTAACTACTTTTCCACTTGTAAGTTCTAAATTCTTAAGTGCCATTTCTTGACATAATCCCTTTAGTACTCCTGATCCTAAGTAAACTACTCTTGAAGCATTGTAATCAACTAAATCCTTTATATCTTTCCACTTGTTATCTAAGATATTGTTTCCTTGATTAACTACTATATCAACATACTTTTTATTTTCGTCTAAGTTATTAATATCAAATACTAATAATGAAGCTAATAACATACAGCTAAATGAACTTGTCATAGCAAAACTTTTATCATTTGATAGTTCTGGCATTAATAAGCAAAGGTTATTATCACTTTTAGCTGCCTTTTTCGCAAGTTCTCCATCTTTATTACACGTAATTACCAGTTGAGATATGTCTTTTACATTTTCTCCGAATATATCATAAGCTCCAACACTCTCTGGACTATTTCCTGATCTTGCATAAGAAACTAAAATTGTTGGTGTGTCTTCTTCTATAAATTCTGCTGGATTTGATACTAAATCTGTTGTAGCAATAGCCTCTACTCTTAAATTTAATTTCTTTGCTAAATGTAAGTAAATCGTATCTCCAACATAGTCAGAAGTTCCTGCACCAGTTAATATTATTCTTGTATTACTCTTTAGTTTTCTATCTAAGAAGCTTTTTATTGCTTCTTCATTTTCCTTTACTATATTATAAGTTTCTCCCCATAATTTAGGCTGCTGTCTTATTTCTGTAGCTGTGTACATTGCCCCTAATTCATTAATTCTTTCCATTTCCATTCCAAAAAACATCTTAATACCTCCTACATCTGTTAATGTCATCATTACCAGTTTAATTAAAAAATTTTTGTTTTTAATTGTTATTTAATTTTACTCTATACTTAAATTTGTCCCCTCTAGCTACTCCAACAGTATATTCTATTATATCTTTATTTTCATATGTTAGTCTCTCTATTTTTAAACTTGGAGCACCTTCTTTAATATCTAAGTATATGCTTTCTAACTTATTAGTTAATATAGGTTGAAAAAATTCTTCTGCTGCTGTTAGCTTAACATTAAACTCCTTAACAAGTACATCATACATAGGTTTTTCTATTAATTGATTTTTTGTTAAGTCTTTAAACCTATTAAAGGGAAGATAAGTAGTTTCATATATCATATGAATACCATCAGCCATTCTTATTCTTGATATCTTGTAAAGCAAATCATCATTATCCATTTTGAAAATGGATCCAACTTTCTCTTCAGCTTGGACTATTTCAAATCCAGTTACTTCTGAGCTAGGCTTTTTCCCAAGCTTTTTCATTTCTTCTGTAAATGAATAAAAAGAAATTAAATCTTGATTAACTCTTTTGGGAGATACAAAGGTTCCTTTACCATGAACTTTATATATATATCCCTCTTTTTCAAGCTCATCTAAAGCCTGCCTAACTGTAGTTCTACTTACATCATACTTTTCACAGATTTCTCTTTCAGAAAGTATTCTTTCATTTTCCTGTAGAGTGTTCTCTATCATTTCTATAAGTATTTCCATCAATTGTAAATATAGCGGTATTCTAGAGCTTTTATCAACAATATTCATTTTTTCACCTCATTGATCATATTCTAATTATACCATAGTTTATTATATTAAAAAACATATTTAATTTAAATACTTCTTTAATATAATTTCTGATTTCAAAAAAATATATATATTTCTCTTATTCAATCTACATTGTAAACGCTAAAA
Organism: Clostridium sp. CTA-7; assembly: GCF_054768095.1. Classification (NCBI taxonomy): domain Bacteria; kingdom Bacillati; phylum Bacillota; class Clostridia; order Eubacteriales; family Clostridiaceae; genus Clostridium; species Clostridium sp. CTA-7. The sequence goes on along the minus strand of NZ_BAAAAV010000009.1, from coordinate 186,983 downwards.
TAAAACATGTCAAATATCTATTTCGATATAAATTAGTTTTTACCAAATATAATTTAAAGCTCTAATAAGCAAATAGTCTGTGTTTGCTCTTACGGTAATTTATTCCATAATCATAAGAGCTCTCACAGACTATAACTCATTTTATTATCACCTATTATTTATTTCTTTTTCTCATAATAGATATTCCTAATGCTGTTGTTAACGTTCCAAGTAATGTCATTAAACTAGCTGGTGTTCCTCCTGTACTTGGTAGGTTATTTGCATTATTTCCTTTTCCAGTATTATTATTTCCATTGTTTCCACTAGCTCCGTTATCAGCACCATTATTCCCTGTATTTTCACTATTACCTTGTGCAATTTCTAAGTTAGCTAACGCTAATTCTAATCCATTTTCTGCTTCATCTACTTCTTTTTGAGTAGCTTCTTCATTAGCTAAAACAGCTTTAACTTCTTTTAATTTTGCATTAAGAGCATTAACAGTTTCCTTAGTATATTTAGATGTGTCTATTGCTTCAGCTTTATTTATTAATGCTTCAAGTTTAGACTTATCAGGTATTAATCTTAAATCTAAATAAGCTTTAACTAATTTATTATAAGCATCCTTTACTTCTGCTTCCATTGCATTTTCATCTGCTATTACCTTATTAGCTTTTTCAACTTCAACTTGAAGTGCAGACCAGGTAGCTTCTTTATATTTGCTTCCATCTAAAGCATTTATTATTTGAATTAGTTTTTCAAGTTCTGCCTTATCACCTTTTTTGAATTCTAACATATGAATTGCCTTAACTAATTTCTTTATAGCTAATTCTACTTGAACTTCTGTGGCATTTTCATCAACAAAAATAACTTTCGCTTCTTCTAATGCTTCTTCAAATTCCTTAACCACTACTGGAACAACATTGGCAAGTGCTCCATTTGCCTTTACATCTTCAGCATATTCTATAACTGTTTCTAATACTGCTTTATCAACTTCTTCAGTATTTTCATCTTTAATAATAAGGCTATCAATTGCATTTTTTAGAGTGTCCATGGCTTCATTAACATCTGCTTCAGTTGCATTTTCATTATTCACTACTGATCTTGCCTTATTTAATTCGGCTTCTAATAATATCCATGATTCTTCTGTATAATATTCCTTATTTAAATCTTCTACCTTTATTAATAAGTTATTTAAATCTTTAGCTTCTAATAATGAAGAATATGCTAATTCTAAATCATTTTTTAATATGCTTAAAGCTTGTGTATTAATAATATCTAAAGAAGTAATTTTTGAAGCAACTTCCTTATATTTATTTACAGTTGCTATTGTATAGTCACTTTCATTTATCTTTTTAACTAATTCAATAGCCTCCTTTATTTCATCTTGTGTTGCTAACCTATCTTTTTTAGAAACATATATTTCCTTTACTGCTGCAAAGTTGGCTCCATTAAATGTAGAAAGTGCAGTTAATCTAATTCCATTAGCTATTATACTTTCTTCGAATTCTATTTTGTCATTTTTACCGTCTATAAATTCTCCTTCTTTGATAGACTTCCATTCTCCACCAACTTTAGCTTCTAATTTATATTTTTTAATAGTTCCATTTGACCCTTTACCACGTGATAATACATTTACACTATCAAATGAAATTTCTTTTCCAAAATCCATTGAAATCCAATGGCTTCCTGAATGATTATCTCCACCTACATAATTTGTATGCCACCAGCTATTTTCATTTTCATCAATTGCTGATGATGCAGGGCCATCTCCAGTTGGTGATGTCATTTCTGAACATGCACTTGCCTTCCAATCTTTTCTGTCATATTCAATTATAGGTGCATTACTATATAAGGAATAATTCGCCTTTACTTCATCGTAATAAATTGAAGTATTTTTTAATCTTATTTCCCCTAAAATTCCGCTGAAGTTATTATCAGCTAATTCTATTTCACCACTTACAATTGATTGGTTAGTTTTTGATTCATCATATACAGAGTTTGCAAGCTCTCCATCAATATAAAGCTTAATCATTCCATTAACTTCACGAACTGCAGTAATTTGATGTAAATTCCCATCATTAATTTTACCTACTACAGTATTTTTTGTTGATGTTGGCACATATTCATCTGTTCCAAATGTTCCATGAGCTTTTTCAACAACAGTAGTTACATCTGACTTTGAATTAACATTTAAGTCTTTTACTTTAAAGCTTAAATACCCTTCTTCATTAATAGATAAATTAATATCTTCACCTTGCTTAAATAAGTTAACTCCACTTGATTTAGTATTTACAGCCATACTAATTGCAAAATCAGTTGCTCCTTTAAAGGAATTATTAGTGTTTACTTTATAAGCCTTATCTATATCGAAGAAAAATGAATCTAAATTTCCATTATATTTTTTAGTTACATCTTCCCCATCTACTAAATCTTCATTTGCCTTTATAGAAACAATGTTTAAATCTTTATATACTGGAATATTTAAGGATACTTTTGATATATTACCAACAGCATCTTTTTCACCATCTACATTTAATACTGCATTATCAACTAATACATTTTCAGTATTAATTACAACAGTCCTATAATCATCTAATAATTTAGTTTCTATAATTTTATTTCCTTCAATGCTGTATGCGTCCTTAATATTTCCTATACGTTCATTATACTTAATAGTAATTTCCTTATCTCCAGTTACTTTAGAAGATATAACATTTGCTTCTTCATTATCAATCTTTCCATATTGAATAATTCTAGTTTCGTATGCCTTTAATGTAACAGTAACACTATCTCCATAAGAAACTGCTTCCGTTTCGCCAGCAATATATGGCAATACTTGATTTCCTTTAAGGTCTTTAACTGATTTAGGAACTCCTACAACATCAGTTAACTGTAATGTGTATTCTTTTTCTTCTCCGGTTGGATTTCTAAATGAAACAACACCTTCATTTCCATCCCAAGATGAATACCCATATACTCCTTGAGTTGCACGATTACCAAACAACTTAGCTTTTTCTAAAATATGAGCATTTGTTTGTGCAAAATCTAATGCATCTGCGTTTACTCGCCATTTTTCTTCATCCATAATTGATGGAGAATAATATAGTTCCCAAAATGCTGTTCCACGAACTGAATTTGCAAATAAGAAATCTCTAAAATCCTCTGTAGTTGCTGAACTTCTATCTGATACCCCATAAATAGGATCATGGTTATATATATTTTTTAATGGGAATTGAACTTGATTTACTTTAAATAAGTTATAATAAACATTATCTCTATATGTGATTTTTTGTTGATGTCTTGCACCAGTACCTGCCTCGCCTGTATCTCCAGAGTCTTGTACCCACACAGTATTTACCCATTGTAAAATCCAAGGGCTTAAATTTACATAACAAGTAGCATTAATAAATAAATCCTTACCTTCATCTTTACGACTTGCCCTCATTTCTTCCCAAGCATTTGTCCACTTTTCCCATAAATCTGTTGTATAATATGAGTTATTAGTACCACCAGTCATATGGTCATGGCTAGCATTTGTACACGGTCTTACTGCAAAACCATCTATTTTCCAATAATCAACATCAAATCTTGTTTGATAGTCAATAAACATACTTGTTAAATTCTTTACATATTTATCAGAACCTACACAAACATTTGCCCAATAATCCTTTTGCATATATCCAGTTCCCATTTTCTCTAGATATTTTGCAAAATTACCAAAATAATTATAACCACCTTGTGGTCCTACCCAAACTCCAAATTTTGATTGAAACTTTTGAGTTAATTCAGTAGATGTATATAATTCATTAGGGAACTTATCATTAAACTCCCAAAAACCAGTACGATTCATACTTTCCCCAGCATCTGGCACTGAAATATTTGGATTAAATTCTGGATCTCTATAATTGTTCCATCCATCATCAACAACATAGGAATCAACAGGTTCAACACCATTTTGAGTTAATCCTTTTTCTGAACCATAAAATGACTTTGCAATACTTTCATCCGTTATTGCTAACATATTATCATACCATGAATTATATTGCTTTCTAAATTCAGTTGGAGTTGCAATTTCTGATATATATTCATAAAAATCAGTTTGTACAACATCTGTATCTGTCCCTTTTGCAGCACCTATAACATTTTGCCATGACACAAATTTACCATCTGTTGTTAATTGATTGTCTTTAGCTAGTCTATCAAAAGTTTTACCACTATAATATCTTATTTGCATCTCATTATTAATCATATCTGTATCTGCTGCTGGAAATTCTGAACCAAAGAACATACCATTTGCATATATAGGTTGCCCTAGCATCAATTCATTTTTACCAATCCACATTGATGATACATCTTTTAAATCTGGATGAGACCAAACAGTATTCTTAATTTCATCAGCCAATATAAAATGATCTAAATCTATATAATCTATTTGAGCATTATTGTTATTAGTTTTTATTTCAAGGAATGACCTCATATAGTGATCATCACTTTCAAGAACAGTAATCATGTCAATTTCATATTCAATATTTTTGAAACTATATGGTTCATAAGCTATAGTAAGCTTTTTACCGTTTTCAATATCTTCTACTTTAGTATTTTTAGTATCAATCTTTAAGTTTGTTGATTTAATTTTATTATCCTTAGTTGGAGCTTCTGGAGCTTTATAACTATCTGAAAATAAATTAATTTCTGCTCCTGTAAATTCTTGAGTACCACCTAATCCATCAGATAATTGGTCTATTCTTACATATCTTGTCGTATGGGTTTTATCCAAATTACCATAAACAACATCCCCTACATTATATAAATCTCCTTCTTTATGCAAGTTATAATCATTTCTTTTAAATTCCCCACTACCTGCTTCTTGCCAATTAGCTCCATCTTCACTTACATAAAGTTTATATTGCCCCATGCTTCCATTTATCCCATATGCAGAATCTTGATATCCTGGCCTCTTTAAATACGAAAAAGATGATATAGTTTTTTCTTCTCCTAAATCAACTTTTAATGAAATTGGATATCCTGCAATTTGATAATCGTCAATATAGGTATCCTTATTTCCATCAAATAATTTTAATACACTTACCTCTGGATATGTTTTACCACTATTTGCAGATAAAGTTGCCTTCCAATTAGTACGATTTAATATTTCTGTTGGTATAGTTGGTTTAGGGTTTTCTGGTTCTTGTCCTTCTTGTTGTATTGTGTTAATTATAAAATCCTCTGACCCTGATTGTGGTATTAATTTTGTATTAGCTCTGTTGTTTTCTATTAAGCTTGTTAATACCTTACCTTCAACTATTGAAAACTCTCTTTTAATATAGTCATTACCAATGATGATTTTATTGTTATCTAAACTAGCTATAATATTTCCTTCTCTAATACTTTCAGCTTTTACTACAAATGATGTATTAGTTAAAACTATATTAAAGCTTAAAATTATAGATAATGATATTCTTGAAAATCTATTCAATTTCATCATTTCTCTTTCCTTTCTAATATTAACTTAGATATAATTTTCAAAATATTTGTATATGTGTAAAAATGTTGTCGTTATTTTAAAATAGTTTGCTCTGATTTAATAAAATAGTTTAGTTACTATTCTATTAAATCTTTGCAAACTAATTTATCATTTTAATCTCTTATTCTTCGTTTCTTTTTCTTTTTTTCATTATAGAAACTCCCAACAATGAAGTTAATGTTCCAAGTAATGCCATTGCACTAGCTGGTGTTCCCCCTGTACTTGGTAATTTCCCTCCATTATTGCTGTTGTTATTATTGTTATTTCTGTGGCCATTACCATTGTTATTTCCATTTCCGTTACCATTATTATTTCCGTTGTTATTTCCATTACCGTTGCCGTTATTGTTTCCATTGCCTTCATTATTAGTGTTTCCACCGTTTCCGTTACTTGCAATTAAACCTTCTAAAGCTAACTTTAATCCATTGGCTGCTTCATCTACTTCACTTTGGCTAGCTTCTTCATTGTTAAAAACAGATCTAACATTAGCTAATTCTAAACTAACCTTATTAGCACTTTCCTTAGTATATTTAGATAAGTCTATTGCTTCAGCCTTCATTATTAAATCTTCAAGAATAGATTTATCTGGGATTAATCTTAAATCAAGGTAAGCTTTTATTAACTTATTATAAGCTTCATTTATTTCTTCTTGACTTGCATCCTTATTACTTAAGATTCCCTTAGCATAATCTAATTCTGCCTTGAACTCATTAACAGTTCCTGTTGTATACTTAGATAAATCTTTAGCTTCTAATTCAGCTACTAATTCTCTAAGTTTAGAATTATCAGCTACTAATTCTAATTCAGCGAATGCCTTATTCAAGCTTTCATAAGTTTTAGCAACTTCTTCTTCCATTGCATTTTCATCTGCAATTACTTTATCAGCTTTTTCAAGCTCAACTTGCAATGCATTCCAAGTTGAAGTTGTATATTTACTTTCATCTAAAATTTTAATTATTTCAACAAGTTCTTTAAGCTTTGTCTTATCTCCTACTTTGAACTCTAGCATATGAATTACGTTTATTAATCTCTTTTCAGCTATATCTACTTGAGCTTGTGTAGCATTTTCATTAGCTAAAACTTCTTTAGCTTCTTTTAATGCAGCCTCAAGTTCTTTAATTACTGCTGGAACAACACCTTCAAGCTCTCCATTTGCCTTTAAGTTTTGAACATATTCTATTGCCATTGCTAGAATTGTTTTATTAACTTCTTCAACATCGTCTTTCTTAACAAGATTATCAATTGCATCAGTTAAAATATTAATTGCTTCATTAACTTGCTCTTGAGTTGCTGAATTATAATTTAATATTCCCTTAGCTGCATCAATTGCTACCTTAACTGCATTAAAGCTTTCTGCTGTGTAATCAGCTTCAACTAATGCCTCCGCCTCGCTAATCTTACTACTTAAGTTTGATTTATCTACTTCTGACTGTCCATAGAATTTAAGTTCAGCTATACTTGCATATTTATCACGAGTATCACCTAAAGTTTTTACTGCAGTAAATCTAACATATTGAGCCTTAGTAGTATTGAAACGTATTGGATTATATCCTCTATTTTCCAATCCTGAACCATTACTTGCTTCTTTAAAGGTTCCTTTTCTAGCTTCTGTCCAATTTTCGTTATCTAAACTAGTTTCAACAATATATTCAGTTACATGTCCATTTTTACTGTTTTGTCTTGGTAAATAATCAATTTGATTAAGGTTATAAGGTTTATCTAACTTAACTACTATTGAAACTGGTAGCTTATGACTACTTTGATAACCCGAATGCCATATTGTATTTTCATCACCATCTACAGCATTTTCCATAAAGTCACTATCTGCTTCAGAAGTTGCGAATATAGCTTCTAATTTACTAAAGTCAATTACATTTAAGTTAGCATCGTCACGTTCTTTTAATCCATTTATAGCTACTCTTATTGATATAATCGCAGAACTTAATTCTGATTCTGTCTTTGCTGTTTCTAATACTTTTTCAGCATTTTCTATAGCTTTTAGTAATTCTGAATAAGTTTCCTCTGTATAAATTTCACTATTCTTTGAGTATGACTTACCCTTTTCAATAGCTTCAATTAATATAGATTTATCAAATCCATCAAGTACTGTAACTTCATGCTCAACGCTAAGCTTTCCATCAGCAGTTGTAGCTTTTACCTTTGCTGTACCAGGCTTAACCCCTCTTAAATAATAAGTAGCTGAATTATCATTATCTACACGTATAACCTTTACTACCTCTTCATTTTCTGAAGTAAGTTTATAATTTAAATTTGCAGTTTCAGGTAATACTTTTGCAAATATAGGCGCTATCTTATTTACATAAAGATTTGTTGGTGCATTTTCTAAGAATTCTATTGATGATGGAGCTTGTAGTTTTTCTTCATAAAACTCAATTTCATTTATTGCTAATGTATTAATATCTTTAAATGATTCTAAAGCTGTAATTACAATTTTATCAAAAACTTGGCCATTTAATTCATATATAGTTTTTGCAACTGCACTTGTAGCATTAGTTTTTTCACCTAAATCAGTTTCAGCACCATTTAAATAGCCCACTGCCTTTACCTTCTTCAACGCTGCAATACTACCTGTACGATTGTATATTGTGAAATTATCAAATTTCTTTGATCCATTAAAAGTAAATGTCATTTCAAATGGAAGTGTTCCTTTATCTACTTGATCAGCAGAATATACCCATTTTAAATCCATACGAGAAGTATCAGCACTACTTGTAGTTCCATCTATTAACCTGCTTAATCCCATTCCTGTTTGTAATTGTGACTCATCACCAGTTACAGTAATACTTTCTTTTCCAACCTTCACTACTGAATCTTTATCCCCTGGTAATGGATCTTCTGGATTAGTAATATTAGCAACTGCATTTTTAGAATTTAGGTTACTATCAACTACTAATGCATCACTTAATGCTAAGTCAAAATTAATATCACTCTTTGCTTTTAAAGTAATTGTCGCAAGGGTATCTGTTCCGTTAAGTCTAACGTTATCACCAATATTAGTAAAAACAGTGTAAAGATCTTGTGAATTATCACTATGAACTCTAATCTTTGAGAAGTTCTTCATAGAAGCTGTTGAGACTGCACCTTCTGTTTTTATAAATTCATACTTACTTGAATCTAAAGGAACCTCTGCACTAAAGGCATTAACATCTGTTAATCCAGTACCTACAACATCAACAGTAAAAGTTTCACCTGCTGAAATACTTGTCTTATTAGGAACTAGCATAATTTCTCCAGCAACATTTCCACCTTCTGTTGGTACTATACCACCTTCTAATTGGCTTGCTACATAACTTATATCGTAAGCATCAATAACATTATTAAAGTTTAAGTCAGCCATTGATACATAATCCCAATCTGCATCTACAGATGATAAGCCAGTGTAATTTTGAAGGAATGTTAAATCTCCTTCTTCTATTGTTCCACCATTGTTCCAGTCACCAACAAGTTGACCACTAGTTCCATCTACCTTATATGGTCTAAACTCTCTCATTGCCAAGAAGTTACCAATTGATTCTTTTGTTACAACTTTAAAGTAACGTGCTTTAATTGGTGAAGTAAAGTTTATAGTCTTTACTTGTCCATCTGTAGCCCAAGCTGCATTTCCTGAATCACTTGCATTACTAAATACTTTTTCATAGTTCACACCATCTAAGCTACTATAAATTTCAGCTCGTTTTACAGACCCATTTCCATAATTTCTAAATAACAAATCTAACTTTTCAATTTGATAAGCTTTTTTCATATCAATTATAAATGGCTTATCAATTGCATTTCCTGCTGAGTGGAATTGAGAGTTATTATCACCATCTATAGCATTTTTAGGCACTTCACTACTATAGTTTCCTTCTGTCCACTTAACAGTCATATCTTTAGGAACATTGCGATATGGGTCTAAATCTGTTTTAACTATTAATTTTTCACTCCAGTTTGAATAACCATCCTTATCTACACTACGAATACGATAGCTGTAATCAGTATCAAAATCTAAATTTTTATGAGCATATTGTGTTGCTGTTATATTTTTTTGTATTATTCCATCAATTTCAATTTCATAAGATTCTGCTCCTTCTACTTTATCCCAAGTTAAATTTATTGAATTTGAAGTTATTGAATCTTCTGGAGCAATGAAATTTGTAGGAACACTTAACTTTGTATTAACTTCATTTTTAGAAATGTCTTGAGTATTTATAAAGTCGTTAATAGTTAATTCAACTTCATTTTCTTTCACATTTGTCTTTTCTGTTTTTATATAAAGCTTAGGTGTAGTACTTATTTTTACATTCGCAAATTCTGATTCTTCTGTTGAGTATTTATTTAAATTTGGAGTTTTATCATAAAAATAAAGATTTGTTCCCTTTTCAAACTCTTCTAAAGATGAAGCTTCTTTTAGTGAAACATTTCTATTTCCAATCTTTAATGCCAAATCTGTTGGCTTTTCACTAACATTTACTATGAATTCTGTTGATCTATCATTTACAATTCCTTCATAATCTCCAGTTAGTAAACCTGCTTTAATTACAGCTTTTCCTTTTCCTTCCTTAGGAGCTGATGAAGTTATCATTGTTGTTGCTGATTTTCCTTCTTTATAGTCTGTAGTTAATCCATCATCTTCATAAATTTCAAAATTAGTGTCTCCACTTGGATATACTTCAAATTTTCTTTGTGAACGATCTATCTTTTCTGGAGTATTGTTTTCATTATTCATAGGAATAATAGCTCCGTTTTTAACAAATAGAGGAAGCTTCCAAATAGGTGCATCAAAGTTATTTAATACTCCGCCACCTCTATATTGCTTTCCTGTAAAGTAATCAATCCATATCTGATCTTCGTCTGGAAGATATATATCATTACGTATATCATTACCCTTTGCATCAGCTGCAGTATTTTGATATACAGGTGCTACCAATAGGTTTGGTCCCCACATATATTGATATTGAGTATTTGCTCCATAAGTGTATGCATTAGGATATTCTAACATCATTGCACGTATCATAGGAGTTCCTTTAGTAGTCGCTTCATTTGCAATAGTATAGTTATAAGCCATCATTTCTGCTTTTAATTTTAAATACATACGGTTAATTGAAGTAGTTGGCTCACCAAATTGATAAGGTTTCTTAGGGTATTTTCCCCAACCATCCATGTCTATTTCAATTGGAGTAAATGCCTTCCATTGAATATCACGAGTTTGAATTAAACTATCTCCACCAAATATTCCATCTATATCTGAACCTACGTTAGGTTGTCCTGATAATCCTGAACCTATATAAGTTGGAATATGGAAACGAATATATTCCCAGTTACCCCCTGTTTGGTCTCCAGACCATATACCCGCATAACGTTGGGTACCAGCCCATCCATCTAATGATATAATAAAAGGTCTAGCACGATCCTTGGAGTTATTTACTATTCCTTCTGCTGCCTGTCTTACCGCATTAAGTGCAAAAGAATATCCTGCTCCTACCCATGCAACGTCTGTTTTAACTGCATTTGTTCCAGCAACTCCAACTTCTTTATCTATATCACGTTGTAAATAAACTTCTCCAACACCAGTTGGCTTTAGATCACTTTGTGTCCAAAGTCCAGTTTGTATTCCTTTACTTCTTGTATAATCAACAAACTCTTTTAAAAGAGCTATATTCCCATCAATAGTATTTGCACGCCCATATCCAGCACCATATCCATCGTTAGGTAAGAACCATCCAATAGGCATATCATTGTCAACATGTTCATCTACAACTTTTTTAGCATCTACCATTAAAGTTTCTTGACGGTCGAATCCCGGTTTTTGAGTTTGGGATTCTTGTCCAGTTTCATCGTTAATCCAGTCACGAGCATATGCATTTGCATGGCCTATATAAAATGCATACTCTGGTAATAATACAGGTTTACCTGTCAAATCAGTAAATTTATTAATAATCTTTGATGGAGTATCATCTATAAAATAATATGCATCAAAACGTTTTTCGTCATGCTTTGTAATAACTTTTCCTTTTTCAGTTGAGCTAAAAGCATATTGTCCTGGTTTGAATGTATGTCTCATTACCCCATAACCATTTGTTGACCAATAAAATGGTGTTGGACTTGAAACTCCGCCATCAACCCAGTTATTTTCATTTTTTATATTTATTGTTTTTCCTTTATGTGAAAAACGTCCATTTTGTTGGCCACCACCATAGAAATATTCATCATCAGTGGTCTCTAAAGTTTGAACGGTTTCATTAGTTTTATATTTTAGCGGCTCTGCTTCTTTCCAAATTGTTTTATTTGTTTTCTTATTGAAAAGTTCCATTTTACCTGTTTCTTTTTCTACTTTTAATTCAATACTATCAGTAGAAACCCTTATAATATCGCCATTTTCTACTGTTGGAGTTATCTTACTATATTCATCCTCCGCTTTATCAATAATCTTTGTTATGTGATCCTTAGAATTTGGAGTTGGATCCTCTTGGAATTTCCCTTCAGGATCCATGTATAGTCTAAATATATCACTTTCTAAGAATGATACTCTGACTTTTTCACCAGTAGTCATTTCAAAAGTAACTTTATTACCTAACTTATCGAAGCTCTTAACTCCTCCAATTGTATTGTAGTCATTTGCTCTTGATTGTATAGATAAGTTTTCTTCATTAGAATTAGCTGTTATTGAGTACGCATAAGCTGATGCTGTTTGAATTGTAAGACTTGATGCCAAAGCAGTGGTTAATGCAAGTGCAGTTAGCCTTGCTATTATCATTTTTCTCTTCATAATTCCTCCTCAAATTTTTTCATTTTATTTTCTAATTAGTTTTATATAATAAAAATAAATTTAATAGTATAAACATATTGTTTATACTTATGTACTACTAACTGATTTTATCTTTAGGAATTAACTTTTTATGAATTTGAGATTCACATACTATGAAGTCTATTATTACTTATATTTATGTTTATAAGATATGAGCTTAGATGTCATGTCAATTAGATATGATTAACAATTATTTTTCTTAAGATTCAAATTATCCATTATTTTTAATTACATTAATTTTTGAATGTTTCTACGTCTTTGTCATCTACTACAACAGAACCAGCAACTTGTCCATGAATTAATCTGTTGTCTATTCTTGTTAGTAAAATATTGTACATATCATCACTTTACTTTTTTGTGAAAACATTTCGTTTTACTAATATAGGAAAATTATACAATTAATATAAATATTAATCTTTACACTTTTTAGTATTTGTCTTACTTTTTTTAACAACGTTTACAAATTAAAGTTACTTTTAGTTTCGTAAAAATATGATTTTAGTATTAATATAATTATATATACTATATTAATACCCGCTACTAAGTTCTCTTTTAAATTCAAAACAAACTAGGAGCTGTCACATTAACGGATTTTAATCCGTTAATGTGACAGCTCCTTTTCTTATCTTCTAAATTATATTTTATATATACTATTTCTTTGATTGTAAATTCTTATAAATATTTATACCTAAATTATTTTTAGACCATGATTCTTTTATTATAATCTATATTATAAATAATATTTCATACTGTACATAAAATGGATACTTTAAAAATTTAAAATATCTATTTTATTAGTTTTTTTATTTTACTAAAAGCAACAATATTAATAATTCCTATATAAAAGCTATATACTGAAGCTAATATGCTTAATACTAAAAATAATACATTAAAATTTTGTTGTACTGCATTTATAATAAGAAGAACACTTAACAAAACATAAGCACATGCTTTCATTATTGTCTTTTCTTTCTCCTTACTATTAATTATACTTTCTAACCTCGATGTCTTACGTTCTCTTTTAAAGTCCTTAATTACTTTTAGCTTCTTTAAAAAGCTAAGTCTAAAGTATAGTTCTACTAAAACTATAGTTCCAACTCCAACTAAAAACGTATTTTGTAAAGATTTAAAATAATCTCCTAATAAAATCATAACAATAAATATAGTTAAATATCTATGATAAAATATTCTAAATTTTTGTTCCATTTGCTTAGATACAATATATCCATTTTTATCAAAAACATTATAATAGACTGTATCTCCATATCTATCCAAGTATATGTTATTTCCGGCTAAATTTATAATATTCTTTTTCACTATAACATCGCCTTTCCTAAACAATATGTTTGATGTACTGAATAATCATTATTAAGAATTACTAAATCACTATCATATCCAACTCCTATCCTTCCCTTTTGTTTATCAACACCTAAACACTTGGCTGGATTAATAGTGCATGAATTAATAGCATAGTTAAACGGTACCATAGCTTCTTCAACTAATATCCTAAGTCCATCATTCATCTTTAATGTAGAACCAGCTAACCCTTTTGTTTCTACTAAATGAGCACTTCCATCTTCATAAATTTCTATTTCATTTCCTCCAAACATAAATTTAGAACCAGGCTCATATCCCTTTGCCATTAAGGCATCTGTAATCATAATTCCATAATCTGGGCCCTTTGCATTAAAGAAATTATATAGAGCTGTGGTAGTAGAATGATTTCCATCACAAATTATTTCACCATACATTCCCTTAACCCTCAGTGCAACTCCAACTAATCCATTTTTTCTATGATTAAACGGTGTCATGCCATTATATACATGAGTTTGTGATCTAGCCCCATGCGCAAAAGCAAATATTGCATCTTCATATGTGGAAGCTGAATGCCCTATGCTTACTACTATATTATTGTTAAATAAATATTCTGTAAGTGAGTAGTCTTCATCTATTTCAGTTGCCAAAGTTACATATTTTATTAACCCTTTTGCTGCTTTTTGGTAACTTTGAAATTCCTTAATAGTAGGCTTAACTATATATTCTTTTGGTTGAGCCCCCTTATATTCCATATCAAGATAAGGTCCCTCAAAGTGAATTCCTAATATTTCTGCTCCTTCATATCCCTCTTCTACTACCTTTGCAACATTGCTTAAAGCTTTAATAAGCACTTCTTTGCTTTGAGTTATAGTAGTAGGTAATATTGAAGTAACTCCTTCACTTGCTATCACCTTTGTCCAATTTCTTAATCCTTGCTCATTTGCATCGTTTGTATCAAACCCATAAGCTCCATGACAATGGATATCTATAAATCCTGGCAAAATTCTCTTATCAGCATAATCGTAAGCATCTTGCTTTTCATTATAAGCATAAATATTCACTATTTTATTATCATCTATCTCGATTTGAGCTGGAATAAATTGATCAGCAATCCAGACTCTCTTACTTTGTATTAACATGATATACCTCCTAATTAAACTTATATATAATTATACCTAAGTTTACTTGTCTAATATTTGCACTTTTAAACATATATTTTATATCTTTCACCATTCTTATTGAATTTAAGTCATTCTTCATTATAATTATAATTATTGAATATTACATAATCTATTTTAGGAGATGATAACAATGATAGGATTAATAATTAGTGGACATGGTAACTTTGCATCTGGATTACGTACATCTTTAAAGCTAATTGCAGGAGAACCTTGCAACGTAGAATATATCGACTTTGAGGAAACAGATTCAACAGAAGATTTAAAGAAGAAATATTATGCCTCATTAGAAAATTTAGATAATTGTGACAGTATTTTAGCTCTTAGTGATTTAGCTGGAGGATCACCATTTAAAACTTTAGTTGAAGTTAAAACAGAAATAGAAAAACCAATGGAAGTAATTGGTGGCACAAATTTGCCTATGCTTCTTGAAATATCTATGACTAAAGATATTATAGATGATTTGAATTCACTATCTGAATCAGCTATTGAAGTAGGTAAAAGCGGAGTTGTAAAATTTGAATTTATACTTCATGAAGATGATGAAAGCGAGGATGGTATCTAGCAATGATAAATTGGGAAGTAGTTATATGGACATGCATCACTGTTGCAGTATTATTAGGGATAGGTGCCTTAATATTACTATTTATATCAGCTAGAAACATAAAAAAAAGAACCTCCGAACTTAAGGATGTTCATGTTGAATTAAAGCCAGGCATGAAAGTAATGTTCTGTGGTGGAGTTTATGGTAAAGTAATATCTGTAAGAGAAGAAAAGATAGAAATTGAAATTGCTAAAAACACAGTAATAACTGTATCTAGATATTCAATTCAAAACATTTTATAATAAAATAAAGAGCTGCCGAAATGGCAGCTCTTATGATTTAAATAAACTTTGTGCATATTCACTAGGACTTATTTCATAATGTTGTGTGAAAGCTCTTGAAAAATAATGTATTGAGTTAAAACCTAACATAAATGCTATTTCACTAATAGTATATTTATTTTCTTTAATCAATTTCTTACTCTTAGATAATTTCAAATCATTAATATATTTCTTTGGTGATGTATTTAAATTATTTTTAAACATCATTTGCAAAGATGATCTTGAAATTGAAAATTTAATACAAAGCTCTTCTATAGTTATTGGAGAAGAAATCTTCTCTTCAATATATGCTAATATCCCTTCTAATAATTCATCTTGAAAATGCTGATATGACTCTTTATGTAACTTGCTATCATCAATTTCTAAATAATCATATTGTAATAATCTAATTATAATTTCATGAAAATTGCTCAAAATAAGATTTTCTGAGTATGGTATTGTACTTGATATATTTTTTGCAAAAGTTCTTACAGCCTTGTATAATTCCTTTCTGCAATGAAACACTCTATTGCATATTAAACTAGAATCATCACATTCCATATCAAACATAATTGTTAAATATGAACAAGCTGAATCCATATTTACAGATTGTGTGTGAAATTGATTTTTACCATATACAATTAGATCAGATGAGTTTAATGTGTAATCAACACCATCAATAGATGTATTTAAAGTTCCATTATCAACAAATGTCAATTCAAATAAACTATGACTTTCTCCTTTAAAATTGTAATTTGGACTTTTAATCGTATAATAATAAGCTATTATTTCAGGGATATTTATAGTAGGCAATATTCTATTATAAACATATGGTGGATTTAAAAATTCAAGTTTAAGATTATATCCTGACGGTATTATTAAATTAAAAGTGACTTGATCTGTCATTGAAACAATATTAAAATACATATTAGGCTTAATTTCTAATTTTCTATGAACTGCAAACAGTTTGAAATCACCATTACTTGAATCACTTATTAATATAGATGCCATTCCTTTAACAATCTCTATATATGTTGGTTCTGAGAAATTGTATAGGCTAGAAATAACTTTATCACTAGTTACAATTTGCTTTAATATTAAATCATCCTTATGTATATCCTTAGCTTCATCATAAACAGAACCATACTTTCTAAATTGAGCACTAGTTGTTTTATCATACATAAAAATCACCTCAATATAAATTACTAATATTACTTTCTAATAAGACTTTCGCTAATCCTTAATTAATATCAATTTTATTTTGATTAGCTAATTTTATATTATAAGAATTAATTAATCAATTAATATTTAAATTAAATTTATTAATATATTATATCATAGTTTTTTTTGAATTTAAAAGAGAACTTAGCCGTAGCATTAATATACTATATTAATACTAACATCGTATTTTTACAAAACTAAATTTAACTCCACTTTGTAAACGTTGTTAAAAAGAATAAAACAAATACTAAAAAGTGTAAAGATTATCATTTATATTAAGTATATAATGTTCTCATATTGGTGAAAATAAAATGTTTTCACAAAAAGGAGGTGATATTATGCCGAATATTGTATTAACAAGAATAGACAACAGATTAATTCACGGACAAGTTGCAACTCAATGGTGTGGTTCTATTGGTGCAAACTTAATTCTAGTTGCAAATGATGTTGTAGCTGGAGACAAACTAAGACAAGGTCTAATGGATATGGCTGCACCAGCTTATGCTTCAACTCGTTATTGGACAGTAGAGAAAACTATAAGTACAATTCATAAAGCTAGTGCTAAACAACTTATATTTATAGTTTGCGAAACTCCTACTGACGTGTTAAGACTTGTTGAAGGTGGAGTTCCAATAAAGAAAGTTAATATTGGAAATATGCACATGGCAGAAGGAAAAAGACAAGTTGCTGGTTCCGTTGCAGTAGATGACAAGGATGTAGAAGCATTCAAAAAATTAAAGGAATTAGGAGTAGAGCTTGAAATAAGAAGAGTTCCTACCGAAAATTCAGAAAGTATTGAGAAGATTTTTAAATAAAATAATACAGGGGGAATACTAAATGGATTTTAATATTATACAAATTCTCTTGGTTGCAGTATTTGCATTCATTGCAGGTATTGATCAATTTAGTTTCTTAGAATCATTGTATCAACCAATTGTATCAGGAGCTGTTATTGGTGCAATTCTTGGAGATTTACAAACTGGACTTATTGTAGGTGGTACTTATCAATTAATGACAATCGGTAACATGCCTGTTGGAGGAGCTCAACCTCCAAATGCTGTTATCGGAGGAATAATGGCTGTAGTATTTGCCATTTCTTCTAAATTAGAGCCAGCTGCTGCAGTTGGATTAGCATTTCCATTTGCAGTAATGGGACAATATTCTGTTACTTTATTATTTACAGCTATGTCACCATTAATGTCAAGGGCTGATAAATATGCTGAAAAAGCAGATACAAAGGGTATTGAAAGAATTAACTATTTAGCAATGGCTGCTTTAGGCGGATTCTTTGCACTTGTAGTTGTTATAGGATTAATCGGAGGTAGTGCTGCTGGTGATGCATTATCAAGATTATCAGAACAATACGCTTGGTTCATGGGTGGACTTAGTGCTGCTGGTAATATGATGCGTTATGTTGGATTTGCAATTTTATTACGTATTATGTTATCAAAAGATTTATGGGGAGTTTACTTTGCAGGTTTTGCACTTGCAACTATAATAGGTAAAATAGAAGGTTTAGCTGGATCTGCATTATTATTAATCGCATTCATCGGAATCGCAATTGCTCTCTATGACTTCCAAATTAACGTAAAAATGAAATCTGCTACAGCAAATATAGGAATAGGAGGAGATGACGAAGATGGAATCTAATGCTACACAATATAAAGATTTGACTCCTGCCAAACAACTTGACAAAAAAACTTTAAACAAGATGGTTTGGCGTTCATTATTCTTACAAGCTTCATTTAACTTTGAAAGAATGCAAGCTGCTGGATGGTTATACGGAATATTACCTGGATTAGAGAAAATTCATACTGATAAAGAAGACCTTTCAAAGTCTATGAAACATAACTTAGAGTTCTTTAATACTCACCCATTCCTTGTAACTTTTGTTATGGGTATAATTATGTCATTAGAGCAACAAAAAGCTGATACTAATACTATCCGTGCTGTCCGTGTTGCTGCAATGGGACCTTTAGGTGGAATTGGAGATGCTATTTTCTGGTTCACATTAGTTCCAATTACTGCTGGTATCACTGCCAATATGGCTATTAATGGATCTTTAGCTGGTCCAATACTATTCTTATTAATATTTAATGGTGTTCAATTTGGAATTAGATATTGGTTAATGCATTGGTCATATAATTTAGGTTCAAGCGCAATTGATATCCTAACTAAAAATGCTAAAGAATTTACACGTTCAGCTTCTATGCTAGGTGTATTCATAGTTGGTGCACTTACTTCAAACTATGGTGCAACAAGATTAGCTATTGAAATACCAAATGGAGAAGCTCCAATTAATATACAAAAAATATTAGATGGTGTTCTTCCTCAAATGATTCCACTAGCTCTAACATTAATGTTATACTACTTAATTAAGAAAAGACAATGGTCTCCTGTTAAATGTATAGGTTTATTACTTGTACTTGGAATAGTTGGTGCTTTATTCGGTCACTTATTTGGATTCACAATGTGGGGTTAATATAAATAAAAAGAGGACATGCTGTTTACTAGCAGTCCTCTTTTTTTATTAATTTAAATTTAGTATTATTTAACTTATTCAACATATAAGCTATTTTATCTAATTTGTTACTGATTACAAAAACGAAACGAGGCTATCTCAGACCAGCCTCGTTTTATTTATATTCTTTTACTTAAATATTTCTTTAACATTATCCGGAACTTCATTACCTGCTAAAGTATATGCTAATAATACTGAACCATTCCATGGATCTAATGCTGGCTCTTGCAATTTACATTTTAACTCTGAATCATTTATCATTTCTTGTAAAGGCTCTAAAACGTGTTTTCCAGACTTAAATACCCCACCTGTATATGATACTACAAATTCATCTTTAAAATTTAATTCCTTTGATATAGCATTTATATGCTCAAATATAGCCTCTGCAACATCCCTAAATATTTTTTTACAATCTGGACATCCTTCTTCCGCTGCAAGAAAACATATTTTAGAGAATTTAGCTAATTCTGTTCTATTAAACTTCAATCTATTAAATACTACGTCAACTATTTCATATTGGTATGTTATATTATACTCTTTTTCTAATATATCGTATAAAGCAGTTTTTTCTTTTCTTCCATCTTTTTGCTTTGTATATTCATTTATAGTCCTTAAGGCAATCCAATATGCACTACCATCATCACCTATTCCTGGTCCAAACCCGCCACATCTAGCAAGCTTACCTTCTGAATTTCTTCCATAAGCTATACTACCTGTACCAGCAACTACATTTATTCCTGGCTTGCAAGCAGTTCCCCCTGCCCATCCATTAACAGCATCATTATCAATAGAATATGGTATTTCCATAACTTCTTTTATAGCTTTATCAATTTTTTCCATGTCTTCTAAGCTTTCTCCATATCCAGGGACTCCTGCAAATGCATAGGCTATATCCTTAAATTCTATATTCGCTTCTTCACATACCTTTGCAATATTTTCTCTTAACTCTTTTTTTATACCATCCACACCAACTTGATGAATGTGTATAGTTGAACCTTCCTTTTCTGATACCTTTTCAAGCTTGTCATTAACTAGTAGATACTTTGTTTTAGTTCCGCCTCCATCAATACCTAAATAATACATTTTTCCTTCCCCCTATACAACTTGTCTTATATAATTCTTTTTACTATAATAACATATTATAAACCTTACTAATTTTAAGCTATGTCTAGTATATTATTAATAACTTCCTCTACTATCTAATTATATCTTTATTATTATTAAATTCCAATATTATACTCTATTAAAATTAATAGATATCTCATATTAATTTTTAATACATATCTTTTCTTAACTTCTATATACTTCTATCATTTATGCCATCTTTCAACTGATAAAAAAACATTCTTGAATAAATTAATTAGCTTTGGAAAACATAAATTAAGTTATTATAGATGAAAAGGTTATTTTTTATTCTTATTGTCTTAAAAATTCATATTTTTAGAGGAGATGTTTAATATGAATATAGGAAATGTAGACATACTTAATTTATTATTCAGAACAACCGTTATATTTATTGTATTGTTAACATCAACAAGAGTACTTGGAAAAAAGCAAATGAGTCATCTAACATTTTTTAATTATGTTACTGGGATTACAATTGGTTCTATTGCTGCCAATGTAGTTAGTGATATTCATAGGCCCATTACGGATGAAGTTATTGGTTTGATTTGGTGGTGCGTACTAAGTAGCCTTGCTTCATACATAAGCTTAAAATCAGGAAAAATAAGACATATACTAGACGGACAACCAACTATCTTGATAAAAAAAGGTAAAATTATGAAAGATTCTTTATTTTCAACCGGTCTTAATATTGATGATCTTTCAATGCTACTTAGAAAGAATAGTGTTTTCTCTATTTTAGAAGTGGAATATGCTATATTAGAGCCAAACGGAAGCTTAAGTGTAATGAAAAAACCTGAGCATCATCAACCAACTAAGTCTGATATGAAAATACCTGTTTCCGAGATAAAATATATTCCTTCTGAAATAATTAGTGATGGTAAAATAATAAAGCATAATTTAAAAGAATTTGATTTAGATGAGAAGTGGGTAAAAGATGAACTCGCTAAGCAAAATATAAATTCAATTAAGGATGTCTTTTATGCTGAAATTCAAAGTGATGGAACTTTATTTATTGATAAGAACCCATAATAAAACAAAATAAGGTTGGATGCATCCTTGCTATTCCAACCTTATTTTTTTATACTTCTATTTTGTTTTCCCTTGCATAGTAGAACAAATATTGTTGTGCCATCCCTGATAAGGCACCAAATTTATCCCTAGCAAATACTCTCATTTTATTTAAAGATACATCTGGAGCAACATAAAAATGAATCATTGCTCTTTTAACCCATACATCTACAGGAAAAGATGAATGTTTTGCCATTGAAAATAACATTATACAATCAGCAACTTTTGCTCCTACTCCCATAAACTTTTGAAGTGCTATATGGCATTCATCATCATTTAATGATTTTATGTACTCTAAATCAAAATCTAATACTTCTGGTCTTTCTTCATACTTAGTAGGATTTAATTCTATATCCTCTTTAATTACTAGAGCTTCATTAACTTTTTTAATAGTATCAACTATATACTTACTTCTAAAAGATGCACCTGTTTCTTGTATTTCCTCTAGTGTGGATCCCTTAATTGCTTTTGGAGTTGGGAATGTATAATATTCATTTCCTTTGTATTCTACTTTTTCTCCCCATTTTTCACATATCTTTTTAACTGTTTTCTTTATTGATGGAATACTATTTCTAGCTGATATTATAAAACTTATAAGCATTTCAAAAGGATCTTGATTTAATATTCTGATTCCATACCCAAACTCAACACTTTTTCTAAGTATTTCATCCTTTGCAAGAACATCCTTTATATCATCATAGCTTCTTTCTAAGTCAAAATAATTTAACCATATGTTATTAAAGTCTTTTTCATTAGTATTATATATTGTAACTTCATCATCTTTTTGAATTACTTCTATAACTTTTCCATAGGCAACAATTATGTAATTACAATCATTTATCTTATCCCATCTAAAACATTGCCCACACTCTAATATTTGCTTTATATTAAAGTTTTTAACTCCTTGTATTATAGCTTTATCTTCTTCAAATATAACATTTTTAAAATCCATTTCTTCACCTCTATATATCTCATTAATATATTATTTATCCCCGAGACATAAACGAACTATTCCCCTCTTCTTTTAATTAATTATAACACAATATAAATTAAAATAAAAAATTGCAAATTGATAATTTTAAAATAAACCTTATTTAGTTTAAAAAAATAGAGAAATTCAATGAACTTCCCTATAAATTTAATTTTATAAACATTTTACTATTTTTGATTGTCAATATGATCACTCTTTAAATTAAATAATTTAATAATAAGGTAGCTAATCCTAAGAAGAAGAAGAAACCTAATACATCTGTAAATGTTGTTACAAATATGGATGAAGCTAATGCTGGGTCTATATTAAGCTTTTTAAGCACTATTGGTACTACATAACCTGACATTGTAGCAACAACCATATTTAAAACCATGGCTACACCTATAACTATTCCAAAAACAATATTTCTTTCCCACATATATCCTAATATAGATATTATAATAGCTATTACAGAACCTGTTATAAGTCCGATTCCGACCTCTTTAAAGAATGTATGCTTAATATTGTTAAAGTTTAATTCCCCTAATGCTAATCCTCTAACAATTATAGTTAATGTTTGTGTACCCGCATTTCCGCCCATTCCTGCAACTATTGGCATAAATGTAGCTAAAGAAACTACTCGTCCTATTGTACCTTCAAACATCCCTACAACTGCTGATGCTAAAATAGCTGTAACTAAATTAATAACAAGCCAAGGTAATCTACTTTTTACTGACTCTCCTAATGTTCCATTAATCTTTTCTTCCTTGTCTATTCCCCCAAGACGATGAATATCTTCTGTACTTTCATCCCTTAATATTTGCATCACATCATCAAAGGTTATTATACCAAGTAATCTTTTTGCATTATCTACTACAGGCATAGTTAAATATCCATATTTCTCAAACCTATGTCCAACTTCTTCTTGATCCATATTATAGGGAATCCATTCTACATTAGTATTTAAAATATCTGATATCTTAGTATTAAACCCTGAGACTACTAAATCTTTTAATGGAACTATTCCTTTAAGCTTATCAAAATTATCTATTACATATAAGTCATATATATTTTGAATCTCTTCTCCATATTGTTGTAAATATTTTAAAGTTTCCTCTACCGTCATATTCTCTTTTACTGATATAAATTCCGTAGCCATTATCCCTGCGGCAGTATCTGGGTCATAGCTTAATAATTGCCTAACTTTTCTAGCATCCGCATCAGTCATCTTTGCTAAAATTTTATTTGCTTGTTCTTCATCTAAAATACCTAATAAATCTGTTAATTCATCTGAGGACATTTCTTCAATAATATTTTTTTGTTTGTTTTCTGAGAATTCACTAAGTATTTGATACTTTTCCTCATTTTCAGCTTCATCTATTATTGATGCTATAAATTCCTCTGGTAATCTATATAAAATATCAGTTATATCGTCTTTATTATCACGCAATACATCTAATATATCTACTGGATGTATATCTTCTATATACTTAATAATTTTATCTTGTGGAGCATGAAGTAAAAATCTTCTTAACTCTTCCTTATTCATATCTAATTTCATAAATTTTCCTCCTAAATTTAGATAGGAGAAAATCCTTCAATAGAGAGTACTACTATTAAGACTTTCCTATCTTTTTTATATCTAAATCTATTCAATTCATACCTTGTCCCCAGATACGAGTCCATAGTAACATCTCCCTTCAAAATAAAAAACTTTTGCCCTCTACGACAAAAGTTAATAACATTAGCTTTATAATCGTAGAGCTTTAGCACTATAAAGCGTAGACACAATGTCAGCTACATTAAAAATCACCTTAGCGATGATTCTTGCTAACCCATTGGAATCTCTAGATTTTTCTGGGTAGTAGCATTTTTCTTTATAGGAGCCTCACCTAACAATTTATATTATATATTTATTCCTAGTTATATACTATGCAATAAAAATCTACATGTCAATAAAATGAATATTATTTTATAACAAACTATACTTTAAACTATTATAAACCTCTAATATTATATACAATATATCAAATAAAAAAAAGTGAAAGAGCTTAGGAATTTATTCCTTTACTCTCTCACTAGTTTTAATTCTTTATTATTAAATTCTAATAGTTATAGAATCCTTTTCCTGTTTTTCTTCCAAGATATCCAGCTCTAACATATTTTCTTAAAAGACTACTTGCTCTATATTTACTGTCTCCTGTTTCATTATATAAAACATCCATAATAGCTAGACAAACATCTAATCCTATAAGATCTCCTAAAGCTAAAGGTCCCATTGGATGATTTGCTCCATATTTCATTGATGTATCTATGTCTTCAACTGAAGCTATTCCTTCTTGTAGTATAAATGTAGCTTCATTTATCATTGGAATAAGTATTCTATTAACTACGAATCCTGGAGCTTCTGCAACTTCTACAGGCTCTTTTCCGATTGCAACTGATAAATTTTTAACAGCATCAAAAGTTTCTTGAGATGTAGCTATACCTCTTATAACTTCTACTAGCTTCATTACTGGAGCTGGATTAAAGAAGTGCATTCCTATAACTTTATCTGGTCTTTTTGTTGCTGATGCAACTTCTGTTATTGATAATGATGAAGTATTAGAAGCTAAGATTGCTGATTCCTTACAAATTGAATCTAGTTCAGCAAATATACTCTTTTTAATTTCCATATTTTCTACTGCGGCTTCTATTACTAAATCACAATCCTCAGCAAGAGATAAATCAGTAGTTCCCGTTATTCTTGAAAGTATAGCTTCCTTATCTTCTTCAGTCATTTTTCCCTTAGAAACTAATTTGCTTAAGCCTTTATTTATTCCAGCTATTCCTCTTTCAACAAATTCATCTTTGATATCTCTAACTATAACTTCATATCCTTTTTGAGCGAAAGCTTGAACTATTCCAGCACCCATTGTTCCTGCGCCTATTACAAAAATCTTTTCCATTTTTACTAAACACCCCTTTATAATTGATAGTTGTCAATTAATAATTAACAATTCAAAAAAACTAAATTAATAAATATTAAATTTACTCTTTAATTGTCTATTTTCTATTGCTAATTGTCAATTATATTTATTGTATGTTAATTCTATTTCTCTTCTTTTAACTCTTTTACTTGTGCTGTCATTTCTGGCACAACTTTTAATAAATCTCCAACTATTCCATAGTCTGCTGACTTCATTATTGGAGCTGATGAATCTTTATTTATAGCTATTATCATGTCAGAGTCTTGCATACCTGCAACGTGTTGTATTGCTCCTGAAATACCACATGCTATATATATATTTGGTCTTACTGTTTTACCTGTTTGACCAACTTGATAATCTCTTTCTATCCAACCATTTTCCACAGCTGCTCTTGATCCTGCAACAGTTCCTCCTAAGGCTTCTGCTAATTCTTCTAGTATAGCAAAGTTTTCCTTAGAACCAACTCCTCTACCTCCAGCTACTATAAAGTTAGCTTCACTTATATCAACTATATCCTTAGCTTCCTTTACAATTTCAACTATTTTAGTTCTAATATCTGCTTCTTCTAGCTTAACTTCAACATTTTCTACAGTAAACTCTCTATCTTCATCTGGAAGCTTTGAGAACACTCCTGGTCTTACTGTAGCCATTTGTGGTCTATGATCAGGGCAAGCTATTGTTGCCATTAAGTTTCCACCAAAAGCTGGTCTTGTAGCTAGTAAATCTGCTTTTTCAACATCAACATCCAAAACTGTACAGTCTGCTGTTAATCCTGTTGATAATCTAGCTGCTACTCTAGGCCCTAAATCTCTTCCAATGAAAGTAGCTCCTATAAATAATATTCCTGGTTTTCTTTCATTAGCTATATCGCAAATAACTTTTGTGTATCCATCAGTTGTATAATGCTTTAATAACTCATTTTCAGCAACGATAACCTCATCTGCTCCATGTCTTCCTAATGTGTCTGCTAATCCATTAACTTTATCTCCTAATAGCAATGCTGTTAGTTTTACTCCTAACTTATCAGCAATCATTCTACCTTCACCTAATAATTCTAGAGAAACCTTTTGAAGTTCCCCTTCTCTTTGCTCAGCAAATACCCAAACTCCATTGTAATCTGCCATACTCATATTTTTTACCTCCCATATATCTTAGATATAGTGCTTTTCCTTTAATTTTCCTAATACATGCTTTACAGCTTCTTGTGGAACTTCATTTATTATTTCTCCAGCTCCTTTAGCTTCTTTAGTCATACTCTTTTTAACCTTAGTCGGCGATCCTTTAAGTCCTAATTCATCTTTATTCACATCTATATCATCAGCTGACCAAATCTTTATTTCCTTATTAGCTGTGTCAAAGATATACTTAACATTCATATATCTTGGCTCATTTAATTCCTTTATAGCTGTTAAAAGAACTGGTGCCTTAACTTTTATTAATTCATACCCATCTTCTAATGCTCTATTTACTAATAATCCATCTTCTTCTACTTTAACATCTTGAACATATGTTACTTGAGGTATATTTAAATGCTCTGCAATTTCTGGACCTACTTGAGCAGTATCTCCATCGATTGCTTGTCTTCCTGCAAATACTATATCATACTCTAACTTTTTTAAAGCTCCTGCTAAAGCCTTTGAAGTTGCTAATGTATCTGCTCCCGCAAAAGCCCTATCAGTTATAAGAATAGCTTCATCAGCTCCCATACATAAAGCTTCTCTTAAAGCATTTTGTGCTTGAGGAGGTCCCATACTTATTACTGTAACTTTCGCTCCTGTATTGTCTTTTATTGTTAATGCTTCTTCTAAAGCATGTTTATCCTCTGGATTTATTATTGATGGAACTCCATCTCTTATAAGTGTTCCTGTTTTTGGATCAATCTTAACAGCTGTTGTATCTGGAACTTGTTTTAAACAAACTACTATATTCATCTATAAATCCTCCCTTATTATCTTAATGCATTTCCTGAAATAACCATTTTTTGAACTTCTGATGTTCCTTCATAGATTTCAGTTATCTTAGCATCTCTCATCATTCTTTCAACTGGATATTCCCTAGTATATCCGTATCCACCGAATATTTGAACAGCCTTAGTTGTTACATCCATAGCAACTTCTGCTGCATAAAGTTTAGCTCTTGCTGCTTCTACTGAATATGGAAGTTTAGCATCCTTTAAGCATGCTGCTTTATAAACTAAGTGTCTTGCAGCTTCTATTTTTGTATCCATTTCTGCAATCATCCATTGTAAACCTTGGAATGCTGCTAATGGTCTTCCAAATTGTTTTCTTTCCTTCATATAAGCAACTGCTTCGTCAAATGCTCCTTCTGCTATTCCTAAAGCTTGAGCTGCTATACCTATTCTTCCTCCATCTAGAGTTTTCATAGCTATACCAAAGCCTTTACCTTCTTGTCCAATTAAGTTCTCCTTTGGAACAATACAATTACTCATAACTAATTCTGTTGTTGAAGAAGCTCTAATTCCTAGTTTTTCTTCTTTCTTTCCTATTGAGAATCCTGGAAAATCCTTTTCAACTATAAATGCTGATATTCCCTTTGTTCCTTTACTTCTATCTGTCATAGCAAATATTATAAATGTTTCTGCTACTCCTCCATTAGTTATAAATATTTTT
Source organism: Clostridium sp. CTA-7 (assembly GCF_054768095.1). Classification (NCBI taxonomy): domain Bacteria; kingdom Bacillati; phylum Bacillota; class Clostridia; order Eubacteriales; family Clostridiaceae; genus Clostridium; species Clostridium sp. CTA-7. The sequence continues at coordinate 158,812 of NZ_BAAAAV010000009.1, read as the reverse complement.
GATCCGTTTAATATATAATTATCTCCATCTAATACTGCTACTGTTTGTTGACCTGCCGCATCTGTACCTGCTCCTGGTTCTGTTAAACCAAAAGCACCAAGTTTTTTACCTGTTGCAAGATCTTTTAAATACCTTTCTTTTTGATCTTTAGTTCCAAACTGCTCTATTAAAGATGCACAAAGAGAAGTGTGGGCAGACACTATAACCCCTGTAGTTCCACAAGCCTTTGATAGCTCCTCTACAGTTAATATATAAGAAAGCGTGTCTCCACCTGCTCCACCGTACTCTTTAGAAAAAGGAATTCCTAACATTCCAAGCTTGGCCATTTTTTCAACGTTTTCCATTGGAAATCTTTCAGTTTCATCAATTTCAGCAGCAATTGGTTTTACTTCATTTATAGTGAATTCTCTAGCCATTTGTCTCACTAATTCTTGCTCTCTAGTTAATTGAAAATTCATTTAATATACCTCCTTGATATTGAACCTTTTTTAATTATATGAATTTACTTAATTTAAATATTTTTAATTATTTTAATTTGAATTTTTTTTATATTTTATTTTTTCTGACTATTTGTTAGAAAAATTTTTGGCTCTCTTTTCCATAAATGCTTCCATGCCCTCTTTTTGATCTTCTGTAGAAAAGCATTTACCAAAATCTTCGGCTTCAATTTTTATAGCTTTATCTATATCTACTTGCATCCCCCTATTTATAGCATCTTTACATAGCCTTACTGCTATAGGAGCATTTGCTATTATAGTCTTTGCCATATTTTTAGCTTCTTCCATTAAACTTTCTAATGCTACAACTTTATTAACTAAACCTATTTTTAAAGCTTCATCTGCCTTTACAGTCGCACAAGTATAAATAAGCTCTTTGGCCTTTCCTTCACCAACTAATCTTGGTAATCTTTGAGTTCCTCCAAATCCTGGTGTTATTCCAAGACCAACCTCTGGTTGAGCAAATCTAGCCTTTTCTGAAGCTATTCTTATATCACAAGCCATAGCTAATTCACATCCACCACCTAAAGCAAATCCTGATATAGCCGCAATAACAGGCTTATCTAATTTTTCTAATCTTCTGAAAACTCTGTTTCCTAAAAGACCAAATTCTCTTCCTTCATCTTCAGTTAAGTCCTTCATTTCAGAAATATCTGCTCCAGCAACAAAAGCTTTTTCCCCAGATCCTGTTAGTATGACACAGTAAATATTTTGATCATTTTCTAAATCATCTAAAACTGCATCTAAATCTTTTAAAGTCCCTGAATTTAAAGCATTTAAAGCTTTAGGTCTATTAATTGTAACAATAGCTAGATTTCCCTCTTTTTCAAGAATTACATTCTTTAACTCCATAATAAAGTCCTCCCTTTAACTATACTTATATAAAATTATTCAATTTTTCATTAATCTTTAATTATATAAGCTTCTCAAACCTATACTTTATACCCTTTAATGTGACATATTTAACTAAACATATCAAAAATTCTTTAATAATCTATATGTTTAATAAATAAACCATTTGTTAATCTTGTAACAATTAATAAAAAAAATAATTGAAGCCCCCGCTTCAATTATTATTATAAACTCTTAAATTTTCTTTTGCAATAAATATTTCTAATTTTAGGCAATTTTTTAATGTAACTACTTACTTTCATCTTTATCATGAAGTAAATATATTAATGTTAGTAAACTTTCTGATAAATGAACATTTTCAACTGTAACTTCTTCAGGTACAGATAAATCAACTGGAGCAAAATTCCATACGCCTGTTACTCCACCTTCTACTAAAGTATCACTAACCTTTTGTGCATTTATTCTAGGAACACAAATTATTCCTATATCTATACTGTTATCTCCTAAATAATATTTTAAGTTATCAATATCTTGTATTTCTATATCTCTTATTTTCATTCCAATAAGCTTAGGATTTGCATCAAATATAGCTTCTATAGTTAACCCTATTTGAGAAAATCTACTGTAATTTGCTATTGCCTGACCTATATTTCCTGCTCCAACTATGATTCCTTTGTATTCTTTATTTAATCCCAATATTAGGCTTATTTGATTATATAAATCTTTTACATTATATCCATAGCCCTGTTGGCCAAAGTCTCCAAAACAATTTAAGTCTTGGCGTATTTGTGACGCTGTAAAGCCTATCTTTTCTCCTAACTCTTTTGAAGAAATTCTATCTACATCATTTCTTAACAACTCTTGTAAGTATCTATGATATTTTGGCAGTCTTTTAATTACAGCCATAGAAATATTCTTTTTCTTATCCATAACCTTCATTCTCCTAATCAAATTTATTTTCATATATTAAAACTTTATTATTACCAAATTTATAATATATATTTTAACACTTTTATTAAAATTTTAAAACAACTTGAGTTACGTATTTAACAAAGTTTCAAAATTTTCTTTTATTTTTCTTAAAATCTAAAAATAGATTATATACTTAATAAACATTTAATAAAATATTTTCCAATAAAAATTAATTTAATTATATTTAGTTATAAAAAATAGACTTATGTATAACGTAGCAGATCCGTTATACATAAGTCTCAAATTTATACAAAGCTTCTCAAAGCTTTGTAAACAAGATAATGATCTTGTATGCTTCCCTTACGCCTGAAAATTTTCAACCTAATTCATTATATTTAATATGATGAAATTTGTCAATAAAATAGTTATAAAATTATTTTAAACATCTAGTTGAATTTAGAACTGCTATTAAAGTTACTCCTACATCTGCAAATACTGCTTCCCACATTGTTGCTACTCCAAAAGCACTTAAAATCAATACTAATACTTTTACTCCTAATGAGAATATTATATTTTGCCATAAAACTTTATTTGTCTTTCTTGCAACTTTAATGGCTGTAACTAAAGCTTCTGGATCGTCTTTCATTAAAACTACATCTGCGGCTTCAATAGCTGCATCTGAACCTATTCCTCCCATAGCAACTCCTATATCAGCTCTTGCTAAAACTGGTGCATCATTTATTCCATCTCCAACAAATATAACTTTTCCTTGAGTTGAATTATCTTTTATTAAACCTTCTACCTTTTCAACCTTATCTCCTGGTAATAATTCTGAAAATACCTTATCAACGCCTACTAGTGATGCTACCTTTTCTGCCACGGATTTATTATCACCTGTTAACATAACGGTTTGAGAAACCCCAACTTCCTTCAAGCCTTCTATGGCTTTCTTAGCACCTTCTTTTATTTCATCGGATATAACTATATTACCTTTATATTCATTATTTATAGCAATATGAACTATTGTTCCAATTGATGCTATATCAGTATAACTTATATTAAACTTTTCCATCAGTTTATAGTTACCTACTAAAACTTCTGCTCCGTTAATTAAGGCTTTAATTCCATGTCCTGATATTTCTTCATAATCACTTAACTCTTGATTTTTTATATCTTTTCCATATTCCTTTATAATAGATTGAGCTATTGGATGATTTGATAAGCTTTCTGCTATAGCCGCAACCTCTATTAATTCTTCTTTTGAAATATTATTATTTATTTCTGTTACCTTAAAAACTCCTTTAGTTAAAGTTCCTGTTTTATCAAAAACAACTGTATTAACATCTTTAAGAGCTTCTAGGTAATTTCCACCCTTAACTAATATACCTTTTTTAGATGCTCCTCCAATCCCTGCAAATAATCCAAGAGGAATAGAAACTACTAATGCACAAGGACAAGATACAACTAAGAATATTAAAGCTCTATAAATCCAATCTGAAAAACTTGCATCCTTTATAACTAATGGAGGTATTATAGCCAACGCTAAAGCTGAAAATACAACTATTGGAGTATATACTCTTGCAAATTTAGTTATAAACTTTTCAGTTGGTGCTTTTTTATTAGATGCATTTTCCACTAATTCTAAAATTCTTGATACTGTTGATTCTTTAAAGTTTTTAGATACCTTAACTTTTAAAACACCATTTGTATTTATAAATCCTGCTAGAATATCTTCTCCCACAGAAACTTCCCTTGGAACTGATTCACCAGTAAGTGCTGATGTATCTACAAAGCTTGTTCCATCTAATACAACACCATCTAAAGGTACTCTTTCACCTGGCTTAATAACTATTATATCATCTATATTGACTGTTTCTGGTTTAACTTTTTCTTCTTTTCCATCTACTAAAATATTAGCATATTCAGCTCTTATATTCATAAGAGATGTTATTGATTTTCTAGATCTATTTACTGCATAAGATTGGAATACCTCTCCTATTTCATAAAATAACATAACTGCTACCCCTTCTTTAAAGTCACCTACAAAGAAGGCTCCTAAAGTAGCAACTGTCATTAAGAAGTTTTCATCAAATACTTCTCCTCTGAATATATTTTTTATAGCTGTTAAAACTACTTCTCCTCCAATTAAAACATAACTAAGAGCAAAAAGTATTATTGATATCATTGAAGCCTCTTTTGAAATGATAGCAACTATATATATTATTGCACCTATTATTAATCTAATATTCTCCTTTATACCAACTTTTCCTCCATGTGAATGATCATGAGAGTGTCCGTGTGAATCATCATGAGAATGTCCATGATCTTCTCCTCTTAAATGGGTATGAGAATGTTCCTTCCCATGATTATGATTTTCTTTATCACTATCACTTTCTATAGAACAGCAACTACTTGTACATCTATTAACATTTTCAGTAATGTTATTATTATCATTTTTATCAAATACCTTAACTTCTGGCTCTAGCTTTTTAATTATTGATTTTGTTTCTTCTATTACCTCTTCTCTTGATATATCTCCATTTAATTCTATAATCAAGTTTGAAGTTGTAAAATTCAAATTGGCTTCTTTAACTCCATTTAAGTTATTAACTCTAGTTTCAATTTTATTTGCACAATTTGCACAAGTTAATCCAGATAAAATCAATTTTATTTCATTACTACTCATTTCTATCCCCACTTTCTTATTCAATAATATGCTTAAATCCTTCATTAAATATATGCTCAATATGATCATCTGCTAATGAATAATATATTACTTTTCCAGCTCTTCTAAACTTAACTAATCTATTTGATTTTAATACTCTAAGCTGATGTGAAATCGCTGATTGAGTCATATTTAATAAAGCAGCTAAATCGCATACACATAACTCTTCTTGAAATAAAGCACATAATATTTTTATTCTTGTAGAATCGCTGAAAGCCTTAAATAAATCAGCTAAATCATATAAAGTTTCTTCATTTGGTATAGAACCTTTTACTTTTTCAACTACATCTTTATGAATTATAGTACAATTACAACTTTCCAATTTATTTTCTTCCATAATTCCCCTCCAAACTCATATGAACAATTGTTCATATGTTTATTTAATGATATTATATGCTATTCTTATTAAATGTGTCAACTTTAAATAAAAATCTTTTGTAAAAAAGTGGACATATTTAATCATATTTTCAAAACTTGCTTTTATACTCGCCTAAACCTAAAAAAGAGAGCTTTACAGCTCTCTATATTACCAATGCAATATGCTCTTTTAATTTTTGATTTAAAACAACTTCATTCAAAACCATATTTACAACAGTACTGCAAATATGACTAGCATAAATTAGATCTTTTTCATATGAGGATTTTCCATTATATTCTTCCTGTAGCTTCATTATATATTTTCTTATTTCTTCTGAAGTCAAATGTAAATTTATATCTTTTTTAATAGTATAATTCTTTGTAAATTTATTTAATTCATTTTCATATACTACATGTTCTTTCATAGCATTAGCACTTTTAAATTCCCATCTTTGAAAATGTGGAATACAGAAATAATCACATAAAAAGTGACATACAACTCCTAATTCCTGATTAAACTTATTAGGTGAATATCTAGTATAGATATCATCTAAAGTTAGAGAAGATAAAAATTCTATTTTTTTTACAATCATTTCAAAACTTTCATCAATATAATGTTTTTTAAACTTATATTTTGATACAGAATCAGGTTTTAAATTTCCCCAAATAAAATGACCATCATTTATTATAAAAACTTTATCTTCTTCAACATTGTTTATAAATTGTTGTGCTAAAGCTTTGTGAGTATTCATCATCATAATTGCCTCACCTCGCTTTTATTTTTATATCTTTATAATAATACTATAGATGATAAAAAACAAATATGTTTTTTTGTTTATATCTCCATTTATTATCATATTAACTTTTAATTCTCTTTATTAAATATAATAATTTTATATTCATGTTTTGTTAATATTTTTATTTAATTTTCTTTATTTCTTTTATTCTTTTAATTAATAAAGGCTGTATTGAAGGATATGTTAATTCTTTTGGTTCTTCTTCAAATAACTTAACTTCTCCTATTTCAAAATTTGGTAATTCTCCTAAAGATTTTATTTCTGCGTAGAATAAAGAAGCAAAACTTTTTTCTCCTTCTATTATTAAAGAATAATCATTTATATATGTTATTTTAAATTCTTCTGCTCCTGTTTCTTCTATTAACTCCCTTTTAGCAGTAAAATTTATATCTTCTCCAACTTCTCTATGCCCTGCTGGTATTTCCCAAGTTTTTCTTTTTTTATGTTTTACATAAACCCATTTATCTCTATACCTAGAAACTATTATTGCATAAAGTAACTTTTCATTTTCTATTGTATTTTTTTCATAAAATTCAATTTCCATATGTTTCTCCAATTTTAAAGTATCAGTTAATTTAATTTTTATTCAATTTATTTAAATATATGTATTTTCCCACTATCATTTAAATTTTTTAAAATAATAACTATAATTGGTAAAATAAATAATCCAAGGAATCCAAATATTTTAGCTCCCATAAACATACATACTAACATTACTAAAGGATGCAATCCTACTTGCTGACCAACAATCTTTGGCTCTAATATATTTCTTATTACAGTAATAGTTACATATAATATTGCAAGTCCTATTGCTAATCCAAAATTTCCTTTAATAGCTTCTATTATAACCCAAGGTATCACTACTCCACCTGTTCCCAGCACTGGAAGTATATCTACTAATGCTATTAATGCTGCTATTGTTATAGCACTCTCTACTTTTAAAATAGACAGCCCTATTGATAATTCAATAAAAGTTATACTTATGATTATTGCGTATGCCTTTATAAGTTTAAATAAAGTTCCTACTATATAATCCTTAACATCTAATATTATGCTAGAAACCTTATCTGGAAATTGCCTAGTTATGAAACTTGTAATATTTGTATAGTCCATTGCACAAAAGAATGATGAAATGATAGATAATATAACTATAATAAAAAATGTTGGAACTGATGATACTGTAGAAGATACAAATTTAACAACTCCTGATGATATGTTAGTAATTATACTTCCTAATGACTCAACAAGTGAGGAAGTTATATCATTAATTCCCTGTACTAATGCAGGATCAAGTTTTGCTATTAAAACCTCTATTCCATCAAGTAAATCATATACAGCTGGTTCTATATTGGTTAAATAAATATTAGGCAAACTAATAAATACTGATTTTAAAGCTACAAACAATTTAACAACAAGTAAAGCAAAAAGTGCACCAACAGTTGCATAAAAAATTAGAACTGTTATTCCAGCTACTAACTTTCTATTTATTCTAAACTTACTTGATATGAAATTAATTAGCGGCTTTAATATAAATGCTATCCCAAACCCTATAACAAAAGGCATAAACCATCCAAGCCCATATTTAATAGTAATGTATATTATTGCTCCAACTATTATTAAGTATATAGTATTTATAATAAACTCTCTTTTTTTCTCTACTCCCATTTTTTATCTCCTTAATTTTTTATTTAAATTATACAATAAAAAATTTGTATTTTAAATTTCTAACTTTAATATTAAGCTAAAATTCAGAATTAAAATTAAACTTTTATTTATTTCTTAAATATAAAAAGGTAGAGAATTATTAAATGTTCCTCTACCCATGTTTTCTTTATTCAATATAATTTTATGTTAATATATAAAATATTATTAGTTATTAATATAGTTTTTAAATACATCTGTAAAATCTTTTCTTACATATGTTTCTCTACTTATCCTAGTCCAGTTAAATGCATATTCATTTATATTTTTAAATATAACTGCTGCATCTCCTTCAACTACCTTGCTTGAAGCAAAAGCATTTGCTGCTATATTTAATGTTTCTTCAGATTTTTCTAACATAATTTGATTTTCTTCTATTATATGTCCAATTTTAACTAATGATTTGTATAAATCTTTTAATTGCTCTACTTGATTTCTATCTACATCTATAGAAAAAGTAATTTCTCCAATAATAAATTTAATTTCGCAATCTAAATCTATAGTTCCAGCAGTTTCTATTGATACTCTACTAATAGGGTTCTTATAATAATCATATCTTGTTACGAGCCTTTTCTTACTTACAGCAGAAGTTCCATCTACATGTATAAGAGCTAAATTTGTAAAGCAATATTCATCTGTCCTTGATTTTATGAGAAAGAAGATTTGTTCACCATCTTCATGCATTATATAATCATCTGCATCTACCCTATTAAAATCTTTCTTATCAATTATCTTTCCAATATCACTTAGTCCTAAAGCATCCGAAGCTAATTTTTTTAACATAATAAATTCCTCCCATTTATTTAATATCAATTTGATTTTATAAACAATACTCTATGAATAAACTTACAGTTTTAAAATCTCTAGTTATATAGCTTATTCCTTCAAAGAACTTACAAATATAACCACACACTTTACAATGAATACTTACTCCAATACAGAAGTTTAATCCCTTAATTAAACATAACTACTATATGTATATTTTACCATAAATTTAACATAATATGTCTATTCTATATTTAAGTATTAAAAAATAAAAATAGAGAAGATATAATCTATCCTCTCTATTTTTAATAATCTATCATAATAAATTGCATATAAAAATTTTATCATATAAATATTTTATTATAATTAAGATTACTAAAAATCTTACTTACTTTCTCAACTTAAATATAGTCTTCATATTCTGGCCTATTGGTTAAGTCACCCAATAAATGTTTTATTTCTTGATCTTTATTTTTATCCATTATTAATATTACATCTCCAGAATCAACTATAACTAAATCCTTTATTCCCAAGCCAATTATTAAATTTTTATCTCCAAAGATAGCACAATTCTCACTATCTTGAAGATATACATTATTACTTATTTTATTACTTTTCTCTTCTTCTAAATATCTGCTTAAAGCCGAAAAGCTTCCTATATCATCCCATATAAAATCACTTTTTATTACAAAAGCTTTTCTAGTTTTTTGCATAATTCCAAAGTCTATTGATATTCCATCTATTAAAGGATATTGTTCATTTATAACTTCTTCTTCATCCTCTTCGCCAATGTGTTTGTATATTTCCATTAATGATTTATATAATTGAGGTAAATATTTTTCTATCTCTCTTAATATTACATCTGCTCTAAATACAAACATCCCAGAGTTCCATAAATAAGTTCCTTTTAATAAAAAGTCTTTTGCAACTTCTATATTAGGCTTTTCTGTAAACCTGGCTACTTTATAAGTGGGTATCTCTGATTGTATTCTTTGCCCCATTTCAATATATCCATAACCTGTTTCCGCTCTAGTTGGTGTTATTCCAAGGGTTACTATTCCTCTTCTCTTATTTGCAATATCCACAGCTTGTGATAATGTTTCTATATAAACCTTCTCAGATTCTATATGGTGATCTGAGGGTAAAACAACCATAACAGCATCCCCATCTTTTTTTAAAAGCTTAACAGCTGATAGACCTATACAAGTCGCTGTTTCTTTATTTTGTGGTTCTGTGAAAATATTATTTGCGTTTATGCTATTTAATTCTGTTTTTATTTTATCCTCATAACCTTTATTAGTAACCACATAAATATTTTCCTTCTTAATTAAAGGAGTTATTCTATCTACAGTATTTTGTAAAAAACTTTTGTTATTTATAACCTTCAAAAATTGTTTAGGCTTACTTGACCTTGACAAAGGATAAAGTCTAGTTCCTTTTCCTCCTGCTAATATTAGCCCGTATATCAATAACTTTCAACTCCATGTAATACTATAATACATTCTATGCTATTTATTTTTATTTTGTGAAATTTTTAATATTTATAAAAGTTTTTTCTATTTAGTATCCCCTCTTTAGACAAATTTTATGTATTGACATTTTTCTAAAATAAGTTTAAAATTAGTCTATAATTTAATATTTCCATTAAGAGGGAGTAGTAAAAAATATAACGTCAACATTCGCGACCTTACGGTCTGGTGTTATATACCAATTTGGTTACGAGACTTTTAATACAGTTTTTCATAACTTGAAAATTGTATTAAGAGTCTCTTTTTGTTTATAGGCTCATATATTTCTAGGCTAATTTTTATATAAAAACACAAAATATTAATACTAAATAGTTTGGAGGAATTATTATGGAAAAATTTTTTTCTAAGCCATATGAAGAAGTGTTAAAACAGTTTAATGTATCTAAAAGTGGTTTAAGTGAAAATCAAGTAAAAGAAAATTTAGAGAAATTCGGGTACAACCAATTAACTGAAAAGAAAAAACAAACTATGCTACAGGTTTTTTTAAGCCAATTTAAGGATTTACTTGTAATAATATTAATTGTAGCTGCTATTATATCAATGGCTACAGGCAATGTTGAAAGTACTTTAGTTATTTTTGCTGTTATAATTTTAAATGCTATATTAGGTACAGTTCAACATTTTAAAGCAGAACAGTCATTAGATAGTTTAAAAGCACTTTCTTCCCCTTCTGCAAAAGTTTATAGATCTGGCAAGAAGGTTGAGATTCAATCTAAGGAAATTGTTCCAGGAGATATTTTAATATTAGAAGCTGGAGATATGGTCGTTGCAGATGGTAGAATAATTGAAAACTTCTCTCTTCAAGTTAATGAAAGTTCCTTAACTGGAGAATCTGAAAGTGTAAATAAATTTGTTGATTTAATTGAAAAGGAAGAAATAGCTTTAGGGGATCAAAAAAATATGGTTTTCTCTGGCTCTTTAGTTACTTATGGTAGGGCTTTAGTTGTTATAACTGGAACTGGAATGAATACTGAAATAGGTAAAATAGCTCACTTAATGGAAGAAACTCAAGAAAAACAAACTCCATTACAAGCTAGCTTAGATGATTTTAGTAAAAAATTAGCTATAGGAATATTAATAATCTGTGCTTTAGTTTTTGGTCTTAGTCTTTATAGGGGCACTGATATGTTAGATTCTCTTATGTTTGCTGTTGCCTTAGCTGTTGCTGCTATACCTGAAGCGTTAAGTTCTATAGTTACAATTGTACTAGCCTTAGGAACTCAAAAGATGGCTAAAGAAAATGCTATTATTAAAAAACTTAGAGCTGTTGAAGGCTTAGGTTCAGTATCTGTAATCTGTTCTGATAAAACAGGTACTCTTACTCAAAATAAAATGACTGTAAAAAAAGTTTATATTGATAATAAATTAATTGATGGTGAAGAAATAGATTTAAATGACGAAGTTTCAAATTATTTAATTAATAGTTCAATTTTATGTAATGACTCTACTTCTAAAGAAGGCGTTGAAATTGGAGACCCTACCGAAGTAGCTCTTGTTAACTTAGGTCATAAATTATCATTGGACGAACTGTCTATAAGAAAATCTTATGCTAGATTATCTGAATTACCTTTTGATTCTGATAGAAAGCTTATGAGCACACTTCATCACTTTAATGATAAGTACTTAATGTTTACTAAAGGTGCTTTTGATGTATTATTAGATAGAGTTAAAACTATTAAAACTTCTGAAGGTGTAAGAGAAATTACTTATGAGGATAAACAAAATATAATTAATTCAAATAAACAATTATCTCAAAGTGGATTAAGAGTTTTAGCATTTGCTTATAGAGAATTTGAATCTTCTCAAGAATTAACATTAGATGATGAAAATAATTATACATTTATAGGTCTTATTTCGATGATAGATCCTCCAAGAGAAGAATCTGCTGAAGCCGTTAAGGATTGTATCACTGCTGGAATAAAACCTGTTATGATTACGGGAGACCATAAGATTACAGCATCTGCTATTGCAAAACAAATAGGGATTTTCAAAGATGGCGATAGAGCTATTGAAGGAATAGAACTTGATAAAATGTCAGATGAAGAATTAAAAAATAACATAGAGAAAATTTCAGTTTATGCAAGAGTTTCTCCTGAACATAAGATACGAATAGTTAGAGCATGGCAAGAAAAGAATCAAATAGTTGCAATGACTGGAGATGGGGTTAATGATGCTCCCGCTCTTAAACAAGCCGATATTGGAATTGCAATGGGAATTACAGGTACAGAAGTATCTAAAGATGCAGCTTCTGTAATATTAACAGATGATAACTTTGCTACAATAGTTAAATCTGTAGCTAATGGTAGAAATATATATAAGAATATAAAAAATTCTATTAAATTCTTACTATCAGGTAACGCATCTGGTATATTATCTGTTTTATATACTTCATTAATGGCTTTACCAATGCCATTTGCAGCAGTACATTTATTATTTATAAACCTTTTAACAGATAGTTTACCTGCTATTGCAATAGGAATGGAAAAATCACAAAAGGATTTATTAAAAGAAAAACCTAGATCAAGAAATTCATCTATATTATCAAAAGATTTTATATATGAAATAGCAAGCGAAGGATTAGTTATTGCAATATTTACTTTAATCGCCTTTTATATTGGATTAAGAACAGATAAATATGTTGCATCTACAATGGCTTTTGCAACACTTTGTTTAGCAAGATTATTCCATGGATTTAATTGTAGAGGAGATAGATCAATATTTTCAATTGGATTATTTTCAAATAGATATAGTTGGATGGCATTTGGTATAGGATTAGTATTATTAAACTGTGTACTATTTGTTCCATTCTTAGAAAACTTATTTGAAGTTGCTAATTTAACAGGTACACAAATTGGATATATTTACTTATTAGCATTTATACCTACTTTAATAATACAAGTTGTTAAAGTAATTAGAGATTCAATAAATGATAGAAAGCATACTAACCATACTTCTTCACAAGAAAAAGAAAATGTAGAAAAAGTAGCTTAATAAAAAGTTTCATGATAAGCAGTTTGTACTACGTACAGACTGCTTTTTTTTAATAAACTTCATATGGTATTTCAAATTCTGGCATTCCTCCTGCATAAGGCGCTATCTCATAATAAGGAAAATGAATTATAATCTTTCCATTATCTATATAAAAGCTTTGATCATCTTTTATCCCATTAAATCCATCTTTACCAGTGAAATAATACTCTGGATTTTTATTTATTTCCTTTTGTATAACTTCATTTATAAATTTCTTATAGTCATATCCTTTTTTAAATAAATCTTTTAGTTCTAATTTTTCTCCTGTAGAAATATCTACATTATATGTTTTTCTAGTAGTAATTCCATGTGCCCCACCACTAAACTGATAGTAATCTATAAAGAAGCTTAATATTTTCTTATCATTAGTTAAAGTATATCTTGCATTTAATTGATATGGAATTGTTGGATTAAATTCTTCGCTAACATCTTTTACATCTTTTATCCACATGTCAGTCCAATCCAAAATTTCCTTGTTGATAACTTTTTCCTTATCTTTATTAGCTAATCCTACTATTTGTGGGATTTCGACATCTATATTTATGAAGTTTGTATTTTCTTTTATAACCTTATCCACAAGCATTGGATTTTCGACAATATTACTATTAAAATTTATTAACAATGCTTGTGGATAAATGTGGACAACTTTTAACAATAGCACTGTAATTAATAATCCTCTACAAACTTTTCTCATACGACTATATCTCCTATTTTTATAAATTATAATAATTTTCTGTATTTTCAATAATTATATCTACAATATATTATCTACAATAGTGTTAATAATTATTAACACTATTTTCAACATAGTTTGCACAACTTATCCACAGGGACATGTGGATTATGTGTGTAACATACAGATTTTTACTGTAATTTATTTCTATACAAATCTATAAAGTTCGCAAACCTTCCTATTATAGCCATTTACACGTCTGTGGATAACTTTTTAATATTTTAATAAACATCCTAAATTAATAAGAAAAAGCTATAAGCTGCAATAATTTAACAGCTTATAGCTTTCTAATCATCAAAATCCTTTGTTCTTCCTGAATTACCAATTAATAAATTTAACTTTTTTAACTCTGTATATGTTAAATCTCTCCACTCTCCAATTTTTAAATTATCTAATTTTATATTCATAATCCGTATTCTATTTAACTTAACTACATTATAACCCAAAGCTTCACACATTCTTCTTATTTGTCTATTCATACCTTGAGTTAAAATTATTCTAAATGTATTTTTATTTTCTTTTGTGACATAGCATTTTTTAGTTACTGTACCTAATATTCTTACACCATTTGCCATGGAGTCTATAAACTTTTCATCAATAGCTTTATCAACAGTAACTATATATTCTTTTTCATGATTATTTCCAGCTCTTAATATCTTATTTACTATATCACCATCATTTGTTAGCAATATTAATCCTTGAGAATCTTTATCTAATCTTCCTATTGGAAAAATTCTCTTTTTATGATTTACAAAGTCAACTATATTTCCCTTAACCTTTTTTTCTGTAGTACATGTAATTCCTACTGGTTTATTTAATGCTATATAAACTAAATCATCAATTTTCTTTATAGATTTACCATCTACTCTAACATCTGCTTCTTCTGTTACCTTCGTACCCATAACTGCTTTTATTCCATTTATAGTAACTCTACCGCTTTCTATAAGCTTATCTGCTTCTCTTCTGGAACATATTCCTGTTTCACTTATAAATTTATTTAATCTTATTTCATTTCCTCTATCATTATGTACTATTACATACTTTTTCTCACTATTCTTTTGCTTCATAATTTATCACCTTTTACAGATTTTATGGACTTACCTTATGTTCATCTCCTGAATTATTTAACATAACTTTAAGTTTCTCTTCTTCAATAAAATTTTCTGTTTTCTCTAAAACTCCATATTTTAAAGGATTCCCAGCTACAGTAACTATTACTCCTGATTCAGGAAACATTTCATTGTTAGCAGCATAATTTAATATATTTTTTATTGAATCATCTATTTCAGAGTTATTTACATTTAATTCTTTTAGCATATTTCCGCCTTTTTCTGTTTTACTATAAGAATCTATAACTCTATTAAAGCTGTTTACCTCTAATGTAATTTCAGAAGTAGTTTCTATTACTACAGTTTTATCAATGGATCTATACTTAAATATTGATATCATAAGTATAACTACAATTAAGCTAATTAATATTGAAAATTGTAATTTATACTTCTTAATAGAAATAGCTTCAGTACTAATTAAATCTTCTCCAACTTTATTTTCCTTACCGCACTTAACCTTTACAAACTCACCTTTAAAAGTTAATACTATAGCCTTCCTAATACTCTTTTCTAGTATAATCCCCCTATGCTCTGTTGACTTTATAAGCTCAGAAACCTCATCTACTCCCATTATGTTAATAGCTTCAACTATTTGTATATATTCTTGTAGATACTTGTAATTAGGATTTGATAATATAACAACATATGTTATTATATGCTCTTTCCAATTGTGAAAAAATTCTTTTTCTATTGGTGTTCTTTTGAAAAGTCTATTTATCGGAAATTTCTTTGTTGTATTTAAGTATTCAAAAAGTTCTACATCTTCTATCATAAAATAGGCTATATTTAAAATTTTGTTTCTTACATTATATGATGGCTCTTCATGTGTTAAATCTTTAATAAGTATTTTATAAGTTAAAAGTTCATTTTTTAGCCTTTCTATTTCTTCTGACCTTTTCTCAACAACCTCTTCTAAAGCTAAATTTGATGGAGCCTTAGTTGAGAATTTATATTTATCACTTTGAAAATTGCTCATTATTCTCCTCCACTTTGTAGATCCTTTGTTTCTATAAGCTTACCTTTTACTATAACTCTTTCCTTAGCTCCAACAGTACAAGTTATTAAGGTAATTGTTGCATCATCTGTTTTATCTAAAACATCAACCCTACTTGGATCAACTATAAAATTTTCATCTATTTTGTATATATACTCTTTCTTATTTGCCTTAACTATAATATCGTCTCCTGCTTCAACTTTGTACAAGTTTACAAATGCTTCTGAATAATCTGATACCCTGTGACCAGCTACCACGAAATTTCCTTTTTCTCCTGGTTTTGCTGAATCTTCAAAATGACCTAAGTAATACTGAAGTACATTATCAGACATTCCTTCCACTAAGCCTTGAGATAAGTTTATACTTGGAATTTCAATTAAAGCAATAGGTTTATATCCATTAATTGATTTATCACCATTATCAGATCCCTCACTTTTCGGATCTTCATTTATTACTTGTTCTAAAATATTTTGAAGCTCTTTTTGTTTCTTTGAAGTTTCCATTTTTTTATAAACAATTGATATTATCAATGCTAGTCCAACTATTATTAAAATAATCCCTATTACTCTTCTAATCTTTTCTTTCAAATTCATCATCTCCCATTAAACATTTATACCACTCTATCATATATTATATCATAAACATTATGGACTTTTATAATATATATGTTCTAATTATTAATTTACATTACATTTTGTATTATTTATTTTATAGTAAAATCTCATTAGCAGTATATGAAGAAAATTTAAAAGCATATATATTTTTGAATTTTATATATAAGTTCCTGTAATACCGAATTACTTATACTATAACAAAGTGTATTTACTTTAATTAAATTAATGCAATTTATTAGAACTTATATATGCTTTTTATAGTCTATTAATATTTTAGGAGCAACTTATGAATAGAAAAATAATTTATGTAGATTTCGTCCTTAAACGTAAGAAGCTTTCATCTAGGACCATTCACTTTATTTACAAGCTTAATATTAAATTAAATCATCTTATTAATAAAATATTTAAGAAAAAATATGTAAAAAATAATTCTAAAGTCTATCCCTTTAAAAAAGTATTATAGTTCTAAAAAATAAATTTTAAATATATCTTCTATATTTATGGTAAAATAATTCTATAATTAATTTAGAGGTGATAAAGTGAGGATAGGATTAGGATACGATGTACATCGTTTAGTTGAAGAAAGAGACTTAATAATAGGAGGAGTTAAAATTCCTTATAAGCACGGTTTACTTGGACATTCAGATGCTGATGTATTACTTCATGCAATTATGGATTCATTGCTTGGTGCTTCAGCTCTAGGTGATATAGGCAAGCATTTTCCTGATACAGATGAAAGATTCAAAGGTATTTCAAGTTTAAAACTTTTAAAACAAGTAGGATTACTTCTTTCAGATAATGGTTATTCCATAAACAATATAGATGCAACTATTATTGCTCAAAAACCAAAAATGTCTCCTTATATACAACAAATGAGAGAAAACATAGCACAAGCTTTAGAAATTGATTTAAGTCAAATTAATGTTAAGGCAACTACTGAAGAAGGACTTGGATTTACTGGCAGTGGTGAGGGTATATCCTCTCAAAGTATATGCCTTCTTACAATGGATAATAAATAATTAAAAAGTTAAGAATTAAATTAAGGCTTATAAAAAGCAAGGAGATAACTAAAAAAGTTATCTCCTTATTTTTTGGTTTATATATTTAAATTTTTACAACAGCCTTATTTATTTCTCCAATGAATGTATATAGCTATTATAGCACATATCCCCATAAGATATGGATAAAATAAAAATTTCATTATTGCAAATGGTGATAAAGCTGCAAGACCTGCTGCTGATATTAGTTGAGCTCCATATGGTATTATGCCCTGAAATACACACGAAAACATATCCATTATCCCTGCAACCCTCTTTGGTTCTAAATCAAATTCATTTGAAATATTTTTAGCTATTGGTCCAACAGTTACTATTGCTACTGTATTATTAGCAGTACAAATATCTACTAAACTTACTAGGGTTGCAATACCATACTCAGCCCCTCTTTTACTTTTAAAATTCTTCAGTCCTTTGTTAAGTATAAAGTCTATTCCACCATTAAACTTTATTATCTCTATTGTTCCAGCTATAAGTAATGAGATTATTATTAGCTCACTCATACCAGCTATTCCATCAGATATAGAATTAAATAATCCCAATAAGTCAAAGCTTCCAAATATAAATCCTATTATACATGAAGACAATATTCCAAGTAATAAAACTATTATTACATCAACTCCAAGTAAAGCTGTTATTATAACTATTATATAGGGTAAAATTTTGAATATATTAAAACTTAAAGAATCTAAACTAACTACATTTGCATTTCTTGTTAATACCATGAATATTAACGCAGTTATTATTGCTGCTGGAAGAACTATTATAAAATTCATTTTAAATTTATCTTTCATTTCACAACCTTGAGTCCTTGTTGCTGCTATAGTTGTATCAGATATTATTGAAAGATTATCTCCAAACATAGCACCACTAACTACTGCTCCAACTGCCAATGCTGTTGCTATTCCTGTCTTGTCTGCTATTCCAACTGCAATTGGAACTAATGCAACTATTGTTCCCATTGATGTTCCTATAGATAAAGCTATAAAGCAACCTATAATAAACATTCCAGGTATTAATAGACTACTTGGTAATAAAGATAATCCTAAATTTACAGTTGAGTCTACTGCTCCCATATTTTTAGCAACTTCGGCAAAGGCTCCTGCTAATATAAATATTAATATCATTAATAAAATATTAGTGTTTCCCGCTCCCCTACAAAAAACTTCTACTTTTTCATCAAACTTTACT
This sequence comes from Clostridium sp. CTA-7, assembly GCF_054768095.1. Taxonomy (NCBI): domain Bacteria; kingdom Bacillati; phylum Bacillota; class Clostridia; order Eubacteriales; family Clostridiaceae; genus Clostridium; species Clostridium sp. CTA-7. The sequence continues at coordinate 139,951 of NZ_BAAAAV010000009.1, read as the reverse complement.
TTTCTATTCATAATTAATGCTGTTAGAGCTGCTACTAAAAAAGGAACAATAACTGATACAGCATAAAAATCTTTTGCTATTATAGATGTACCTAAATACACTAATAAGAATACTCCTAATGGAATTAAAGCTAGTCCATTACCTTTGTTTTTCAAAATTTCTTCCTCTCCTTTAAAATATAAATTATTTCTAATAACAAAATTAAAAAAGTCGCAAAGGCGAGCTTGTCGAGCCGTCGACTTTTTTTAGCGCATGTGCATTTCCGAAGCTTGCCTGAGGAAAATCTTGCACGCGCACTATATTCACATTTTTTACTCTTTAGGATATAACTTTAATAACTAAATATCTTACAATAATTATGCAAAATAAATATAAAAATATAATTTTCTAAAGAGTAAAAAAAGCTCCTGTAGAAATACAGAAGCTTTACTCACACATATAAAAAATTATAGTTCGCCTCTTATCTACCAGGTTTACCTGCAGGATTTAGCACCTTAAGAATTAATTAAAATTCTTGGTTGCTGGGTTTCATAGGGCCAGTCCCTCCACCACTCTTGATAAGACTTTTAAATTTTGCACTATAATAGTATCAATTTAATATACTATTGTCAATATGAAAAATATTCCTAACACCTTATATAAGTCTTTTATTTTTAAAGTTACTATTAACAATAAAGTATTTAGTGTTAAATGTTCTATAAATAGAAAAAAAGAGATTACATAAAATTAATCTCTCTTTTAATGGTGCGTTATCAGGGGATCGAACCCGGGACACCCTGATTAAGAGTCAGGTGCTCTACCAACTGAGCTAATAACGCATATGGAGCGGGTGATGAGAATCGAACTCACGTAACTTGCTTGGAAGGCAAGGGCTCTACCATTGAGCTACACCCGCAAATATTATTGACAGTAATATTATATATTTAGTAATTATTACTGTCAATAATTAGTTTTACCTTTAAATTATTTCTGTAAGGGATTTTAATAAAATATCTCTAAATCGCTCTCCATGGCTCTTATTTTTATCAGCTTTTTCACATACTTCTTTCCAATCTGAAATAATTAAGCTAGTTCTCTCTTTAAATTCTCTTTCACTTGTTGTCATATAGCTTGAATTTATAACAAATTCCCCTAATTCTTTTGGTGTATTAAAAATTTTTAAATATAAAAATTCTCTATTGTCTCCGTACCAAGTTCTATTAAAGTCTCTAGCAAACTTTTGAAGTGCCCTAATTAATTTATCTTTAGGTAAAGCCCAACACTCCTTTATCATTTTTACATGTCTTCTCATATTATCTGCTTCTTCTTTAGATATTTTTTTATTTTTTTCTCCATCTGAAATTATTATTTCTACTGGAATGTTTGGAACATTAACAACTAACCTTTCCTTTCCATATATCCATTTATAAAAGGCTTCTTGTAAAAATGAATATTGAATATATCCTAACAATATTTTTTCATTTGGAAAGTATGCCCATGTATTATTAAGTCCGTTATTCTTGCAAAAAACTAAGCTATGGATATATATACTTTTTTCATTAGGTAACTTATCCATAAACATATGTCCTCTTATAGTTTTATTTTCATTAATTAATTCTTCCCAGTAATCAAATGAATCATAACTATGTCTCACTGTATCACCTTTCCTTCAGTCTCGTAATATAATATACTATATATATATTATATAGTATATTATACCACCTTTACAAGTATTTTTTAAGAATATAACAAAGTAAATATAAACACTTTATTATAACAATATAATTCTATGTATTAGGATGCACGTATTTTTAGCGTAAAATACCTACTCACCCAATGATATACTTTTATATCTAATTTGAAATAAAAATAAATTTATTTTATAATATTATTAAAGATATAAAAAGGAGGCATGACTTTGTACCACTGTGAAATTTGTGGATCAAAAGCGGATATTCATCATATAGTTCATAAACACGAAGGTGGCTACGATATTAAGTTAAACTATAAATATCTTTGCAACTACCACCATAGAGGGAAACATGGTCCTCATAACTGTATAGAAACTGATTTAAAGTATAAACTTGAATTACAAGATAAGCTTTTTAAGCTCTTACCAAAAGATTACTATACAGCTAAGGAACTTTACAATATTTTAGAAATATCTCATTCTTCTTTAAAAAAGTTAATCAAAAACCTTAAACTATTTAAAGAAGGATACTCTAAAAAAGAAATAATAAAGAACCTCATGGGTGGTAAACTCTACTCCTATGCTATGCTTCAAGAGCTTGAGTTAGAACGTCTTTTCCATAATATTAATATTAGCTAAAATTTAACTTTATATTCAAGTTACCATTTATTTGTATATGTAATTAAATTATAGATATTTTTAATGAATTTTAATAACTTTATATAAATTTTTTCCAATTAAAAAAGCTTCTTAAAGATTATACATTTCTTTAGAAGCTTTTATTTTATTCAATACCTAAAATTTCTAATATATTCTTTTGTTAAATAATATCCTGAATCTTTAATACAACAATATGCTTTCTAATTTAATAGGCTATCCTTAAAGTTCTTTAGCAACCTTATTTATTTTTTCTTTTAAGCTCATTAAATTTTTTCTAATTTCTGTGAATTCCTCACTTAACAGAATCTTATCTCTAACAACAACCTTTCCATCGACTACTACCGTATCTACATTACTAGGATTAGCCGAATAAACTATAGTAGCATAATAATCATATATTGGTTGCATATTAACAGATTTTGTCTCTATTAAAACTAAATCTGCCTTTTTTCCTATTTCTATGGATCCAACATCTTCACTCATTCCTAATACTCTAGCTCCACCTATGGTAGCCATCTCTACTAATTCTATTGATGGTAGTAACGTTCTATCCTTATTAAATAACTTATGTATCTTACCTACTTGTGACATTTGAGTTATTATATCTAAAGTATTTCCACTCATAGGCCCATCCGTTCCAAGCCCTATGCTTATTCCTTCTTCTTTCATCTTGACAATAGGCGCTACACCTTTTGCCCCCTTAGAATTTGCACCTATGTTATGGGATACACCTACTCCTCTTTCTTTTAATATTTTTATATCTTCATCATTAACTAACACTGTATGTGCTGATATAAAATTAGAATCTAATATACCCAAGCTATCTAAATATTGAACTGGAGTTAGATTATACTTTTCTCTATATTCACTTATTTCATAATCCATTTCAGCTACGTGCATAGTTATAGGAACATTATATTCTTTACTTATTTTATATGCTTCTTTTAATGATTCATCTGTATTAGTATATGGTGCATGTGGTGCTATTCCTGGAGTTATTAAAGTATCATTCCTCCATTTTTCAATAAAACGCCTTGAATAATCTAATCCCCCAAAAGGCTCTTTAGTATCTGGCGCGACGAAGTTTACTATGGTTTCACACAATACTCCTCTTATATTTAGTTCTTTAGCTGCCTTTGCAACTTCATCTTCAAAGTAGTACATATCACAAAAAGTAGTTACTCCCCCTAATAGCATTTCAGCTATAGCATATTTAGCACCTATATAAGTTAACTTTTCATCAACTAACTTTTGCTCTAATGGAAATAAATATCTTTTTAATCTATCCTTATAATCATCTGCCAAACTTCTAAAAGGAACCATTGATGAATGAGTATGACAATTTATCATTCCTGGCATTAAAATTCCTTCTTTTCCATCTATAACCTCAAATTCACATTCATTTGAACATCTATTTTTATTTATATATCTCTCTAGAGAATCATCCTCTAAACTAGCATCTCCAATATATGTTATTTTATTTCCTTCAAAAGCAACTACTCCATTTTCTATCATGTCTTTATTTTCATTCATAGTAATTATAGTAACATTCTTAAATATAGTTACCTTACTTTTTACTTTCATATTGACCTCCAAGTTATATTTTTATATTAAATTAGACTATGCATAACATAGTCTAATAATTTATTACTTAAATAACGAAACAAACTTCTGAGCCTTTACATCTATTAATCCTTTATCTGTAATTTTAAGAGCTGGGCTAACAGGTAATGACAATGTACTAAATGACATTATTTCATTCATATGAGTATAGCCTAAATCCTTCATCCCTTGCCTTACTTTTTCTAGATTTTTCCCTACTACCTCAATTGGCTCATCACTAACTATTCCACCTATAGGTAAGCTTAACTCAGCTAATACACTACCCTTATTTACAACAACATATCCTCCTCCAGAAGATATAACTTGATTTACAGCTAAAACCATATCCTCAACAGTTCTTCCCATCACCATAAGATTATGGTGATCATGTGCCCATGTAGTTGCTATTGCACCTTCTTTTATAATTCCACCTTCTACTAAGCCAAAAGCTACATTATTGTTTTTACCATATCTTTCAAATACAGCTATTAAGCAGCAGTCTTTATTTTCCCACTCTAAAATGTTATTAGCTATATTTAGTGTAATTTCACCTTCTTCTGTAAAGGTCGTATTCTCAAATACTTTAATAGTCCTACATGTAACTTTATTATTGTATAATTTAGGCACTTTAATTAGTAAATCTTCTTTAGTAATTGGTTTTACTTTTATACTGTTATAAAATCTTTCACTAAATCTGCTCTTTGTTTTAAAATACTCTTCTTTTATTCCTTCTGATTTACTAAATACAACTTCTCCATTTTTATAAACTTCTTCAATCTCAAAGCTATATAAATTACTAAGTAGAATAAAGTCTGCAATTTTTCCCGGTGCTATTATTCCTCTATCTAGAAGTCCCATTCTCATAGATGGAGTATAAGTAGCTACATATACTGCATTTTCTAGTGACATTCCTAATTTCATGGCTTTTTTGACTAATTCATTAAGATGTCCTTTTTTTAACGTATCTGCCATTACATCGTCTGTAGCTAAGCAAAAATGCTCATATAAATTATTCTCTATTAAAAAATTTATATTTTCACTAGTCATTGATTTATGTTGCATTTCTATAAACATACCATTTCTTATTTTTTCTTCAAGAGATGATACGCTTTGTTGAGTATGGTCTCCATTTACACCTCTATAAATATACAAAGATAAATCTACTCCATCAATTTTAGGACAATGTCCTTCTAAAGGAATGTTTCTTTTTTTATTTTTACTAATATTGATTATCTTATTTATAGTAGAATTTTCATCCTCTATTAAATCCTTAAAGTTCATTACTTCTCCGAGACAAAGAACTCTATCACAGGATAATAGTTCTTCTACCTCTCTCACACCAATTTTCCCTCCAGTAGTCTCTAAATCACTTGAGGTTGAAGGTACAGAGCTTGGTATGCCATAAAATATATCTACTTTTTCCTCAGACTTCATAAATTCCTTTATTCCTTCGATTCCAAAAACATTTGCAATCTCATGAGGATCAGCTACAACTGTAGTAACCCCATGTTTTATTACAGCCTTTGAAAATTCACTTGGAATGGTCATTGAGCTTTCTATATGCATATGTATATCTATTAATCCTGGAATCATGTACTTATTATTACCGTCTATAACATTTTTAGATGTTAACCTGTTCTCATAATTATGTCCTATATGAACAAATTTACAATTATGTATTACAACATCACCTTTTATGAATTTTTTAAAATAACTGTTATATACATTTAAATTTTTTATGATTAATTGTACTTCCATTCTCTCACCCATTTAATACTAGTTCATTATTCTGTTCCAAGTATTAATCCATTGCTCCATTAATGGATTTACAAATTTGAAATCTATTATTTTTGCATTATCAACTACTGCTCCATATGTTAAATTCTTAGAATCTTCTTCGGTTAATTTAACTTCTGTATTAACTGGCGCTTCCTTTAAAGCTTTAGCTGTTTTCTCTTGAACTTCTGGACTTAAAGCATAATTTATAAACTCATACGCTAATTCTTTGTTCTTTGAATTCTTATTTATATTAATTGTGTTGAAGTTTAAGTAAGTTCCTGATTCTGGAACTATATTTTTAACTCCTGGCTTAGCTTTTGCAATTGTATCATATGCGAAATCTGATGCTACAGCTGCAACTATTTCTCCACTTGAGAACATATTAGCTAAATCTGATGATTTGCTATAAGTCTTAACAACATTTGGCTTTAAAGCCTCTAGTTCTTTAAAGGCTGCCTCACCTTTATCTGATTTGATATCAACCCCTGCTTTAATTGCCGCAATATCTACTATTGCTGGCCCATTAGTAGTAGTTATATCTGGTATAGCTATTTTATTTTTTAATTCCGGTTTCCATAAATCTTCCCATGAATTTATCTCTATTCCAGCCGATGGATCTACTACTATTCCTATACTGTTTAATGTATAAGCTGGACCATATCCTCTTTCTACAGTAGCTTTAGCTTTTTCATTCATATTTTCAGCATTTGGTATTTTTGAGTAATCTATTTTTTCAAATATACCTGCTTCTATACCTTGTTCAGCAAATGACTCTGCTAAATAAGTTATATCTATATTAGAATTAGGATTGTTCTTCATTTTAGTTAGTCTTTCAGAATTATTTCCAACCTCTAAAACAATCTCTACTCCATGTTCCTTAGCAAAAGGTTCAAACACTGTTTCTTTTAATACATCCTCATTTAGTCCCCATGTTGAAATTACAAGTTTTTTGTTTGATGCAGCATCTCCAGATTTGTTACATCCTACTAAAGCTGTTGATGAAATTAATCCTGTTAATAATAATGCTAAAATTCTCTTCTTCATAAATATTCTCCTTTATCTTATGCAAATTTTATAATATAACTATTTTATTTGATGGTAATTGAATCTTTACTTTATCTCCTTTTTCATATATAAGGCTATTTTCACTATTCACAATTATGCTACCCACAGATGTTTTAACATCATATTGGTATGCTTTCCCTAAGAATGTTCTTATTTCTATGATACCGTCTATTGTATTTTCTAGGTCTTCATTAACTATCTTTATATCATCTGGTCTTATAGTTGCTTTAACATCTATTTGGTCCTTTGATTTGCCCACCTTAAATTCAGCTCCACATTCACTACAATAAGTATCCTTTGAAACCTTTTTTAAATTAATGAAGTTTTCAAATCCTACAAACCTTGCAACAAACTCTGTAGCTGGATTTGAATAAATATTTTCCGGAGTATCAAATTGTTCTATGACTCCTTTATTGAGTACTGCCACTCTATCTGATATTGAGAAACACTCTTCTTGATCATGAGTAACAAATAATGTTGTTATTCCTAGTTTTTGTTGAAGTTTTCTTATCTCAACTCTCATTTTAAGCCTTAACTTTGCATCAAGATTACTTAAGGGTTCATCTAAGAGTAAAAGTCTTGGCTCTATAACTAACGCCCTTGCTATAGCTACTCTTTGTTTTTGTCCCCCAGATAATTCTTTAGGATACCTCTTTGCTAAGTGAGTCATATCTACAGTTTCTAATATTTCATCTACCTTCACTTTTATTTTATCCTTAGGCATATTTTTCATCTTTAAGCCAAAGGCTACATTTTCTTCAACTGTTAAATGTGGAAATAATGCATAACTTTGGAACACTAGTCCAAAATTTCTATTATGAACAGGTATCTTTGTATAATCTTCATTCTCTAATAAAAACTTACCTGCAGTTGGCTCTATAAATCCTGCAACAACTCTTAAAGTTGTAGTCTTTCCACATCCACTTGGCCCAAGAAGAGATACCAGCTCTCCCTTTTTAACTTTTAGATTTAAATTTTCTAATATATTATTTTTTTTATCATATGAAACATTTATGCTTTGTAAATTTATTAAATCCATTTTACTTGTCCTCCAACTCTTTATTAGTCATAACTTTATCCTGCGAAATTATTAAGACCTAAGGTCTTTTCTAATATGTACATAATTCCAATAGTTAATATCATTAATATTACTGATAATGCTGATACTGTTGGATCATAATTATACTCAACATAGTTCATCATTGTTATAGGTAATGTACTTATCCCTGGTCCAGTTAAAAACATAGATACTGGAACATTATTAAATGAATTTATAAAAGCTAACATAAATGCTGCCATTACTCCTGATGTTATATTAGGTAATACTACTTTAAAGAAAGTTAATGATTTTTTGCATCCTAAGCTCATAGCTGCTTCTTCTATTGAATAGTCAAATACTTCTAAACTAGATCCAATAACTCTTATTATGTAAGGAATAATTACTAATGTATGTCCAATAAATAAACTAATATGTACTGAAAGACTTAACTTTACTAATAAGAATTGGAATAGTGAAAATCCAACTACTATACCAGGTATTATTAGTGGTGAGAAGAAGAAGCTTTTAATAGCAGCTTTTCCTCTAAAGTCATATCTACTTAATCCATAAGCTGCAGGCGTACCTATAATTAAAGCTGCTAATGTAGCTACTCCCGATATTACAAAACTGGTAATCATACTGCTTATAAAAGCTTCTGATTTAAATACTGTTAAAAACCATTGTAAAGTAAATCCTTTTGGTGGGAATGCTATATAGTTTTCTGTTCCTATACTTGTCATAGCAATAATAACTAATGGCGCAAATAAGAATATATATACTAATACAACAAAAGCTGTTAGAAATTTATTTTTTTTCATCTTATGAAACACCCCTCTTATCTAGTTTTGACGCTAGGAAGTTGATTCCCTTTATAACTATTAATGTAACTACAATCATTATAGTGGCTACTACTGCAGCTCCTTGCCAATCCCCCAATGTCATGGTTTTTTGATATATTAATGTGGCCAAAACTGTATTTTTGTTTCCACCTAATAGTTGTGGAGTCGTATATGCAGTTAAAGACCCTGTAAATACTAGAACCGTTCCAACTATTAATCCTGGTAAACTAAGTGGGAATATAACCTTGAAAAATGCCTTTAATTTACTTGCTCCCAAGCTTTCTGCTGCTTCTAATAAATCATTTTCTACATTTTCCATAACCCCAACAAGAGAAATAATCATTAAAGGTAAGAAAATATATACTGTACCAACTATAATTGCGCCTTCTGTATACAAAAGTGATAGTGGTTCATTTATCATATTTAACTTTATAAGTAAGCTATTTATAACACCATTCTTCCCTAAAATGCTCATCCAAGCAAATGAACGAACAACTGAATTTGTTAAAACAGGAAATACTGTTAATGCAATAAGTAAACCTCTTAACTTTTTAGATATTCTTGATATGTAATACGCTACTGGTACACCTATAATCATACAAATTGCAGATGATATTAATGATATCTTAATGGTCCTCCAGAATATTAACATCATATATGAATCTTTAAAGAAATTTGTATATTGGCTAAACATTCCTCCAGCTGTATTTGTCAATGTAGGAATTATTGTGCCTAATAGTGGAACTATCATAAAGTATGCTACTAATACTACACATGGTATAAATAGTATATAATGACTTCTTCGCTTCATTTTTTCATTTCTCCTCTAAATAATTCGTTAATGTACGAACTTTTTCACGTTTTTTATTCATATTATAAGTTTATTTTACTTTTTTATACGAACAATGTCAACTTTTTATTTTTTATATTTCGTTTTGAGTCTATTTTTAATATTAATTTTAACTAAAATTATGTTTCAGAATTACATATTTATGATTTAATTCAATTTCTACATTTTCTTTCCATAGCCAAATCACGAATATTCTTTTCTTATATATAGATTAAAATAGCTTTATACTACTTTTTTATAAAAAATTTTAAGTTTAATTCTTTTTTGTTGACATTAGCATATTATATAACTATAATAATTAGTAATAAATATTTGAACACGTTGAAGAGAAGAGTAAACTACGTTTCATTTTCAGAGAGAGATATGTTTGGTGAAATTATCTTACTTGAATTTAGTTGAAGACCACCTCTGAGTGACTCTAATAAAGTCCGTTTATATCACGTTACGATATTCTTAAGAGGCCTTATTTTAGGCAATTAAGGGTGGAACCGCGGGAAAATTAGAATTTATACTCTCGTCCCTTCTATTTATATAGAAGAGACGGGAGTTTTTTTACTCTTTAGGAAATTATATTTCTATATTTATTGTGGATAACTATTGTAAGATATTCAGTCATTAAATCTATCTCCTAAAGAGTAAAAATATGAATATAGTGCGCGTGCAAGATTTTCCTCAGTCAAGCTTCAGAAATGCACATGCGCTAAAAAAAGTCGACGGCTCGACAAGCTCGTCTTGGCGACTTTTTTGTTTACTTTTTAAATTTGTATTACGAAGGGAGAAATAAATATGATTAAAATTACTTTAAAAGATGGATCAGTAAAAGAATTTGAAGCTAGTATTTCTGTTTTAGATATAGCTAAATCAATTAGTGAAGGCTTAGCTAGAAATGCTTGTTGTGGAATAGTTAATGGAGAGGTTGTAGATTTACGTTATGTTGTAAATCAAGATAGCGAACTTGCAATTTGCACATTTGATTCTCAAGAAGGAAAAGATGCATTAAGACACAGTATATCTCATGTTTTAGCTTATGCAGTTAAAAGATTATATCCTAATGCAAAACTAGCTATAGGACCTGCTATAAGTGATGGTTTCTATTATGATTTTGATGTAGAAAATTCATTTACAGCTGAAGACTTAGTTAAAATAGAAGATGAAATGAAAAAAATAATAAAAGAAAATCCTTCTATCGAAAGATTTGAATTACCAAGAGTTGAAGCAATAAAGCTTATGGAAGAAGCTAATGAACCATATAAGGTTGAATTAATAAATGACTTAGACGAAAATGAAGTTATATCTTTCTATAAAATGGGTGACTTTGTTGACTTATGTGCAGGTCCTCATTTAATGTCATTAAAATCAGTTAAAGCTATTAAACTTATTAGAAGTGCAGGTGCTTACTGGAAAGGTAATGAAAAGAATAAAATGCTTTCAAGAGTATATGGAACAGCCTTCTTAAAGAAAGTTGATTTAGATGCTCACTTAGAAGCATTAGAAGAAGCTAAAAAGAGAGATCATAATAAATTAGGTAGAGAACTTAAAATATTTACAACTGATGAAAATGTAGGTCAAGGATTACCATTAATAATGCCTAAGGGAGCAAAAATGATACAACTTCTTCAAAGATGGGTTGAGGATGAAGAAGAAAAAAGAGGTTATGTATTTACTAAAACTCCTTCTATGTCTAAAAACGACTTATTTAAGGTTTCAGGACACTGGGATCACTATAAAGACGGTATGTTTGTTTTAGGTGATGAAGACCATGATCCAGAAGTTATGGCATTAAGACCTATGACTTGTCCATTCCAATATACTATTTATAATGCTGAGCAACACAGCTATAGAGAGTTGCCAATAAGATATGCTGAAACTTCTACTTTATATAGAAACGAATCATCAGGTGAAATGCATGGATTAATTCGTATAAGACAATTTACTTTATCTGATGGTCATATAGTTTGTAGACCTGATCAAATTGAAGAAGAATTCAAGGGTTGTGTTGAGTTAATAAATCATATAATGTCTACTTTAGGAATTGATGAAGATATTTCATTTAGATTCTCTAAATGGGATCCAAAGAACACTGAAAAGTATATAAATAACCCTGAAGCCTGGGAAGATACTCAAGTGTTAATGAAAGGAATATTAGATCATCTTGGCATTAACTACGTAGAAGCTGAGGGTGAGGCTGCATTCTACGGACCTAAACTTGACATTCAATTTAAAAATGTTCATGGAAAAGAAGATACAATAATCACTATTCAAATCGACTTTGCCCTTGCAGAGAGATTTGGTATGACTTATATAGATAAAGATGGTAATAAGAAACGTCCATATATAATTCATAGATCTTCAATTGGATGTTATGAAAGAACTTTGGCTATGCTTATTGAAAAATATGCTGGTGCATTCCCAACTTGGCTTGCTCCTGCTCAAGCAATAGTTCTTCCTATTTCTGATAAATATAATGACTATGCTGAGTCTATAGTTAAAGATTTCAAAAATGCAGGAATAAGAATTTCTGGAGACTACAGAGCAGAAAAGATCGGCTATAAAATTAGAGAAGCTAGACTTGAAAGAATCCCTTACATTTTAGTTGTTGGTGAAAAAGAAACTGCTAACAATGAGGCTTCAGTAAGAAGCAGAAAAAATGGAGAAGAAGGTGCAATTCCAGTTTCAGAATTAAAGAATAGATTAATCTTAGAAATAGCAAATAAAGAAAAATAATATAAAGCAGGTATTTGACTAACTTCAAATACCTGCTTTTTTCATTATTTATTTTCTTCAATAAGTTTTTTCATCTTATTTTGAAGTAACCATATTTTCTTTTGCTTTCTATTATAAGCTACCATTCTGTCTTTATTATTTGTACTTGATTCTAATAATTTTGTACAATTTTCTTCAGCCATTTTTAAAGCATCATTAAGAATTTGAAGTTCTTCCTTTGTAAACATAACAAACCACTCCCTATAATTAATTTGTATTCTATATTTAATAATTAAATCAATTAGAATTTTATTTCTTATCACTAATAACTTTCATTGCTTTTTCTTATTTAATATTATTTATTATATCAAAAGTGTTATGGAATTTAAAATATAAAACTTTAAAGAACTAAATAAGAAAAAGTTAGATTGTTTTGTATTATATAATCTAACTTGTATGAACCACTTTATTATATCTTTAATTTATAAAAAGGGGTACACGTTTCGTTACCCCCATTCATATTGTGAACTTGTTTCAAGGTATGAATAATTTTAACCTACTTTATTTTAGGATGTTTTTCTAGATATTTAGCTAATTCTAAAGCATTTTGAGAATACATTTCCGTTCTTAAATGAGAAGTTTCTAAAACCTAAATTTGTTAAGTAAGCATTAAATAGACTTTGATACGCCCCAAGATCTCATCCTAATGTAACTCTTCCCTTTGTTATATATGCATCATTCTCAAAATTTTCAACTACTAATTAAAATTTATCTATGATTTTGGTATTAGTAACTATATAGTCTATCTTAACATCGTGTGCCTCGGCATCTATACTTTCAACTATTTGAAGATCATAAGCTAAAGCCACTTTATTATTTTTATATTTTATATCTTCTAAATATCTATCGTAATAACCTCCGCCATATCCTATCCTATTTCCTTTATTATCAAAGACTACTCCTGGAACTATTATTAAATCTATATTTGTTTTTTCTATAAAATTAGAATCATCGTATGGCTCCAATATTCCCATGGAGTTTTTCTTTAATTCATTAAATGAATTTAACTTTATTGCTTTCATAGATTTATTACCCTTATATATTTTAGGAATAAAAACCTCTTTTCCATCATTTAATGCTTTTTCTATTATGTTTATTGTATTTATTTCATTACTAAAATTTATATAAATAAAAATACTCTTGGCATTTTTATACAGTTCACTATTTACTAACTTATTAAATATATTATTATCCATAGATTCTTTTTCATTCTTAGCTAAAAAATCTCTTATTGATAGTATTTTATTTCTTAATTTTTTTTTATCTTCTTTATTCATAATATTCTCCTTAAGTCAGATAGTTTGTAAATATTTTGTCAACTATACTTTCTAATTCCCTTTATAATATAGGATAATCCAAGTCCCAAAAATGCCGCTACTGTTCCAAACATAAAATTATCTGTAAGCAATCCTCAAGTTCACTAATTAACAATCTCCTTATTAAATATCCATTGTTTTTCTTCTATATTCCTACCTTTAATGGTAACATTATTACCATTTACTTCTATATAAACTCCTTTAATATAGTCTGCTTCTCTCCTATAACCCTTTTCTTCATTTTGATCAGGTATAATAGTATAATGAACAGCCCCTGTATTAACTATTGTAAATGGTTTATTTAAAATTACACTGTTTTCATTCAAGTCACTATGAGTGTGAGATGCAAATATTATTACTTCTGGATATTGTGCTAATATCTCTTTAATTTCTTCACTTTGCTTAACACCAATCCATGAATTATTTCCATAATCTAAGTGTTGATGTAAAAATACAAATATCGGTTTTCCTTTTTGATGATTTTCAGCTAGTTTTTCTTTGAACCATTCTAATTGTTTATTAGATATAAATGCTGTTACTGAATTTAAAGTTTCAGAATTACCATCTTCAGATCCTAGCGATATGAAATGATAGTCTTTTACCCATTTATCATGATATACCTTTTCTTCTCCAGAAAACTCAAGATATTTATTTATAAATATTTGAACTTGCTCTGGAGAATTCGTTTCAATATTATAATCAAAAAATTCATGGTTCCCAATATTTTTAATAATTGTTCCAGGTAAGAACTCTTTATTTTTATCTAAAGCTTTTTGTACTGAATCATATTGTTCATCTAATCCTTGATCTACAACATCGCCATTTAACACTAATGCATCCATATTAGGATTTATTGTATATAAATCATTAATAGCCTTTTGAAAATGATCAATATTCTCATGAACATCTCCTAACACAGCAAAAGCAAGATCTGAATTTGATGATGTTGTTGCTGTTGTAATCTTAGGAATTGCTTTAGATTTATTTATATATGTAACTGATATTACTCCTAAAAAGATTATTATAATTGTAATAATGATTAATTTAAATTTTTTCATTTTTAATCACCCCTACTTTAAAATTAGTTCTGAATCTAAAATCTTAATTAAATTTATTTTTTTCTATAACTTATATAATATTCACTTCTATTCCTTAAAAGTTTTCTAATTTAATATATCTATAATATAATTTCAACTTATCTTTATCACTAATTTAGCATTTAACCCCAATTATGTCTAATACTTAAATTCAATATATAATGTTTAAAAAGTATTATATATATTGAATTTAAGCAAATCAAAATCATCTAACTGCAATTTATTATAAAAAGTCTATCATAAATCTAATATTCTATATAAAAAAAATCGTTAATTCTATTTATAAGAATTAACGATTTTTTACTCTTTATTTAAAAGCCATATGCACTAACTATTAATCAAGATCTAAGATATTTTTAATTTCATTTTTATAAGCATCTGCTTTAGCTCCAAATATAGCTTGAATTCCATTTCCAACTTCAACTACACCTGCTGCTCCTAAAGATTTTAATTCATCTTTATTTACATTTGCTTTATCTTTAACTTCAACTCTTAATCTAGTTATACAAGCATCAACACTAACTATATTTTCTTCTCCACCTAAAGCTGCTAAAACTGCTGGAGCTTTTTCAACTATTTCGTTGTTTTTACCCTTAGCATTTTCTTTTATATCAGCTTGAGGGATTCCAGCTTTAGCTTGGTAATCCGCTTTAGTGTAAAGCTTAGTTTCTTCTTCACTTTCATCTCTACCTGGAGTCTTTAAGTTGAATTTCTTAATCATGAATAAGAATAAGAAGTAATAAACTACTGCATATACTGCACCAACAATTATAACCATTATCCAGTTAGTTGGTACTCCAGCTCCTGCTGGTAATAAACCGAATAAAGTAAAGTCTATTAGACCACCTGAGAATGTCATACCTATGAATACATTTAATATATCCATTAACATAAATGATAAACCTGCTAATATACAGTGTACTCCGTATAATACTGGAGCAACGAATAAGAATGTAAATTCAATCGGTTCAGTAATACCTGTTAACATTGATGTTACTGCTGCTGAAATTAATAGTGATCCAACAATTTTCTTCTTGCTTGGAGCTGCTGCCTTATACATTGCTAAAGCTGCTGCTGGAAGACCAAATATCATAAATGGGAACTTACCAGCCATAAATCTTGTAGTACCTGCAACTACTGTTGCCATATCTGCTGATGAAGCACCAACTAAACTACCCATATTTGATAATTGAGCAAAGTAAGCTGTATTAGCTCCTGCAACTGTTTGCCATGTTCCATTTACTAAAATATTTCCTTCAACAAATGATCCAAACCAGAATGGTGTATAGAATACATGGTGTAATCCAAATGGAACTAATGCTCTTTCAATAACTCCATAGAAGAATGTTCCAACCGCTCCTGCATTTCTAACTAATTCTGAAAGTCCTACTATACCATTTTGTACTACTGGCCATACGAAAGCTAAAAGTGCTCCAACTAAAGCCATAACTAATGATGTTA
Organism: Clostridium sp. CTA-7; assembly: GCF_054768095.1. Taxonomy (NCBI): domain Bacteria; kingdom Bacillati; phylum Bacillota; class Clostridia; order Eubacteriales; family Clostridiaceae; genus Clostridium; species Clostridium sp. CTA-7. The sequence continues at coordinate 123,811 of NZ_BAAAAV010000009.1, read as the reverse complement.
TTATCGGTACAAATCTTGATCCTGAGAAGAATCCAATAACTTGTGGTAATTGTATTGTGTGATATTTATTATGTAATAATGCTGTAACTATACCTGCTATAATACCACCAAATACTGACATATTTAATGTGAATATACCTAAGTTAGTAGTTACATAAGTTCCATATGCACCAACCTCTTTTGCAGTAACAACGCCTAATTGAGTTAATCCTAAAGTTAACATTGAAGAGATAACTTGGTTCATTACTATGAATCCAAATACTGATGCTAATGCTGCTGTTCCTTTATCTTTTTTAGCTAGTCCAACAGCAACACCTACTGCAAATAATAATGGTAGATTTCCAAATATTATATCCCCAACATTTTTCATTATTGTTAATACTGCTGTAACAGCTGGAATACTAACAAAAGCTATAAGTGGTTGATAAACTGCTGGTGGGTTGTTTAATCCTGATATTCCTAATAATGCACCACCAACTCCTAGTAAAATACCTGCTATTGGTAAAGCTGCTATTGGAAGCATGATTGCTTTACCGATTCTTTGTAAAAATTGTAGCATTTATAATTCCTCCTTAAATAAATTTTATATAAATATAAAAATAAGCTGCTAAGTAGTTTTTGCTACTATGGATTTATTATTTCCATTTTGCCATAAAGTTATGAAACCTTTTTAAAATAGTATTATAAAAAATAAAAAAAGGACCAAAACCTTATAGATATAGCTATATCTATAATATTTTTAGTCCTTGCCTGCATAACCAGTAACACACTACTTATTTAATTACGTTTTTATAGTATCACAACTTTTTTATAATGTAAATGTTTTTTTATTATTTTTTTCTAATTTATTTTTATTTATTAAATTATTTATCATATTATTTAGTAACTTATATTGATTTAAATCTTTTGTTTCCTTCTTCATAAAATCAACTCCCTGTTACTTTATCATTATATATTGTACATAATAAAAGCACTAGCTTTATTATAAGCAAAATATATTTCTTTTAGTCAATTATTACATGTAACTATCTAACACGACCATTAACCTCATTTTTTCTTTCAATACATAATTCTTTCTAAGAAATAGATATTTTACTTAAATATTTAAAATTTCCAATATATATTATATGTTCAAGCACTCTAAAATAGTTCCTAATTTTCTATTTTAATATTAAATTAATATATTAATACTAAGAATCATAATAATTCCAAATTATAAATTTTTATCTTTTTCTATGGATTTTATACAAAATTAGTTGTATAATTAAACAAATGTTCAATATATAACAAATTTATTTAATTAATTATAAATTTCGAAAGGATTCGATAAATATGGCATTAATAGGAATATTAATAATAATTGTAGGATTTGCTCTAAAGTTTAATACAATAGCAGTTGTAATTGTTTCTGGTATTGTAACTGGTTTAATTGCTGATATGAGTGTTTCTGAAATACTTACAACTTTAGGTCAAACCTTCGTACAAAAAAGAGAAATGAGTTTATTTCTTTTAACATTACCTGTAATAGGATTATGTGAAAGATACGGACTAAAAGAAAAAGCAATTATGCTAATAAAGAAAGTAAAAGGTTTATCCACTGGTAAACTTATCTCTGGATATTTATTGATTAGAGAAGTATCTGCTGCCCTTGCAGTTAAACTTGGTGGACATCCTCAATTTGTAAGACCACTAATTAATCCTATGGCTCAAGGAGCTGCTATCTCTAAATATGGTGAACTTGATGATGAAGATGAAGATTTAATTAAAGCTCATTCAGCAGCCGCTGATAACTATGGTAATTTCTTTGGACAAAATGTATTTTTAGCAAACTCAGGAGTTCTTCTTATAGCTGGTACATTAGAGACTTTAGGCTATAATGTTGATGCATTACAAGTTGCTAAAGCTTCAATTCCTATAGCTGTAATAGCTTTTATTTTAGGAGTTATACAAAACTATTTACTAGATAAGAAACTAGCTAAAAAATATAAAAATAGGTAGGAAAAATTTATGGATATTAAGATGTTTTCAAATATACTATTAGAAATATTCTACATTATAGTAGGTTTGTTTTTTATCCTTACTATGATGTTTACTTTAAAAGACAAGAATCATAAAACTAAATATGGTACTGCTTTATTTTGGGGAATACTTGGTGTTATATTTATACTAGGCAAATACATTCCCTCAGTTGTAACAGGATTCCTTATTGTAATAATAGGTATCCTAGCTGCCTTTAATCAAATTAATATTGGAAGCATAAAGGAATTAGACAGTACCTTTGCAAACTTAAAAGCAAATGAGATAGGTATAAAAATATTTATCCCTTCATTAATAATTGCTTTAGTTGCTTTAATTATTGCTCAATTTACACCAATTTCAGGCGTAGCTGCTGTAGGTATTTCAGCAATAGTTGCTTTAATATCTACCTTCTTAATAACTAAGGCTAAACCTAGTGAGTTTATAGAAGATAGTGATAGAATGTTCCAAGCTGTTGGAGCTACTGCAATATTACCTCAACTTCTAGCTGCTCTTGGCGCGTTATTTACCGTTGCTGGTGTTGGAGACATTATATCAAATATGATTTCAAGCGTTATTCCTGAAGGTAACGTATTAATAGGAATAACAGCTTATTGCTTAGGTATGGCTATATTTACTGCTATTATGGGTAATGCATTTGCTGCCTTCTCAGTTATAACAGTTGGTATAGGAGTTCCTTTTGTATTTGCTCAAGGCGGAGATCCTATAGTTGCATCAGCGTTAGCTATGACAGCTGGTTTCTGTGGAACACTATTAACACCTATGGCTGCAAACTTTAATGTATTGCCAGTAGCTTTATTAGAAACTAAAGATAAAAATGCTGTTATAAAAGCACAAGCTGTATTTGCAATTGTCTTACTTGCAATTCATATACCACTTATGTACTTCTTAGCATTTTAGATTTTAAAGGAGGCTTTTATATGAAAATATTAATTACAGGATTTGATCCTTTTGGTGGAGAAAATATAAATCCAGCTTTAGAAGCTGTAAAAAAATTACCTGATACTCTTTTAGGGAGTGAAATAATAAAATTAGAAATCCCAACTGTATTTAGAAAATCATTAGAAACAATTGAAAAAAATATAATTAAGCATAACCCAGATGTAGTGATATCTATAGGACAAGCTGGAGGAAGATTTGGAATTACTCCAGAAAGAGTTGCTATAAATATGGATGATGCAAGAATTAAAGATAATGAAGGCAATCAACCAATAGATATATCTATTTACGAAGATGGTGAATCAGCATATTTCTCAAACCTACCTATTAAAGCTATGGTTAAAGAAATGAATGATAATGGTATTCCTGCTTCTATTTCTAATAGCGCTGGAACTTTTGTTTGTAATCACGTTATGTATGGAGTTTTATACTTAATAGATAAAAAATATCCAAACATAAGAGGTGGATTTATACACGTACCATATATTCCATCTCAAGTAACTACAAAGCCTAATATGCCATCTATGTCAATAGATGATATAGCTAAAGGCTTAGAACTTAGCATAAAAGCAGTTATAGAAAATTCATCAGATATAAAAACTATAGGTGGAACTATTTGCTAATGAATCAAAATGTAAATATTTTTGTTTATGGTAGCTTAAGAAAAGGCTTTTTTAACTATGACCTTTACTTAAAAGGAAAAGTTAAATCTATACGACCTGCTGAGATAAGTGGCTTTGAATTATACCATATGCCCTATAAAGGTTATCCAGCAGTATTGCCTGGTGACACTACTATAGTAGGAGAAGTTGTTGAATTTGAAGATTATGATTCAACACTAAAAGCTATTGATAAAATGGAAGGATTTTCAGATGAAAATAATCCAAATAATGAATACTCAAGAAACCTTGTAAAGGTTAAATTAAATGATGATGAAAGCTATGAAAATTGTTATTCTTATTTTTATAATGAGAATATAGATCCAAAATTCCAAGATGAAGCTATTTATATTGAGAATGGTGATTGGAAAAAATATATGCTAAGAGAAACAACTGATAATTAAGAATTACTAATGAATAATTAAAAATAAAACTCAGCTATATCGCTGAGTTTTTTATTTTGAGGACATACTTTTCCCTTAGAAAATCTAATATAATCACCTAATTATAACGATTATCTTTCTAAATACTCTTCTAATGTCAAGCCATTGTCAGTTATTTCTTTTGCTGGTCCTACACCTACATATCTTAAATGCCATGGTTCATAATTATATCCAGTTATATCCTCTTTCCCCTTAGGATATCTAATTATAAAACCATAGTTACTCATATTTTGTGAAAGCCATCTAAATGCATCTGACTCTTCAAAGTTACTATCTAAAGAAAAATAACCTTCTGATGCTACATCCATAGCTAATCCGGTTTGATGTTCACTAGTTCCAGGTATTGCTACATATTTATTCGTATAATCTTGTCCTTGCGTAGCTACACTATTGTCATATACACTCTGTTGATACTCATAAGATCTATATCCTGAAATTCCAAAAAGAATTATTCCATCTCTCTCAGCATCATTAAACATATTTTCTAATGCATTAGCTGCCTCTAACCTCATATTCTTATCCATATCACTAGAAGCATTAAATCTAACATATGGCACAGTTAAATCATTTGGTGTATGTTTATAACCAACTTTATTCTGTTTATTTACTAAAATTAAATATTGATCTTTATCATTATATAACTTAGTCATCGCTATGGTAAGCAATGCTAATCCACACAAAATAGAAACTATTAATTTAACTTTTCTTCTTTTTTTTCTCTTTATTCTCAAATTTAAATTTCTCTTACTTATATTTCTCTTTTTAGTATTCATATAAAATATCCCCTAATTTCTAAATCTTAAATTCTAAAAATTATATTATTAATGAACTTATCGAAAGTATATCCTGATTGTTTCAAAGTTGTAAATTAATTAATCTACTATAGAGTTTAGCATGTCTTAAAATATACATTATGTAAAAAAACTAATCAATAGAAGTAATAAAGAAATCAGAAAAACACAAGAAATTTTTAAGAAAATAAACTAAATGTAATAACGAAGCTGTGTAGTTTTTTATTCCAATACAAAATATTGATAGTTGAATATCTGAATATATTTTAATATGGCAAACATGATCAACAATCAGTTGATTATTAATTTAAATAATAGCAACTTTAGAAAATTTGCACACTTTGTTTAAAATGCTTTAAATTGGATATAAATTAAATGAGGTGATATATTTGGAAACTAATAACAGTAGTTCTCTAAGAATAGATTTATCAGTTATTTTATTATTAATTAGCATATTATTTTCTTTAATATATTGTATAAGCTTGTAATAAAATTTTATAAATAAAAAAGATAGTATATAGGATTATTTAAAATCCTATTACTATCTTTTTTGTATTTGTTTTATTTAGATTATTAAATATCAATAAGCTAATATAAAAATTATTCAAAATTATTAAAACTTAAAAATACTAAAATTAATTTTTGCTATTTATTAATTTATAAACTCTGTAACTAAGTCTGTAAATAGAATTCCATCTAAATGATCTATTTCATGGCAAAAACATTTTGCTAAATCTCCTGTAGCTGTTATTTCTATTTTTTCTCCATTTTCATTTAATGCTTGCAAAGTAACTTTTGCTGGTCTTTTTAATTTTCCCCATACATTTGGAGAACTTAAACATCCTTCTATAACTTCTTGCTCTCCTTCTCTTTTTACTATTTTAGGATTAATTAATTTTATAAGACCTTGCCCCATATCTATAACTACTAATCTTTTTAATATACCTACTTGTGGAGCTGCTAATCCACCACCATTTTCAGTATTATACATAGTATCTGCCATGTCATTTAATATTTGTCTTATTCTTTCATCTATAACTTCAACTTCTCTACTCTTTTTTCTTAATATTTCATCTTCAAAAGTTCTGATTTGTCTTATAGCCATTAAACAACACCTCTACTTTGCTGAGATCTAGATTTTTTCTCACTTTCTTCAAAAAGAAATACTTCTTCAATAGTGCAATTAAAAACTTTAGATAAATCATAAGCAATCCATATTGATGGCTCATATTTTTCTGTCTCAATTGCATTAATAGCTTGCCTTGATACTCCAACAAGATTTCCTAACTGTTCTTGAGTTAACCCTAAAGTTTCTCTTAATTCTTTTAATCTATTTTTCATAAAAACCTCCGTAAAGTTTACCTTACATCAATTTTAAACTATTGGCTCTAAATGTCAAGTTAACATTACTAAATATATTCTTAAATAATTTATTTTATATATTTAGTAACAAAAAAATGTAGCTATTATTTATAGCTACACCTTATTTTATTTTCCGTATTTAAACCCTTTATATAAAGATGTTAATATATCTATAACTGTAGTAATTACTATAATGATTATAGTAATTAAAATAACTCTATCCCATGGTACTTTAATAAATCCCTCTGCTTTTTGTATTATATCATTATTCCAAATTAAATCATTTGATATTATTTTTATTAATAATATTGAGGTTAAAGTTGTTAATAATGAATATATAACAGATAACTTAATCGTCCATTTTCCTATAACTAATTTAATTAATTCTTTAACTATTCCTATTATAAATATTATTAAAATTATTATCTTAATAGATTCAAAAGTATCTAAATTAAATATTGACTTTATAGCCAATCCGCTTTTTTTATAATATATTCCAAAATATTGAGGTTGAAAATATAATATAGAGAAAAATATAGTTGAAAATATAATACTAAAAATAGGCTCACTTTTTGGTATTATTGACTTTTTATTTGGTAAATCCGGCAATTCTGATGGATTCCATTTTTCTTTGCCTTTAACATTATCTATAGCTACTCCATTATATTCTAAAAGAGCAAAAATACCTGTTACCCATGCAGCTCCTTGCAATAAAGCTGACATTAAAGTAGCTATATAACTTCCTATAATTCCTCCAATACTATCTCTAGATGATATTCCACCTACTACTGTAGATATGGATATGCCTATAAATATAGAAACTAGAACTATTTTCATAACAAATATATACTTATTAAAATAATTTGGTCCAATTAAATATCTTTCTTTTCCCCTATATTTATTAGCTAATACATCAGGATCTCCTAACTTTTCTAATGCCTTATATATTCTTTGTTCCTCTGAATTAAAGTCATGAATATCTTCCATCATATCGTATATTAATTCTCTAATTTCATCCCCAACTTCTTTTCTTACGTTCTTAGGTAACTTGCTTGTAACTGCATAGATATACCTATCTATCATCTTTTCCCTCCTTTATTTATAATAAATATTTATATGTATTATTAATTAAAATTTCGTTAAAAACTCATTACACTCTTTTCTATTTTTAAAAATATATATTTTTTTATTTTCTATCTCTTTAAGTAATTGATAATACTTATCTCTATGCTCCTTATTAAAGTTCCATATCCATTTTAAGAATTCAAAATCAAATTTTTCTGGACATCCTTCTCCCATATCGGGACGAACTTTCCCATAATTACTTATTACCCTCTTTATTGCACTAATTAAACAAGTTCTTCTCGGATAATCTAAGAAAATAACAGTATCACATCTATTAAGACGTTCTTCTATAGTTCTATCAAAATTTCCATCAATTATCCACTTATCTTCTTTTAATTTTATTTGCAATAATTTATTAAATTCTTCCCTTGATATTGATTGCCATCCTTTTCGCCAAAACAATTTATCAAGATGAACTATTGGTAAATTTGTTTTTTCATATAATTTTCTTGCAAGAGTTGATTTTCCACTTCCTCCGCATCCAATAATTATTATCCTCTTAAAATTCATTACAAACTCCTTTCAAGATAATATTTTTTACAATTTTAAATTTGAATTATAATATTCTTAAATAATAAAGATATACTGAAAGTCTACTTACTAAAACCTTTTGTATATCTTTATATGAATTATTATAATTTAAATTTTCCTAATAATATAAACTCTTTTAATCTAACACTCTCTCAAAAAGTATGCTATCATGCCATTTATCTCCTTGATAAATATACTTATTATATTTACCAACAAATTGAAATCCATTTTTTATTAATACTATTTGAGAACCTATATTGTCAGAGCTTGTTCCTGCTTCTATCCTGTGTAGTTTATGTTCTTTTAGTGATTTTTCTAATACTATTTTTGCTGCATTTGTTGCAACTCCCTTATCTTGATAATCCTTACCTATTCTATATCCCAATTCAGCTTTATTAAAACTACCCCTTTGTATTGATGTAATATTTATTCTTCCTATTACTTTTCCTTTTAAATCTTTTATTAAATACATATATACAATATCATTTTTTTGTTCTTCAACTAATTCCTTTATTATTTCCTTGAAATTTTCCATCTCATAATACTCATCACCTCTTGGTGGAAGTGTTTCCTCAAAAAAAGCTTTATTTTCTATTTCAAAAGCTAATAACTCATTTAAATCAGATTCTTCAAGTAATTTAACTATAATCTCCATATTTTTCTCCTTATAAAATACAATTAACCTTTATTAATATAACACCATATGTTATACCAATATTATCCTTTTTATTTTTACTTAATTTATATAATTGTTTATGCCATAATGCAACTAATGATAGTAATTAGAAGATGTTAATAATTAGTGTGAAAATTTATCTTAAATAAGAATATTATTATTTTCTTTATAGATGTTAATACATTAATAGAATCTCATTGAAAACTTCACACTATAAAATAAAGACATACAGAATATTTTAAAATTCATGCATGTCTATAACTTAATTCTAGATTGTACAGATAGTCTAATATATAAATTTTTATGATGGAAAACCATAAAATATAAAATATACAATAATTGAAATGAAATCAATCACAAAAATTATTCCTATAATTATCAGCACTACTTTAGATATTTTCTTCGTAGATATCTTAACTTTTTCTCTATCAATACTATCAATTATTGTTTCTAAATTACTCTTTCTTGATGAATCTATTTTTGTACTCTCTCTTTCTTTTGCATCCATTACTAATTCATCTAGAGATATTTGAAAAAAATCACCTACCGCTATTAATTTCTCTAACTCCGGTGTAGTTTCTCCAAGCTCCCACTTAGAAATTGTCTGCCTTGAAACATTTAACTTACTACCTAATTCATCTTGAGACAAACCTTTCTGCTTCCTCAAGGAATATAATTTATTGCTAAATGCCATATCTCTCCCCTTTACCCTTTCTTAATAACATTATAATGAATAAGCTTAATACCACTGTACAAATTAATCCGGCTTCAAATCCATATTGACCACCACTTAATAACTCTATACTTTTGTTAACATTAAAGTTAAAAACTGACGATGTTTTATTTGAGCCGCTTACATTAATACCTATTATAATTGCAAGCACAAAATTCCAAACACTATGAACAGCGCATGACACCCATATATTATTATACTTAATCATCAATAAAGATACCATAATTGAAAATAATAATAAATTAACTATTCCTATTATTCTAACTAATATACTAAATTGAAAAAGCGTTGATAAATGCGGAAAAGTAAACATAAAAGAACTAATTAGTATTGCTATTTGTATAGATACTTTACATCTAAGTGAATTCATTAAAAAACCTCTACACATAACTTCTTCCATTGCTCCTTGAATACCAAATCCTCCAAGATACAATAAAATTAAAATAACACTTATATCATTGTTTTCTCCATTATAGAAAATAGAACCACTTATTAAGCATAAAGTAAATATAATACTAAGTAGCATCATTGCTATTCCTGTACCTAAAAAATATGACTTTACTATGTTAGCTTTTACAATCCCCATACTTTCTACGTCTCTATTTTCTATAAACTTACAATATAAAATTGTTATTATTAGATGAATTGAAAATCCATAATACTTAATTAACATCATAATATCATCATTAGGCATTTCACCTTGTAAAAAATCATATCCTGCTAGATTTAATCCAAATACTACTATAACTTCTCCAATAATCATAGATGATATATATACTAAAAAAAATCCAAGTAACTTCTTAATCACATATAATCCTTTACTAATATCACCCTCATCTTTTTTAAAAGGATTAATCCTAATTATAATTTTTTTCATAAATTCTGTCCCCCAATTCTTTTTTAAGAAAATAATATATCTTCTCTTACAACAAAGTTTATATTTTATCTTTAAAACTTGCGACCAATTATACTTGGAAATTTGTCAACCAAACTTAACATTCTTGATTTTTCAAGGACTTAAGGGATATATCAGTAATGAATACCATACCATTTACTCTAATCGGTATCCCATCAGTATTTTATAAAGACATACAAAGTATTCTTTAAAACTCTTATATGTCTTTAAAATCTATATATAAACCTTACTTCACAAATTATTTTATATATATTTAAAGGGGTACGCGTTTCGTTACCCCCTTTGTAAACCCTTGATTTTACTGATTTTATCAATAATTTTATTAAGCAAAAAAATTTCTATCTACTATTTAAATATGCAGAAAGTTATATGTTTTTAAAATTTTTCTTATTTCATGCACCTCATATAATATAAAGCATCTTACTTAATTCATTATAAATTACATTATATTTTTTCCATCCAATACCATCTTTTTTTAATTTCCCTTTCTATTATCTTATGTCATAATAAAACTAATAAATATAATTTGGAGATGATTTAATGTACAATAATATAGAGAAGCTAACACAAATTTTAAAAGAAAGTAACAATATAGTTTTCTTTGGTGGTGCAGGTGTGTCCACTGAATCAGGAATCCCTGATTTTAGAAGTTCCAATGGATTATTTAATGAAAAGCTTAATATAACTTTTACTCCTGAGCAATTAGTATCTCATAGCTTTTATATGAGATATCCTAAAGAGTTTTTTAACTTCTATAAAGCTAAGCTTATTTACCCTGAAGCTAAACCTAATGGCGCACACATTGCATTGGCTAAGCTTGAAGAAATGGGAAAATTAAAAGCTGTTATAACTCAAAATATAGATGGACTTCATCAAGCCGCTGGAAGTAAAAATGTTTATGAACTTCATGGATCAGTTCATAGAAACTACTGTGTCAAATGTCATGCTTTTTATGATGCTGACTTTATTTTAAATTCTAAAGAAGTACCAACTTGTACTAAATGTGATGGAACTGTCAAGCCTGATGTAGTTCTTTATGAAGAAGGCTTAGATGATGATGTAATTAGATGTGCAGTTAATGCTATTTCTCATGCTGATACTTTAATTATTGGTGGAACATCCCTTGTTGTTTATCCAGCTGCTGGACTTATAGACTATTTTAGGGGTAAGAATCTTATTTTAATAAATAAAAGTTCTACATCTGCTGATAATAAAGCTAATTTAGTAATTAACGATTCTCTTGGAAAAATTTTAAGTGAAGCCCTAGAACTCCTTTAAAAACAATTATCGTATTTATTTATAATTAAGTTTACTTAAAAAGGCTTATTCAATTTATATTATTGATATAAATTAAATAAGCCTTTTTAACTATTCATTTTGTTCTTTTTTAAATGCAAAAAATTTTAACAATATAAAAGTTACTGGAATTCCTAATATTGCTGCTAGTATATATGCTATAAGCTTATCCAAACCCATAATGTTAAAGGTTATTATTACTACTATGTTTTGAATTATAAAATTAGGTATATATGATATTGCAAATTTTACAAACTTCTTAAAAGCCAGCTTTTCCTTAAAAGTTAGATAGCTATTTAGTATATATGCTACGATTAATCCTGAAACATATCCAAACACAAAAGCAATATTTTCATTTAACATATTTGAATATACATAAGAAAAAATTACTCCATTAAAAGTATTAATAACACCTATTATTAAAAACATTATAAACTCTTTCGTAATAAATATTTTTTTAATTTTATCTATTAAACTATTCAATTAACTTGCACCTACTACTCTTCTTTATCATCAATTAATATCTCTTTTATAATATATCTTGGTCTACTCTTAGTTTCATTATATATCTTTCCAATATACTCCCCTATAACCCCTAATGAAAGAAGTTGTATTCCTCCTATCATCCAAATTGAAATTGTTAACGATGTCCAACCAGCTTGAGTTTTCCCCATAAATTTTACTACTAAAGAATATACTAATGCTATTAAACTAAGTATAAATATAGAAAACCCTAAGCTTGTAATTATCCTTATTGGTTTTATACTAAAAGATGTTATTCCATCCCACGCAAAAGCTAACATCTTTTTTAATGGATACTTAGATTCCCCTGCAAATCTTTCATGTCTTTCATACTCTACAATAGAATACTTATACCCAATTAAAGGAACTATCCCCCTTAAAAACAAATTTACTTCTTTAAATTCACTTAAACCTTCAATAGCTCTTTTGCTCATTAACCTATAATCAGCATGATTATAAATTAAATCTACACCTAACCTATTCATAACTTTATAATATCCTAAAGCTGTTGTTCTTTTAAAAAAAGTATCTGTTTTTCTTGAGCTTCTAACACCATATACTATATCACTTCCAGAATAATATTCTTTAACAAATTCATCTATTACATTAATATCATCTTGTAAATCTGCATCTAGTGATATAACCATATCTGCATGTTCTTTTGCAACCATAAGTCCTGCTAATAGTGCATTTTGATGCCCTTTATTTCTTGAAAGGTTAACTCCGCTAAATATACTATTCTTATTATATAAACCTTCAATTATATTCCAAGTCTTATCCTTTGATCCATCATTTACAAATAGTATTTTGCTTTCTTTTGATATATCTTCATTGTTAATCATTGTATTTATCTTGTCTAGAAGTCTCGTACTTGTCTCAGACAAAACTTCTTCTTCGTTATAACAAGGAATAACTAAATATAATATCTTATCCATAAAAATCCTCCGCTCAAAGTATAAACTATATATTTTAGTTTACAGCATAATCTAATTATTTTACTTTATTGGTATTTACATAGTAATTATTTTTTATAATTTTATCAGCTATATCATAAGCCTGCTCTAATCTTACTTCTTCTTCTTTAGATGGATTACCAACTACTATTCCACCTTTTATAACTGTTGCATTTCTTTTGGTTGTTAATAAATTTCTTCCCATATAATAATCCTTTGTATCAATACCTAATAAATATGAAACTGTTGGCACTATATCTATTTGTCCTCCATAAGTACTTATAGTTTTACTTGGTATATCTTTTCCATATATTATAAGAGGAACTTCGTTATCTTTTGCTTGCCACCAATCTCCTGGCATATCTGTACTTTCAACATCTTCCATATAGTATTTATGCACTCCACCATGATCGCCATATATTACAACTATTGTGTTGTCTAACATATTATTTTGTTCTAATAACTCAAAAAATAATCCTATTTGCTTATCTGCATAATTAACACTTTGAAAATATCCGCCCAACTTATTTTCATCTAACTCTTTTGGTAAATCTAGTTCTCTATATTTCTTATCTATATCAAAAGGCCCATGGCTTGTTAATGTTGGTACAACTGCTAGAAAAGGTTCTTCTAATTTTGAAATCTTTCCACTAAATTGAGTATATAAACTTCTATCTGATAAACCAAATCCTGCATACTCATCTATCTTATATTTCTTTATATCCCAAACTTCATTATAACCTGCTGCTGATCTTCCAGCCTCTGCCCAATTCCAATCACCAGCTCTTTCAGCATGAGTTAAAATAGTATTATATCCCTCTTCCTCTAAAAGCCTTGGAAAGGACTTATACTTTACTTCTGGATATTCTAAATATGTTATAACATCCCCTAAAGGTAATACCCCTGATGCAGCCATCATATCCATATCAATACTATTTCCAGCATTATTTTGCTCATGAATATTATTGAAATATAATCCTTTTCTTATAATTTCATTCATATTAGGTGTTATCTCTTGGTCATATACCTTTTGATTTATAACGAAGTTTTCTAAGGATTCAATTTGAAGAAACACAATATTCTTACCTTTTGCTATTCCTTTATATTCATTATCTTCAACTGTTTCCTTATTCCATGCTAACCATTCATCAATTTCTTTTATTTCATCATAATCAACTTTTTTATTAACTTTCTTTAAGGTTTTATAAGATTCATATATATGATGTCCAAGAGGTGATCTATTAGAAAGCCTTTGAGCTGGACTCCAGGAAGCCTGCCAATCCTCTTGAAAGAATCTTATTTTCCCATTTAAAACTCCTTTTATATCAAATAAATAATGAGATGAACATATTATTGCTATGCAAGTAATTAACCCTAATATCGCTCCCCTAAAGTTTCTTTTAAAATTAACATTTCCCTTTAACCTTTTACAATAAAATATCATTATTGGAATATCTATTATATAAACTATATCTATAAATCCTGGATTAATGATCCTTCCATTTAAAGGGTTAAATCCATCTTTGAAAAATAAATACTTTAACTCTAACAAATACCCTGTACCTCTATATGACCATATGTCAAAAATCATAAAAATAGAGTATATTAAATTTATAGCAATTAGATATCTTATTGAAGCCTTACCTTTAAATATTAAGCTAGGAAATATAATTATTCCTAATATAGCTAAATGAGCTATCATAAGCCTTATATCAAAAGGGATACCATAGAAACTAAAACCACTATTTGAAGCACTCATAAATGTTAAAGTCAAACTTTTTATATATAAAATACTAATTGTTATACTTATCCATAATATTCTTTTATTAATTTTTTTCATTTAAGCAACTTTCTCCAATTTCTCTTCTTTCTCAAACTTTTCATTAGGTCTTTTATTAAATATTTTTAATAAAAAGTTTATTCCTTCTAATTCTAAAATTATAAATACCCATGAAATAATATAAGAATATCTTCCTTGTGATTCTGTTACTAAATACATAACACCATACCCACATAATATTATGTAAAATAAATTCATCTCTTGATTTTCTCTATTATTCTTTCTATTTAAAATTCCTAAAAATATAAGAATCATCATAATTAAATAAATAATTTGTGGAGCTTCTAATGAAACATCTACTATTATATCTTCCTCTGGAACATCTAATTTTGTCCAATAGATTCCTCCGAAGTCCCCCTCATTCCATTGCAATGCAAATTTCTTAATATAAAATTTTACTAACTCTATAGGCGAAGTTGTAGTTAATCTATCTTTAATAATTTGAGCACTAGCTTCCTTCACCTTTTCATAATCATAATTGTATTTTTCAGGAACAGATGCATCTTCTTCATTCCATCTTCCACCACTTTCAATGTTAGTTCCCTTTAATATGTTTGTTATTTTAGGCTCACTGCCTTTCCATAATGGAAATTCTGTAATTTTTAAGCTTTGTAATGTAAAGCTTACTAAAAATAAAAGCATAAAGTAAGGAACACTATATAATGCTACATTTCTTATTTTATTAACTATTTTATCTTTAGAATAAATTATTATATACATTCCATATGCAACTATCATTATTAGTGCTACCATTCTAAATAAATTCCCAAAAGATAAT
Source organism: Clostridium sp. CTA-7 (assembly GCF_054768095.1). Taxonomy (NCBI): domain Bacteria; kingdom Bacillati; phylum Bacillota; class Clostridia; order Eubacteriales; family Clostridiaceae; genus Clostridium; species Clostridium sp. CTA-7. The sequence continues at coordinate 108,210 of NZ_BAAAAV010000009.1, read as the reverse complement.
ATTAACCCTGATATGACGAGATAATATTTATTTTTCTTTCCTTTAAGAACAAGTATAAATATATATGCACTAATCAGATATAATGGTATTGCTATATTTTCTGTACAAAAGACAGCTGGATAAGTTACAAATGGTGGAAATACTGACGCTAATGCAGCTGCATACATCCCTTTTTTATTTGAATTAAATATTTCTTTAACTATTAAATATATAATGTATATTGTTAAAACACTTAATGATAAGTTAACAACTTTCATCATTAATATATTATTAATTGGAAATATTTTAATCATTAAAGCCATATAAAGTACCATTGCTGTTAAATGTGGAAACCTAGCTATATATGAATCTCCCCAAAACATACTTGTACTTCCATTTAAAAAATCTTGTGCAGATTCATAAATAACTCTAAAATCTGATACTGGAAAGCTATTTACATTTAATAACCATAAGCTTCTTAAAATAAATCCACAAAGTAATATTAATAATATTTGTTTTTTATAACTTATATTCTTTTTTATAATATAAAACTCTATAGCTATGATGCTTAATAAAAAAATTCCTATCATCATAGAATTTTTATTAAAATCTTTAATATATATAGCGCTAGCTACTATAACTATTATCATTAATACTTTTAGTATAGTTAAAAAGAATTTAGTAAACCTCCCCTTAATTTTCTCCAAACCCGTATCCCCCTCTAAATTTTTATAAATGTATTATTTTTGCTAATATAATCATAAATATTATTTTTACAAAAAAATAAATCTTTAATATTATATTAAGATACACTTATTAAGAATTTATTAAGGATTATCTAAGATCTAATTAAAGGTTTCTTTCATATTTTCTAATATCTCTTTTACTAAAACCTTTTTTAATATCTATATCAAACTTATTTAATATAAAGTTTATTCCTTCTACTGCTAGAATTATAAATATCCATGAAATAATGTAAGAATATCTTCCTTGTGCTTCTGTTACTAGATACATAATGCCATATCCACATAGTATTATATAAAATAAATTAATTTCTTCATTTTCTTTATTATTCTTTCTATTTAAAATTCCTAGAAATACAAGAATCATCATAATTGAATAGATGGTTTGTGAAACTTCTAAGGAAACATCTAATACTATATCTTCCTGTGGAACAAATGATTTTGTCCAGTGAGTCCCTTCAAAATCCCCAATACCCCATTGCATTGCAAATTTTTTAACATAAAAACTTATTAACTTTAAAGGTGGAGTTGTTGTTAGCCTTTCTTTAATAATTTCAACACTAGCTTCTTTTATTTCTTCATAATCGTAATTATATTTTTCAGGAATAGATGCATCTTCCTCATTCCATCTTCCTATACTTTCTATATTAGTTCCCTTTAATACATTTGTTATCTTAGGCTCACTACCTTCCCATAGTGGAAATTCTGTAATTTTTAAGCTTTGCAATGTAAAGCTTACTAAAAATAAGAGCATAAAATAAGGAATACTATATAATGCTATATTTCTTATTTTATGGACTATTTTATCCTTAGAATAAATTATTATATAAATTCCATATGCAACTATTATTATTGTTGCTACCATTCTAAATAAATTCCCAAAAGATAATATTAATCCTGATAAAATTAAATAATATTTATTTTTCTTTCCTCTAAGCACAAGTATAAATATATATACACTAAGCAAATATAATGGTATTGCTATATTTTCCGTGCAAAAAACACCTGTATAAGTTACAAGTGGTGGAAATATTGTTGCTAATGAAGCTGCATATATTCCTTTTTTATTTGAATTAAATATTTCTTTAACTATTAAATAGATAATATATATCGTTAAAACACCTAATGCCAGATTAACAAGCTTCATCATTAATATGTTATTGATAGGAAATATCTTAATCATTAAGGCCATATAAAACACCATTATTGTTAAATGTGGAAATCTAGCTATATATGAACTTCCCCAAAACATACTTGTACTACCATTTAAAAAATCTTGTGCAGACTCATAAATAATCATATAATCTGATGTTGGAAAGCTATTTATATTTAATAACCATAAAGCTCTTATAATAAATCCACAAAATAATATTAGAGATATCTGCTTCTTATAACTAAAATTCTTTCTTATTATATAAAATTCTATTAATATGATACCTATCATAATTAATGTTACTATTATAATGCTCCTAATTAAATTCTCAGCACTAAGAAAAATATGAGCAAAAAATATAGCACCAATACTAGCAGGTATAAGTATTATCATTAAAAATTTTAATACTGTTAAAAAGAATGTAGTAAACTTCTCTTTAAAGCTTTGCAAATTATGCACCTCCTAAAACTATATAAATATACTTAATCTAAATTATATATTTATATGTATCCCAATGTTTAAGTAATATTAAGTAATATTAAGTCAAATTCACATCATACATATTTTAACATTTAAACCTAAAATACTAACTTTTAATATATACCTCCCAGTTTAATAAGTCTACCTTTTTTTACTAAACTTAACTAAATCTTTAATAATATAGTAATGTATACTTCTTAATTATATCTTATATCTATCTTATATATTTCTTAATCATCTGTTATTAAAAATGTAGACTATAACTAAAAATACACTCTATTTCTACCTAAATATTTCAATTTGCTATAAAGTAAAAAAGTTGACATATATAAATCACATTTTCAAAGCTTTAAAATTTTATATTTTTCTAAAAAGTAAAAAAAGCTATTTGTTTAACTTTTATACTTAAACAAATAGCTTTTTAATTATTATATATAATTTATTTACTATATTAATTTATAGTTTTTCTTATAATTTTAATTTATTTATATCTTAGTTTTATATTTTACAATATTGAATTTTCAGATAAACTCTTATATCTTTGATATCTTTCTTTAGCATCTTCTTCTGTCTTTTGGAATAACTCTTCTGCTAATTCTGGGAAAGCTTTTGCTAAGGATGAGTATCTTACTTCTCCCATTAAGAAATCCCTAAGACTTGAATTAGGCTCTTTTGAATCTAATGCAAAAGTATTCTTTCCTTGTACCTTTAAATCAGGATTATATCTGTATAAATGCCAATATCCAGAATCTACAGCTCTTTTTTCTTCATGAGGAGTATTTCCCATTCCAATCTTTATTCCATGACTTATGCAAGTTGAATATGCTATTATCAATGATGGTCCATTATAAGCCTCAGCTTCTGCAATAGCCTTAAGAGTTTGATTTAAATTAGCTCCCATACAAACTTGGGCTACGTATACATAGCCATAAGTCATAGCCATTAATCCTAAATCTTTCTTCTTTGTTCTCTTTCCTGTTGCAGCAAATTTTGCTACTGCTGCTTCTGGAGTTGATTTTGATGATTGACCACCTGTATTTGAGTAAATTTCCGTATCAAACACAAGGACATTAACATTTTCACCAGATGATAATACATGATCCAAACCACCATAGCCTATATCATAAGCCCATCCATCTCCACCAAATATCCATTGAGATCTATTTACAAAGAATTCTTTATCTCTTAATATTTCTTTTGCAATTTCAGAGTTATCCTCTTCTAAAACTCTTCTTAAGTTATCTGACCTTTGTCTTGTTCCATCTCCAGTATCTTTATGATCTAACCAATCTTTTAATACCATTTTTGTATCTTCTGGCATTTCACCTTCTAATGCTATTTTAATGTTATCTGCAATTCTCTCTCTAATTGTTCTAACACCTAAGTACATACCTAATCCATACTCTGCATTATCTTCAAATAAGGAGTTCCCCCAAGCCGGTCCATGCCCATTATAATTTGCTCTATATGCTGTTGCTGCTCCTGAAGCTGCCCAAATTGATGAACAACCTGTTGCATTTGCAATCATCATTCTATCTCCAAATAATTGAGTAACTAGCTTAGCGTATGCAGTTTCTCCACAACCTGCACATGCTCCTGAGAACTCAAGCAAAGGTTGTTCAAATTGGCTTCCTTTAACTGTATTTTTATTCATAGGGTTTTCTTTTGGAGTAACCGATTCAATCGCATAATTCCACGCTTCTATTTGCTCACTTTGACTATCCATAGGCTTCATAACTAGTGCCTTTCCAGGTGCTGGACAAATTTGAGCACAGTTTCCGCACCCAGTACAATCTAAAGGAGTTATTCCTATTGTATAAGAATATTCTTCTTTACCTTTTATACCATTTGCTTTTACGCTTTTATAACTACTTGGTGCATTTTTTATTTCGTTAGATGTAGCTAAAAATGGTCTAATAACAGCATGCGGACAGACAAATGAGCATTGATTACATTGAATACAATTCTCTGGTATCCATTCTGGCACATTGATTGCAATTCCTCTTTTCTCAAAAGATGTAGTACCAGCCATAAATGTACCATCCTCTATTCCTGAATTAACAAAGCTTGAAACAGGTAAATAATTACCTTCTAACTTATTTATTGGAATACATATTTCTTCAACGAATTTTGGAAGATCTACTTTTTCTTCTAGTTTATTATCTTCAGCATTTTTCCATTCTTCTGGTGGGTTTATTTTAACTAATGATTCTATCCCCTTATCTATAGCTTCAAAGTTCATATTTATAACTCTTTCACCTTTTTTGCCATAAGATGTAACAACTGCTTCTTTCAAATATTTAACAGCATCTTCAAGTGGAATAATATTTGCTAATTTAAAGAAGGCTGCTTGCATTATCATATTTATTCTTCCACCAAGACCTATTTCTTGAGCTATTTTTATTGCATTTATAATATGAAATTCTATATTATTTTCTACAATATATCTTTTAACACTTGCTGGTAATTTCTTATTTAATTCTTCTTCGCTCCAAATTGTATTTAGAACAAATATGCCATTTTTTCTAAGTCCCTTTAAAACATTATAATTATAAACATAAGATTGATTATGGCATGCTACGAAGTCTGCTTGATCTATCTCATAATGTGATTTTATTAGAGTTTTACCAAATCTTAAGTGCGAAATTGTTATTCCTCCTGATTTTTTAGAATCATAAGCAAAATATCCTTGTGCATACATGTTTGTATGATCACCAATTATTTTTATAGCACTTTTATTTGCTCCTACAGTTCCATCTGATCCTAATCCCCAGAACTTACAAGAGGTTGTTCCTTCTGGTGTGGCATCAATTTCTTCCTTTGGTGAAATAGATAAATTGGTAACATCATCTTCTATACCAATAGTAAATCTATTCTTTGGTTTATCTTGATTTAAGTTTTCATAAACAGCTACAATATATGATGGATATGGATCCTTTGACCCAAGTCCAAATCTTCCTCCATATACTTTAGGTGGATTATCCATTTCATTAACTGCTCTAACAACATCTAAATATAATGGCTCTCCAATTGATCCTGGCTCCTTTGTTCTATCTAAAACTGCAATTTTTTTAACAGTCTTAGGTATAACCTTTAATAACTTTTCTATTGAAAATGGTCTATAAAGTCTTACCTTTACAAGACCTACTTTTTCTCCCCTTGCTCTTAAATAATCTATAGTTTCTTCTATAACTTCCGTTACAGAACCCATAGCTATAATTATTCTATCAGCATCTTTATCTCCATAATAATCAAAACAATGATATTCTCTTCCTGTTAATTCTGTTATTTTTGACATATACCCTTCAACAACATCTGGAATATCATCATAATATTTATTTAATGACTCACTTAATTGGAAATATACATCAGGATTCTGTGCTGTTCCTCTTATAACTGGATGATCAGGGTTTAGTGAATTTTTTCTAAAATTATTAAGTGCCTCATAATCAACTAATTTAGCTAACTCATCATACTCTAAAACCTCTATCTTTTGTATTTCATGAGATATTCTAAATCCATCAAAGAAATTAACAAATGGCATTCTTGCTTTAATCGCTGTTAAATGCGCAACTGGTGCTAAGTCCATAACTTCTTGAACTGAACCTTCTGAAAGCATAGCAAAACCTGATTGTCTTGTAGCCATAACGTCTTGATGATCGCCGAAAATACTTAATGATGATGTAGCAAGAGCTCTCGCTGCTACATGAATAACTGCTGGTAACCTTTCACCTACCATTTTATACATATTAGGTATCATTAATAATAATCCTTGAGATGCTGTAAAAGTTGTAGTTAATGCTCCTGCTTGCAAAGATCCATGTACAGCACCTGCTGCTCCTGCTTCTGATTGCATTTCTACTATTCTAACAGGTTTCCCAAAGATATTTTTTCTTCCTTGAGCAACCCATTCATCCATATGTTCTGCCATAGGTGAAGATGGAGTTATTGGATAAATTGCACTTACTTCTGTAAATGCATAGGATATATGTGCTGCAGCTGTATTTCCATCCATTGTTTTTGTCTTTCTCATATCTATTCTTATGCCTCCTTTGTAAAATTAAAAATTATTTGTTCTTATATAATTAATTTATAATAATTTAAGTATTTGCATAGACATGTCCTATTATTCAATTAATAAAAATATCTATTAAATTACTATACCAAAATTTTCATAATTTTAAAAGTTAATTGATTATAATTATCATAATCAAATCTTTATCTATATTTTAATAAAATTTAATTAAAAAGTATGTATAGTAATTTTCTATACACTAAAAAAGAACAAGCATAATAAATCTGCTTGTTCTTTTTATTATATATTAATACTTTTACCATCTTGTTGATTTCTTCATCTCAATTGCAAGTACATGTGATTTTTTATTAGCTTTTATTAGAATATTTTCTTCTACTATTTCTAATGCATCTCTTTCGTCTAACTCTATATTGCTTATTGTTGAATTTCCTTCTATTTGAACTAAATAAGCTTGTCTTCCAGATTCTACTGAAAAATCTATTTCTTTTCCTTCATCTAATTCTACTACATAAAAGTTTGCATCTTGATTTATTTTAATTGGTGCATCACCATCTTTGCTTGATACTATATTAAGCCATTTGTTTTTTCTATCTTCTGCATTAAATCTGTAATCTCCATAAGCTGGCTTATAATCTTTTTTATCTGGAACAACCCATATTTGTAATAGCCTTGTTATGCTATCCCCCAAATTATGTTCACTATGATATACTCCTGTACCAGCACTCATATATTGAACATGTCCTCTTGAAATAGTATTTTTATTTCCCATTGTATCTCCATGAGTTAATTCTCCATCAACTACATAAGATACAATTTCCATGTCTTTATGTGGATGTAAATCAAAACCTGTTTTACCTTCTATTAAATCATCATTTATAACTCTTAATACTCCAAAATTCATGTTATCTATATTAAAATATTCTGCAAAGGAAAAATGGAATGTACTCTTTAGCCATCCTAAATTACTTTTCCCCATATTTTTATGATCTAATTTTCTTAACATAATAATTTTCTCCTTTCATTAATAATTACTATTTACTTAAACATTTAAAATTCACTATATTACGATATTATAATTAGTAGATATATGCATCCTTAACATATATCTACTTAATGAAAATACAAGAAATTTTTTATTCTATTTTACTATCTTTACTCTATCTTCTATTGGCATAAATTCTTTTTCTCCTGCCGGTGCAACACCTTTACCAAAAGGCATTTGTGCAATCATCTTCCAGCCGCTTGGAATATTAAATTCTTTTTTAACTTCTTCTTCTATTAATTCAGTATAATGTTGTAATGTTGCTCCAAGACCTTCAATAGATAAAGCAGTCCAAATAGCAAATTGTAACATTCCTGAAGTTTGCTGTGCCCAAACTGGGAAATTATCTTTATATAATTCAAACTGCTTTTGCAATGATTCAACTACATTGAAATCTTCAAAATATAATACTGTTCCATATCCTGCTTTAAATGAATTTATCTTTTCTTCAGTAGAAGAGAAATTATTTGCTGGAACTATTTTTCTTAAAGTCTCCATTGTAATATCCCATAGCTTATTATGATTTTCCCCAAATAATACAACTACTCTTGAACCTTGTGAATTAAATGCAGATGGAACATGCTTTACTGCTTCTTCTACTACTTCTTGAATTCTTTCATCTGATACTGGTGACTCCTTGCTTATTGCATATATGCTTCTTCTTTCCTTTATTGCATTATAAAAATCTTTATTCATATTAAATCATTCTCCTATCATATTTTTAATTTTTCTAAATTTTAATATTAATATATACATCTTATATATTATTTAATTAGTCACTTTAATACTTTTCTTAATTGAATCAAATTATCTAGTAATTCTTTTTTAGTTTTCTCATCTAAATTGATGAATAAACTATCCAAAAACTCCTTATGTTTTGGGAATATATGTGCAATAAAATCCTTTCCCTTTTCTGTTAAAGAAACGTAAAATATTCTTTTATCCTTCTCACACTTTCTACGAACAACAAGCTCTTTCTTTTCTAGCTTATTTATTACATAGGTTATTGTTCCACTTGTAACTAAAATTTTCTCAGCTACTTTTTGTACAGGTTGATCTCCTTTGTGGTATAGCATTTCTAAAACACCAAATTCACTAATATTTAATCCAAACTCTTGTACATTTTTTTCTATTTGAAAAAATAAATCATCATAAGTTCTAGCCATTGCAATTACTAATTTTAAATTTATATCACTCATAATTTCACCTACATTATCTTGATTTCAAGATAATTATATATCTAAAATATCTTTAAGTCAAGATATTTTAGATATTAATTATCAATCCCCTTCCCCCTCTGTATTTATACAATTTTTCAATATAATCCTCTATTCTCTCTCCATATTAATAAAATTATTCTTAATTATTAATTCAAATTCTTTAATAGTATAAAATAATAAGTTTTACACAAAATAAAATTGGAGGTGTAGTAATATGGAAATAACATTAACACAAAAGGAAAGATTATTACTTGAAGACCAAAAAAGCCATGAACAAATTTGCATAGAAAAATATACAAATTACGCAAATCAAGCACAAGACCCCCAATTAAAGCAAATATTTAATTTACATGCTCAAGATGAAAGAACTCATCTTGATAGCATTAACCAATTATTAAGTGGCAAAATCCCTCAAATGGGTCAACAACAAAATCAAAATTCAAGTCAGAATATGACTAATCAAAATTCAGCTCCTACTATGAATAATACACAGTCAAATGTGGGAAATGTATCAGATGCTGATATGTGTAAAGACTTAATAATGACAGAAAAATATGTTTCAGGAACTTATGATACTACAATTTTCGAATTTAGAGATACTAGGGTTCGTGATGTATTAAACCATATACAAAAAGAAGAACAAAAACATGGGGAAACCATATTTCAGTATATGGAAAGCAAAGGGATGTATACTCCTCAATAATGGTATATAATATAAAAAAGCTATACATCTATTTTAATTAAGATGTATAGCTTTTTATTTCATATTGCTTACCTTTTCCTATTATTTTATACTTATTACTAGCTCTTAACAAAAGGTAGGTAAACTTATGAATAACTTTAAAATAAAATTAAAAGCTTTAATAAAAAATTTTGTATTCATTTAATAAGTCTCTTTGAATAATTATTTTATATGTGGAAAAATAAACTTTATAGAAAATCCTTCATTTATAACCGAATCAATTTCTATACCTATTTTCATTAAGTCACAATATTTCTTAACTAAATATAGCCCTATTCCTGTTGATTTCTTTACATTATTATAATTTCCTGTAAATCCTTTATCAAAAATAAATGGCATATCTTGTTTTTCTACCCCAACTCCATTATCTTTAATTTCAAGATATACTCTCTCATTTTCTTTGCATATTCCTGATTTTATCCAAATATATTTTTCTTTATCTTTTGAATATTTTAAAGCATTTTCTATAACTTGAGATAAAATAAATTTCATAGTTCTTTCATCTGTAACTATACTTTTATTTTCAACTTCAATTTCTAAATTCACATTATTTTCTTTAATTAAGCTATTTAAATCCATTATTACATCGCTTGTAATTTCATTAATATTACTTTTTTTAAGTTGAAAATTTATATGTGAAGATTGAAGTCTTGCATAATATAAAATAAGGTCTAAATTAGAACTAATTCTATGAATGATATGGCTAAATCTAGCATGCACTAAAGACGACATTTCATCCTTTCTATTTTCAAGTAATAAGGTTCCTAAATGAATTGGAGTTTTTATCTCATGAATCCATCCATCTATTAAATCCTCATACTCCAAATACCCTTCTTCATTTTCTTTTATAGATTTTTCTAAGCTTCTTAATCTATCTCCAATATTTTTTATTGAATCTATATAATTTTCATTAAAAATATTTAAAAGCTTTCCTTCATTTTCTTCACTTGGTTCATATAAAAATTTTTCAAAATAAACTTTTTGTTTATTTATTTTATTTCCTTCAAAAAGCAATCCAATTAAAATAACTATTAAAGTAAAAAGAATCATTACACCAACTAGAATTTTAAAGTTCTTTGGAGAAACTAGCCATATCATAAAAATAAAAAATAAGTTTGTTAATATTAAAAGGAAAATCCATGTTCCTGATTCTATAAAACTTTTCTTAAGTTTATTCTTCATTTAATTCCTCCATTTTATATCCAATCCCTCTAATTGTTGTAATGATATTATCTAATTTAATTTTAGATAAGCTTTTTCGTAGTCTTGTCATATTAACCTGAAGAATATTTTCATCAACAAAATCTTTTGTTCCCCAAAGTTCAATAAATAAATCTTCCTTTTTTACTATATTAGGATAATTAATCATAAGAGCTCGAAGTATTTTCCCTTCATTCTCTGGAAGTATTATAGAATTATCTACGTATTTAGCTTCATAAATTCTCTCATCTAAAATCAAATTACCAACAGAAATAATATTCATAATTTTTCCATACATCTTAATTATTTTTTCTGCTCTTGCAATTATCCTATCTGGATGACAAGGCTTGGTTAAATAATCATCTGCACCTAAATCTAATGCATGTAACTCATCTTTCATTTGATTTCTAGATGTAAGTATAAGAACTGGAAAAGATGTTCTTTGCTTTACTGATTTACATATTTCAAACCCAGACATTCCTGGTAAATTCAAATCTAAAACTATTAAATCAGGATTAGATTTTTTTATATCTTCTAAAGTATTATTAAAATTTGTTATGCTTTCTACTACATATCCTCTCTTTTCAAAAATACTTTCAAGTTCTTCTCTAATATATAAATCATCTTCTATTATTAACACCTTTTCCAAGCCACTTACCCCCTATTGAATGAATTTAATGAATTTATTTCTTTATAACTTGTTCTATCAATTATTTTTATATAAATAAGTTCTACTATAACTAACATTATAATTATAACAGAAGCTATCGGCCCAATATATACCAATAGTTTTTTACTTTCCTCATTTAAAAAACTATTAAACATTGCCCATATTCCAAATATTGAACTTATTAAAGAAACTCCTATAACTAATCCAAAAAATATTCTTACTTGAGATTTTGCAGATTTAAATACTTCTGATTTTTTAGCCCCTAAATTCAATAGGATTTTGTATCTTTCTTTTGTAGAACTAAGTTGTATTAAGAACTTAATACCAATCATTGTATTTCCTATTATTAAGAATATAATTCCTAAATATAAAGTTAAATAACTACCTGCTACAATATAAAACAGATTTCTTCCCATACCTTGTAAATAACTCTCATATTGTAATCCACTTTGAGATAAAATTTCATTAACTTCACTTATAGCTTGCATTAACCCATTCTCTTCTACCAAATTATTATTTATATTTAAATTCCAAATTGAAGGTTCTCTATTTTCTACAAGCCTCTTATATAAATCCTCCGAAACAATAAATGCATTTGATAGAGTTATAGTTCTATCAGCTACAATATTCTCTACATAATACTCATTAACTAAATCATATTTTTCTCCTTGAATCGTAATATATGGATTACCTTTTAAAACTTCCTTTATAAAATCTTCAGAGTAAAAACCTGCATTAGAATAAAAGGCAACTTCATTATTTTCTAAAATAAGATTTTCTTTTCCTGATGCTTTTCTCATATTATTAAAAGATTCTAAAGAAATTAGATAAGGATAATTATCAGGTGTTAAATACTGCAATATTGAATACTTACTCTTTGATTCTGGCATTTTTTCTATTTCTTTTCTAAATCCTTCCCAAGAAAATTCTAATGCTTTGCTATCATCTGAATGAAGTGATGTTCTCATATTTTCTAAATAAACAGGATAATAATTTTCTACATAAGAATTTAAATCTAAAGAATTTATAGTTTCCTTAACTTCCTCTTCAGAAGCTGTTATTGAAAAATCTACTGTTCTATTAGTATTATCTTGCCTTGATATAGCTACAGATGAACCAAAAGCAATACATATCATTGATAACAAAACTAGTAAAGAAGAAAAGGCTAAAGTATTTGATTCAAAAAATATATTTTCTTGAATTTGTCTCATTGTAAATGTGAATAATCCACTAGATTTCTCTGACTTTTTATTTAATCTATTTCCAATTAAAGCACTAATTCCTTTAAAGAACATGAAAGTCCCAGTAATTCCTGTAACTAAAACTATAAGAGCAACAACTAAATTTAAAGATTTTAAAAGAAAAATAGCAACTAAGTAAGCTATTACTAATAAAACGCTTCCTATAATTAAATAAATCCATCTAGATCTTTCAGATGAAATAACTTGTTTTTTAGAACTATCCTTCTTTATTAAATCAAGGGGTTCTTTCTTAGCTATAGATATACTTAATAAAAGCATAGCTATAATTTGTACTAACAAAAACCCTATAAAAGTTCCTATAATTCCCATATATGAAAATTTGAATTGATGTCCTATAATACCTATTCCAATTATTTTTATAGTAGCTAAACTTATTAGCTCAGTTAAAAATAAAGCTATTGGTATTCCTATTAGAAGAGAAATCAAACTATTGTATATTGTTTCACCCATAAGTAATCCAAAGATTTTTCCTCTTCTCATACCTAACATTTGATACATTCCAAACTCTCTTTTTCTTCTTTCTAAATGATACCTACTAGAAAAATAAATTAAGAAAAATAGGAAAAATAAAGATACTACATATACAAGCTTAATTAAAACCATTAGCTTTTGAATTCCATCACTCTCCATAGTTTTTAAAAAGCTAATTACATCTTGATCTTCTAAAGAAAGTAAAACATAAAAAGATACTATAGCTACAATTAAAGAACCAAAATACAACCCATTTTCTTTTCTACTCTTTTTTGCATTTTTTAAAATATGCTTAAAGAACATTTGCACTTCCTCCTCCTAATTGAGCCATTACCATCAAAATCCTTTCATAAAACTCCTCTTGACTCTCTTTTTCTTTATTTCTTCTAAGTTCATGAAAAATAACTCCATCTTGTATAAATAAAATTCTTGAACAAAAACTTGCTGCATTAGCATCATGAGTAACCATTAAAATAGTTGATTCATTTTCTTTATTTATAAGTTCAAGCTTACTCATTAAAGACTTGGCATTTCTTGAATCCAAAGCACCTGTTGGCTCATCAGCTAATACAATTTCAGGATTAGTAATTAAAGCTCTAGCTGCTGCAACCCTTTGTTTCTGTCCTCCTGACATTTCATTTGGATATTTATTCAAAACAGATTCAATATCTAATTGACTAACTATTTTTAATAACTTTTCCTTCGCTACTTCATAACTAATATTGTGAATAGACAAAGGTAAAATAATATTCTCTCTGGCTGTTAAATTATCTAATAGCTCGAAATCTTGAAATAAATAACCAATTTTATTTCCTCTAAAATCAGCTAATTTACTTCCCTTAAAAGAACAAATATCTTCTCCATTTAATAAAACCTTACCAGAAGTAGGCTTTAACATAGTTGAAATACAATTAAGTAAAGTTGTTTTGCCAGATCCACTTGCTCCCATTATTCCTAAAAACTCACCCTTTAAAACATCAAAAGTAATTCCCCTTAAAGCTTCAGTCTTGCTTTCATTACTTCCATATACCTTCTTAATATTTTCAACCTTTAATAATTTATCATTAATATTCATTTATTTCCCCTCCTACTCTTTTCATATATAATTCTAATAAATAATCCTCTAAATTTAAACTTACATATAGTGTAAGTTTTTACTTTTAAAAGAAAAACTAGAGAATAATCTCCAGTCTTTATACTTTTCTAGGATTTGAAATCCATTATCTGTTAAGGTTGCACTTTTTAAAGAATAGGAATCAGATAATATTATTCCTCACTTTATATAGTCATTGTCATACAAATATCTTAATAGTTCCCTAAATTCATGCTCTTTCATAGCATATAATTTTTCTCCATTATCTAAAGTTTTATTATTTATTTATTTCAATAAGCTATACAAAATTTTCATTCCCCCCCTCTTTACAAATTTAGTAAAATGTTATAGTGTGTTGCTATTCTACATTAAACAAAAATATTTTTCAATTTAATGATTATGACTATTTTCATACTTATTTGTGATATGGTTCTCCGTAACTATACTAAATAAGGTTTTTCCATTTTATTCTTGTGTATGTATTCTACATAATTATGGTATAATTCTAAAGTAATATTTTGATATCCGTAGTGGATGGCTACGGGGGTTTCGAATATTTTATCCCCTTGGGCTATTGGTGAGTATTTCATCATAGCTAGGGGGTGGTATTGGATATGTTTGATACTTTTATGAAATGTATATCTATTATTTATGTTATTAGATTAGTTCTTAGTCATAATCTTTTTATACATCATTTGAAAATTAAGATTAAATTTCTTGGTCTTGATATAGAAGTTAAAAGCAAAGAAAAAAGTGCTCCATCCTGCAAAGAGTAGCACCTTTTCTAGAAATTAATATTTAATTAAATTCATCCAATAGCCCTAAAACAAAATAAATGTTCTAAGGATTGCTTAGTGTTGACGCACTAAGCTTTTCTTATTTATATTATATCAAATTTTTATATAAATTAAACATAAATTTTTTATTTTTCAATAAATTGCTCCATTATGGGTTTTGCACCTCTCCTAGAATTGCAATATAAACAACATGTCACTAAATTGCTAAATGAATTATCTCCCCCTTGACTCACTGGTTGTACATGGTCTACTGTAGCACTAAATCTTGTTAATTATTTATTACATTTATAACCATCACATTCAAATATCTTTAATCTATTTTCAGCAATATTGTAATAACCTTGCTCTTTCCTTTCGTTTATCTCATTAATTTCTACTTTAATACTCTCTTTCATTAACTCCTTACATATATCTATTTCCTCAGGGAGAAATATCTTATATAAAGTTTCATCTCTATTTGTGTCACCACCAACACTTATAAATAAGTGATAGTTTTATATTATTTAACTCTAAGGATTAAAAGTGTTAGGTTTTCCCACTCTCCTTGTATATATCCCAAAATCCTACTGCCCATACCTTAAAGTTAATATTTTGAAGCATTCTATATTTACCAAACCGGTCTTAACTTCGATGGCAATTTACCTCCACTCGCTTCATAAACTAATTTAGTTAAATCTTCTTTAATCATTTGCATTCGCTCGGTACCTATATTCTCACTCCAACGTTGCTCAATTTCATTTAATATCTCATCTTTTACTTTCATTACTGCGGAGCCTCGTTCCGTCAAAACAATAATTTTTCCTCTCTTATCAGTAGGGTGAGTTTTGCGTATTACATAATTATTTTTTTCAAGATAATCTATTATTTTACTCACAGCTTGCTTTGTAATTCCTAAATACTCAGCTAATTCTATACCTGTTGCCCCATCAGGGCTGATACAACTAAAAATAAAACCATGTACAGGTCTAATATCTTCAAATCCCAATTCCATCAATCTGTCATGTAATTCGTTAATAGCTGTACTAAAAGATAATAAAAAAAGTGATGTAAGATCTAATCCACTAAATATTTGATGATTCATACATAAAACCTCCTTAAAAGTCAATTAAGTTGACTTTTTCTTATTTTTATTATACTATATTCAATATAGTCAATCAAATTGACTATATTACTTTTGCTATGAAAGAACTAGACTAACTTTAAATGATTCATATAGCAACGTAATATGAATTAACAGGAGGAAAAGAAAATGACAACAGTTTTATTTGTAAAAGCAAATAATCGTCCTGCAGATCAGGCGATTAGTGTAAAATTATATGAGGCTTTTTTAGCCAGCTATAAAGAATCACATCCAGAGGATACAGTGGTAGAACTTGATTTATACAATGAAGAATTACCATATGTAGGAGTAGATATGATTAACGGTACTTTTAAGGCTAGCAGAGGACTTGAGTTAACAGAAAATGAAGCAAAAGTAGTTGCTGTTGCTGATAAATATTTAAATCAATTCCTTGCGGCTGATAAAGTTATATTTGGGTTCCCACTATGGAATTTAACAATTCCAGCGGTACTACATACATATATTGACTACTTAAACCGTGCTGGAAAAACATTCAAATATACGCCTGAAGGTCCAGTAGGTCTTATTTCCGATAAGAAAATTGCATTATTAAACGCAAGTGGTGGTGTATATTCTAAAGGGCCAACAGCTGAAATGGAAATGGCAGTTAGATATGTATCAAACATGATGGGCTTCTTTGGAGTAAAAGATATAGAGACAGTAGTAATTGAAGGACACAACCAATCACCTGATAAAGCAGAAGAAATTATTTCTTCTGGACTTAACAAAGCTATTAAACTAGCAAGTACATTCTAAGTAAGAAAATACTTGTCAATCTCTATAGCAGTACTAATACTTTTATAAAGTATGTACTGCCTTTTTATTTGCTTACCATGCTATTTGGGAGTAATAATAACCCAATTGCTGTGAGCTTTTCATTTTCAATTTATTAAAATAAAAGAAAGCGAGGTTTCAATATAATGGAACGTTTATGGACAAAAAGCTATATAAAGCTGACAATCACAGCACTACTGCTATTTAGTGGTTTTTATTTACTAATGCCAACACTACCTATGTTTATTAAAGAATTAGGTGGAAGTGAATCTCAGGTTGGATTTATTATTGGAGTATTTACAATTTCTGCAGTAATTATTCGTCCTCTTATTGGAGGATTAATGGATAAATATGGCCGACGAGTATTTATAATAAGTGGGCTATTATTTTTTGCAATTACAATGTATTTTTATAATTTAGTGATAGGAATTGTTTTCTTAGTGATTTTACGTATCCTACATGGAGTTAGTTGGGCAATGGCTACTACTTCTATAGGAACAGCTGTAACTGATGTTATTCCAGAATCCCGTCGTGGAGAAGGAATGGGATGGTATGGACTTTCAATGACTTTAGGTATGGCCCTTGGACCAATACTAGGCCTTTGGGTAGCAGAATCATTTTCATTCAATTATCTGTTTGTACTATGTACAATATTAGCACTTATTGCATTTATTCTTGCATTTAGTACAAAAATTCCAGTAATTGAACATACACATAAAAGTAAAATATCATTTTTTGGAAAAGAGTTTTTACCAATGGCTATCGTTACATTTTTCCTATCAATAACTTTTGGTGGAATTACAACATTTTTACCATTGTTTGCAGCAAAAATTCAAGTTAATGCTGGTACATTTTTCTTAGTCTATGCTGTCACACTAGCATTAATTAGACCAATTACCGGAAAAATATCTGATAAATATGGAGAAGATGTAATTATTATTCCTGCACTTTTCACTCTAATTATCGCACTATTAGTCTTAACATTCACAAATGGAATTGTTGGCCTAGTTATTACAGCTATTTTATACGGAATTGGATTTGGATCAGCACAACCTGCTCTTCAAGTAGCTATTCTAAGATTAGCTAAACCTGAAAAAATAGGAGTAGCTAATGCCACATTTTTTACTGCCTTTGATTTAGGAATTGGGTTTGGGTCTATTATTCTAGGACTTGTTTTACAACTTATAGGATATAAACTGTTATTTATTGTTTGTGCTACATCCGGTTTTATCAGTCTATTAATTTTTATTTTCTTTGTAAAAAAGACATTAAAATAGTTACGGTTCATTATTTATAATTCTAAAATAATAACCCTCGACAATACATTTCTGCATTTTCGAGGGTTTCATGGTAAAGGTAAAGTAATTATCTTTTATTTTCTATGATATTTGATATAATACCTTGACATCTTCCACAACCTGTACCTGCTTTAGTAACTTCTCCAACTTTTTCAACAGTATCTGCTCCATTTTTTACTGCTTCTACAACTGTATCTATTGATACAGATTTACATTTGCATACGGTTTTTATAAGAGCTTCTACTTCTTTAAGCTCTTCTTCATTTTCAATAACTATATCAGATATTTCTTTAAGTTCTTCAATAGTTCTAGCTCCTTGTACTTGAGCCTTTCTAACTTGTAAGTATTTACTCATTTCTAGTGTCATATGTATTTCTCCTCATATTTAAATTTATTGTTTAATATATTAATTCCATAATCTCATTATGTAACAATATATTTTAATGCTATATAATATACTTAATATTAATATTTTATAAATATTAATATTATAATCAACTTAATTGACTATATTATATATAATACAATATAATTCACATGAGGTCAACTTAATTGACTTTATTTAAGAAGGTGTTATGTATGAATCTTTCTTTGATTTTGCTTTCTCATATTATTTATTTTTAATTTCATAACTTGAATTATCTACCGTCCCTAACACTATCAACTTTTTCTGATATATCTTCTTATAATTAAAACTTCTATTAAATAAAATTTTTTTTAAAACTATGCTTAAATTTATATACATTCTCCATATCTAAATATGCTTTATTATCTCTCGTAACTATTAATACGCCTTCTCTAATTAGTATTTTAGTAGTAAGTGAGTATTTAATTTTTAACTCATTGTAATCTATAGCTTTTTCTTCGGATACCGCATTAGCCTTTATAAACTTATTGATACATATATTTTGTTTTAATGTAATAGTTTCAGCTCCAAATGCCATTTTACTTCTCCTTTTAAATTATATTGCTATTGATTCTTCAAATAACTGAATTAATGAATTTTCTTGAACTTTAATATCATAAAATTTTATATCTTTATTGATTAAAAAACTTATTATCTCGTAGAGTTGACTCTCATATTCAAAACTAATAGTTCTATCATTTATAAAAAATAGAGAATGGATATAATGAAATTAGAGAAAGCATCCATTTACCTTGGATGCTTTCTCTAATTTCATTATAATAATTCATAATTTAAACATAAAGGAACATTATAATTTTCATTTGTTATAAGTTCCGCATCTATATTATAAATATCTTTTAATACTTTCTTATTCATTATTAAATTTGGCTTATCTTTATAAAGTATTTCTCCATCCTTCATTGCTACAATAAAGTCAGAATACTTTGCTGCATGATTTATATCATGTAAAACCATAACTATTGTACATTGATGTCTTTCATTTAGGTTTTTTACAATATTAAGCACCTCAAGTTGATGAGACATATCTAAAAAAGTAGTTGGTTCATCTAATAATAATATATCTGTTTCTTGAGCCAATGCCATAGCTAACCAAACTCTTTGTCTTTGACCTCCTGACAAATCAGATAATTCTCTATCTCTAAAATCAATAGTATTTGTTACTTTTAGTGCCCATTCAATTTTATCTTTATCTTTACTAGATAATTTATTTATATTAGTTCTATGAGGATATCTTCCATAAGAAACTAACTCTTCAACTTTTAACTGAGAAGGCGCAGTAGGATTTTGAGATAATATAGCTAATTTTTCTGCTATTTCTTTACTATTCATATCATTCATATTTTTATCTAGAAGAAATATTTCTCCTTTTTCTTTTTTAAGTATCCTACCTATGCTTTTTAAAAGAGTTGATTTCCCACATCCATTAGAGCCAATAATACTAGTTATTTTTCCTTTTTCAAGACTAAGGTTTAACTCTTCTATTATTATTTTTTTATCATATCCTATTTTTAAATTCTTTATATTAATAGCATTTTTCATATCTTACCTCTTATGATTTGTATAATAAATATATAAAATAAGGAATTCCGATTATAGATATCACTATTCCTACAGCTAATTCTGATGGTGCAAAAACAGTTTTAGCAATAAAATCTGATAATATTAAAAGAAAAACTCCAACTAAAGCAGTTACTGGCATAAGTTTTCTATGCTTTATACCTACTAATTGCCTAGCTATGTGAGGTGCCATTAACCCAATAAATCCAATATTTCCAGCAACACACACACAAGAACTAATTAGCCCAACACATGCAAATAATAATTTTCTTTTTTCTTTCTCTAAATTTATACCTAAACTAACTATACTACTTTCTTCTAGTTGAAAATAATCTAGTAAATGAACTTTCTTATAAAGATAGAATCCTAAAATTATTATCCAAGGAAGCATCATATAAATAAAACTCCAATTTGCATTATATATTGATCCTGCTTGCCAAATAGCTGCAAATTCAAAATCTGAAGCATTCATTTTCATAGAAAAAAGCATTGAAATAGCTGAGAATCCACTATTTACTGCTATACCAGTTAAAATAAGTCTTTGCATATCCATCTTACTATTATTTCTTGAAAATAATAGTATTAATATTGCAGCTAAAATACCACCTATAAACCCAAATATAGGCATAGCGAAGATGCTGAAGAAATTACTTCCATCAGATACTGATGAATTAAAATTAACAAAATACATATATATAATTACTGCTGCACTTGCACCAGAATTTATTCCTAATATTCCTGGATCAGCTAATTCATTTTTTGTAATTCCTTGAAGAAAAAGACCAGCTATTGATAATCCTATTCCGATTAATACAGATATAATTATTCTTGGAAGTCTAAATTCAAATACTACTAACCTGAATTTTTCATTATCATTTAAATTAAATAGTGTTTGAAACACTTCAATTACACTTATATTAAATATCCCATTAGTTAAATGTAAATAAAAAGCAGATAATATTAGTAGAAGCAGTACTATTATCACAGAAGAATATTTAAGTTTTTTCTTATGCATTTTTTGAATCTCCCTTAGTTTTTATCATATATAAAAAGAAAGGTACACCTATAATAGCTGTTACAGTTCCAATAGGTGTTTCAAATGGATATTCTATGTATCTACTTAATAAATCACATAATCCTAAAAAGAAGGCTCCTCCAATTAAGGAATAGGAAATAATATATTTATAATCATGTCCTACTAAAAGTCTTATTATATTAGGTATTACTAACCCAACAAAAGCAATCTTTCCAACTAATGCAACAGAAGTAGCTGTAAGTAGTACTACTGATCCCATAGATAAATATTTTACTATATTTGTTCTTTGCCCTAAGCTAATAGCTATATCTTCTCCTAGTGAGCTTATAGTAATATCCTTAGCTATTATTATTGCTATTAAAATTCCAATAACGCCTATTGGAATTATCATTTTTAATAAATCATTATTTACAGTATGAACTTTTGTATTATACCAAGCTGAAATAGTTTGAGACACTTGAAAGTACATTGCAATAGTAGATCCTAAACTACTTAAAAAACTACCTACTATTGTTCCTATAATGGCAAGCCTAACAGGTGATAGACCATTTTTTATTGATGAACCTATTCCTAATACTAATAAGGCTCCAACTATAGACCCAATTATTGAAACTAAAATTAAACTTCCATTTGAAAGCCCTGGATAAAAAACCATAGCTATGGTAATAAAAAAAGCTGATCCATCATTTACTCCCATTAATGAAGGCGAGGCTAAGTAATTTCTTGTTATTCCTTGCATAATTGCTCCAGCAACTGCTAAAAATCCTCCAACAACTAATACAGCAATAGCTCTTGGTAACCTATTATTTTTTATTATTAAATGATCTACATTATTTTCATCAAATTTAAATATAGCATCATAAACCACTTCTTTTGGTATATCTTTAGTTCCCATCCTAACAGATAAAATAGTCACGCTAATTATTCCTACTATACATATTATAAATATTGATAAAAACTTTTTATTAAAACCCTTCATATTTGTCCCCTTAAAAAATTATCCAGTCATATTTATATGACTGGCATAATTTTGTTATTTTAATAAATTATCTACAACCGCGTCTAGGAACCTAACTTTTGACCAAGCTGTTCCTCCTTGAGCTAAAGGATCAATAGTATTAACAAATACTTTATTATTTTTAGAAGCTTCTATACCTTTAAATATAGGATTTTCTAATAACTCACTTAAAGCTTTAGGTGCATCTGAATTCTCCGAATCATCAAATTGTAGAAAAATTGCATCTGGATTCATTTCTGCTAAAGTCTCTAAAGTTAATTCAGCTTGTGCTTTTGCCTGAGTAACTACTTCAGGAACCTTTAGACCTAAATCATTATATAAAACTGGATTTAAATATACACCTTCCGGATATACATACATTAATCCACGTCTAATCCTAATAACTAAAACATTTTTATCTTTATATTCATTTGAAAGTTTTTCTTTAGTTTTTGAAGCTTTTTCCTCATAATCTGAAATTATTTTATTACCATCTTCAACTTTATCTGTTATTTCTGCTAATGCTAAAAGATTATCTTTCCAGTTAGCTGATATGTGTGAGTATGGTAATGTTACTGCTATCTTATTTAACTTAGTCATCGTTTCCTCTCCAAACTTTGAAGTTCCCACAATGACATCAGGATTTAAGCCTAAGATAACTTCTGAATTAGGATTCATTTTATCCCCTATTAAAGTTGCATCTTTAAAGTCTTCTTCTAAATATTTAGGTACCTTGCCAGCAACATCTAATACTCCTACTGCTTCAACTCCTAAAGTTGCTGCATCTTCCATTCCTTCTAAGCTTGCAAGAACTACATTCTCAACCTTTTTATCAAAAGAATATTCTTTACCTAAATAATTTATTGTAAATGCTGTATCTTTATTTTCTGCATCATTTTTTTCTGAAGAACCTTTCTCAGTACAAGCAGTTAAGCTTACTAATAAAACTGTTGATAATAATAATGTTAAATATTTTTTCATAGCAATCCCCCATCGTTATTGATAATCATTTTCAATTCATAATTATTTTAGCAAAATCTTATGAAATGTAAAATGGACTTTCGGGATATTTTTTTGTACTTTTGCCGAATCTACTTCTTAATTATTATACTTGTAACAACATTATTATTAATCTCTCTATATTTTCTAGGGCATATCCCTACATTTTTTTTAAAAGTTTTACTAAAATAAAAACAATCATTATATCCAGTCATATCAGCTATCTCAGAAATTGTATAAGAAGAAAATTTTAATAATCTTTTAGCTTCTTTTAATCTATATTCTGTTAAGTATTTTACAGGCGACAATCCTGTAACCTCTTTGAAAACATCACTAAACCTTCTTCTATCTATTTCTAAAATATCTGATATTTCACTTACTGTTATTAATTCATTAAAATTTTTATTTATATATTCAATTCCTTTATTTACCAGCTTTAATTTATCACTATATTGTGACACTCTTACATTCTTTATTAGTGAATTTATTAAATTTATAAAATCTACTTTACAGGAAAATTTTGAGTAATTATCTGGACTTAATGATTTATCAGTAATAGTTTCACAATACTTTAATAAAGATAGCCTGTCCTCAATTTCTAAATAAAAAGATTCTTTTTCTATGTTTTCGAACTTTTCTGTAGTCAAAATATTTTTATAATGAACTACATAGTATTCTATACCTAATTCCTCTGTTTCAACTTTTATATTCATATTTGATCCACAGTGCAGTATTGTATTTTTATTTAAACTATATTTTTTATCATTTACAGAAAATGAACATTCTCCTCGTACAGGTATTACTATTCCACATAAATTTTTTGCAGTTTTTCTATTAATATCTTTTTCTTTAGGAGGTAAACTGCTCTTAAAAATATCAACAAACTCCATAGAATTTTCAGAAAAATATTCAATTAACCAATTAATACTTCGTTTCATAATCGTTGACCTTTTCCTTTTGTTATTTTATACTTATTACTAAATCTTAGCACAAGGGGGTAAATTTATGAATAATTTTAAGATAAAATCGAATTATACTAATAATTTTTATGATATTAATTTCTATCTTCCAGAAGAATCAAAAACTAATAATTTACCATTAATAATAGTCCTAGACGGTGGAAATTGTTTTGAAATAGTTAAATCTTGTGTAAAACAACAAGGTCAAGTACACGTTAAAACTGGAATTAGGCCTTCAATAGTTGTAGGTATATTTCATCAAGAATTTGAAAAGAAAGAAAAAAGATTTTTAGACTTTACAGCCCCAGCAGAAAAATACTTCGTAGATGAAAAAAGAAAATTTATGATACCAGATAATCTTGGAGGTAGTGAGAATTTTAATTCTTTTATAGAAAAAGAACTTCTACCAATAATTGAACCTAATCTTAACTTTGATAAAAATAATATTACTATAATTGGCCATTCTTTAAGTGGATATTATGTATTATGGAATTTATTAAAGGGCTCAAATATATATAAAAATATAATTTCCTTTAGTCCTTCAGTGTGGTGGAATGACTATGAACTTTTAAGCTTCCCTAACTTAGAAAATAGCGAAAAGAATATATTTATAGGTGTTGGAGAAAAAGAAGGTTATATGGTTGAAGGAGCTCAAAAAATATACGATAAAATTAAAAGCTTTAATAATAACTGTGATATCTATATTGCACCAGAAGAAAATCATGGTTCTGTAGTAGTTACTAGTATAAGTAGGGCTCTTAGATATATTTTTTCACTTTAATAAAAAAACTGCACACTCATCCACTAATGGTGAGAGTGTGCAGCCTTATATTATACTTATTACTAAATTTCTTTAGACAGCTTTTCTAAATCATCTATTATTACTTTTACTAAATCTAACTTTCCTTTAGCATAATCTTTATCATCTAGCCAATCCATTCCTAATTCTAATGCTTTTTCAGTTTCTTTGTATTCATTTAATAAAGTATTAATTAATTCTTGACTCATAATTATTTATCTCCTTTATAATAAATTTATTCAACAGTAACTGATTTTGCTAAGTTACGAGGCTTATCTACGTCACAGCCCTTTTGCTTAGCCATATAATATGATATTAATTGAAGTGGAACTACTGATAATACTGGTGTTAATAAAGAGTTTGTCTTTGGAATGTATATTACATCATTACAAACTTCTTTAGCATCATCATCTCCTTCATTTGCTATTGCTAAAACTCTTGCCCCTCTTGTAATTACTTCTCTGATGTTACTTATCATCTTATCTTTTAATCTGTCTTCTGTTAATAAAGCTATTACTGGAGTTCCTTTTTCTATTAATGCTATTGGACCATGCTTTAATTCTCCACCAGCATAAGCTTCTGAATGAATATATGATATTTCTTTTAATTTTAAAGATCCTTCTAATGCTACTGCATAATCTAATCCTCTTCCTAAGAAGAAAAGATCTTTATCCATATAATTTTTTGAAGCAAATTTTTGAAGCTCATCTTTTCTTTCTATTATTTCTTTTACCTTTTCTGGTAAGTTTAATAACTCTTCTTTAAGACTTTCTGATAAATCATTATTTAATGTTCCCTTAACTTCTCCAAAGTATATTCCTAAAATATACATAGCTATTAATTGTGTTTCATAAGCTTTTGTTGAAGCAACTGCTATTTCTGGACCAGCCCAAGTATAAACAACATGATTAGCTTCTCTTGAAACTGAACTTCCAACAACATTTGTAACTGCAAGAACCTTTGCTCCTATTTTCTTAGCATCTCTAAGAACTGCTAATGTGTCAGCGGTTTCTCCTGATTGACTTACAACTATTAATAATGATTTTTCTGTTATTAATGGATCTCTATATCTAAATTCTGAAGCTATATCAACTTCAACTGGTATTTTAGCTAATTTTTCTATAATAGTTTTTCCAACTAAACCTGCATGGTAAGCTGTTCCACATGCTACTATAAATACTCTATCAAAAGCTTCAAGTTCTTCTTTTGTAAGATTTATATTCTCTAATTGTATAGGTGAATTCTTTAAAACTCTTGATGTTAATGTATCTTTTATTGCCTTTGGTTGTTCATGGATTTCTTTTAACATGAAATCTTCATATCCACCTTTTTCAGCTGCATCAACATCCCAAGTAACATGGTAAATTTCTTTATTTATAGTTTCTCCATCTTCTGTTTTTATTTCTATTCCATCTCTATTTATTATTACAAACTCTTTATCCTCTAATAAATAGATATCTCTAGTATGGTTAAGAACTGCAGGTATATCTGAAGCTATAAAGAATTCTTCTTTACCTAATCCAACTATTAATGGACTGTCTTTTCTAACTGCAATTAGTTTGTCAGGCTCATTTTTGCAGATAACACCTATAGCATAGCTTCCTTCCATTTTAGTTGTTGCCTTAGTTACAGCTTCAAGTAAATCACCTTTATAATAGTAGTCTATTAAATTAGGAATAACTTCTGTATCAGTTTCTGAATAAAATTCATATCCCTTTGTTTTAAGCCATTCTCTTAATCTCATATAATTTTCTATTATTCCATTATGAACAACACTTATTGTTACATTCTCATTTGTATGAGGATGTGAATTTATATCGGAGGGTTCTCCATGAGTCGCCCATCTTGTATGTCCTATTCCTATAGTTCCATTTAAAGGACTCTGCTTTAAATTATCGTCTAAATTCTTTAAACGTCCTTTAAACTTTCTTACTTTAATATCTCCATCTTCTAATATAGCTACTCCTGCTGAGTCATATCCTCTATATTCAAGTTTTGATAATCCTTCAACTAATATTTCAGATGCTTGTTTCTTTCCTACAAATCCAACTATTCCGCACATATATTTTCTTCCTTCCTTTTCTTCAACTGTATTTTTAATTATTAATGCTAATAAAGAATTTACTTCTTTATTGAAGGTTTTAACACCAAGCTAATGTTGTCCTGTAAATCACTTTACAGTTTTATTAGCTGTTAACGGTAGTGTGCATACCGTGGGGCACCCGCCGAAGTATCGATACTCCCCAACCTCGTCAACTTAAGTGAGCCTCCAAATTTTACATTTGGCAAGGTGAACTTACTCCTTGGAATGAATATGAGAAGGAGTTTCCTTTTTCCCTTTAAATCTAAAATATTATTAAATCTATTTTAAACAGGAAACTCAACTCCTTTTAGTCGTTGAGTAAGTTCCACCAACCAAATCGTAGATTTGGGGTGTCACTTAAGTTCTGGCGCTTTAATATTATTAATTAATTTTCATCTCCTTTAATAGCAATTTTTAACACTATATTTTATGCATATAAAATTAAAAGCTACACTAATTCTATCATATTTTTTCCTAAAATCAATGATTTTTATTTAAATTCAATTAATTTTAGCTATTTATTCAAA
Organism: Clostridium sp. CTA-7; assembly: GCF_054768095.1. Classification (NCBI taxonomy): domain Bacteria; kingdom Bacillati; phylum Bacillota; class Clostridia; order Eubacteriales; family Clostridiaceae; genus Clostridium; species Clostridium sp. CTA-7. The sequence continues at coordinate 80,746 of NZ_BAAAAV010000009.1, read as the reverse complement.
CTACTTTATTATTTCTTTAGTTTACTCCTGTTTACTCCTATTAATAACTATACATGTAGATGTCTAGACATATATCTTTATACTATTTGTAATTTCTAATATAAAAATAGCAATATAAGACTCATTAACATAGTTTTATATTGCTACACTTTTATTAAAATATTCTATTAAATTTAACTTCTCTTTTCTAGACAACTTCTTTATTTCACATTCTCTTTTCATTGCATCTTTTTTATTATCAAATTCTTCAAAATATACAATCTCGACTGGAAGCCTAGCTCTTGTATATTTGGCTCCTTTTCCATTATTATGAGTTTTAAGTCTTTTGTCTAAATTGGTTGTCCACCCTGTATATAAAGTATTATCTGAACATCTTAATATATATACGTAATTCATTTTCTTCTCCTAATATTATTTAATGTTATTATCAGCTAAGTTATATAAACGTACTCATATAAGTAAATTATACATTGAATAATATTATTTATATACTATAAATGTATTTCTGGATTATCTAATATTTCTTGAATTGTGTTAAAGTATTGTCCAACATGCATACCATCGGCTAAAGCATGATGCAACTGAATAGACAATGGCATTTTAATTTTTCCGTTTTCCTCAAAATATTTACCCCATGCTATTCTTGGAATGCTATCAACAGGATTCATATGAATTGGCTGAGTTATACTGGTAAATGAAATCCAAGGAATACTTGTAATATATAAGACATTATCACAACCTGGCTCGTCTTCCATAACTACAGTCTTCTTTATTTTCTCCATTTCCATTAATGTATTGATTTTAAAATCATTAAATCCATCTATAAATTTTACCTTGCAAAAACTAAATACTTCACTTTCAGTCATTAAAGTAAAGGAGGGATCTATAGTTTCATGCTCAATTACCTTATCTTTTCTTATCCTAAATCGAAACTCTTTTATATTATTTGCTGTTTTTGTGGCAACATACAAAAATGATATAAAAAACGGTATTTCATTTTCCTTAATGTATCTATAAAATTTTGTAATATCAACATTCCCACAAATACTAAAATGTGGATAGTCAAGTTCCTTAAAATGATTATAGTGCTTTTTTCTATTCCAATTTTCCATATCTATAAACTTCATTATATATCACTCTCCATGAAAATATTAGTATGTAAATCTCTTAATATTATCTTTCTGTTAACTAAATTGCATTACATTTTATGTAAATTATAACATAAATATATTCTTACTGACTAATTATTTCGATAAAAGTAATTTTAAATAAGATATAAATAAACTTATATTAAAAAAGCTATTAATTAATATATATCCATAATTATAATAAAACAATAGGGCTACCCTAATTTAGAAATTGCTTTCTATTTTAGAATAGCCCCTTAACTTATTTCTTTAGTGTTTCTTCTATTTTATTTTTCATTTCTGTAATTTTTTCTTTGCTTACATCAACACCTTCTCTAATTGCAGTATCATATTCATTAGATAATTTCTCTAAATTATCTACAGCTTCATTTAAATAATTGTCCTCTACTGAGCCTTTTACAGAATTTAATTTATTATTAAAGTCAGTTTTAAATTTTTCCCACTCCTCAGGATTAAGCTTTTCCTTTTGCTTTTCTACTTCATCCTTTAAACTTGAATATAACTCGTTTATATAAATTTTACCAGATTGCAACTTACTATCTGTATCTGATTGTGGTGTAGTTTGATCAGGATTTGATTGATCACTTGATTGTGGCTTTGTATTATCTGTCGCTGGCTTATCTATATTTTTCTGTTTACATGAAATTAATCCTATACTAAAAATTATCATTAATCCAATTATTATTTTTTTCATATAAATCTCTCCTTTCTAGCTTTAATTTTATTTTTCCTTTAAATTTATAAATTATGCTATGAGAAGTTTTATATGGATTAATCACTATATTTTTATTTAGATCCTGTTACACAGTTTTCTCTAATGCATCTTTTAATTTAAAATAAAGGCAATAACATTTAAGTTACTGCCTTTTTATTATAAGTTTTTGATATGCATTTTAGAATAATTTCATATTATTCTAAATATAAGATAATAGTAATCCTAATATTATGGTTACTAAATATACTACATTAGTAACTACAAAGTTCTTCACTGCTAATATAAAAGTATCCTTCTTAGTTTGAATTTTATTAAACTTATTTATATTTTCTTGTACAACTTTTAAGACTAATAAAGTAACTATTGAAACTATAGGTAATACTTTAAGTAGTATTCCTATTACTATTGCCACAAATCCAATATAATACATCCACCTAAATAGCTTTAAAGCATTTTCTTTTCCAATGTATATCGGAAGAGTATATCTTTTATTAACAATGTCTTCATCTATATCACAAATATTATTTGCAAGCATTATATTTGATATTCCCATAATAGCTGGTAAGCTTATTAAGAATATATAAATTAATTCAATTATATTAAAGTTAACACTTATATTATTTAAATTAGAAATATTAATTGATAATATTCCTAAATCGAATATGTGTATATATATAGCTAAAAATGTTATTATAAACCCCATTACTAGTCCTGAGAATATTTCTCCAAATGGTGTTCTTGATATTGGAATTGGTCCAAATGAATATGTAATTCCTATAATAAAGGAAATCATTCCAATTAATAAAACTATTATATTAGTGTTTTTTACTAATAATAATCCTAATCCAGAAGCTACAACAAGCATAATATAAATAGTTAATCTAACTATTCTTGGATTCAATTTATCTCTAACTATAGCGTTATGAGTTTCATATCCATAACCTTCTTTTTTAATAGCTTTTTTATAATCCATATAATTGTTAATTGCAGTAGTAGTCATATCGAATATAATCATTGATAAGAACATTATAATTGCATTTTTAATATTAAAATTATCGTATCTGTACATAGTATAAAAAGTTCCTAATAAAAATGGAATTACACTTGCTACTTTAGTTTGTATTTCTACTAACTTTAAAAAGCTTTTTATATTCAAAAATATTCCTCCTTAAAAGCATTTTAAATATAGAACTTTTTAATTTATTTAAAAAATAAAAAGGGGCTACGCCTCCTTTTTACTTCAAAAATGCTTGTGCTTCTAATCTAACTGCTTCTTGATTTTCTTCATCGTATTCTGAATGCTTATAAAAATATTCTGCCATTTGGAATCTCTTAACTCTTGATATGTTAAGTTCTTCTGCTAAGCTATCTAAAAATCTAACTTCTGACATTTCATATTCTGCATCTGCTAATGCAACTCTAGTTAACTCAAAAAATACTATATTTATTATTCTCTCACCAGCATTTTTTAAAGTTTGTATAGTTTCTTCATGTGTAACCTCTTCTAACTCAAAGTCTTCTAGGCTCATTTCTTTTAAAGCTCTCTCAATTAACTCTCTTTCCTGTTTCTCTATTTTATCATCAACTAAAGCAAATTCTATAAGTAAGTTGATATATGCTGTTCCTATCTCTTTATTAAGTTCATTTAAAAACATATCCCCATCCTCCTTTGTTTTGGTTATATGTATTATATCATACTTTAATTGTGTAGAAAATAAACTTATTGTTAACCTATCTTTATGCACCTCATAGACATAGAACCATGTTGTATACTTTCATGAATAAACTCTACTTTATCATTTTCTTCTTGTAATCCTGCTATATATAGTAATGGTAAATAGTGTTCATCTGTTGGAACTGATAATTCAGCTTCAACTCCATTTTTTTTATAGTCTATCAAGCTCTTATTATCTCTATTTTTAATTGCTTCTGCAATATGATTGTCAAACTTTATAGCCCAATCAAAAGGTTCTGAATACATATCATGATTCATTTCTCTTAAGTTATGAACTATATTTCCACTAGCTATTATAAGAATTCCCATATCTCTAAATTTTGATAATTTCTTTCCTATTTCATAATGCTGTTCTTCATTTAATAATCCATTTATACTTATTTCAAATGTTGGTATATTAGCATTAGGATACATATATTTTAATACTCCCCATGCAGCATGATCCAATCCCCATTCATCTGTAAGCATTGCTTTATTATCAGCTAATTCTTTAGCAACTAACTCAGCATACTCTTTACCCCCATCAGGATTATATTTTATATTATATAATTCATCTGGGAATCCGTAAAAATCATAGATTTGCTTTGGTTTATCACTGTAGGTTAAATAAGTTCCTCTTGTCTTCCAATGCGCTGAAATTATCATTATTGCCTTTGGTACTTCTAAACTCTTTCCTAATATTTTTAATGCTTCTGTATAATCATTATCTAATATTACATTCATAGGGCTTCCATGTGAAAGAAATAGAACTGGCATTTTCTTATTCATATTATTTTCCTCCTTATTTATAATTTTATTAATAAGATCTAAGTTAGATCATCTTTTATTTATCATCTATATAGATAGTATTTTGTCTAATTTTTCAAAGCTACTGTAACCTTGTGCTATTATTGTTCCTTTATTACCTTCTACCATAATAACAGTTGGAAAACTCATTGCTCCCATTGAAGCTACCATATTAAAAACTGAGTAAGTTTCATTTGTTAATTCTTCTGATAAAAATTTCTTTTCAAACTCATCTTTATCTATTCCAAACTCTTCTGCTATTGTAGTATATATTTCTAAGTTATTAGGATCGTTTCCTTCAATAAAGAATGATTCTTGAATCTTTTTAAGAAAGTCAAATACAGTGTCCTTCTTTAGCTTTTGTGCTAAAACTACAGCTTTTGCTCCAGGTAAACTATCTAAAACCATATTTTTATTATCTAACACATTTTTATTAAATCCTTCTCCAAACTTTCTTCCTGTTAATCGCTCTATATTTATATTATGACTCTTTATATAATTTCCTAAATCATCATTAATAACTTTAACATTTTCGTCTATCCACATTCCTCCTGGTAAAACTACAAAATCATATTTATCATTGTATTTTTCTTGTATTTCAGTTATTACGTTACTGAAACCATAACACCAACCACACATTGTATCCATAATATAATATATTTTTTTCTTCATATTTACTTATTCCTCCTAAATTCAAATAATTTTTAAATAGTAACTATATAAACTTTGAATATTCTTTATATAATCTCTTAAATAATTTCGTTGTAACTACAGAAGTTACAACTACTATAAAAAAATAGAATATATTTATTCCATCTTTTTAATTAGTCCTTCAACTATATCTTTCATAGTGACGCTCTTTAAAACATTTTCCATGGCATCTTGAGCTTTAAAAAGTATAATCTCTAATACAAGCTGAATATTAGCTCCGATTGGACACTTAGGATTAGGATTTTCATGTATTTGAAAAAGCTGACCTTCTTCAACAACATCAACTGCTCTATATACATCTAATAAAGAAATTTCTTCTATATCTTTTAAAAGATATGCTCCTCCACTTCCTGGATTTACACTAACTATACCAGCTTTTTTTAACATACCCGTAACTCTTCTAATAATTACTGGATTAGTATTTACGCTTTCAGAAATCCATTCTGAAGTACATAATCTATCTTTTTCCATAGATATTACTGATAGTATATGAACAGCTACAGAAAATCTGCTACTTATTTTCATAATAATCCCTCCCGTTGTAACTATTATAGTTACAACCAAATGAAATGTCAATATATTATTTACAATCAAAAAAATAGGGCTGTCACACTAAATAATTAGTGCGACAGCCCCTTCATTAATTGTACCTTCTTAATTTTTATATTTTATTTCAGTATCCATACATCTTTTGCTTTAATTTTCATTCTTCCCTCTAATGACTTTTTAGTTATTAATTCTATATATTTCCTTTCACCTAAATCTATTTCTACATCTACATCTTTATGATTTAGTATAAATATATATTCTACTCCATCCTTCGTTCTTTTAGTTATTTCTAAATCCATTATTCCTTCTAAAATACCATTAATATTATTTTCTTTTAAATATTTTTTCATTAACATTTTAATAAAATTGTCTTCAATATTTGAAGACAAATAAATAGCTTTACCATTACCAAAATCATTTTCTGTTATCACTGGAGTATTTTTATAGAAGTCTGTTTCATAAGTAGCTATTTCTTTTGCTCCTTCTAAATGAACAACATCACAAATTAAATTACATTTATAACTTCCATCTAAATTTTCAAATCCTTTAATTTTAGTGTTTACTTTTATATAATTTTGCATATCAGGATATAACGCATCTGTTTCTTCAATCCATATACCTAGTAAATCTCTGAAAGCGCCTGGATATCCACCTAATATTACCAAATCATTTTCATCAACTATTCCACTAAAGAACGTTGTTATAAAAGTGCCTCCATCTCTTACAAAACTTTCTATATTTTTTTTGTTTTTTTCTGAAACCATATATAATATTGGCGCAATTACTATTTTATACTCTGATAAATCGCTATCTGGTTGCACTATATCTACTGGAATATTTAATCCATGTAATATTCCGTAGTACTTTTGAATTTGTTCTAAGTATTTTAAATCTACGCTTGGACCACTAGAGTACTCTACTGCCCACCAATTATCCCAATCCATAATTATTGCAACCTTTGATTCTATATTTGAATCAATAATTATATCACTTAAGCTATTAAGCTCATTCCCTAGCTCCATTAACTCTCTACCAATTCGTGTATTTTCATTCCCAACATGTGGTATAATGGCTGCATGGTATTTTTCACAAGCACCTCTTGATTGCCTTATCTGAAAGAACATTACACCATCACTGCCTTGTGCAATACCTTGGTAACTTAATAATCTCATAACACCTGGTCTTTTTAAAGCATTATAATCTTGCCAATTTTGTTGATTTGGTGTTTGTTCCATAATTAAAAATGGTTGCTTCTTTAATCCTCTTACAACACTATGTCTAAAAGCTACGTCACTCGGCTTGTCTAAATTAGATGGATAATTATCCCATGAAGCTATATCATAGTGCTTAGCCCATTCAAATAAATCAATATTTGTTGAAATCCCCCATATGTTTGTTGTAACAGGTGTATCAGGCATATGTTCTCTTATTGCTTCTTTTTCATTAATAAAACAACCTAGAATACTATTTGACATAAATCTTTTATAATCTATTGCCATTCCTTGAAAATTAGTACCATCTCGACCTGCTAATCTACCTGGTAATATTTCACTTAAAGCCGATGGAACTTCTATTTCATCCCATTCATAATAAGTATGACTCCAGAAAGTAGTGTTCCATTTATCATTTAAATTTTCTAAAGTCTTGTACTTCTCTTTAAGCCATAATATAAATGCTTTCCTACAATTTTCACAATAGCAATATGTGCCATACTCATTATTTATATGCCATAATACTATAGCTTTATTTTCCTTATAATGCTCTGCCATCTTACTTGCTATACCACTTGATAATCTTCTATAATCTGAGCTATTTGGACAGAAATTGCTTCTACCTCCATGATGTCTTTTATTACCATAAGTATCTACAGGCAATATATCTTTATACTTTTTTGATGCCCAAGCCGGTTGTGCAGCTGTTGGCGTCGCCATTACTACACTGATTCCGTTCTCATATAATTTGTCAATTATTTTATCTAACCATTTAAAATCAAAGGTATCTTCATTTGGTTGTAATTTTGCCCAAGAAAACACAGGTAATGTAACTATGTTTATCTTCATTTTTTTTAAAATCCTTATATCTTCTTCCCAAATATCTTCAGTCCATTGATCTGGATTATAATCGCCACCATAAAATAAAAATGGTACTTTTTTCCTAATCACTTATATCCCTCCCTAATCGTCCTTAAAAATACTTATATCTAAATTCATATTAATTACATATAGACTTATCATTTTAATAGACTATCTTTAAAATATTAAAGATAGTCTATTAATAAATTTTTAAAATACACTAATTTGAATATACTTTTACATAATCTAATGTAATATAATTATCAAAAGAACTTTGCTTCCTTTCTCCTAAGCATTTAATTACTACTTCATGTTCACCGTTTAACAATTCCCCACTATCAAAAATTAAAGCTCCATCTAACCTACTAGGATTATAGTAATCTATTATGCCTTTATCTAATCCATCAATCATTATTGATGCAATCCCCATACCTGAATCCTTTGCTCCATATATCTGTACTCTATTCCCATTAAACTTAAATGATACAGTGTTTTCTTTAGTGCTAGTATAGTGATTATCTTTCATATAGGCACCTTGTTGCTCATTATAATAACTCCACCCATTAGAATAGTTGAATTCATTTATTCCACTACCTTTTTTATTATCATTTAATAGAATTGTATATGGTAGATTATCATCTTTAAATACTCTAAGCTCATTTATGCTAGCCCAATATTTCGCTGGCGGTTCTAGTATTGTTAATTTTACATATCTTGCTTTAATCGTATTAAATCTATCAGACTGAATTTTATTATAATCACTTAAATTATTCACTACCTCTATCCAATTTGTATTATCACTAGAAACCTCTATTTTATATTTATATTGCTTGTCCTTTTCTTCCCATATAATTTCTGTAGAATTTATATCATATGTTTCCATTAAGTCAATGGTTACCCAATGATTTTTATTACCATCATTAGCACTCCATCTTGTAATACCATTACCATCATTTATATTTTTCACTACATTTCCTTTAGATATCTCTTCATTATCTGTATACGCATTTTTACCTAATGCAATATTTTCTCTTTCTTTATATGAAATATTAGAAATAATATAAGTTGTTATTGAATTTGCCTTAGAATCAACATATAGACTATCACTTGTAATATTAATATCTTCTAATTGAGCTAAATTTTCATTATCTGAAGTTCTATAAGACTTTGCTATTTTCTCTCCTCCAGAAAATTCAGATAAATCAAAGTTATATGGAATATTACTATTACTATCATTAGTAACTACTAAAACTAATTCATCAGTAGATTCATTATAGGCTGCTAGAGTTTTGGAATTGTTTGACTCAATTACTTTAAACCCTGGTTTAACAAATTTAGCATAATTAGCCATGCCGTAATACTGTTTAGTTATATAATACTCCTCTTCTCCTTGAAAATTTGCATGTATTAGCCCGTGATTATGTCCACCCGCTTCATCTTCTACAGCCTGCCAATAACACCAAGTTGTTGTTCCCATATCTACTATATCTGTTCTTATTTTATTTGCTTGTTCAATTGCGCTAGTCATATCATTATGATTGTGTCCTGAACTTCCTCCTAAAGATACCTCTGAATTCCAAAGACTCTTGTTTTGATTTGCTGCAAGTTCTTTTAACTCTTTTCTTTTATCTCCCGCATAAGTATGTGTATGAATAGAAGTTATATAATCCTTAGATTGTTGTTCATATGAAAGATATGATGCTATTGTATCATTAATGTTATATTCTTCTGGTGCACTTATTGTTGTATTTAACCCAGCTTCTTGTAACTGTCTTCCTAATTCTTTTATAACAAGATTTTGTTTATCTCTATCGAAATGACATCCTTCTTGATTATTGTAGCTAGTCCACCAAATAGAATTGGGTTCATTTAACGCAGCTACCGTATCAAATTCAATCCCAAAATTATCTTTAAAATACTTTATTACTTCAGTTAAATAATTAGCAAAATCGTCATACATATCATCTTTTAAGTTATTACTTCCATTCCAGTTTCCTGCTGGAGAACCACTTTTTGTCATCCAATAAGGTGGTGAATTTGAAAAAGCTTCATAGAAATCCACTCCAAGTTCTTTTGATTTCTGAAGTATTAACCTTTGTCCTTTGTCTGCATTCCAATCCCACACTCCTGCTGATGGCTGATAACTCTCAATCGATGCTCCTATCCTTGGTTGTTTACCTAATGATGGGGTCAATGTTCCACCTGCTCCAATATTGTATCTAACAGCATTTAATCCCAACCCTTCACTTTGACTAAATAACTTCTTTGTAACTTCATCAATTTTTGATTGATCCTTCCAATTCCCTAGTACATTTGCCCACCATGCTAGCGAAGTTCCCCATCCCTCTATTGTTTGGTAATTAATTTTAGGATCAATATAAACGCGAGTCCCTTGATCAATTGATTTAGAATCCGCTTTTACAGATACTCCAAAATTGCTAACCAATATTGAAGTCATCAACGCAATAGATGTCACTAAACTTACTACAGATTTCATAAATATCCTCCATATATAATTATTTTAATGAGCTATTACCTACTATGTTTGTCTGATAAATATACTTTTGCCCTAAGAAATAAACTGCTACCATTGGTATTGTTAACAATAATGATGCTACCATAACTATATTCCATTCTGGTGTTGCACCAGCATTATATGTAGCACTCATAACTTGTACTCCTAATGCCAAAGGCATTTTTTCGATATCATTTATATATATCAAAGGTTCCATAAAAGCCCCCCAGTTATAATTAAATGTAAATATTGCTACAGTAACTAAAATCGGCCTAAGTAATGGCAACATTATCTTTCTGTATATACCAAAGTACCCTAACCCTTCAAGTTGTGCCGCCTCATCATAAGCAACCGGTATGCCAGTTATGAACTGTCTAATTAAAAATATATTAAAAGCTCCACCGAATAAATTTGGTATTATTATCGGAAGAAGTGTATTTATCCACCCTAATTTACTAAATATTATAAACTGAGGTATCATTGTTATTTGTGAAGGTATCATCATTGTAGCTAAAAGAATAATAAATAATATATTTTTCCCTCTTGCTCTTATTCTAGCAAATCCATAGGCTACGAAGGAACTTGCAAAAACTTGCCCAATAACACAAAATACAACAAGAATAATACTATTTAACAAATATTTAAGTATTCTTTCATTAGTAAGCACATCAAAATAGTTTTGCCAATTGAACTCTTTGGGTATTAATGTAAAAGCCATTTTTGTCGTAGTTTCTGGTGTAGATAATGATATTGATATCATATAAATAAAAGGAGTTACTAATACCATTCCTATTACACATAACACCATATATAATATGATTCTTCTTAGTAAAGAAATTTTTGTATTCATTACTCTTTTACCTCACTTTCGTAATATACCCATAAATCAGATGACTTGTATACAATTAATGAAAAAACTATAATTATAATAAACAAAATCCATGAAATACTTGATGCATATCCCATCTTATAAAACTTAAATGCATTATCAAATAAATATGGTACCATCATATTACTAGCGTTATTTGGCCCTCCTGCAGTCATAATATAAATTTCCGAAAATGCTTGAAGCCCTTTTATTATTCCCATTATTAAGTTAAAGAAAATAACTGGACTTATCATAGGTACTGTAATACTCATAAACTTTCTAAATTCTCCTGCTCCATCTAAGCTAGCTGATTCATATAAATCATTTGAAACACCTTGCATAGCAGAAAGTATTAAAACCATATTAATACCAACACCCCAAACTGCTAAAAACACAAATGATAGTTTTACCCATTTAGGATCTAATAGCCATGCCGGACCATTCACTCCGAATATAGATAAAAATTTATTTAAAAGCCCTGTATCTGGTGCTAATATCCATTTAAATACCATTGATGAAACTACAATAGGAACTACTGCTGGCAAATAGAATATAGTCCTAAAAAACTTTATTCCTCTTAGCTTTATGCTTAGCAAATATGCTAATAATAATGAAAATGCCATATTTAATACAACAGAAATAATAGCATAATAAAATGTATTATATATAACTTGTCTAAATATCTTATCCTGTGTTAATAATTTTATATAATTATCCAATCCCACAAAATTAGGTTTTGTAAATAAGTCCCAATCAGTTAAACTAATAGCTAATGATGCTATTATAGGTCCCAAAGTTAAAAATAAAAAACCTAAAATCCATGGTGATACAAAAATATAAAACCATTTTTCTTCTTTTTTTTCTCTGTTAGTACGCTTTCTCCTAATTTTTTTCTTATATTTATTTTTAAGCTTACTTTCTTCTACAATAATATTACCCTCCATACCTTTTCTCCTATTTAAGTATTTTTCTAAATTATTTTATATTTTTTAAGATAATCCTAACCATTTTTTACACTTTAAGTGGAGCTTTATACTCCACTTAAAGTGTAAAATTATATATTTTATTTGTCATATATAATTTTAAGATTATTATTTAAACATTTCCTCTAATTGTACTTGAATATTATTTAATACTTTTTCTGCACTTTGTTCTGTTCCATTAAAGTATTCTGCTAGTCCGTCTTCAAATACCTTTAGCATTTCATTCCAGTGTTCAGAAAGTGGTGTATTAAAAGCCATTTCAGCTGAATCTTTACATGCTTGAATATTAATAGGATTTTTACTCCATTCTGCCTTACTAAATTCATCACTATTTAAAACTTGTAAGTTAGCAGGTGCATCTTCTTTATTTGTCACTATTGGCATTTGACCTTTTTCACTTGTTAAATATTCAATTACTTTATAAGCTTCTTCTGGATGTTTAGATTTACTAGAAATCGCTAGTCCAGAACCAAATGAGGCTGTTGCACTTACTTTATTCTTCCATAATGGAGCTATATCCCAATTTAATGCTTCTACCTTGCTTAATGAATTGACATTCCAGAAACCTGTTATTACAAAAGCAGCTTTTCCTTGAGCAAATAATTGGTCTGGCTTAACGTCTCCTAAGTTTGCAAAGTCACTAGGTGATGGGGCTACCTTATATTTATATACTAAATTATTATAGAACTGTAATGCTTCAATATTTTCCTTGCTATTTACTATTGGCTTACCATTATCATCTAGAATTTTTCCTCCATTTTGATACATAAAACTCATCCACCATGGCCACCATGCACCTGCTGCGAAACCATATTGTTTAACTTTATCCCCTTCTTTAATTGTAAGTTTTTGTGCTGCATTTAACATATCATCCCAAGTCCAATCAGCAGTTGGATATTTAACACCTGCTGCATCAAACAAATCTTTATTGTAATAAACTAACATATTACCACCTCTATCTGGTAATGCATAAGTTTTTCCATCTCTAGTATATTGTTCATAAGTAGTTCCAAAACGCTCTTCTAGATTTATGCCATCTTTATTTAAGTAATCATTTAGTGGAACTAATTGATTTTTGCTTGAATATACATGTATTTCATCTGAAAGCTCCATTATATCTGGTGCTGTATTACCTGCTATCATTGTTTGTAATTTTTGATTATACTCCTTTGGTATATATACCAAATTAACTGAGATTTCAGGATATAGTTCTTTTGCTGCATCTAATCTCTCTTGATAAATTTTTTGATCTTCTTCACTCCCCCACATAGTCATTGTTAACTCAACATTTTCTTTTGCTTCACTATTTTTTTTATCCTTAGCACCGCAACCTGTTAATAATCCAACAGCAAATACTGAACATAATAAAATTGATAAAATTTTCTTTTTCATAACTCTCCCTACCCTTTAAATTTATTTTAATTTTAAATTTCAAACTTTTTAATTATTCTGTTCACCTAATTTTATTTATTTATCTTAAAATTAATTAATTAATTAATTATTACCGTAGTAACACTTTTTCCAGGTACAACAAATTTATCACAATATTTTCCATAGTAAATATTCTCTAAATTATTTCTATTACTTGTCTCATATATAATTAAATTTTTATATTTGTTTTCCTCATTAAACTCCAAATTAATTTCTTCATTACAGTCCGCATTATTAATAATAATTAGCTTGTATCCTTTATCTGTAAGAAAAGCTAAAGTCATTATTTCATCACTACTACTTTCGCAATGTATTCTGCAATCACCTTCTTTTACAAATTTACTATAATTCCCCATAACCCATAATCTCTTTGTTTCTTCAATATCTTCTGTTCCTTCATTTGTATAAATTAATCCATCTCTATAATTATATTTTGATACAGCTATCCAATATTGCCAGGATACAACCTGTGGAATAGTAAGATCTTCATATATTTCATTAGCTAATTTTAAGGCTGAATCCATTCCATAATCTCTACCATCCTGCATTTCAGTCCACTCACTCATATGAAGTTTTATATCTGGATAATTTCTCTTTATAAATTCTGTGGCCTTTTCCTTGTCCTCAGTTGTTGAAAAATATGAGTGAACATGAAATTCCTTTAATTCTTCCTTTAACTCCTCATCATCAAATATATCTTTAATATATTCTTCTGCTCCCTGCCAATGTCCAGCCTCAATAGTGGCAATTTTCAAACCACTATTACTCTCTTTTATTTTTTTGCTTAATATTTTTATAAGTTTTACACATTCAGAAGTAGAATAATGACATCCTTCTTGACCTTTTATTTTCTTCCAATCCCAATGCGGCTCATTAATAGGGCTTATCCACTCTATTGGTATATTTCTTTCTTTAGTTAAATACTCACAAACATTGATTAAATATTCCGAAAATTCTTTATAGCACTCATCTTTTAAGTTAGATGTACCATCTATGTTACCTGATACATATCCTGATTTTGTCATTGATGCCACTGGACTATTTGCAAACGCCACTATTCTATTGACACCAATTTTATTTATTTCATCTAAAACCTTTAAAGCATTTTTATCTTTTTCCCAATTATACGAACCATCTTCTACTTTAAAAGATTCTGTTCTTCTCCATCTATCTTTTATCTCTTCCCCATTCCCAGCTCCAATGTTGTATCTATAAATAGTCATTCCTATACCTTTATCTTTGTGAAATAGCAATTCAATAATTTTTTTTCTGTTTTCATCGCTCCATCCACCAATAATCTGTGACCACCAAGCACCCGAAACCCCAAACCCTTCCATTGTTTGATATTTATCACTAGGTAATATACTTACTTTCACCATCTCTCTCTCTCCTAACATTACTAAGAAATTTGTAAATTTTATTTTTAAGTTATTTTATTTGTTTAATAGAATTTCTTTTTACTAACTTAACATCAATTTTTTTATGATAATCACATTTAATAAAATTATTATCTTTTATTATATCCATGATAGCATTTCCCATTTCCTCATAATTTTGATTGACAGTAGTCAACTTAGGGTTTATCAATTCACACATATATGTGTCATCAAACCCTGCAATTGAAATATCATTCGGAACATTTATATTATTATCCTGACAATAAGTAATTGCGCCTAAAGCAATTAAGTCATTTATACATATTACAGCTGTTGGTCTTTTATTATTTTCTAGAAGTTTTTCCATACCCAGCTTTCCTTCATTCACTGAAAATCCACAAGGAATTGTCCATGATTTATTATATTTTAAATTTTTTTCTTTTAAAGCTTCTTTAAAATATTCAATTTTTAAGTCTGTTGAACTTATGCCTCTAATACCACCTACAACTCCAATTTTTGTATGCCCTGATTCATAAAGATGATCTACTAAAGCAAATATTCCACTTCTTTCATCAGTGCTTACTATGCTACAATCTATACCTTCTACATATCCATTTACCATAATTATAGGTGTATGCTTTATTATACCTTCAATTAACTCACGATTTTTTTTATTTGAAGTTGTTTTATTTATTATTCCTCCTATTAAAACAATCGCCTTTACTTGCTTTTGAGATAATGTTTTAAGATATAATTCTTCATTTTTATAATTATTCATAGAATTACATAAAAAGGTTACTAGACCTTCTTCTATTGCCCTCTTCTCAATTTCAATAAATATTCTTGAAAAAAATGGACTTGTTATATCTGGTAATATTACTCCAATAGTGCTTGTATCTTTTTTATATAAACTTATAGCAAGAGAATTAGGTTGGTAATTTAATTCTTTAATTTTACTTAAAACCTTCTTTTTATTGTTCTCCTTTACCTTCCCATTATTATTAATTACTCTTGAAACAGTTGCAACTGATAAATTGCATTCTCTTGCTACATCATATATTGTTATATTTTTACTTTTCATATTTCCTCCTAAATTTTTTCTGCAATTATTCCTCAATTTGTAACTCATTACTTTTATAAGTGTAATTCATTACTTTAGTAATTATAATCTATTGCTTTCATGAATGTAACCCATTACTTTTATGAGTATAATTCATTGTTTTTATAATGTAACCCGTTACTTTTACAAGTATAATTTATTGCTTTTATAAATGTAACCCGTTACTTTTATAGATATAATTCATCGCTTTTATAAATGTAACCCGTTACTTTTATTTGTTCATATGCCTTATATATTTATAGTATCTTTCCATTAATTGAAAATGATTACAGTTTAATTCTATATTTTTTGTTTTTTTTTGTCAATACCCTCTTTAAAAATATCTTTATTTACACTAAAAAAGGGCTGAACTTAATCAACCCTTTACTTTTATATTTTACTTAATATTAAATCTACTAAGCCATGTGCCATTTTATCTATTTCTTCTTGGTTTTCGCCTTCTAACATAACTCTAACTAATGGCTCTGTTCCTGAAGGTCTTATTAAAACTCTTCCTTCTCCATGTAAAGTTTCTTCTATTTTCTTTATTTCATTTACTATTTCTTCATCTTCTAAATATATGTTTTTCTTATCATTTGGAACTTCGGCATTAACTAATACTTGTGGAAGTTCTTTCATTATTCCTGCAAGTTCACTTAAAGTTTTTCCGCTTCTCTTTCTTATTGCTGAAACTTGAAGTGCTGTAACTAATCCATCTCCAGTTGTGTTGTAATCTAAGAATATTATATGTCCTGACTGTTCTCCACCAAGAATATATCCATCCTTAACCATTTCCTCTAACACATATCTATCTCCAACTTTAGTTTTTATTGTATTTATATTTTCCTTTTTACAAGCAATATCTAACCCTAAGTTACTCATTACTGTTACAACTAAAGTATTATCTTTAAGCTTTCCTAAATCTTTAAGGTGTTTTGCACATAGCATTAATATGAAATCTCCATTTATAAGATTTCCTTTTTCATCTACAGCTAAACATCTATCTGCATCACCATCAAAAGCAAAACCTAAATCACATTTCTTTCTTACAACGTAATCTTGTAATTCTTCTGGGTGAGTTGATCCACAGTTTTCATTTATGTTAGTTCCATCTGGATTGTCATTTATAACATAAACTTCTGCACCAAGTTCTCTAAATGCTTTAACAGCAGCTTTGTAACAAGCTCCATTTGCGCAGTCTAAAGCAACTCTTAAGCCTTTTAAATCTACTGGAATTGTTGATAAAGCATAATCAGTATACTCATCAAGAGCTCCAACCTCAATAGATGATCTACCTAAATCGTGTCCTGTTGGGCTTGGTACTCCTTCGAATCCACTTTCTATAACTCTTTGTATTTCATCTTCTAATTCATCTTGCAGCTTGTATCCTTTGTTATCAAAAAACTTTATTCCATTATATTCAACAGGGTTATGTGATGCTGAAATCATTATACCTGCATCAGCATTATATTCTCTTATTAAATGAGCTACTGCTGGAGTTGGTACAACATCTAAAATAACAGCTTCTGCTCCTACTGATAGTATTCCTGATACTAGTGCAGCTTCTAGCATATCTCCTGATATTCTAGTGTCTTTACCTACTAATATCTTTGGTTTATGAGTTCCTTCTGTTAGTACATAAGCTCCTGCTCTACCTAACCCATACGCTAAGTTAGCTGTTAACTCTGTATTAGCAATACCTCTAACTCCATCAGTCCCAAATATTCTACCCATATTTTTTACCTCACTTTTTCTACTAGTTTATTGATTTCACATAATGTCATAGTAATAGTATACATTTTTCAATTATATATTACAACTTTTATATATTACAACTTTTATAATTTCTATTTCTCATTTAGTCTATCTAATATTAAGTTGTATCCTCCAGTTCCATAGTTTAAGCACTTATTAACTCTACTTATAGTTGCTGTACTGGCCCCTGTTTTTTCTGCTATTTCTGTATATACTTTTTTTTGTTTTAACATTTTAGCAACATACATTCTTTGTGCTAATGCCTTAATCTCATTTATAGTTGCAACATCTTCAAAGAAGTTATAACATTCATCTATATTTTCAAGCTTTAATACAGCTTCAAAAAACAAATCTAGTTCAGGATTCTTAAGTTTACTTTCAACTATTCCCAAATATCTCACTCCTTGTTTTATTTCAAATAATTATTACAAATTAAATTATAACTATCTTTTTAGCAGTTTACAACTTTATTAATATGAAGTGAAAGTTATTTTAAATTTCTGTATCAATTCTTCCTTCAGGAGATTTTAAATCCTTTAGCCCTGTTTCTTTAAGCTCTTCATATATAGCCTTAGTTGGTACTAACCACACTTCTCCCGTTCCCTTATAAACATTAAGTAATCCTTCTCCATTAAAGGCTGTTCCTATTAATGTTGTTCCTGATTTCTCTACTGAAAATTCTATATTTCCACTTCTTAAAATAGCAAAGTTTCCATCAACCTTTAAAGTATCTCTAAACATTTTACATCTTAATATTTCTTTATCTGGTACTGGTATTTCTAATACTACTATTCCACTACCTCTTAGTCTTGTTTGATAAACTCCTTCATTTCCAAAAAGCATTGAAGATACAGTTTTTTGCATTGCTGGCTCTACTTCTATTCCTTCTTCACAAGCATAAAACAAACCATCATCTACTATTATTTCTTCATCTTCTAACTCTATTAATGTAAAATGTCCAAACCTTGGCTCTAGAAAAACTTCACCAGTTCCTTTAAGAGTTGGCTTAAACATTGGCTCTCCTGTTACTTTACTGGAAAAAAATTTTTTTCCAATTCCTAAGATCCCCCCAGTTTTATTTTCTATTTCTACATTTCCTTTCATATAGCTTAATGCTCCTGACTCTATTTTAACTGCACTATCATCTAATATTATTCTTACTTGTCTCAGTTTAACTGTGGATTCTTTCATAAAACTAAGATATATTGATAAGTTTAGATCATCTGATCCTTCTAGATCATCATATTCTAATATCTGAAATATACTATCATTTCTCATTTCTGATAGCATTGTCATTTTATTATTTGTATTAAACGAAGTTCTCATAAAACCCCTCCCTTATCTATATTTTACCATAAATTTATATTTGTAAACTACTATGTAAATTTAGGTATATTATATATAAAGTTAATCTAAAGTCTTAATAAAAAGCTACTATAAATATCAAATGTTAATATTCATAGTAGCTTTGTTCCTTTAGTTATATTCCTTTGCTTCTTCTTCTCCAGTCATTACTCTTATTGCTCCCTGTGCTAAAGCTAATAATTCATCTTCTCCTGGATATACTGTAATATCTGCTATCCAATCTACTCTCTTTTTTAATTCTTCTACAACTTTTTCTGAGTAAGCTATTCCTCCTGTAAAAATTATTCTATCAACTTTTCCGTCTAAAACTGTTGCCATTTCACCAACTGATTTAGAAATTTGATATATAAATGCATCAAAGCATAACTTCGCTTCTTTATTTCCTTCTGCTGCTAATTTTAGTACATCTCTTGCATCATTTGTATTCAAGTATGCTACAAATCCACCTTTTCCAAGTATCTTATTGTATACTTCTTGTTCTGTGAATTCTCCACTATAGCACATTTTTATAAGAGCTCCTACTGGTATTGATCCCGCTCTTTCTGGTGAAAATGGCCCTTCTCCATCTAATGCATTATTTACATCTACTACTCTTCCATTTTTATGGGCTCCTACTGAAACTCCGCCCCCCATATGAACAACTATTAAATTTAAATCTGAATATTTAGTTCCTGATTCCTTTGCATATCTTTTTGCTACAGCTTTTTGATTTAAAGCATGAAACTTACTAACTCTTGGTAACTCAGGAACGCCTGAAACTCTTGCTATATCATTAAGTTCATCTACAACAACTGGATCTACTATAAAAGATGGTATGTTCAGTTCATTACCTATTTGACTTGCAATTATTCCTCCTAAATTTGATGCATGCTGTCCTTGAATACCTTCTTTTAAATCTTCTATCATCTTTTCATTAACCTTATAAGTACCACTTTCCATTGGCTTTAGCATTCCACCTCTACCAACTATCGCATCTAAAGTTTTTAAATCAATATTATTTTGCTTTAGTACTTTTATAATTATCTCTTTTCTAAATAGAAACTGATCATAAATACTTTCATACTTTCCTATTTCTTCTGCAGAGTGTCTTAAGGTTTCTATAAAAACCTCTTTTTCATCTTGGTAAACACCAATTTTAGTTGAAGTTGATCCTGGATTGATGATTAATAATTTGTAAGACATAACAAAGCTTCCTCCATTCCTTATTTTACTTTTTAGCTTCTGCAACTAATGCTGCTAAAGCAATGGAGTTTACCTTCGTTTCAAAACTATCGGCTCTTGATGTTAAAATTACAGGTGCAGATGTTCCAACCAAAAGTCCTCCATTTCTTGATTTTGATGTATATGTTAAAGTTTTATACATAACATTAGCTGTGTCAATATTTGGAAGTAATATTATATCTGCCTTTCCTGCTACTTTTCCTGTTATTCCTTTATGATGTGCTGCTTCTTCTGATAGCGCATTATCAAGAGCTAAAGGTCCGTCTACTACACAACCTTTAATTTGTCCCCTATCATTCATCTTTGATAATAATGCTGCATCTACTGTTGCTGGCATATCTGGATTTACAACTTCTACAGCACATACAGGTGCTACCTTAGGAACTTCTATTCCACAAGCATGTGCTACATCTACTGCATTATTTAATATTTGAACCTTTGCCTTTAAATCTGGATAAGTATTAAATGCTGCATCTGTTAGTAAAATTAATCTATCTACTCCTTGTATTTCAAATACAGAAACATGTGACATAAGCTTTCCTGTTCTTAATCCTATTTCTTTGTTGAGAACACTTCTTAAAAATGTGGCTGTATCTACTAATCCTTTCATAACCATATCAGCTTTACCAGTTGATACTAATCTTATTGCTTCTAAAGTCGCTTTCTTTATATCTGTTTCGCGAACAACCTCAAATTGTGAAAGATCCATATCAATCTTTTCTGCTATTTCTTTTACCTTATTGGAATCTCCTACTAAAATGGCATCTGCAATTCCTCTTTCTTTAGCTGCTTTAACTGCTTCTAAAACTGGTTCATCTTGAGCTACAGCAACTGCCACCTTTTTCTTAGTACAACCATTAATCTTCTGTAATAAATCATCAAAATTCTTACTCATTTTAGCACCCCTCATACTCATTATGTAAATTTTTATTTTAATAATTAATTACTATTCTAAAAATTAAGAATTTTCTTTCTTTAATGCTTATTATAGTCCTTAATTAATCTTTACCTTCAACCCTTTTTTGTTAAAATTATATCAATTAGTGATATAAACTACAAATATTTCCTTTTCTCTTTTATATTGTATCAAAAAAAATTCTGAAAACTTGAATTTTCAGAATTTTCTCTAATATTTATTTTATTGGCTTATATTCTTCCATTATTTTTTCTGCAACCTTCAATCCATCAACTGCTGCTGATATTATTCCGCCTGCAAACCCAGCGCCTTCCCCTGCTGGGAATAAACCTTTTATTGATATACTTTGAAGCTTTTCATCTCTAGTTATTCTTACAGGAGCAGATGTTCTTGTTTCTATACCTGTTAAAACTGAATCGAAATCTCCATATCCTTTTATTTTCTTATCAAAATCAGCTATTCCTTCTTTTAAGGCTTCTATTACATAATCAGGAAGACACTCTCTTAAATCCTTAAATACATAACCTGCTGTATAGCTAGGAATAACTTTTCCTAATTTTGTGCTTACTCTGTCTTCCATAAAATCTCCAACTAATTGTACTGGAGCTTTATATTTTCCTCCACCTACTTTAAATGTTAAGCTTTCATAGTGTCTTTGGAACTCCATTCCTCTAAGCGGTGAATCTCCTTCAAAATCATCTGGTCCTACAGTTACCACTAGAGCTGAATTTGCATTAGCTAAATCCCTTGCATGATAGCTCATTCCATTTGATACTAATCTTTCATTTTCTGAAGCTGCTGCAACTACAACACCACCAGGACACATGCAAAATGAATAAACTGCTCTTTTTAACTTTTCACTTTGATAAGTTAATCTATATTCTGCTGCTTTAAGCTTTGGATGTTCATGCATATCTCCATATTGACTTTTATTTATAAGTTCTTGAGGATGCTCTATTCTAACTCCAACTGCAAAGGCTTTTGGTTCCATAGACACTCCTGTTTTATGTAACATTTCATATGTATCTCTGGAACTATGTCCAATTGCTAATATAAGATTTTCACATTCTATTTCTTTTCCATTAACTATAATTGATTTTAGTTCACCAGCTTCACTTTTTATCTCTTCTAATTTTGATGAAAATAATACCTCTCCACCTAATTCTTTAATTCTCTCTCTTATATTTTTAACTACACCCTTTAAAATATCAGTTCCAACATGAGGCTTTCCTACATAGGTTATATCTTCTGGTGCACCAGCTCTAACTAACCCTTTTAATACATAGTCACATCTTCTATCTTTGATTCTTGTAGTTAATTTACCATCTGAAAAGGCCCCTGCTCCCCCTTCTCCAAATTGAACATTAGACTCTGTATTTAATTCACCTGTTTTCCAGAACTTATCAACAGTCTCTGTTCTCTTATCCACATCTTCTCCACGTTCTATTACCAAAGGCTTATATCCTTTTTCTGCTAATAATAAAGCTGCAAATATTCCTGCCGGTCCAAATCCAACTACTACTGGCCTATTTTTTAGTTCTTTTCCACCAAAAACTATATCGGCATCATAATGAGGATCTTCTAGCTTTACATCTTTATCTCTTAATTTATTGACCAATTTCTCTTCATTTTTGTGCTCTACTTCTACGCAATATATATACTTTATATCATTTTTCTTTCTTGCATCTAGGCTTTCTTTTACTATTTTGAAATTTTGCATTTCATCTATAGAAACTTTTAGTTTTTTAGCTACTTTTTTTATTAATAAATTTTTATCTTCATCTATTTTTAAGGCCATATTATTAACTCTAATTGCCATAATTAAATCTCCTCTCTATTGGATATTTATAATATATCTATCAATTATAATACTCATTTGATAGCACCTTATTTTAACATATATTTATTCTTATTAGAATTATTTTTATATGTATTATCTACTACTATTTCAAAACTTTAAACTTTTATACTTTCCTCGATATTAAAAAGATACATAACCAAATTAGCTATGTATCTCTTTATTTAGATTATTAATTATTTTCTGAATTATTATTGTTCTCTGGCGGCTTTTGAGCTACTTCCTTAGAGACAGTAAATGTTGCATTCTCAAAAGATACTATACTAAAATTACTATTTAGTCCTTGCATTGTAACCTTTGGAGTTTGTTCAAAAGTCCCATCTTCTTTAAAGGAACTTACATCTAATGTTGCTTTAATATTATCTAGAGTAACATTAGTCATTTCGTCTTCATATCCCCTTATTGTAACCCTTATGGTATCTTTGTTTAATTTAATTTTCAAACCTTGAACAGCTCCAAGTAAATCGTATTTTACATTAAAGTCCTTTGTTATAAGTTTTATTACACTTACTTTAGCTGTTACATACTCATCCCCTTGAGCGACTTTTACTCCATCTGGAACTATTATTCCAAGTGAAACATCTTTATTTTCTGTTATTGAGCTTAAATCTAAAGGGGTTGTTGTTACTTCATTTATAGTATCTAATATCTCTTTAGGTCCTAATATTTCTACTGCTTTCTTATCGCTTTCTATTGATTTCATTTTAAATTGATTAGGTAGCAGTCCACTGGTAGCAATATTAACTTTTACAGCTTTCCCTTTGCTTACCTTTATTTCTACATTAGCTACTTTATCCGATATAGAAATATCTGTTACTTCTTTTCCACTTTCATCTATGGCTTTTATATCATAACTCTCAAGGATACTCTCATAAACATCTTCCTTTGTTCCTGATACTACTAATTTAGAAACTCTGCTAACAGCAGATTCTGCTCCACTAATTTTAACCTCATTTGGCTTTATTGTTGCTTCAGATGCAAAGTATCCTTCACGTGTATTAACTTTAATATTTGAAGTTACTGGCATAGATTCTTCTACCATATCTTCTATTCTAATTGACACTGTTAAGGCGTTATTATTTTTTAGGCTTACAGTAATAGGATAATCTACTATAGTAACCGGCACCTTATTTTCACCCTTTTTCCAAGCATATTCGCTTAAGTCAACTTGAACTTTAAAATCACTTTTCTTTATTTTATTTATATCACTTGTGTTTCCTTCAACCTTTAAAGTTACATATAGTTCTTGATTTGGAGTTAATGCTAACTTAGAGTTAGTTAAAGCTTCTGTATTAATTAATTCAACTGGTATTTTACTTATTTCTGTAGTTCTTATTTTATTTTCTACATTGGTTACATAAACCCATAAGCCTATAGATAATAAGAGGCATATTATTGGTACTACTAATTTGGTTTTTTCCTTCTTATCCAAGCCTTCACCTTCTCCCCAGCTGATTTTACATTCTTTTTATCATTATGCTGCATCATTTTCAATAAAATTACTCTTAATTTCTCTTTATCATAATTTCTTGTTAATCTACCATTTATAGCTAGCGATACAATACCAGTTTCTTCTGAAACAACTAATACCATAGAATCTGAAACTTCGGATAGTCCAATCGCCGCTCTATGCCTAGTTCCAAGCTTTTTATTTATAGTATTATTATTAGTTAATGGAAGAACACATCCTGATGCTAGTATTCTATCCTTTCTTATTATTGTTGCTCCATCATGAAGTGGTGTGTTAACTACAAATATATTTTCTAATAAATTTGAAGATACTTTTGCATCTAAGATAGTTCCTGAATTTAATATCTCACCTAACCTTGTTGCTTGCTCTATAACTATTAATGCTCCTGTTTTAGACTCTGCTAGGTTATTGATAGCATTAATTATTTCATTTACAGTTATATCTCTTTTTTCCTCATCTTGAATATTGTGTATTTCTTCAAATGCACTTCTCCCTATATGTTCCAACGCCCTTCTTATTTCTGGTTGAAATATTATAACAACAGATAAAAGTCCAATTGTTAAAGTCTTGTTTAAAATAAAATTAAGCATTTCTAGTTTTAAGATATAGCTTATAGGTATTAATGCTATCATCAATATAATACCTTTTAAAAGTTGCTCTGCCCTTGTTTCTTTTATTAATATATACCCCTTATAGAATATATAAGCAACTACTATTATATCTAAAACCGCCCATACAGATATGTTTTTTATTGTGTTTGTTATTAACGTACTGATCTCTTGCACAAAGGGCACCCCCCTAACTTTCATATACTTTAATTATACACCAATTAGTAAAATCTTAGTATAATACTTTAAAATTTTTTAATTATATAATATTTTCCACTTTACTATAATATAAATTTATGTAAAGAGATTAATACGGGGGGATGGTTTTATGAAAGAAAAATTTACTATTTTAATAAAGGAGCATAAGTTTTTGTTCGTATCTTTAATATCAGCATTATTACTTTTATCAATTGTGTCCTTTTTTCTTATATACAATTCAGATTCAAATAAAACTAAAAGAAATTTAAAACATATGATTGTTGAACTAAATGAAGTTAATGCAAGTCTTGAGGATGGCATAAAAGATATGACAATTGATACAAATAAATCCTACGAACTTTTAATTTCTGGTTCAAATAAACTTAAAGAGCTTTTGTCATCTCTTTCTGAAGTAG
Organism: Clostridium sp. CTA-7; assembly: GCF_054768095.1. Classification (NCBI taxonomy): domain Bacteria; kingdom Bacillati; phylum Bacillota; class Clostridia; order Eubacteriales; family Clostridiaceae; genus Clostridium; species Clostridium sp. CTA-7. The sequence goes on along the minus strand of NZ_BAAAAV010000009.1, from coordinate 54,950 downwards.
AAAATGTAAATGCAGAAGTTTCTTCTATGAAAAATGATTTAAATAATGCTTTATTATCAACAATAAATTTATATGATAATTGTATCTATATATTATCTAATCCTAAAGATATAAGATCTAGCAGTGATTTAGATACCTTTAATAATCTTAAAGAAAAATGTCTAAAAGATTATTCTATTGTAAATGAAAGCAAAATACGTATAGAACTTTCAGATAAAACTCTTGAATTTTTTAATAATACTTATAATTATGTAAATACTCTTATTAAATTAAATAGAGATTCTGAATTTCAAAATACAAAACAACGTGAATTTATTATTAAACTTGAATCTTTTAAATCAACAATAGATACACTTAATGAAGACTTAATACCTGCTATAAATAAAATAAGAGAAGATAAGAGAGACTTACAGGTTATTATTGACGATTTATATAAAAAAGAAAAATCTTATGAAAGTTTGAAAAAAGAAGTTATATCTTTATCTATACCAGATGGTTTTATGAACATATATAACTCTTTAGATGAATATTTAAAAATATATCACATTTATTTAAAATCAATTAAAGAAGCTGTAATATATGAAAAAACTTGTTCTGATATAAGTAAATATTCTAAAGAGATAGATAAAAATTATCAAAATGCTTCTTCTAAGAGAAATGATGTCTTAGATGCTTATTATTCTTATAAAAATAATCTACAAAAAAATTAGTATTATATTTTTTCTTTTGGCAATACTAATTTTGGATTATATATTATCCAAAAGGAGGTTATTTATGAAATATTTAAAAACAATACCTATTTTATTTTTAACCTTTTTATTTTCAGCAGAAATACCTGTGTTTGGTTATAGAACTACTACCACATCCACCAGTGCTAAAATTAGTTCTAATAACCTAATAAGCAATGACTTAAATGTAGCATTCAATAGTACTTTTATAAATATTCCAGAAGAAAAGGTGGTTGAGGTTTTCAATCACAATGACAACCAAATATATCTAACACAAGATGACTTAAATTTAATGGCTAAAATTGTTTATGCTGAAAGTAAAGGTGAGCCCTATGAAGGCAAAGTTGCCGTAGCGTCGGTTATTCTAAATAGGGTACTAAGTCCAGGATTCCCAAATAGCATTAGAGAGGTTATTCTTCAACCAAATGCTTTTTCATGTGTGGTAAATGGTGAAATATCAGTTACTCCAACTGAAGAATGCTATAATGCTGTTTACGAAGCTATAAAAGGTAATGATCCAACAAATGAAGCTTTATTCTTCTATAATCCTTCTATAGCAACTTGTTCTTGGATGCAAGGTGTTGAAAAAACTGATAGCAAAGCTATAGGGCAACATTTATTTTTTAAAACAAATTAAATAGGTAGATAGTTTAAAAGAGTTTCTAGAAAAACTCCTGGTTTTTAAATAGGGAGTTTTCAGTAAACTAAAACAAAAAAAGAAGTGATATGATAAAATATCACTTCTTTTTTGTTACTCAAAAGTACCTTTTGCTATCGGCTCACCATTTTCAACCATTATTTTACCCTTAGCTATAACCGTATCTATTTCTAATGAATTTTCATTTACTAAAACTAAATCTGCATCTTTTCCTGCATCTATTGATCCCTTATTTGAAAGCTTTAATACGCTTGCTACATTAGATGTAATAACTTTAATTGCATCTTCTATTTTTAAATTATGGGTTTTTATACATTCTTTTACCTCCCCATATAGAGTTGATACAGAACATATTCCAAGACCAGTTAAGTTACCATTATTATCAAAAATAGGCATGCTTCCATTTCCATCTGATGAAAAAGTAACATTAGATATATTTACTCCATTCTCTAATAAAAGCTTTAATGCTTCACTTGCTCTTAATTCTTCTGGTTCTAAAAATTTAGGATCATAGCTTGTAGTAAGATCTATAAATCCACCTTCTTTTGCATAATCCTCTCCAACCTTAAATAACTTTCTACTTCTATTTATATGAGTTGGTAGCAATTGAGTTGGAGGAATTTCTGTTTCTTCAATTAAAGAAAATAAATAATCTAGTTTTCTTGCTCCATCACCTAAATGAATATTAACTATTCCAGCTTTTCCTGATAGCAATCCTCCTACTCTGGCTTGAGCAACTGTATTTGCAAACTCATTATATGTAGCTTGAGAGCTTCTATGATCAGATAAAGCTACTTCACCTACTCCAATAACTTTATCCATTAGCATTATATCACCTTTTATATTACCAGTTATGGTTTTTACTGGTATATCATAAGAGCCTGTATAGCAATATGTAGTTATTCCTTCTTCTTCTAAAGCTTTTGCTTTTGCTAGTAAACTTCTCATATCTCTGCAAATTGCATCTGTACCTATACATCCTACTACAGTAGTTATTCCTGCTCTTGTTAAATCTGTTAGCTTTATCTCAGGAGTTCTAGTTTTAAATCCCCCTTCACCTCCGCCTCCATTAATATGTACATGACAATCTATAAAGCCAGGAAAAAGTAGCTTCCCTTTCCCCTCTATAACATTTATATTTATAAAATTCTCAGGAATTTTTAAATTTTCATATATTCCTTCAATTTTATCTGAAGATATTACTACATCCTTTTCTCCTTTATATTCAGGAGAGTAAACTTTAATTCCTTTTATTACTGTTAGCATATTGGTCACTCCTATAGTTAAATATTTAAAATACCTTTTATAATATTGTTATTATAAATTGAATTTTTATACTTATTTACTAAAGCCTGTGCATAAAATTTACTTTTTTCTATATTTATCTCTTTATACAATAGGGCTATTTTATAATAAGCTTCTTCTATATAGTTCCCTTTTTCATATTTATATATATATTGCTCAAAATATTTTATTGCCTCTTCATTCTTTGCTATCTTTTCGCTTGCAGAGGCTAGTAAAAATAATATATCATCATTTAGATGACTTTTCTCAGAATAAATAATAGTTTTTTCTAATAATACTTTTGCATCATTATACTTTTCTTGTGAAAAAAGATTTGTTGCATTTATATAATTACTAGTTATATCATCTTCTGTTAATGGATTTTCTATTTTCTCATTGTTTTTATCTTGTATATTATTTTGCTTCGCTTCATCCTTTGAGCTGGAATTTTCACTTTCATTAATTGTATTAGAATTCTCTATATTATTTGAAGCGCTTAAATTATCACTTAACAGTTTTTCTTCAACTAAAGGTGTATTTTTAAGCTTTCCCATAACAATTGCTCCTGTTGATACAATCATAAATATAATAAATGTTATTATTATAGACTTAAAAACTATTTTATTATTGTCTTTTATATCTAAAATTTCATTTATCTCTTTATTTATGCTCTTTGCAGTAATATTATTTTTATCTACTGCAAATACTTTCTTAATATAAAATTTACTATTATCATAAAGCCCTTTTTTCATATAGCATATAGCTAAATTATTGTTTACTCCTATTAAGTTAAAATCACTTTCATTACATATATTTAAAATCTCTATGGCTTCATCTATATTAAGATTTTTTATTAATTCTTCGGCCTCTTCAAATAATTCTTTTCTACGGAAATCTTTTTCTATATCTATTAAATATGATTTTGAAATATTGTCGCCATTATAATCTTTATTTATTTTCCATAATGAAACTGCTTCTTCTATATTTCCCTTTAAATATAAAAGTAGTCCCTTTAAATTTAATAAATTTGAATCTTTTAAATTTCTTGATATTCCTATCTCACATTGCTCTATAGCTTTATCTATATAACCTTTATTATATAAATCAAGTGCCTTTTCATAGACCTTTTTATCTTTATTCTTCATACTTTCGTTACCTCATTAGATTTATGAATAAAATATTAATCCTATAATTGCAGCTATTACTATAACTAATATAGGATGAACCTTTTTACTTAATAGTACTAATCCTATTATCGTAGTTATTATAATACTCTTTAAATCTAAATAAGATTCTTTTGCTAAGTCTAGAAAAGCTTTTAGTATTAATGCAATTAATACAGGCCTCATTCCCATTAAGGCTGATTTTACTATTGTAGATTCTTTAAACTTTTCTAATGTTTTACTTATAATTGATACTAATATAAATGACGTTATTACAACTCCTAAAGTAGCCATAATACTACCTACAACTCCTGAAACCTTATAACCTACAAATGTGGCAGAATTTATTGCAACTGGTCCAGGAGTCATTTGAGATATACCGATTATATCCATGAATTCATTTATATTAAGCCAATTATTATTTTCCACTATTTCTCTTTGAATAAAGGGAAGCATAGCATATCCCCCTCCAAAACTAAATGCACCTATTTTGAAGAAAGAAAAAAATAATTTTATTAAAAGCTGCATTAGCTCACCTTCTTTCTTAAAAATATAGCTCCATATATAGCGGATAATAATATTACTATAACTGGATGAATATTAAAGAAAGTTAATGCTATAAGCGCAATTATAATTGTAATTACAGTCCTTGTGTTTTTTGGCAAGCCCTTGCTCAAACTTACTGCTCCAACTAATACTAGCATCGGAACTGCAGCCGTTATACCCTTAAAAGCCGCATTTACATAATAATTATCTCTAAATTGCATAAAGAAAGCTGCAATTATAATTATTATTAAGAAGGATGGTAATACTACTGCTAAAAGAGCCATTATTCCCCCTATAACTCCTCCTATTTTATATCCCAAAAATATAGAACAATTAACTGCTAATGCCCCTGGAAGACTTTGCGAAACTACCAATATATCTATGAACTCTTCTTTTTCAATCCACTTTTTATTTTTTACAACCTCTTCTTCTATTAAAGGTATCATTGCATAACCTCCACCGAAGGTGAAAGCTCCTATTTTAAAAAAAGAAATAAACATTTCTAAAATTTTTCTCATTTGCTCCTCCTCTTATTAAAAATAACTCTTATATACATAATTTTAATATAGCTTTTACAACATTAGTTTACTTTTAATTATATGCTTTTATTAAAAAAAGTCGATATATATAGGTTTACTTATTCCGTCGCTTTGCTCCAAGTCATCGCAAACCTATATATCGACTTGAAAACTGAAGGAAGGAAATTATAAAAAGTTATTGATAGGGTAAACTTTTTATAATTTCCTAAAGAGTAAAAATAAAAAGCCGCATTTATATGATGCGACTTTTCATAAGTTTAATTATTCTTGTTCTAATATTATCTTCTTAGCTGTTAACATTGATGTAGCACTCATTGAGAACTCATCTAATCCATATTCAACTAATGTTGGGATAGCAGTTTCGTCTCCTGCCATTTCTCCACACATTCCTACCCACTTGCCATGCTTGTGAGCTCCATCTATAGTCATCTTGATTAATCTTAATACAGCTGGGTGCATTGGGTTGTAAAGGTATGATACCTTTTCACTCATTCTATCAGCAGCTAATGTGTATTGGATTAAGTCATTTGTTCCTATAGAGAAGAAATCAACATACTTAGCTAATTCATCAGCATATACAGCTGCAGCAGGAATTTCTACCATTATACCCCATTGGATTTTTTCTGAGTATTCTTTTCCTTCTGCTTTTAATTCAACCTTACATTCTTCAACGAATTCTTTAGCAGCTTGGAATTCTTCTAAGCCTGAAATCATTGGGAACATAACTGCAAGGTTTCCATATACAGAAGCTCTTAATAAAGCTCTAATTTGAACCTTGAATATATCTTTTCTATCTAAACATAATCTAATAGCTCTATATCCTAAGAATGGATTCATTTCTTGTGGTAATGGTAAGTATGGAAGTGTCTTATCTCCACCGATATCTAGTGTTCTTATAACAACTTGCTTTCCATCCATTATTTCAAGAACTCTTTTATAAGATTCGAATTGCTCTTCTTCAGTTGGAGCAGAATCTCTGTCCATATATAAGAATTCAGTTCTAAATAAACCAACACCATCTCCACCATTTGCAACAACTGCTTCAGCATCTGCAGGTGATCCTATGTTTCCACAAACTTCAACTCTTCTTCCTGACTTAGTAACTGTTTTAACAGTTATTAATTTCTTTAATTCTTCTTGCTCTGCTAAGAATTTTTCTCTCTTTGCAGTATATTCATCTATAACTGATTGTTCTGGGTTTATGATACATATTCCTTCAATACCATCAACTATAACCATATCTCCGTTTTTAACTGATGTAGTTATATCTTTTAATCCAACTATTGCAGGAATTTCTAATGTTCTTGCCATAATAGCAGAGTGAGAAGTTCTTCCTCCAATGTTAGTTAAGAAACCAACTACCTTACTTCTATCTAATTGAGCTGTGTCTGATGGAGTTAAGTCATGAGCTACAACTACAGTGTTTGCTTCTGTAATTGCAAAAGCATCTCCGCCTTTACCTGCTAAGTTAGCTATGATTCTCTTTGAAACGTCCTTTATATCAGCAGCTCTTTCCTTCATATATTCATCTTCCATTGAATCAAAAATCATTACAAATGTATTTGTAACACCTTCAACTGCTCTCATTGCATTTATACTATTTGACTCTATTTCTAATAACATTCCGCCAGTAAATTCTGGGTCATCTAATAAAGTTAAGTGAGCTTCGAAAACCTGAGCTTCATGTTCTCCAATCTCTGCTAAAGCTTTATCTCTAATTGCAGTTAATTGAACCTTTGCTTGCTCTAAAGCTTTTTGTAGTACTGCCTTTTCTGCTTCTACATCAGAAACCTTTGTGTCTGTTATTACTATTTCTTCGTGTTCTTGTAAAAATACTTTTCCTATTGCATAACCTTTAGACGCAGCTATACCTTTTTTCATTTCCGAGATTCCTCCTTAATAATGGCTATAAATTCAAATTAATATATGAAATTTATAGAAGTACTAATCTGTTTTATAAATTACAACTACAATGTATTATATCATATTTTTTCTGTATGTTAATAATAATGCACATAATTTTTATTATTTTCTCTTACTAATTTTAATTTTCTGTTTATTTTCTTTTGCGATTTTCTATATGAGTATAATTATACTAAAAATTTTTACAATAATTTCAAACCGCTTCATTTTTTATACTTTTATATTTTCAAATTTTATAAATATAAAAGCTATCTATAAACTAAATTTAAAAATTTATAGATAGCTTTTGTTTTTTATAAATCGTCAATAAGTGCTCCAGCTTTTGCATAAGCAGTTGATTTTGCTTCAAAAAAATCTGTTTTAACAGAATTTGCATCTGCTAATATATCTACCCATGCAGCTGGATTTTTATCATATCCAGGATAAATTTCTTCTAATCCAATAGCTTTCATTCTTAAATTCCCTAAGTACTTTATATAATCATTGATTAGGTCTTTATTTATACCTTGAATATTATCGCCAATAACATAATTTCCCCATGCTATTTCATGTTCGACTGCAGTTCTCATCATTTCCTTCAATTGATTTTTTATATCTTTAGTAAACATTGCTGGTTCTTCTACTTGTAACTCTTTTAATATATTTCTAAATAACCAAAGATGGGTGTTTTCATCTCTATTTATATATCTAATTTCTTGAGCTGAGCCAGGCATTTTACCGTTTCTTTCTAAATTATAGAAAAACATAAATCCTGAATAAAAATATATTCCTTCTAATATATAGTTAGCCATTATAGTTTTTATAAGATTTTCTTGAGTTGGTGCTTCTAAAAAGTTATTATACAATTCACCTATAAATTTATTTCTCTCTAATAATATCTTATCATCTTTCCATTGATATAATATTTCATTTCTCTTTTCTGGAGAACATATTGTATCTAGCATATAACTATAACTTTGGGAATGTACTGCTTCTTGAAAAGCTTGTATTGTTAAACATAAATTCACTTCACTAGCTGTTATGTAGTTATTTATATTTGATAAATTCGCTGTCTGTATTGAATCTAAAAATATTAAAAATGACAGTATTTTATCATAAGCTGTTCGTTCTTCATTAGCTAACTTATTATAATCCTTTAAATCTTGAGCTAGATTTATTTCCTCTGGTATCCAGAAATTATTCATTGCTTGCCTATACCAATCTGAAACCCAAGTATATTTCATATTATTAAAGTCATTTAAGTTAGTAGTATTTCCATTTATCATTCTCTTTTTAGATGTTTCAATATCACCAAACTCATTAAAAAGAGGTTTTTTATTTATAAGCATTTTCTTTCCTCCAAGACTCTATTCCTATTATGCTGAACAACTTTCACAATCATTTACTGTTAATGACTTTGAACGCACATAGTATATTGATTTAACTCCTGATTTACATGCTTCTATATATAGATTCATGATTTGTCTCATAGTATAGTTTGTTGTTATATATAAATTAAATGATTGCCCTTGATCTATATGTCTTTGTCTTATTCCGTTAATTTGAACACACCATTTTTGGTCAATATTATAAGCTGAATTATAATACCAATAGTTTTCTTCATTTAAGTTTGGTGCTGTCTTAGGTATTATGCTGCCTTTCTTTTCTTCAAGCCAAAATCTAGCCATTACTGGATCTATTCCTTCAGAAGTTCCTGCTATAGTTGCCGTTGAACCATTTGGAGCTACAGCTATTAAGTAACCATTTCTCATTCCATAAGTATTTACTTCTTCTCTTAATAAGTTCCACTTCTCTGATTTATATTCTCTAATCTCAAAGTAGTTTCCATTATCCCAATCTGACCCTTCAAAGCATGAATATCTTCCTTTTTCTTTTGATATAGTCATACTTGCCTTTATTGCATGATAGTTTATTCTTTCATAAACATCATCTGCAAATTCTTTGTGTTCATCTTCTGTCCAATGTATTAAATTATTTGCAAGCATATGATGATATCCACTTGTTCCAAGCCCTATTGCTCTATACTTTTTATTAGTAACTTCAGCAAATGGTACTGAATAATAGTTTAAATCTATAACATTATCCATAGCTCTTATTTGTGTTTCTACAACATATCCAAGTTCTTCATCATTTTTGACATCAACATTTCCTAAAACTACTGATGATAAATTACACACCACAAAGTCTCCTGGCTTTGTTCTTTCAACTATTATTGTATCTCCATTTTCATCTGTTATTTCTGATTTTTGAATATCCATTGCACTCATGTTTTGCATTATTTCAGTACAAAGGTTTGATGAGTAAATCATTCCCTTATGCTTATTTGGATTCATTTTATTTACTGTATCTCTATAAAAAGCAAATGGAGTTCCCGTTTCAGCAGCACTTTTTATTATTAATCTAACAATTTCTTTAACTGTCATAACTCTTTTGCTTATTCTTTCATCTTCAACACATTCATAGTATCTCTTTTCCCATTCTTCTCCATAGGAATCTTCTAGTGAGTACCCCTTTATTAATCTAATTTCATGTGGGCACATCATATACCAATTTGAATCTATATCATTTTCTGCAAGCTTCCAGAACAAATCTGGATAACAAAGACCTGGGAAAACATCATGAGCTTTTTTTCTATCATCGCCATTATTAGTTTTTAGTTGAAGAAACTCTGGTAAATCTTTATGCCAAGCATCCAGCCATATAGCAACTGATCCATTTCTTACACCTAATTGATCAACCGCTATTGCTGTATCATTAAATAGCTTAACCCAAGGGATTACACCTCCTGAAGCACCTTTAAATCCTCTTATTGGTGACTCTAAAGCTCTAATCTTACCAATATATATTCCCATTCCACCACCAAACTTTGAAACTTCTGCAAAGTTATCTAATGATTTATATATCCCCTTCAAACTATCTTCTACTGTATCTATAAAGCATGAACTTAATTGATAAAATGGCTTTCTAGCATTTGACATTGTTGGAGTTGCCATGGTCGCCTTAAGTGAGCTTAGAACATCATAAAATCTTTTTGCCCAATTTACTCTAGCTTCCTTTTTCTCTGGAATTGCTAAATGCATAGCGATTCCCATAAACATTTGTTGAGGTAACTCTAATGTACTTCTATCAAAATCTTGAATTAAGTATCTTTTTGCTAAAAGATTTATACCACTATACGTAAATAAAAAATCTCTTTCAGGTTTAATTTCCTTTTCTAATTCTAAAATTTCTTCTTTAGTATAATTTTCTAGTATGTACTTACCATAAAGTCCTTTATCAGTTAGTTCACTTATAAATCCATATAAATTACCATATAAATTTTCTTCCTTTTTAAGATCCCTGTTTTTTCTTATTTTATCATAAAGCTTAAATACATAAAGTCTTGCTGCAACATATTGCCATGCTGGTTCTAAATCAGATGTAAGCTCTAATGCTACTTGTATTATTGAATCTCTAATTTCTTCTTCTTTTACATTAGGTCTAATTATATGTTTTAATGCATCTAAAAGTCTTTCCTCAGTATAAATTCCCTGACTATTATCTATTCCATCTAAAGCTAACTTGCAAATATTAAACAAATCTATCATACTTATCCCCTTCCACTATATATGGTATATAACCTTACGTCTCTTTCCATAATATACAACATATAGTTAATTATAATTTCAATTCTTACCTTTGTAAAATTTAATAATCTAATATTAAGCAAAGAAAAATGGAGATATTCATTTAATATCTCCTTATTTCACCTCTAATAATAGTTTTTATCAATAATTTTTATTATCTACAATTAATAATCAAATACTATTTATTACTTCAACTTTTCTATCCATTCTGCTTCTTTAAATCCTACTAATACAGTATCATCTTTCACTATTATTGGTCTTTTAACTAACATTCCATTAGATGCTAAAATATCTAGAAGTTCATCTTCTGGCAGTACCTTAACCTTATCCTTTAATTGCATTTCTCTATATAATACACCTGATGTATTAAAGAATTTATTAATTCCTAAACCACTTTTAGATATCCAATTTTTTAATTCATCTTTTGTTGGATTTTCTTCTGCTATATGCCTATCTATAAATTCTATATTGTTTTCAGTTAAAAACTTTTTTGCCTTTTTACATGTAGTACATTTTGGATATTCAATAAATAAAACTGACATTTTATCACTCCTATATTTAATTATTATTATTTACTTAATACTATTATAACATATTATTTCTTAGGTATGATTAAATATATTTTAAACATGTCACCCTCTACTTCAATGTTTATCCTTCCACTATGAAGTTCAACTATACTTTTAGTAATAGCTAATCCCATTCCACTACCTTCTATTGATGAATTTCTCGATTTATCAGCTCTTGTAAATCTTTCAAATATATCTTCAGTATTAAAATCCATTTCATAATTTGATATGTTTTTAAAGGATACTTCAACTGAATTTTCTCTAGAATTTATATCTATGTAAACTCTAGTATTATTTAAAGAATATTTTAAAGAATTTACTATTATATTTTCAAAAACTCTTGACATTAATTTGCCATCTAACTCAACAAATATTTCGTCTTCATTTGAGCTTACTTTAAACTCTAGGTTCTTTTCTTCATATAAATTTGAATACTCTCCAACCCCTTGATGTACTAATGAAACTATATCTATTTCTGTTTTTTCTATTTTCATCTTGCCGCTATTTAATTTAGACACTTCAAATAAATCCTCTATAAGAGTTTTTAATCTTTTTGAGTTCCTGTCTAATATAGTTAAATAGTCTTTTCTTTCCTCTTCTGTTATATTAGGATCATTTAATATATTTACATAATTTATTATTGATGTAAGTGGTGTTTTTAAATCATGAGAAACATTAGATATAAGCTCTGTTTTTAACTTTTCATTTCTTACTTTTTCGTTTAAAGCTATTCTATATCCATCTTTTATTTGGTTTATATTATCTACTAATTCTTTAACTTCTCTTTCACCAATATTTTTTAAACTGTATTCTAAATCTCCTGAATTAATTTTCTTTAAACCATCATTGATTACCGATATATCCAAACTCTTCTTTAATGAATATAGTACACAAACTAATGGTATTAACACTAAAATTAATGTTCCTTTAAATGGATATCTAGTTAAAAATGTTACTAATACATTTTGATTTCTTATTCCTGCAACTAAATATAAATAAACAAGTATTACTGCTATTGCTCCACTAAAGGAAAATATTATTTTGTTTCTTGTATTTTTGTACTTAAATCCATATCTTAATACATAGAAAAGTCTTTTTAATATTTTAATTTCTAAATAAATCTTATCACTATTAAATATTGAATTAACTATTATCTTTAATAAAAGAAGTAATGTTAATATAGTTGACAATATCATAATCTTCGCTGTTAGTGATTCTGTTTTTATAAGATATGTATACATGCTAGGATCCCTATAATATATTTCTATATAATTATCAATATTTTGACTATTTACTTTATCAGTAGTACTTTTAACATAGTAATTATATTTATCTTTATTATCTATTCTAACTGATGAAAATCCAAGTTCTTTAAGATATGCATTTATTTTATCTTCTAACAATGCAACATTATTATCATACTTTTGTATAAATTTATATAAATTTATATCACTTGTTGTAAAATCACCTGTTTCTTTATTTATTAGCACATAAAATAAGTTGCCATAAAGATAAGCATTTTCTGATAAATGCTCGTTTTCATATTTTATAGAACTAATATCATCTAAATTATTTGTACTTTTATATATATATTTAGATATATCTCTACTTTCATAATATATCATTGAATCTATATACTTTTCTTTATTTAATAGTGCATCAAAGGTACCTGCACCTAATTCAGCAAATACATTATTAAAAGATTGATAATACCCTATAGTTAAGGTTACTAATAAGACACATACTGTTAAAATTTCTATTCCCCATACTCCGGTTATATAGTTTTTAATCTTCTCTTTCAATTTTATATCCAACTCCCCACACTACCTTTATATATTCAGGGTCCTTTGTATTAATTTCTATTTTTTCTCTTATTCTTCTAATATGAACAGTTACAGTATTTTCGCTTCTATAAAATGGTTCTTCCCAGACCTTTTCATAAATTTCCTTTATAGAAAAAACTCTACCTAAGCTTGAAGCTAGTAATTGAAGTATTTTAAATTCTGTAGCTGTAGCTTTTATCTCTTCTCCTCTTAAAAATATCGTCTTTTCTTTATTATTTATTACTAAATCTTTTACCTCTATTATATCAGGACTTTCCCCTTCTAGCTCTAATGGCTTTTGATATCTTCTAAGTTGAGATTTTACCCTTGCTACAAGCTCTAAATGATTGAATGGCTTAGCTATATAATCATCAGCACCAACATTTAATCCTAATATTTTATCACTATCTTCTCCTTTGGCTGATAACATTACTATAGGTAAATTTCTTTTTTCTCTAATTTTTAGACAGGTTTTTATTCCATCCATTCTAGGCATCATTATATCTAATACAATCAAATGTATCTTTTCTTTATCTAGAACTTCTAAGGCTTCAACTCCATCTTTAGCTTTGAAAACCTTCATTCCTTCTCCTCTTAAATATATATCAATGGCATCTCTGATTTCTTTTTCATCATCAACAACTAAAACGTTAAACATAACTTCACCTCTTAATTTATAATACCTTATAACTATAATATCTTATATTATGAACTTTTACTAATTATAAAAATTACATTTTTATTAAAATAATTAAATATCTTATAAGTTATTATTAACATATCTACCTATTTGATATATAATTTTAGTGATATAATTTTTAACGTATATTTTTAACAGATAAATTTAAGGAGTTTGATATGTTACACAAGTTCACAATCAACAAGCATATGATTCTAGATTTTTTTATAATTTTTATTGGGTGCTTAATTGCATCTCTTGGTGTTAATTTATTCTTAGTTAACGCCAAACTTCTTAGTGGTGGTGCTACTGGAGTCGCGCTTATATTACAATACTTATTTGAGGTTCCTTCAGGTATAACTGTTTTTATAATAAATATACCATTATTTTTTGTAAGTTATAGGATGCTAAATAAAAGATTTACTCTATATTCAGCAGTTGGTATGGTGTCTTTATCCCTTTCTCTTATCTTAACTAAAAGATTTTCCCACTTAGTTAAGGTAGATGATATATTACTTTACTGTATCTATGGAGGAGTATTATGCGGACTTGGATATGGATTAGTATTTTCACGAAATGGCTCAACTGGTGGTACTGATATAATTGCAATGATACTTAGAAAGAAGTATTCAAATTTTGAAATAGGTAAGCTAAGTTTTGGAATTAACTGTATAATAGTTTTTATAGGTGCTTTGATATTTGGGCTTCCTAAAGCATTATATACATTAATTTCTATGTTTGTTCAAGGAACTATAGTAGATAAAGTTATTAATGGATTTAACAGTAAAAAACTACTATTAATTTTAACAGAAAAAGAACAAGATATAATTGAATATGTTATTAAAGATATGAATAGAGGAGTTACCTCACTTATTGCTGAAGGTGAATATACTCATGAGTTAAAGAAAATGCTTTATATAGCTGTAACTTCTTCTCAAATGGTGCATTTAAAAAATAAAATATTAAGAATAGACCCTAAGGCATTTATTACAATAATAGATGTTTCTGAAGTTAATGGAAAGGGATTCCAAAGAATATAAACTAATTTATTTTAATAAATATATTATTATGCAAAAAGAAACAAGATCTATTATTTTTTATAAAATATATCTTGTTTCTTTAATTTATTATAGAATTAAAATATCTTCGACAATAAGTTTTGATATATTTCCCCGGAAATTTATCTATTAATTATTTTGCTTATTAATTTCTTCAAAATATTTTTCTATTCCAAGGGATATTCCTTGAACTATTAAATTTTGATGTTCTTCTGTTTGTAACTTTTGTTCTTCTTCAGGATTAGATAAAAATCCACATTCAACTAATACTGAAGCTCCTTCATAATTATCTCTCAGAATTAAATAAGAATCTCCTGCTGGCTTTGATACTCTTTTATTATTATCTTTAACAGTTTCCTTTAATGATTCTTGTATATTGTCTGCTAACTTTTTACTTACATCATTTGATGAATGCCATACCTGTGCACCAAAACACTTTGATTGTGGGAACATATTTTGATGAATTGAAATAAAAACATCACATTTTGTTTCCGGTTTAAGATCTCTTCTCTTTTTCAAGTCTTCTCTTTTCTTTTCTTTTATAGTTGAACCTTTTTCTTCTAAACCTGTATCACTATCTCTAGTTAAATAAACCTTATATCCTTTACCCTCTAAGACACCTTTAAGTTTTAAGCTTATTTGTAAATTTATATCCTTTTCTATAATACCTGTTTTTGATTTAGCTCCACCATCAAATCCACCATGCCCTGGGTCTATTAAAATAATTTTTTGACCTGTTTCTTCTGCCAAAACTCTAACAGATGTAAAACATAAAAATGACATAATGATAGATAAAAATATTAAGTTAAATTTCTTCATTAGTATGCCTCCATAATATTTATAAAATTGGTTATAAAAATATTATGTCCAATTTATTTATTTTTCTTACTAATAAAAAAATCTCTAGTTTAGGAACTTATATCCTTTACTAGAGATTTTTTTATATTTTTTAACTATTTTCTATAACACTTTCTGCTATATTAGTTGAATGATCACCTATTCTTTCTAAGTTGCTTAATAAATCTAAGAATATAGCTCCTGCATATGCATTGCATGTACCATCGTAAAGTCTTTTTATATGAAGCTCTCTATATTTCTTTTGTAATCTATCTACTTCTGCTTCTATAGGCTCTATACTTTTAGCTTTTTCTACATCCTTTTTAGCATAACTGTCTATTGCTACATCTAAACATTCAGTAGCCTTATTATACATATTATGTAATTGTTCTATTGCTTGATTACTATATTCAAACTTCTTAGAAATTTTTTGTTCTGTTAAAGCAGCTATATTTTTAGCATGATCTCCTATTCTTTCTATATCATTTATAACATGGAAGGTTGCTGCTACAATACTTAATTCTTTATCAGATAAATCACATTTTGAAAGCTTAACTAGGTAAGTTGTAATTGCTTCATTTAAAGTATTTACAACAACTTCATTATCATATACTTTTTTAATTAACTTTTCATCATTGCTTTCAAAAGCTTCTATAGCTAAAGCTAATCCTTTTTTAGCTTTATTAGCCATTCTTAGTGTTTCTTTTGCAACTTGTCCAGCAGCAATAACTGGAGTTTCTAATAATCTATCGTCTATGTACTTTGGTCCTGGTTTGTCTTCCTCATCATCTCCTGGTATTATTCTATTTACTATTTTAATTAATACTCCAGTAAGAGGTAGCATTATAGCAGTATTTACTATATTGAATACTGTGTGAGCATTAGCAATTTGTCTACTAACATCTCCTGGGCTTAATGTAGATACGAAATTACCTAAAATTCCACTTAATAGTACTGGTATAAATATTAATGTTCCACCTAAATTAAATATTAAATGCATTATTGCAGCTTTATGTGCTGTTTTATTTGTTCCAACAGATGCTATCATAGCTGTAATACATGTACCAATATTACATCCAAATACTATTGGAAGCGCATTATGTATATTTATTGCCCCAGCAGTTGCTAAAGCTACTAAAATTCCTGTAGTTGCTGATGAGCTTTGAAGTACAGCAGTTATAACTGCTCCTGCAATTATCCCTAAATACCACTTATCACCTACTGTTGCTAATATTTCTTGGAATATAGGTGAAGCTGTTAAAGGTTTCATTGAATCACTCATTTGTCCCATACCAACAAATAAGATACCAAATCCTAATATTATGTTTCCTATATCTTTTCTCTTTTTGCCCTTTGCAAACATAACCATAAATGCCCCTACAAAAACAAATAGAGGAGCAATTTCATCTAACTTAAAGGCAACTAATTGTGCAGTAATTGTTGTACCAATGTTAGCTCCCATTATAATTCCTGCTGCTTGCGCTAAGTTCATTAATCCAGCATTTACAAATCCTACCACCATTACAGTTGTAGCACTACTGCTTTGTATTACGGCTGTAACTATTGCACCTACTAATACAGCAACTATTGGATTTCTAGTTACTTTTTCAAGTATTGACTTTAATCCATCTCCAGCTGCATTTTCTAGGCCATCTCCCATTAACTTCATTCCGTAAATGAACAGCCCTAATCCACCAACTAACTTTATAATAACCATTAATGATTCCAAAGTTATTCTCCTTTTCAACATTATTTTTACAAGTTTAGTTTACATTATTTTTTAACATTTGTTAAGTAATTAAACATATTTTTAACCTAAATTTAATATAACTACTAAACTTATTAAATTAATATAATAAAAAAAGATATTTATTATAAATTACTATACTTTATAATTTAAGAAATTATAATCATCTGTTAGTTATCGTTAAAAAGCATAGGTTTTTATAATTTTTTATAAAAAAATAAATCCCACAACCGTGCGGTTTGTGGGATTTGTGAAGTTCCATATATTATCTCTTTGAGAATTGTGGAGCTCTTCTTGCCTTTTTAAGACCGTATTTCTTTCTTTCTTTCATTCTTGGATCTCTAGTTACGAAACCTGCTTTCTTTAATTCTGACTTTAAGTTTTCGTCAGCTTTTATTAAAGCTCTAGTTATTCCGTGTCTTATTGCTCCAGCTTGACCTGTGAATCCACCACCATGAACGTTAACTAAAACGTCGAATCTATCTTTAGATCCAGTTAAAACTAATGGTTGATTAACTATCATTCTTAAAGTTTCTAAACCGAAATAGTTTTCTATTTCTCTGCTATTTATAACTACTTTACCATTTCCTGGTACAAGTCTAACTCTTGCAATTGATTTTTTTCTTCTTCCAGTACCCATGTATTGAACTTTTGCCATTTTTATTCCTCCTCCCGAGCTTGTATTAGTACTTTAATTCAAGTACTTCTGGTTTTTGAGCATCATGTCCGTGCTCAGTACCTCTATATACTTTTAGCTTCTTAAGCATTTTTCTTCCTAAAACGCCTGTTGGAAGCATTCTTCTTACAGCTTCTTCGAAAGCGAATTCAGGCTTCTTAGCTAATACTTCTCTATATGGAGTTTCCTTTAATCCACCTGGATATAAGCTGTGTTTTCTCATTAATTTTTGATCTAACTTCTTACCAGTTAAAACAACTTGTTCTGCATTGATTACTATAACGAAATCTCCACAGTCAACATTTGGTGTAAATGTTGGTTTATTTTTTCCTCTTAAAATTGAAGCAACTTGGCTAGCAACTCTTCCTAGTGGCTTTCCAGCAGCGTCAACAACATACCATTTTCTTTCAACTTCTTGTGCCTTAGCAATGTATGATTTCATGTTTTTCCCTCCCTGAACTTACATTTGTGCTTTACTTATTAAGTACTGCTTTTATGTCAAGACCCGGGGCTAGTGGATCTTATATACATAAATTATTCTAACAAACATACATTATTATAATACACGCTTACGGGCGTGTCAACATGTTTTTTAATTTATTATTGTTAATTTTAATAATAAACTTTTTCTAATACTAAACCTGTTGCTGGAACACATATTCCAGCTTTTGTTCTATCTTTATCATATATTATATTTTGTATATCTTCAGGATTTATTTTATTAGTTCCTGCCATTAACAATGTTCCAACTATTATTCTAACCATATTATATAAAAAACCATCACCTGTTACATAAATTTTTATTATGTCGCTACTTTCTTCAATATATAATTCTGTTATTGTTCTAATAGTTGTTTTTGTAGAGCTTCCACTACTTCTAAATGCAATGAAGTCATGAGTCCCAATAAAATATTTACAAGATTCTTTCATTGATTCTACACTTAGTTTTCTTTTTACATGATATAAATAATCTTTTCCTATTGCAGGTGGAACCTCTCTGTTTAATATAGAGTAAGAATAAGTTTTTCCATTTGCACTATATCTTGAATGAAAATCTTCATTTACCTCTTCAGATTTTAAAATAACTATATCATCAGGCAATCTATAGTTAATTGCTTCTCTAAATTTTTCTGATGGTATTTTGCTTTCTGTTTTAAAATTTGCAACAAATCCTTTTGCATGTACACCAGCATCAGTTCTTGAGCTTCCTATAACTTCAATATCCTCATTAGTTAAGATGCTTATGGCTTCTTCTAATGTTTTTTGTATAGTACTTCCTACTTTTTGTTTTTGCCATCCAAAATAATTAGTACCATCATATTCTAAAGTAAGCTTAATATTTCTCATAACTTAAATCACTTTTACTCATTTTTTCTAAATAACAAATCTCACTGCTAAGCTTCCGATAAATAAAATAGAAAATAAAGCAAATGCAATAGTGTCCTTTCTTGTAAACTTTAATTGTTTCATTCTAGTTCTACCATTTCCACCCCTATATGCTCTAGCTTCCATGGCCATAGCAAGTTCATCAGCTCTTCTGAATGAACTTATAAATAATGGTACTAATAATGGTATAAGACTTTTAGCTTTTTGAATCATTCCCCCTGTTTCAAAATCTGCTCCTCTTGCTTTTTGTGCCATCATTATTTTATCTGTTTCATCCATTAATGTTGGTATAAATCTTAGTGCTATAGTCATCATCATAGCTAATTCATGTGCAGTTTCTTTTCCAATAGGTTTTAATAATCTTTCGATTCCATCAGTTAGCTCAATAGGTGATGTAGTTAATGTTAATACTGATGTACCCATTATTAAAAATATTAACCTTAAAGCCATAAATGCAGCAGTTCTTAATCCCTCTTGATATATTTTTACAAATCCAAGTTCAAATATTAATGTGCTTGAAGTACCTTTTATCATAAAAATATTTAAAATAGCTGTGAAAATAATAAGGAAAAATACTGGTTTTAAACCTTTGTATAAGTACCTAGGTGGCAATTTAGCAACATATACAGTTAATGCTAAAAATGCAACTATTAATATATATCCAATAAACTTATCTACTACAAATAGACAAATTATAAATAGTATTGATAATAATATCTTTGTTCTAGGATCCAGCTTATGAACAAAAGTTTCACCTGGTATATACTGACCTATAGTTATATCTTTTATCATTTTTGTTCCCCCTAGTTTTTAACTTCCTTTAATATTCTTAGTAATTCTTCTTTTCCCTGACTTATAGTATAAACTTCATCTGAAACATTAAATCCCTTATTTTTTAATTCTCTCATAAGATAGGTTACTTGTGGAACTGCAAGCCCTATACTTTCTAAAGTATCCACTTCTTTAAATACCCTAGATGGGGTTCCCTCTAAAGCCACTTCTCCCTTATTCATTACTATTATTCGTTCTGCAAGTTTACCCACATCTTCCATACTATGGCTTACAAGTATAATTGTCATTTTATACTCATTATGTAAAACCTTTATTTGAGCTAAAATATCATCTCTTCCTTTTGGGTCTAGTCCTGCAGTTGGTTCATCTAGTATAAGTATTTTAGGTTCCATAGCAATTACACCAGCTATAGCTACTCTTCTCTTTTGTCCCCCACTTAAATCGAATGGAGATTTATTCTTATATTTATCATAATCTAGACCAACCATTTCCATTGCTCTTTTTACTCTTTTTGTTATTTCTTCATCAGATAATCCTAAATTTCTTGGCCCAAACTCTATATCTTTTTCTATAGTTTCTTCAAATAATTGATACTCTGGGTATTGAAATACAAGTCCAACCTTTTTTCTTATATCAGTAAGTTTTACACCTTCTTTTGTAATATCCTCTCCATCAACTATTATTCTACCTGAACTTGGCTTAAGCAGCCCATTCATGTGTTGTATTAATGTTGATTTTCCTGAGCCTGTATGGCCTATAAGTGCTACAAACTCACCTTCATTTATTTCAATATTAACATTATTTAATGCCATTTTCTCAAAAGGTGATTTGGGCATGTATACATGTACTAAGTTTTCTATTTTAATTGACATAACGCATTCACCATCTCATCTACATTTAAAATATTTGTATCTATATCTATACCATCTTTTTTAAGTTCATAACATAATTCTGTAACTTGAGGAACATCTAATCCTATTTCTTTCATTTCTTTAACATTAGAAAATACTTCTCTTGGATTTCCTTGTAATATTATTTTTCCATTATCCATTACAATAACTCTATTTGCTTGTGCTGCTTCATCCATATAATGAGTGATAAGAACTATTGTAATCCCATATTTTTTATTTATTTCTTTTATATTATTTAATACTTCTCTTCTACCAGAAGGATCTAGCATAGCTGTTGGCTCATCAAAAATAATACATTGAGGCTTCATTGCTAAAATCCCAGCTATTGCGATTCTTTGTTTTTGCCCACCCGAAAGCAAGTGTGGTGCATGTCTTTTATATTCATACATTCCAACCTTCTTTAAGCTCTCATCTACTCTTTTCCTTATTTCTTCTGGTGGTACCCCTAGATTCTCTGGTCCAAAAGCAACGTCTTCTTCAACTATAGTAGCTACTAACTGGTTATCAGGGTTTTGAAATACCATTCCAGCCTTAGCTCTTATTTGCCATAAATTATTAGGATCTGAAGTATCAAGTTCATCTACTATAACAGTTCCTTCTGATGGTACTAAAAGTGCATTAATATGTTTTGCTATAGTTGATTTACCAGATCCATTATGTCCTAAAACAACTAAAAATTCTCCTTTTTCAACCTCAAAATTTACGCCATTAACTGCGTATCGTTCCTCTTCTCCCTCATGTACTCTATATTTAAAAGATACATTATCACATTTAATCATTGTTTCTTTCATATATAGCCCCCTCCTTTTATTGCTTAACTTCTGCTCTTAAGTACTATATAAAAATTCATAGTGTATATACATTCAGCATAAGAATATTATAATATACATTCATTTAATTACAATTACTTTAATATTAAATTTATGAATTCTTATATACTAGTTAAATTTCAACATGTAAAAATGGGGACTAAGTTTTTAACTTAATCCCCTTTATATTATACTAATTCAAGTATAACAACTTCCGCTCCGTCCCCTCTTCTTGGGCCTTTTTTGTACATTCTAGTGTATCCACCATTTCTTTCTGCGTACTTTGGAGCAACATTGTCAAATAGGTTTTGAACTACTTCTTCTTCGTTAACAAAAGCTAAAACTTGTCTTCTAGCGTGAAGGTCACCTCTTTTTGCTAAAGTGATCATCTTTTCAGCTAATCTTCTAGTTTCTTTTGCTCTTGTTTCAGTTGTTTCGATTTTACCATGCTTTAAAAAGCTTGTAACAAGGCTTCTAAGCATAGCTCTTCTTTGGTCAGTAGGACGACCTAATTTACGATAACCTGCCATGTGGATTTACCTCCTTACTCATCGTTTAGTCTTAATCCTAAGCCTAATTCCTTAAGCTTTCTTTCGACTTCCTCTAAAGATTTCTTTCCTAGATTTCTTACCTTCATCATGTCATCCATTGATTTTCCAGCAAGTTCTTGAACTGTATTTATTCCAGCTCTCTTTAAACAGTTATATGATCTAACTGATAAATCTAGCTCTTCTACAGTCATTTCTAGTACTTTCTCTTTTTTATCTTCTTCTTTTTCTATCATAATCTCTACATCATTAGTACTATCTCCTAATGACATAAATAATTTAAAATGTTCTATAAGAATTTTTGCTGATAAGCTTATTGCTTCATCAATCTTAATAGTTCCATTAGTCCAGATTTCTAAAGTTAATTTATCATAGTCAGTAATTTGACCTACTCTTGTATTTTCTACAGTGAAATTAACTCTTTTAACTGGCGTATAAATTGAGTCTACAGCAATTGCTGATAATGGAAGGTCTTCACTCTTATTTTTATTTTGAGTTACGTATCCTCTTCCTCTATTAACTGTTATCTCCATATATAACTTACCATTATCATCTAATGTTGCAATATGAAGATCTTTGCTTACAACTTCAACATCTCCATCAGTTTTTATATCTGCACCTGTAACTACTCCTGGTCCTTGAGCATCTATATATATAGTCTTTGGACCTTCACCATTCATTATTAAAGCTAAAGATTTAATGTTTAATATTATTTCTGTAACATCTTCTTTAACTCCCTGTACAGTTGAAAATTCATGTAGTACTCCGTCTATTTTTACTGATGTAGGAGCAGCACCTGGAAGTGATGATAAAAGTATTCTTCTTAAAGCATTTCCAAGAGTTATACCATATCCTCTTTCTAGTGGTTCAACTACATATTTACCGTAAGTACCATTTTCATTTGACTCTATACATTCTATTATTGGCTTTTCTATTTCTAACATGCACAAACCCTCCTTAAATTTTAAATGGCAACCTTATTCTGAGGGCAACTGCTTATATATTTGTATTGTAAGATTGCTCTTACAAATACAAATATTAAACTATTACTTGCTGTATAACTCAACGATAAGAGTTTCATTAACTGGAACGTCAATATCTTCTCTTGCTGGTTCAGCAACTACTTTACCTGAATAATTTTCAACGTTTGCTTCTAACCATTTTGGTAATGTCTTTGGATTTTCAACAAATGTCTTGAATTTTTCAGTTCCTCTACTCTTTTCTGTAACTGTAATTTCATCATTAACAGAAACTTTAAATGAAGGAATGTCAACTTTCTTACCATTAACTAAGAAATGTCCATGATTAACTAATTGTCTAGCTTCATTTCTTGAAGCACCATAACCTAGTCTGTAAACAACGTTATCTAATCTCATTTCTAATAATTTAAGTAAATTTTCACCAGTAATACCCTTCATATGATCAGCCTTTTCATAATAAGTTCTGAATTGGCTTTCTAATACTCCGTATATTCTTCTAGCTTTTTGCTTTTCTCTTAATTGTACACCGTAGTTAGATATTTTTTTCTTAGCTGCTCCATGTTGTCCTGGCGCATAACTTCTTCTAACAAAAGCACATTTATCTGTATAACATCTATCCCCTTTAAGGAATAATTTCATACCTTCTCTTCTACATAATCTACATGTAGCTCCAGTATATCTTGCCATTAATTACACCTCCTATATGAATACTAGACTCTTCTTCTCTTTGGTGGTCTACATCCGTTATGTGGGATTGGAGTAACGTCTTTAATTAAAGTTACTTCTAATCCTGCTGCTTGTAAAGATCTTATAGCCGCTTCTCTTCCTGCGCCTGGTCCCTTTACATATACTTCTATACTCTTTAATCCGTGTTCCATAGCCGCTTTAGCTGCTGTTTCTGCTGCCATTTGAGCTGCGAATGGAGTGCTCTTTCTTGATCCTCTGAAGCCTAAAGCTCCTGCACTTGACCATGATAAAGCATTTCCTGTAGCATCAGTTAAAGTAACTATTGAGTTATTGAAAGTTGATTTGATGTGTGCAGCACCATGCTCAACGTTCTTTCTTTCTTTTCTTCTTCTAGTTTTTTTAACTTTTTGAGCCATCGAATTCCCTCCTCACTACTTCTTCTTATTTGCGATAGTTTTCTTTGGACCTTTTCTAGTTCTTGCGTTAGTTTTAGTCTTTTGACCTCTAACTGGAAGACCTTTTCTATGTCTAATTCCTCTATAACATCCAATTTCTACTAATCTTTTAATATTTAAAGCAACTTCTCTTCTTAAGTCACCTTCAATTGTTAAAGTTTTTACATATTCTCTAATTTTTGTTACTTCTTCTTCAGTAAGATCTTTAACTCTTGTATCAGGATTAACTCCTGTTTGTGCTAAAATCTTATGTGAAGTAGAAAGTCCTATACCATATATATATGTTAGACCTATTTCAACTCTTTTTTCTCTTGGTAGGTCTACTCCTGAAATTCTTGCCATTAAAACTTACACCTCCTGATATTGAAATGCATACAACTTAATTATATGTGTATTTTATATAATAAAATCATAGGTCAATAGAGATTCACTCTACTGTCAGCCGTACCTAAAATTTATCTACTTAATTAAATGCCTATATAATCATATTTGACTTTAAGTTAAAAGTCAATAAGTTTTACATAGTTAAATAATACTTTTTTTGCCTATACTTTGATTGTATTAGCCTTGTTTTTGCTTGTGCTTAGGATTTTCACAGATAACCATTACTTTTCCTTTTCTTCTTATAATCTTGCACTTTTCGCAAATAGGCTTAACTGATGGTCTTACTTTCATCGCTAACCCTCCTTGTAATACTTGACGGTAATCTCTACCTTTATTTAGCTCTCCATGTAATTCTACCTCTTGATAAATCGTATGGAGAAAGTTCAATTGTAACCTTATCTCCCGGTAGAATTCTTATGAAATTCATTCTTAATTTTCCTGATATATGTGCTAGAATTTTGTGACCACTCTCTAGTTCAACTTGGAACATAGCATTTGGTAATGATTCTAGTACTATACCTTGCATTTCTATTACATCATCTTTTGACATAAGGTAATCAACCCTCCTTAACAATGCCTTTAAGTTTTAGAAATCTTTTTATTTTTAAATCAGTACCTCTATCTTTTGATATGATAGATTCTTTAATCTCATCATCTACATCATCTAAAACATTTATATGTTTTAAATTCTTTTTTTTAGGCATCTGAACTGTTTTAGTACTCCCATTACTAAGAATTGCATAATTATCACTTAAATGGCCTAT
Organism: Clostridium sp. CTA-7; assembly: GCF_054768095.1. Taxonomy (NCBI): domain Bacteria; kingdom Bacillati; phylum Bacillota; class Clostridia; order Eubacteriales; family Clostridiaceae; genus Clostridium; species Clostridium sp. CTA-7. The sequence goes on along the minus strand of NZ_BAAAAV010000009.1, from coordinate 29,378 downwards.
TATTACATATAAATGATTTTTATCTCTTCCTGTTTTTGAAAGAACCACTTTCCCAATTAAGTCATTGTTTTGCAAACTTTTCACCTCGATGATTACCTTAGTCATAAATCTACAAGCCACCTTTTGGTATCATGCGAATTTATAACTAAGCAACACTTATTTAATTAGTGTTAATATTTCGGGTCCATCTGGTAAAATTACAATAGTATTTTCGTAGTGTGCAGATAGACTTCCATCACTAGTTACTACAGTCCAGTCATCATTTAATGTTTTAACTTTATAGCTTCCTACGTTAACCATAGGCTCAATAGCTAGTGCCATTCCTGAAGCTAACTTTGGGCCTCTGCCAGGCTTACCAAAATTAGGCACTTCTGGATCTTCGTGTACAACTCTACCTATACCGTGTCCTACGAAATCTCTTACTACAGAGAAACCTGAAGCTTCTATGTAGTTTTGTATTTCATGTGATATATCAGTAAGCCTGTTACCGATCTTAGCATATTCAATTCCTTTAAAGAAACTTTCTTCTGTTACTTTAATTAACTTACTAGCCTCCTCTGTTACGTTTCCCACTGCAAAAGTTCTTGCAGCATCTCCGTGAAAGCCATTAAGTAAAGCACCACAGTCTACACTAATTATATCTCCATCTTTTAATACATAACCTCCTGGGATCCCATGAACTACTTGCTCGTTAACAGATATACATAGTGAAGCTGGAAAACCATATAGCCCTTTAAATGAAGGCTTTGCTCCATGCTTAGTTATAAATTCTTCTGCTATTCTATCTAATTCAGCAGTAGTTATTCCTGGTCTTACTTTTTCTTCAACTAGTAGTAATGTTTCAGCTACTATTTTACCTGATAATCTCATTAGGTCAATTTCTTTGTTATTTTTAATGATTATCATTATTTAACTCTCCCTAAGATATTACAGATACCTTCGAATACTTCGTTAATAGCTTTTGTTCCATTTACAATTGAAAGTAAGTTTCTTTCTTTATAAAAATCAATCAGTGGTTGTGTCTGTCTCTCATACACATCAAGTCTTTCAGATACAGTTTCTTCTGTATCATCTTTTCTTTGGATTATATCACTTCCACAAACATCACATTTGCTTGTAACAGTTGGTGGATTAAACTTTATATGATAGCTAGCTCCACATGATGGGCACACTCTTCTACCTGTCATTCTTTCTAATATAAATCCAGTAGGTACTTCAATTAGTAAAGCAGTATCAAGCTTTTCATTTCTTTCAGAAAGAAAATCTTGAAGTGCTTCTGCTTGAGCGACTGTTCTTGGGAATCCATCTAATAAATACCCATTTTTACAATCTTCTTGCTGCAATCTATCTTTTACCATATCAATAGTAACTTCATCTGGTACTAACTGTCCTTTATCGATGTGCTTCTTAGCTTCTATTCCTAATGGAGTGTTTTCAGAAATATTTTTTCTAAATATATCTCCTGTAGAAATATGTGGTATTGAGTATCTATTACTAATTGATTTTGCCTGTGTTCCCTTTCCTGCTCCAGGAGGACCTAATAATACTATCTTCACGGGCATCATCTCCATTACTAATCTATTTTAAGAATCCTTGATAATGTCTCATTACTAATTGTGAATCTAATTGTCTTGAGAAATCAAGTCCAACACCAACCATAATTAATAATGATGTACCACCAAATTGAACTCCTTGTAACTGTGTATTTGAAATTAGTATTGGTAGTATCGCTAGTAAAGCTGCAAATACTCCTCCAACTAATGATACTTTAGTAAGTACTTTTTCAAAATACTTTTCAGTTGCATCTCCAGGTCTTATTCCTGGCACAAACCCTGCTGATTTATGCAGATTCTCTGCCATTTCATCTGGCTTAAATGTAATTTGTGTATAGAACCAAGTAAAGAATATAGTTAATATTGAATACATTACAGGATACATCCATGTTTTTTCATTAAATACACTATACTTACTTCCTGTTATCCATACAGCCCAGTCATGACCTGGGAAAAATTCTGCAATTGTTTTAGGAAACATCATAACTGACATAGCAAATATTATTGCTATAACAGCAGATCCTATTATGCTTAAAGGTATGTGAGTACTTTGGCCTCTCATAACTTTATTTCCAACAGCTTTACCAGCATATTGAACTGGAATTCTTCTTTCTGCTAATGAGAAGAATATTACTACTCCTAATAAAGCAATTGCAAAAACTACAAATAATAAAATTTCAACTATAGTAATTTTTCCTTGATCCTTTAATGTAAATAATGACATTAAAGTTACAGGTAACTGAGATACTATATTTACAAATATTAATATGGATATACCATTTCCAAAGCCTTTAGCTGTAATTTGATCACCTAGCCACATACAGAATGTTGAACCTGCAACTAATGCTACTAATACAACGATTATTCCAGTCCATTGCATTCCTTGCGCTGCACCTCTTGCTGCAACCATACTATATGTTCCGAAAGCAAGAATAAATCCTATAAATATTGATAATATTCTAGTTATCTTTTGTATCTTCTTTCTTCCTTCTTCACCTTCTTTAGATAATTGCTCTAGAGAAGGAATTGCTATAGTCAATAATTGAACTATGATTGAAGCATTAATATATGGCGTTACGCTTAAAGCAAATATACTAAACTGTCTAAATGCTCCACCAGATAACAAATCGTAGAAACCAAATATAGTTCCGCTACTAGCTAAATCATTTAGAACTTCTGTGCTAATTCCAGGAACAGGAATATGTATTCCTATCCTGAAGATTGCAACTAAAAATATAGTCCATAAAAATCTTTTCTTTAATTCGGGAACCTTCCAGGCATTACGTAGGGTTGATAGCATACTAAATCACCTCAACTTTTCCTCCAGCTGCTTCTATCTTTTCAGCCGCTGATTTTGAGAACTTACATCCTTTAACAGTTAGGCTCTTCTCTAATGTCCCATTTCCTAAAATCTTAACTCCGTCTTTTACCTTACTTATAACTCTTCTTTCAAGTAAAACTTCTGGTGTTATTTCTGTTCCATTTTCAAATATATTTAATCTATCTACGTTTATGCTAACATATTGTTTAGCAAATATATTTGTAAATCCTCTCTTAGGAAGTCTTCTATATAGTGGCATTTGACCGCCTTCAAATCCAGGTCTTACTCCACCGCCTGATCTAGAATTTTGGCCTTTTTCACCTTTTCCGGCATTTCTACCTAATCCTGAACCAGTACCTCTACCCACTCTCTTTGGAGCTTTCTTACTTCCTGCTGCTGGTTTTAATTCATGAAGTTTCATTACTCAATGCACCTCCTCTTATTAAACTTCTTCTACTTTTAGTAGATAGTCAACTTTGTTGATCATTCCTCTGATTTGAGGAGTTTCTTCATGTTCTACTGTCTTACCGATCTTTTTTAGTCCAAGGGCATGTGCAGTAGCAATATGGTCTTTCTTTCTTCCAATTAAACTCTTCATTAGAGTAACTTTAATTTTTGCCATTGCTTTTCCCTCCTAACCTAAAATTTCTTCTACAGTTTTGCCTCTTAATTTAGCTATATCTTCAGCTGTTTTTAAGCTTGCTAAACCGTTAATTGTAGCATTCACCATATTTTTAGGATTGTTTGAACCTAATGACTTAGCTCTAACATCCTTTAATCCTGCTAATTCTAATACAGATCTTGCTGGACCTCCAGCGATAACTCCTGTACCTTCTTTTGCTGGCATTATAAGAACATTACCAGTTCCGAATTTTCCATATATTTGATGAGGAACAGTAGTTCCAACTATTGCAACACTTACTAAATTTTTCTTAGCGTCTTCTATTCCTTTTTTAATTGCTTCTGGGATTTCTATTGACTTACCCATACCAACGCCTACGTGTCCGTTTTCGTCACCTACAACTACTAAAGCGCTGAATCTGAAGTTTCTACCACCCTTAACAACCTTAGTTACTCTGTTTATGTTAACAACCTTTTCTTTAAGGTCTAGTGTGCTAGGATCGATTCTCATGTATTTCCCTCCTTATTTATTAGAATTTTAGGCCTGCTTCTCTAGCAGCTTCAGCTAAAGTTTGAACTCTTCCGTGATATACGTATCCACCTCTGTCGAATACTACTTCTGAAATTCCTTTTTCTAAAGCTTTTTTAGCTATTAATTCACCAACCATTTTAGCTGCTTCTTTATTTCCACCTGATTTTTCATCAAATGCTTTATCTAAGCTTGAAGCTGAAACTAAAGTTACTGAATTAACATCATCTATAATTTGAGCATATATATTTTTTTCACTTCTATATACTGAAAGTCTTGGTCTTTCAGGAGTACCAGAAATTTTCTTACGTACTCTTAGGTGACGTCTTTCTCTACTAGCTTTTCTGTCTACCTTCTTGAACATAAAGGTTTCACTCCTTTCTATTATTTCTTACCAGTTTTACCTTCTTTACGTCTGATCACTTCGTTATCATACTTAATTCCTTTACCCTTATATGGTTCAGGCTTTCTCCATGATCTTATATCAGCCGCAGCTGCTCCAACCTTTTCCTTGTCGATTCCCTTTACTACAACCTTAGTTGCAGCTGGAGTTTCGAAAGTTACACCTTCGATTGGTTCTATTTCAACTGGATGTGAATATCCTAAGTTCATTACAAGCTTCTTACCTTGTAATTGAGCTCTGTAACCAACACCTATTAGTTCTAAGTTCTTTTCAAATCCCTTTTCAACTCCGATTATCATGTTGTTGATTAATGCTCTAGTTAAACCATGAAGAGCTCTGTGCTCTTTTTGATCGCTAGGTCTAGTTACAACAACTTGGTTGTTTTCAACTGCTATATTCATGTCTGTATTCATAGCTTTAACAAGTTCGCCCTTTGGACCCTTAACTGTAACAACATTGTCTGCTGAAACAGTTACAGTTACGCCTGCAGGTATAGCTATAGGTAATCTACCTACTCTTGACATAATCGCACCTCCTGTTTTACTTGTTCTATATGTTAATTTAGTTACTTTCTATTTTGAAAATTACCAAACGTAGCAAACTACTTCTCCGCCTAATCCAGCTTTTCTTGCATCTCTATCAACTAATAAACCTGTTGAAGTTGATATTATAGCAATTCCTAGTCCACTTAGTACCTTTGGAATTTCATCTTTCTTGCAGTAAACTCTTAGTCCTGGTTTAGATATTCTCTTTATACCAGTTATAACTCTTTCTTTATCTGCGCCATATTTAAGAGATATTCTTAACATTGGAACAACACCATCGTTATATTCCTCTAACTCTTTAATATATCCCTCTTGTAATAATATATTTGCAACAGCCTTCTTCATATTTGATGAAGGAACTTCTACTACTTCATGTCTTACAGCATTTGCGTTTCTAATACGTGTTAGCAAATCTGCGATAGGATCTGTCATAACCATTTAATGTGCCTCCTTTCACTACATCAGTTTTTTACCAACTTGCTTTCTTACAACCAGGTATTTGACCTTTATAAGCAAGTTCTCTAAAACATATACGGCAAATACCGAACTTCTTTAATACTGAATGTGGTCTTCCACATATTCTGCATCTTGTATAAGCTCTTGTTTTATATTTAGGTTCTTTTTTCCACTTTTCAATAATAGCCTTACGTGCCACAGTTTTCCCTCCTTATTATTGAGCAAATGGCATACCAAGGAATCTTAATAATTCTCTTGCTTCTTCGTCAGTGTTTGCTGATGTAACGAAGATAATATCCATTCCTCTAACCTTATCGATTTTATCGTATTCAATTTCTGGGAATATTAATTGCTCTTTTACTCCTAGTGAGTAGTTTCCTCTACCATCAAAAGCTTTGCTTGAAACTCCTCTGAAATCTCTAACTCTTGGAAGAGCAATAGCCATTAATTTGTCAGCAAATTCGTACATTTTTGCTTTTCTTAATGTAACCTTACATCCTAAAGCCATATTCTCTCTTATCTTAAAGTTAGCAACAGATTTCTTTGCTCTAGTTAAAATTGGCTTTTGACCTGCAATTATGCTTAAATCGTTAACTGCAGCTTCTAATATTTTTTGATTGTCCTTAGCTTCACCAACTCCCATGTTGATAACTACCTTTTCAAGCTTTGGAACTTCCATTATATTTTTATATCCGAACTTTTCAATCATAGCTGGAATTACTTCTTTTTGATACTTTTCTTGAAGTCTTGTTGTCATAATTAGTACCTCCTTTCAGATTCTAGAATGTTTCTCCGCACTTCTTACAAACTCTAACCTTAGTACCATCTTCTAAGATTTTACTGCTTATTCTTGTAGCATTTTTACATTTTGTGCAGTATAACATAACTTTTGAGCTATAAATAGCTCCTTCTCTTTCAATTATTCCACCTTGAGCATTAGCTCTAGTTGGCTTTTGGTGTTTTTTAATTATATTAACTCCTTGAACAATAACTTTACCTGTTTTAGGATATACCTTTAAAACTTCACCAGTTTTCCCTTTATCTTTACCTGAAACAACTACAACTGTGTCGTTCTTTCTAACATGTACCTTCAAATGAGACACCTCCTCTATTATAGAACTTCAGGCGCTAATGATAAAATCTTGTTAAATTCGTTATCTCTTAGCTCCCTAGCAACTGGTCCGAAGATACGAGTTCCTCTTGGTTGCTTATCATCCTTTATAATAACAGCTGAATTTTCATCAAACTTAATGTATGAACCATCAGCTCTTCTTAATCCTCTAACTGATCTAACTATAACAGCTTTTACAACGTCTCCTTTTTTAACAACTCCGCCTGGTGTTGCACTTTTAACGCTAGCAACTATTACATCTCCAATGTTACCGAACTTTCTTTTTGATCCGCCTAAAACTCTTATGCACATTATTTCCTTTGCGCCTGAGTTATCTGCTACCTTTAGTAAGGTTTGTTGTTGTATCATTGAATTACCCTCCTTTCAGTCTTAAAGCCTATTTAGCTTTTTCAACTATTTCAACAAGTCTCCATCTCTTATCTTTAGATAATGGTCTAGTTTCCATAATTAAAACTCTATCATTTATTCTAGCTTCATTGTTTTCATCATGAGCTTTAAACTTAGTTGTTCTATTAACTGTTTTACCATATAATGGGTGTCTAACCTTAGTTTCAACAGCAACAACGATAGTTTTATCCATTTTATCTGAAACAACTCTACCTATTTTTTTCTTTCTTAATCCTCTTTCCATTAAGAGTTACCTCCTTTCAGATTTACTGCTCGAAAGCCCCGATCTCTTCTTCTCTTATGATGGTTTTGATTTGGGCTATAGATTTTTTTACTTCTTTTATTCTCATAGGATTTTCTAATTGACCTGTAGCTAATTGGAATCTTAAGTTGAATAACTCAGCCTTAAGGTCATTTAATTTAACCTTTAAATCTTGAGGATTATTTGCTCTTAATTCTTTTAATTCTCTAGCCTTCATTATTCTTCACCACCCATTTCCTCAAAATCTCTTCTTGTAACGAATTTACACTTTACAGGAAGCTTGTGTGATGCAAGTCTCATAGCTTCTCTTGCAACTTCTTCATTAACTCCTGATAGCTCGAATAAAACTCTACCAGGTTTAACTACTGCTACCCAATATTCTGGTGAACCTTTACCTGAACCCATTCTTGTTTCAGCTGGCTTTTCAGTTACTGGCTTATCTGGGAAAATCTTTATCCAAAGTTTTCCACCTCTTCTGATATATCTGTTTATAGCAATTCTGGCAGATTCTATTTGGTTACTAGTTATCCAACCACAAGTTGTAGCTTGAATACCAAAATCTCCGTATGCAAGGAAATTACCTCTAGTAGCTTTCCCTTTCATTCTACCACGTTGTACCTTACGATGCTTAACTCTTTTAGGCATTAACATGACTAATTCCTCCTTTCTTACGCGTTAACTTCTTCCTTCTTTTCAACTTTTTTAGTTGGAAGAACTTCTCCATTATAAACCCAAACCTTTACGCCGATTTTCCCGTAAGTTGTATCAGCTTCAGCAAATCCATAATCTATATCTGCTCTTAAAGTTTGTAGTGGAATTGTTCCTTCATGATATTGTTCAGTTCTAGCTATTTCAGCTCCACCTAATCTACCTGAGCAAGCTGTCTTAACACCTTTAGCTCCAAGTCTCATAGCTCTTTGAATGCTTTGTTTCATAGCTCTTCTGAATGATACTCTCTTTTCTAATTGTGCAGCTATATTTTCTGCCATCAATTGAGCATTTGCTTCAGCATTTTTAACTTCTACTATATTGATTAATAAGTTCTTACTATCAACTAAGTTAGCTAATTTACCTTTTAATGCTTCTATTCCTGATCCACCTTTTCCAATTATAACTCCTGGTTTAGCAGTATATATATTTAACTTAACTCTTTTAGTAGCTCTTTCAATTTCGATCTTTGAAATACCAGCTGAGAAAAGTTCTTTCTTTACGAATTCTCTGATTTTGTTATCTTCTATTAGATTGTCTGCAAAATTCTTCTTTGAAGCATACCATTTAGCATCCCAATCTTTGATAACTCCTACTCTAAGTCCGTGAGGATGTACTTTTTGACCCACTTGATTTCCCTCCTTCTTTCTAAGCTCTTTCTTTAACTACAAGTGTTATATTACTTGTTCTTTTGTTAATTCTAAATGCTTTTCCGTGATCCATCGGTCTAAATCTCTTTAGTGTTGGACCTGCACCAACGAATGCTTCTGCTACATATAATCTTTCTACGTCCATTTCATGATTATTTTCTGCATTAGCAACAGCTGATTTTAAAACTTTGTTTATAGCAACAGCTGCATCTTTCGGAGTATATTGTAAAATAGCGAAAGCCTCTTGAATATTTTTTCCTCTTATTAAATCAAGAACTACTCCTACTTTTGTTGGAGACATTCTAACATATTTAGCTATAGCTCTAGCTTCCATTTATGTTCCTCCTTTCCGGGATTACTTTCTTTTTCTTGCTGCTTTTTCGTCATAATCGTGTCCTCTGTAAGTTCTTGTTAAAGCGAACTCACCAAGCTTGTGTCCTACCATGTCTTCGCTAACGAAAACTGGAACATGCTTTCTTCCATCGTGAACAGCAATTGTATGACCAATCATTTGTGGGAAGATAGTTGAACTTCTTGACCAAGTTTTAACAACCTTCTTATCTCCACTAACATTCATTTCTTCAATTTTCTTTAAAAGTCCTTCATGTACAAAAGGCCCTTTTTTTGTTGATCTACTCACTATAATTTGCCTCCCTTCATAATCTATAGGCTGACAAGCCATGAAGAGAAATTTAGATTCTCTTCATACTACTTATCGTTTCTTCTCTTTATTATGAATCTGTCAGAATACTTCTTATTCTTTCTTGTCTTGTATCCAAGTGCTGGTTTACCCCATGGAGTAACTGGACTCGGTCTACCGATTGGTGATCTACCTTCACCACCACCATGAGGGTGATCGCAAGGATTCATTACAGAACCTCTAACTGTAGGTCTCCATCCCATGTGTCTCTTTCTACCTGCTTTACCGATATTGATTATATCGTTAGTAGTATTTGATACAGTACCGATTGTAGCTCTACATTCGATTCTTACATATCTCATTTCTCCTGAAGGTAATCTTAATGTTGCATAGTTACCTTCTTTAGCCATTAATTGAGCTGTAGTTCCAGCTGATCTTACCATTTGAGCTCCCTTACCAACTTGTAACTCAACGTTGTGAACGAAAGTACCTACTGGTATATTCTTTAATGGAAGAGCATTTCCTGCTTTAATATCAGAATCTGGACCTGAAACTATAACATCTCCAACTTTTAATCCTACTGGAGCTATTATATATCTCTTTTCACCATCAGCATATACTACTAATGCAATGTATGCTGTTCTGTTTGGATCGTATTCTATTGTAGCAACCTTTGCTGGAACACCATCCTTATTTCTCTTGAAATCTATTATTCTATATTTTCTCTTAGCTCCACCACCGTGGTGTCTAACAGTTATTTTACCTTGAGCATTTCTACCACCACTTTTGTTTAATGATACAAGAAGTGATTTTTCTGGTGTACTTGTTGTTATTTCTTCAAAAGTAGCCATTGTCATTTCTCTTCTTGATGGGGTAGTTGGTCTAAACTTTTTAACTGCCATGTAAATTCCCTCCTTACTTTAAGCTTCTCTGGTATTTTCATACCAATAATACGCTTTATTTGCGTTATTGCATTCCTTCAAAGAATTCTATGTTCTTGCTATCTCCTGCTAAAGTAATGATAGCTTTTTTGAAGTCTGCTCTCTTTCCTACATGTACGCCCATTCTCTTTGTTTTTCCCATAGTTCTTACTGTTTGAACTTTTTCAACTTTAACGCCGAATATTTCTTCTACAGCTCTCTTAATTTGAACTTTGTTTGCATTAATTTGAACTATGAAAGTGTACTTTTTGTCTGCCATAGCAGTCATAGTCTTTTCAGTGATAACAGGCTTTCTTATAATATCATAGCTTGTCATTATGCGTACACCTCCTCAATTTTTGATACAGCATCCTTAGTTATGATTAATTTCTCAAATTTTAATAAATCATAAACATTGATGTTGTTAACTGGCATTATTTCAATATCAGCAATATTTCTAGCTGACTTGTAAAGAACTTCATTAGCTTCTCCAGTTATTATTAAAGTTTTCTTAGCTTCAAATGCTTTTAAAACTTCAACCATTTTCTTAGTTTTTGGAGCTTCAAATGCTAATGTTTCAAGCACTACCATTTGTCCGTCTTGAACTTTGCTAGTTAATGCAGACTTCATAGCTACTCTTCTCATGCTCTTTGGCACTGACATTCTATAATCTCTTGGTTTTGGTGCGAATACAACTCCACCTTTGATCCATTGTGGCGCTCTAATAGAACCTTGTCTTGCTCTACCAGTTCCTTTTTGTCTCCAAGGCTTAATTCCGCCTCCTCTAACCTCAGCTCTTGTCTTAGCTGATTGAGTTCCTTGTCTCTTGTTTGCTAATAAAGCAACTACAACTTGATGCATAGCATCAGTGTTAACTTCAACTCCGAACACATTATCATTTAATTGGATATCTCCAACTTGTTTTCCTTCTTGATTAAATAATCCTACTGTAGGCATCCTGTTTCCTCCTTTCTACAGAAATTAAGCTTTAACTGCGTTTCTTATTACTACTGTACCTTTATTAGGTCCTGGGATACCACCCTTGATTAGTATTAAGTTCTTTTCAGCTATAACCTTAACTACTTCTAAGTTTAATACTGTTGTGTTAACAGCTCCCATATGTCCTGGCATGTTCTTGTTCTTGAAAGTTCTTGATGGATCTGATGAAGCCCCCATTGAACCTACTGCTCTGTGGAATTTAGAACCGTGACTCATTGGTCCTCTGCTAGCATTCCATCTTTTGATAACCCCTTGGAATCCCTTTCCTTTAGAAACTCCAGATACATCAATTTTATCTCCAGCTACGAATAAATCAGCTTTGATTTCTTGACCAACTTCATAAGCTGAACAATCTTCTAATCTGAATTCTTTTAGCTTTCTTCTTAAAGAAACACCTGCTTTAGCAAAATGTCCCTTCTTTGGTTTGTTAACTAATTTTTCTCTAACATCTCCAAAGCCTACTTGTATTGCTTCATAACCATCTTTCTCGATAGTTTTCTTTTGAACAACAACACATGGACCAGCTTCTACTACTGTTACAGGAACAACTTTTCCATTTTCATCGAAAATTTGAGTCATACCTATTTTTTTTCCTAATATAGCTTTTTTCATGTATTTACACCTCCTAAACGTATTAGCGGACTGCTTAGCAATCATAACCGTTCAAACTGTTTATTTAATAAGTATCAACTATAGCTTGATTTCGATATCAACACCAGCTGGTAAGTTTAATCTCATTAATGCATCAACTGTTTTTGGTGATGGATTAACGATATCGATTAATCTCTTGTGTGTTCTGATTTCGAATTGTTCTCTAGAATCTTTGTATTTATGAACAGCTCTTAATACAGTAACAATATCTTTTTCAGTTGGTAGTGGTACTGGACCTGCAACCTTAGCTCCTGTTGATTTAGCTGTTTCAACAATTTTTTCAGCTGATTGATCTAATATTGTGTGATCAAAAGCCTTTAATCTGATTCTTATTTTTTGTTTTGACATCTTGGTTTCCCTCCTTTTCATGTACGCTTTACTTCTAACGCACAACAGCGGATGTTCTATAAACTGTTCCTGGTGTTTCATATTTGAAAACACACTTTTATAAAACCCCTGTCGTTGGATTCTAGATCCTAACATACTCATCAAGAATTAACCCGGAAGTCCGGCAACCTCTTGATTCATCGCTGTTTGCTATACAACTTCTTTATTATACTATCTTTACATAGCATTTTCAAGAGTTTTTTAGCCTTTTTTGATAATTTTTAAAGTATGCTTTGTTATACCTTCAAAACATATTTTATTTTGCAAATATATTTTATATGTGTTTTCGATATTTATCAATATATTTTTTATAGTATTATTTTACAGATCTTTATAAATTAAAATTTATATTAATATTATTGACTATTCAACATATATTAATCCTTTACAATAAAAAGAACATATTTTTATAAATTTCTTTTATTATACTATCTACATATTATAAAAGTATATATGCACTAGCATTTATTTATTATGCATATTCTATCTATTAACTCTTTTCTATATTATTATAAAAAAAAGAGAGCAAGGGCGTCCCCTTACTCTCTAAACGTGATCACACTTAATATTTAAATTTACATTCAAATCTATTTTATAAGAAATTATTACTCTATTATGCTAGTAACAACTCCTGAACCTACAGTTCTTCCACCTTCTCTAATAGCGAATCTTAATCCTTCATCCATAGCTACTTGAGTGATTAATTCAACGTTCATATCGATGTGGTCTCCTGGCATAACCATTTCCATTCCATCTGGTAACTTAATTGAACCAGTAACATCTGTTGTTCTGAAATAAAATTGTGGTCTGTATCCATCGAAGAATGGAGTATGTCTTCCACCTTCTTCTTTTTTAAGTACGTAAACTTGACCTACGAACTTTTGGTGTGGCTTAACTGATCCAGCTTTTGCTAAAACTTGACCTCTTTCGATGTCTGTTCTTTGAACTCCTCTTAAAAGAACTCCAACGTTATCTCCAGCTTGCGCTTCGTCTAGTAACTTTCTGAACATTTCTATTCCTGTTACTACTACTTTTCTGCTTTCTTCTTGTAATCCAACGATTTCTACTTCGTCTCCTACCTTAAGAATTCCTCTTTCAACTCTTCCTGTTGCAACTGTACCTCTACCAGTGATTGTGAATACATCTTCTACTGGCATTAAGAATGGCTTATCTGTTGCTCTTTCTGGAGTTGGGATGTAGCTATCTACAGCATCCATTAACTCAAGTATTGGAGCGATTGCTTTTTCGTCTGTTGGGTTTTCTAATGCTACTAAAGCTGATCCCTTAACTACTGGAATATCGTCTCCTGGGAAGTTGTATTCTGATAATAATTCTCTAACTTCCATTTCAACTAATTCTAATAATTCTTCGTCGTCTACCATATCTGCTTTATTTAAGAAAACAACTATGTAGTCAACTCCAACTCTTGATGCAAGAAGAATGTGCTCTCTTGTTTGAGGCATTGGACCATCTGCAGCTGAACAAACTAAGATTGCTCCATCCATTTGTGCAGCACCTGTAATCATGTTCTTAACATAGTCAGCATGTCCTGGACAGTCAACGTGAGCATAGTGTCTGTTTTCTGTTTCATATTCAACGTGAGAAGTATTGATTGTAATACCTCTTTCCTTTTCTTCTGGAGCTTTATCTATTGCAGCATAATCAAATGCTTCTGCAAATCCCCTTTTTGATAAAACAGTTGTGATTGCAGCTGTTAAAGTTGTCTTACCGTGGTCAACGTGACCGATTGTTCCAATGTTTACGTGTGGTTTACTTCTTTCGAATTTTTGCTTTGCCATTGTAAAATCCTCCTTTATGGAAATTAATTATATGAACCTTCTTAGTTATTATATCTAATTTAGTTCTAATTTTCTAGAGTTATATAAATTTTCATCATATTATTTGATAATACTAAAATTTATATTATGTAACGTTGCTCACACTTTAATTATGAGCAACATTACCTAAATTTATTACTAAAGTGAATTAATTTCTTTCACTCTTAATTTTTTCTTGAACACTCTTTGGAACTTCTTCGAAGTGATCGAATACCATTGAGTAAGTACCTCTACCTTGAGTTCTTGATCTTAAAGTAGTTGCATATCCAAACATTTCTGAAAGTGGAACGAATGCTCTTATTATTTGAGCTCCATTTATAGCTTCCATACCTTCGATTCTTCCTCTTCTTGAGTTAAGGTCACCCATTACATCTCCCATGTATTCTTCTGGAACTGTAACTTCAACCTTTTCCATTGGCTCAAGTAATACTGGATCTGCTTTAGCCATAGCGTTTTTAAATGCCATAGAACCAGCAATCTTAAATGCCATTTCTGATGAGTCAACTTCGTGATATGAACCATGAACAACTTTAACTTTGAAGTTAATAGTTTCATAACCAGCTATAATACCATTCTTAGCTGCTTCTTTAATACCATTATCTATAGCTGGAATATATTCTCTTGGAATAGCCCCTCCAACTACAGCATTTTCAAATGTGTATTCTCCTTCAGTAGGTTCCATTTCAATAACACAGTGACCGTATTGTCCTTTACCACCTGATTGCTTAGCATACTTAGCTTCAGCTTTAACAGCTGTTCTAATTGTTTCTTTGTAAGCAACTTGAGGAGCTCCAACATTACACTCAACTTTGAATTCTCTTGTTAATCTATCAACAATGATTTCTAAGTGAAGTTCTCCCATACCAGCAATAATTGTTTGACCAGTTTCTTGATCAGTATGAGTTTTGAAAGTAGGATCTTCTTCAGCAAGTTTAGCTAATGCTAAGCCCATCTTTTCTTGACCAGCTTTTGTCTTTGGCTCTATAGCTACAGATATAACTGGTTCTGGGAATTCCATTGATTCTAATACTATTGGATTACTTTCTAAACAAAGAGTATCTCCTGTTGTAGTATTTTTTAATCCAATAATTGCTCCTAATTCACCTGCTTCTAATGCTTCTACTTCTTCTCTTGAATTAGCATGCATCTTAACAAGTCTTCCTATTCTTTCTTTTTTACCCTTTGTTGAGTTTAGAACATATGTTCCACTTTCCATAATACCTGAATAAATTCTTGTAAATGCAAGTTTTCCAACGAATGGGTCAGTTGCTATTTTGAATGCTAAAGCTGCCATTGGAGCTTCATCAGAAGCTTCTCTTGAATCTTCTTCACCTTCTAAAGTAGTTCCTTTAATAGCTGGAATATCTAACGGTGATGGTAAGAAAGCAACAACTCCATTAATCATTTGCTGAACACCTTTATTTTTATAAGATGAACCACATATACATGGAACTATTTCATTAGCTATAGTAGCTTTTCTTAATCCAATCATTAACTCTTCTTCAGTTAACTCTTCACCTTCAAGATATTTTTCCATTAAATCTTCGTTATTTTCAGCTATAGCTTCTAATAAAGCCATTCTGTATTCTTCAGCTTGATCAGCTAAATCAGCTGGTATTTCTTCAATTCTAACGTCTTTTCCTAAATCATCATAGAACATAATAGCTTTATTAGTTATTAAGTCTATCATTCCCTTAAATTGGTCTTCTGATCCAACAGGAATTTGAATTGGAACTGCATTAGCTTTTAATCTATCTCTTACAGTGTTTATACATCTGAAGAAGTCTGCACCTGTAGCATCCATCTTATTAACATATATCATTCTTGGAACACCGTATTTGTCTGCCTGTCTCCATACAGTTTCAGTTTGTGGTTCAACCCCACTCTTTGCATCTAGAACTGTAACAGCTCCATCAAGTACTCTTAATGATCTTTCAACTTCAACTGTGAAATCTACGTGACCTGGAGTATCTATAATATTTAGTTCATGTCCTTGCCATTCGCATGTTGTTGCAGCAGAAGTAATTGTTATACCTCTTTCTTGTTCTTGAACCATCCAGTCCATTGTAGCTGCCCCTTCATGAACTTCTCCAATTTTGTGGCTTCTTCCTGTATAGAATAATATACGCTCAGTAGTTGTAGTTTTACCAGCATCTATATGAGCCATTATTCCAAAGTTACGGAATTTATCTAACGAATATTTTCTAGCCATTTGTATGTCCTCCTCTCAACGAGTAATTTTAAATTCGACAAAACTGTTTTGGCAAAAGCCAAAACAGTTTGTATATTAGTATCTGTAATGAGCAAATGCTTTGTTTGCTTCAGCCATCTTGTGAGTATCTTCTCTTTTCTTAACAGCTGCTCCAGTGTTATTAGCTGCATCCATTAATTCTCCAGCTAATCTTTGAGCCATTACTTTTTCGCCTCTTTTTCTTGAAGCATCTAAAAGCCATCTTAATCCTAATGTCTGTCTTCTTTCTGGTCTAACTTCGATAGGAACTTGGTAGTTAGCACCACCTATTCTTCTAGCTTTAACCTCTAATAAAGGCATTACATTGTTCATAGCTTCTTCAAAAACTTCTAAAGCATCTTTTCCTGTTTTTTGCGCCATTATTTCAAACGCGTCGTAGCATATTTTTTGTGCTACTCCTCTTTTACCATCTTCCATTACATTGTTTATTAACTTTGTAACAACTTTTGAGTTGTATATTGGATCTGGTAATACATCTCTTTTTGCGATATGTCCTTTTCTTGGCACTTTTCTTCCCTCCTTAACATTGTAAATTTAAGTTCATTGGTACTCTGCAATTAAACATTGCCGTAAAGTGCTTCGCCTTTTCATCTATATAAACTTAATTTATAAATCTATGTAAATGCTGAAGACAAGCACTACTGTAGTTTAGTTTAAACTACTTTTTTGCCTTCGGCTTTTTAGCACCGTATTTTGATCTTCCTTGCATTCTGTTAGCTACTCCAGCACAGTCAAGTGCTCCTCTTACGATATGGTATCTAACACCAGGAAGGTCCTTTACTCTACCACCTCTTATAAGAACAACACTGTGCTCTTGTAAGTTGTGTCCTACACCACCAATGTATGCAGTTACTTCGAATCCATTTGTAAGTCTTACTCTCGCTACTTTTCTTAAAGCTGAGTTAGGCTTCTTTGGAGTAGTTGTTTTAACAACTGTACAAACTCCTCTTCTTTGTGGACACTCGTTAAGTGCTGGTGACGCTGACTTGTTGATAATAGTTTTTCTGCCTTTTCTTACTAATTGGCTAATAGTTGGCATTTTTTCACCTCCTGAAAATTTTTATCTATATATCTAATATTTAAGATAAAAGCTTCTTAATGAATTAGTCTAATATAAGTACTGAAGATGCTTTAACATCTATACCACACATTTTTCCTAATTCTTTCATAGTATTAATAATAATAATTTTAACTTTTTTTTCATTCGCTAATTCTATTAACGAATTAGTTAAATTACAGTCTGCATCTTTAGCTACATATAAAATAGTACCTCTTCCATTTAGTATAGATTTAGTACATTGTTTTATTCCAATTACTTTATTACCTACAATTCTATCTATCATGAAATCACTCCCTATATAAAAGTTCATAGAGGCTAAGTTCATGACTTTGCCTCCATGAATTCATGTAGACAATTATACTGTAGTGTAGCTTTTAAAATCACACATCTCGTATTTTATCATTTAAGCATACACATGTCAATAAAATTGCAATGTATTATTCTATTGATTCTAATGCTTCATCTTCTACTAAAACATCGTCAACATCTAGTTTTACATCTCTATATCTCATCATCCCAGTACCTGCTGGTATTAACTTACCAATAATAACATTTTCTTTCAACCCCACTAAAGGATCTATCTTTCCTTTAATAGCAGCTTCTGTAAGAACTCTTGTAGTTTCTTGGAATGATGCAGCTGATAAGAAACTATCTGTTGCTAAAGCAGCCTTAGTTATACCAAGTAATGCTTGATCCCCTTTAGCTTCTTCTCCGCCAAATTCTCTTACTCTTGCATTTTCTTCTTCGAAGTCAAACATATCTATCATAGTTCCTGGTAATAGCTCAGTATCTCCTGAATCCGAAACTTTTATTTTTCTAGTCATTTGTCTAACAACAACTTCTAAATGTTTATCATTAATATCAACACCTTGAAGTCTATAAACTTTTTGAACTTCAGATAGTAGATATTTTCTAGCTCCATCTATGCCTTTAATTGCTGCTATATCATGTGGATTTACTGAACCTTCAGTAATTTCATCACCAGCTTCTATAAAGTCATCGTCTGATACTTTTAATCTTGAACCAAATGGTATTTCATAACTACGTTCTTCACCATCATTTGAAGTAACAAATACAGTTCTCTTTTTCTTAGTTTCTTCAATTTTTACTGTACCTGTAATTTCACTTACTATAGCTAAACCTTTAGGTTTTCTAGCTTCAAATAATTCTTCAACTCTAGGAAGACCTTGTGTTATATCGGCTCCAACAACTCCCCCTGTATGGAAGGTTCTCATTGTAAGCTGAGTTCCTGGTTCTCCGATTGATTGAGCTGCTATAATACCAACAGCTTCACCTATATTTATTTTTTGTGCAGTGGCCATATTCATACCATAACATTTAGAACACACACCAACTTTACACTTACATGTAAATACAGATCTAATTTTAACTTTCTTAACTCCTGCTGCTGCAACTTTTTCTGCAACATCTAGTTCCATATATTGATCAGCTTCAACCATAACTTCTCCTGTTGTTGGATTAATTATTGGTTCTGCTGTATATCTTCCGTATAGTCTTTCTGCTAATCCTTCGATTGCTTCGTTTCCTTCTTTTATTTCAGAAACATATATACCTTCTGTTGTTCCACAATCTATCTCTCTTACAATAACATCTTGTGATACATCAACAAGTCTTCTTGTTAAGTAACCAGAGTCAGCAGTTTTAAGAGCTGTATCTGCATTACCTTTTCTAGCTCCATGAGTAGATATAAAGTATTCTAGAACTTCAAGTCCTTCTCTAAAGGATGCTCTAATAGGTAACTCTATAATCTTACCTGTTGGACTCGCCATAAGACCTCTCATACCAGCTAATTGCTTAATTTGAGACTTAGATCCTCTGGCTCCAGAGTCTGCCATCATGAATATTGGATTAAACTTATCCAAACTTTCCATTAATGCATCGGCAACATCCTCTGTTGTCTTAGTCCATTTTTCTATAACTCTTTCATATCTTTCATCTTCTGATATGAATCCTCTTTTATACATCTTTTCTATTTTATCAACAGTTTCATCCGCTTCTTTTAATAGTGTGTACTTAGCTTCAGGCACTATCATATCAGAAGCTGCTACTGTTACAGCTCCAATAGATGAATAATGATATCCTAATGCTTTAATTTTATCAAGCATTATTGATGTATTAGTTGGACCATGTACAGTGTAACATTTATCTATAATTGTTCCTAAAGACTTTTTAGTTATTAAGAAATCTACTTCTAAGTTGAACTCTTCCTCTTCCTTAGTTCTATCTACAAAGCCTAAATTTTGAGGTATTGATTCATTGAATATTATCTTTCCAACTGTTGTCTTTATTATTCCTGATTTCTTTTCTCCATTTACTTCTTTAAACATTCTTACATTAATTAATGCATGAATTGCTATTTCACCAACTTGGTAAGCCATTATAGCTTCATCCTTAGAAGCAAATATCTTACCTTCTCCCTTAGCATCACTTTTATCCATAGTTAAATAATATGATCCTAAAACCATATCTTGTGTAGGTACACAAACTGGTTTACCATCAGAAGGTTTCATAATATTTCCTGCTGCAAGCATTAAGAATCTTGCTTCTGCTTGTGCTTCAACTGATAGTGGAACGTGAACAGCCATTTGGTCTCCATCAAAGTCAGCATTATAAGCCGTACATACAAGTGGATGTAGCTTTATTGCTCTACCTTCTACTAAAATCGGTTGGAATGCTTGAATTCCAAGCCTATGTAGTGTAGGTGCACGGTTTAATAAAACTGGATGATCTGTAATAACTTCTTCAAGTACATCCCATACTTGATTATTTACTCTTTCAACCATTCTCTTAGCACTCTTTATATTATGTGCTACCCCATCTTCTACTAACTTCTTCATAACAAATGGTTTGAATAATTCTAAAGCCATTTCTTTTGGAAGTCCACATTGGTACATTTTTAACTCTGGGCCTACAACTATAACTGATCTACCTGAGTAGTCAACTCTTTTACCAAGTAGGTTTTGTCTAAATCTACCTTGTTTACCTTTAAGCATATCTGATAAAGATTTAAGAGGTCTATTTCCTGGTCCTGTAACAGGTCTTCCTCTTCTACCATTATCTATAAGCGCATCTACAGCTTCTTGAAGCATTCTCTTTTCGTTTCTAACAATTATATCTGGTGCTCCTAAATCTAAAAGCTTCTTTAATCTATTATTTCTATTTATAACTCTTCTGTATAGATCATTTAAGTCTGAAGTTGCGAATCTTCCTCCATCTAATTGAACCATTGGTCTTAAATCTGGTGGAATTACAGGTATTACATTAATAACCATCCATCTTGGGTCGTTTCCTGATTTTCTAAAAGATTCAACTACTTCTAATCTTCTTATGATTCTAACTTTCTTTTGACCAGTGCTTGTTTTTAGTTCTTCTTTAAGGTCTCTTGATTGGCCTTCTAAGTCAATTTCTCTAAGTAACTCTTGAACTGCTTCAGCACCCATTCCAGCTACAAAGCTTTCTTCACCATACTTATCAACAGCTTCTCTATATTCTTTTTCATTTAAAAGTTGTTTCTTTAATAATGGTGTTTCCTTAGGATCTATTACAACATATGATGCAAAGTATAATATTTTCTCTAAAGCTCTTGGTGACATATCTAAAAGTAATCCCATTCTTGATGGAATCCCTTTAAAGTACCAAATGTGAGAAACTGGGGCAGCCAGTTCAATATGCCCCATTCTTTCTCTTCTTACTTTAGCTTTAGTAACTTCAACTCCACATCTGTCACAAACTATTCCCTTATATCTAACTCTCTTATATTTACCACAATGACATTCCCAGTCTTTAATAGGTCCAAATATTCTTTCACAGAATAAACCATCTCTTTCTGGTTTTAAAGTTCTATAGTTTATAGTTTCAGGCTTTTTGACTTCTCCTCTTGACCATTCTCTTATTTGATCAGGTGAAGCTAAACCTATTTGTATAGCATCAAAATTATTGAATTCAAACAAGGGTATATCCTCCCTTCAAATTTAGTGTTCATCATTTACAAAATCATCAAGTTCTAGATCTTCTTCTTGGAATCCATCTAATGCAAAGTTATCAAACTCAACATCTTCCTCAACTTCTTCCTCTGATATTGTATAACTATCATCTACATTTATATCATCAGATACAACATCTTCTGTACCCTCAATATTAACTTCTAAATCTTCCATATCTTCTTCAGCGAATTCTTTAAGTCTAACTTCTTGATTCTCATCATTTAATACTTTAACGTCTAAGCATAAAGCTTGAAGTTCTTTAATTAGAACTTTAAATGATTCTGGAACTCCTGGCTCAGGTATGTTTTCTCCCTTAACGATAGCTTCATATGTTTTAACTCTACCTACTACATCATCTGATTTAACAGTTAATATTTCTTGTAGTGTATGAGCAGCACCATATGCTTCTAACGCCCAAACTTCCATTTCTCCAAATCTTTGACCACCGAATTGTGCCTTACCACCAAGTGGTTGTTGAGTTACTAATGAATATGGTCCTGTTGATCTTGCGTGAATCTTATCATCAACTAAGTGAGCTAGCTTTAAGATATACATTATACCAACAGTTACTTCGTTATCAAATGCTTCTCCTGTTCTACCATCATATAAAACAGTTTTTCCATTTGCATTATATCCCGCTTTTTCTAAGCATTCTTCAATATCTTTTTCAGTAGCTCCATCAAATACAGGAGTAGCTATATGCCATCCTAATTGACTTGCTGCCCATCCTAAGTGAACTTCAAGTACCTGACCGATGTTCATACGAGATGGAACCCCAAGTGGGTTCAAGCATATTTGTAATGGTCTACCATCAGGTAAGAATGGCATATCTTCTTCTGGTAATACTCTTGAGATAACCCCCTTATTACCGTGACGTCCAGCCATCTTATCTCCAACAGAAATCTTTCTCTTTTGAGCTATATAACATCTAACTAGTTCATTAACTCCTGGATTTAATTCATCGCCATTTTCTCTAGTAAATACCTTAACATCTACTATTATTCCAGCTTCTCCATGAGGTACTCTTAATGAAGTATCTCTTACTTCTCTAGCTTTCTCTCCAAATATAGCTCTTAGTAATCTTTCTTCTGCAGTTAATTCAGTTTCTCCTTTAGGCGTTACTTTACCTACAAGAATATCTCCTGATCTAACCTCAGCTCCAATTCTTATTATTCCTCTATCATCTATATCTTTTAATGTATCTTCACTTACATTAGGAATATCTCTAGTTATTTCTTCTGGTCCTAGTTTTGTATCTCTTGCCTCACATTCGTATTCTTCTATATGAATTGAAGTAAAGACATCTTCTCTAACTAGTTCTTCAGAAATAAGCATGGCATCTTCATAGTTATAGCCTTCCCAAGTTATGAATCCCATTCTAATGTTTTTACCTAGTGCTATTTCGCCTAAATCAGTTGATGGACCATCAGCTAAAACTTGGTTCTTAAACACTATTTCACCCTTATCTACTAAAGGTCTTTGATTTATACATGTACCTTGGTTACTTCTCTTAAACTTCAGAAGTCTATAAGTATCTATACCACCGTCTACGTCCCTCTTAATTCTTATTTCATTAGAGCTTACGTAAACTACTTTCCCTGCATTTTTAGCCTTTGGAAGAACTCCAGAGTCTACAGCTGCTTTAAATTCTATCCCAGTACCTACTATTGGCGCCTGAGGTTTTAATAAAGGAACAGCTTGACGTTGCATGTTAGATCCCATAAGTGCTCTTGAAGCATCGTCATTTTCAAGGAATGGTATCATAGCAGTAGCTACTGAAACTATTTGTCTTGGTGAAACATCAATTAAATCAACTTCTTCAGCATTTACTACTAATACTTCATCTAGGTATCTAACCGTTACTCTTTTATCAACAAACTTTCTGTCCTCACTAATAGGCTCTTTAGCTTGTGCTATAAGATATTGGTCCTCTACATCAGCTGTAAAGTATTCTATTTCATCAGTTATTATACCTTTTTCCTTATCTACAACTCTATAAGGAGTTTCTATAAATCCATATTCATTAACCTTAGCATATGTTGCTAAAGAGTTAATAAGCCCTATGTTTGGTCCTTCTGGAGTTTCTATAGGACACATTCTACCATAATGGGAGTGGTGAACGTCTCTAACTTCAAAACCTGCTCTTTCTCTTGAAAGACCTCCAGGTCCTAAAGCTGATAACCTTCTTTTATGTGTTAATTCTGATAATGGATTTGTTTGATCCATGAACTGTGATAATTGTGAACTACCAAAGAATTCTTTTATAGCAGCTGCAACAGGTCTTATGTTAATTAACATCTGAGGTGTTATAGCTTCTTGGTCTTGAATAGTCATTCTTTCTTTAACTACTCTTTCCATTCTTGATAAACCAATTCTAAATTGATTTTGTAATAGTTCTCCAACTGATCTTAATCTTCTATTTCCTAAGTGGTCTATATCATCAACATAGCCAACATTATATGGTAAACCCAACTCGTAGCTTATTGTTGCAAATATATCATCCCTTATTATATGTTTAGGAATAAGTCTGTTTATGTTTTTCTTTATTTCTTCTTTTATAACATCTTCATCTTCATAATTATCTAATATCTCTTTTAATGTTGGGTAGTGAACAAGCTCTCTAACATTTAACTCATCAATATTAAATGATATAAATTTCTTAATGTCTACAAAATGGTTACCAATTACTCTAACCACTTTATCTTCTACTAATATGTCTACTGAGTTAATACCAACATTTTGAATTTCTTCTGCAAGAGATCTACTAATCTTTTCACCTTGCTCAACCATAATTTCTCCTGTTTGAGGATTAACTATGTCTGTAGCTGCTACTTGATTAACTAATCTTAAATTTAAAGCTAACTTCTTATTAAATTTATATCTACCAACTCTTGATAAATCATATCTCTTAGCATCGAAGAATAATGAATCTATAAGAGATATAGCACTATCTACTGTAGGTGGTTCACCAGGTCTTAATCTCTTATATATCTCTAATAAAGCTTCCTCTTTAGTCTTAGTATTATCTTTTTCTATTGTAGCTTTAAATCTTTCATCTTCTCCAAAATAGTCTAAAAGTTCTTGATCACTTCCAAATCCCATAGCTCTTGCTAATATAGATATAGGAAGCTTTCTTGTCTTATCTATTCTTACATAGATAATATCGTTAGAATCTGTTTCATATTCTAACCATGCTCCTCTATTTGGAATTACTGTTGATGAATATAATTTTTTACCAGTTTTATCAACATTAAAATTGTAATAAACGCCTGGTGATCTTACTAATTGACTTACAATAACTCTTTCAGCACCATTTATGATGAAAGTACCTTGCTCTGTCATTAATGGGAAGTCTCCCATAAATACTTCTTGTTCTTTAATTTCTCCAGTTTCATTATTTTGTAATCTTACTGAAACTTTTAATGGCGCAGCATAAGTAGAGTCTCTCTCCTTACACTCTTCCACTGAATACTTAATATTATCCATATCAAGCTTGTAATCAATGAATTCAAGCACAAGATTACCAGTAAAGTTTGTAATAGGATTGATATCATCAAAAACTTCATGAAGTCCTTCCTTTAAAAACCACTGATATGAATCTAATTGTACCTCAATAAGATTTGGCATTTCAGTTACATCTTTAACTTTACCAAAACTCATTCTAGTTCTTTTTCCGACTTGGACAGGATGTACCATGAATTTTCACCCCTTGTATAAAACTAAAATAACCAAAAGCACACTTTCCCTAAGGACTTATGCTTTCGGACAGCATCACTTATTAGTATAACCATCTTCTGTTCGATTATACATTTTTTTCATATGAATATATAGCTATCCATATTGAATAGTACATTTAATGATACTATCATACTATTCTTTTAATGTCAATTAATTTATTGTATAACTTATGTTAATCTATAATAAATTACATTTCAAGTAATTTTTATATAAAACTATATAAAGTATCCCAGGATTTTGATATTTTATATAGTTTTATTTAGGCAATTAAAAAGGTGCCTTTAACAGCACCTTTTCAATTTAAAAGTTAATTACTTAACTTCTACTTCAGCTCCAACTTCAGCTAATTTAGCTTTCATGTCTTCAGCTTCTTCTTTTGATACAGCTTCTTTTAATGTCTTAGGAGCTCCATCAACTATTTCCTTAGCTTCTTTTAATCCTAATCCAGTTAATTCTCTAACAACTTTGATAACTTTGATCTTTTGTGATCCAGCGCTAGCTAATACTACGTCGAATTCAGTCTTTTCTTCTGCAGCTGCAGCACCTGCAACAGCTCCTGCAGCAGCTACTGGAGCAGCCGCACTTACACCAAATTCTTCTTCACAAGCTGTAACTAGCTCGTTTAATTCTAAAACAGTCATTTCTTTTATAGCTTGAATTATATCTTCTCTTGTCATTTTAATTGCACCTCCAAATTTTTATCAGTTATTATTCAGCTGACTCTGATTCTTTTTTTTCTTTAATTGCATTTAATAAATATGCAACGTTTGATAATGGAGCTTTGAAGCTTCCAAGAAGTTTTGCGATAAGAACTTCTTTTGATGGTATTGTAGCAAGTTTTTCAACTTCTTCTTTATTGTATAAAGTTCCTTCTACCATACCAGCCTTTAATTCTATTTTCTTATGATCCTTAGCAAATGTATGTAATACTCTTGCTGGAGCAGTAGCATCTTCGTATCCGAACGCTATAGAAACTGGTCCTTCTAAATATTCATCAAGACCTTCTATTCCTAATTCTTTAGCTGCTAATGTTACTAGGTTGTTCTTATAAACCTTATATTCAACACCAGCTTCTCTTAAAGATTTTCTTAAGGCTGTATCTTCTTCAACTGTTAAACCTTGATAGTCTGCTAAAACGATCGCTTGAGCTTTTTCTAATTTTTCTTTAATCTCAGCAACTTTAGCTTCTTTAATTTGTCTATTCTTGTTCATTACTGTGTGTCCACCTCCTCACAGTTTTTAACTGCAAATTTATATTAAGAAAGGCCTTCCCATAGACATAGGAAGACCAAATAATTACTTACCTTGGTATTCCTCGGTAGGCAATTATTTTAAACCTTTCGGCACCTACTGTCTTTGGAATCAGTATTCTCTTTAACAACAGATAAAATTATATTACACAACTATCCGTCTGTCAATACTAATCTAAAACTTTTGTTGGGTTAACCTTTGCTCCAGGACCCATAGTGCTTGAAACAGATACTGATTTAACGTATTGTCCCTTAGCAGCTGCTGGTTTAGCTTTTATTAAAGCATCCATTAAAGCACGGAAGTTTTCTTGTAATTTTTCTACACCAAATGATTTCTTTCCAATTGGGCAGTGAACTATAGCAGTTTTATCTACTCTATATTCAACTTTACCAGCTTTTATTTCAGCAATTGCCTTAGCAACATCAAATGTAACTGTTCCTGATTTTGGGTTTGGCATTAATCCTTTAGGTCCTAAAACTCTACCGATTCTACCAACAACACCCATCATATCTGGTGTAGCAACTACTACATCGTAGTCAAACCAGTTTTCGCTTTGGATCTTTTGAACTAATTCTTCCGCTCCTACGAAATCTGCACCAGCTTCTTGAGCTTCTTTAGCTTTTTCTCCCTTTGCAAACACTAAAACTCTTACAGTTCTACCTGTTCCATTTGGAAGAACAACAGCTCCTCTAACTTGTTGATCTGCATGTCTTGGGTCAACCCCTAATCTAACATGTAGTTCTATAGTTTCATCAAATTTTGCCTTAGCAGTTTTTACTGCTAAATCTAAAGCTTCAGATGGAGTGTATAATGCACTCTTATCTATTAATTTTGCGCTTTCAATATAATTCTTTCCCATAATTTGCCTCCTTTGTGGTATTAGCGGTTTTTACCTCCCACTTTTTTACGAATTACTCTTCAATAGTTACTCCCATACTTCTTGCAGTACCTTCGATCATGCTCATAGCAGTTTCGATTGTAGCTGCATTTAAGTCAGGCATCTTTAACTCAGCAATTTTTCTAACTTGATCCTTAGTTAGTTTTCCAACTTTAGTTCTGTTTGGAACTCCTGAACCACTTTCGATTCCTAATTCCTTCTTTATAAGAACTGCTGCTGGTGGAGTTTTTAGTATAAAACTAAAAGATCTATCTTGGTAAACTGTTATAACAACTGGTATTATTAATCCAGCTTGGTTAGCAGTTTTTGCGTTGAACTCCTTACAGAATCCCATGATGTTAACACCGTGTTGACCTAATGCTGGTCCTACTGGTGGTGCTGGTGTCGCCTTACCTGCAGGAAGTTGAAGTTTAATCATTCCTGTTACTTTCTTAGCCATGTATTATTCCTCCTATACTGTGGTAATACGGACCTTAGTCCTCCCACTTTATTAAAACATTAGCTTATATTAAACTAATTTTTCAACTTGTGTAAATTCTAGTTCAGCTAAAGTTTCTCTGCCAAACATATCAATTAACGCTTTTATTTTGCGTTTTTCTAGATTTATCTCTTGGATTATAGCAACAAATTCTTTTAATGGTCCAGAGATAACTCTTACACTTTCCCCTACCTCCAAATCTATTTCTACCGGAGTTTCTTGAACTCCCATAGACTCAACTTCTTCATCGGTAAGAGGAACTGGTTTAGAAGCTGGGCCAACAAACCCAGTTACGCCTCTAGTGTTTCTAACCACATACCATGACTCATCAGTCATTAGCATTTTTACTAACACATATCCAGGAAACTTCTTTTTAAGAGAAATCTTTTGTTTCCCATCTTTCTCTTCTATTACTTCTTCCATAGGCACTTGAATGTCTTGAAGTAAGCTTTGAAGATTTCTA
The DNA here is from genome assembly GCF_054768095.1 of Clostridium sp. CTA-7. NCBI lineage: Bacteria > Bacillati > Bacillota > Clostridia > Eubacteriales > Clostridiaceae > Clostridium > Clostridium sp. CTA-7. Next base: position 1,233 of record NZ_BAAAAV010000009.1, on the reverse strand, counting down.
TTTTCAATGGTTTTTTCAAGATTTGCTTTAACTTTGTTTTCGTAGCCTGAGTATGTGTGTACAACATACCATCTTGCTTTTTCGCTCATATTTCCTTATAGGTGGTTAACCACCTAAACCTCCTTACTTTAGTTTTAAAATGAATTTAAAGAGGTTTTGAAAAATATAATCTAACCCGCCTACTAATACTATATATATTAGTACGACTACGCCAACTGCAATTAACGCTTTTTTAGTATCATTTTTAGAAGGCCAAGTTATTCTTTTAACTTCTGCCTTAACCTCTCTAAAAAATTTAAATACGCCACCTTTATCAGGTGAATTTTTAGTTAAATTTACATTTTCCTTAACAGCCATTACTTCACATCCTTAATTTTTGTGAGTATATGTCATCACTATATCAGCTAACTATTTAGTTTCTTTATGAAGTGTATGTTTTTTACAGAACTTGCAGTATTTATGCATTTCTAATCTGTCTGGGTTATTTTTCTTGTTCTTCATTGAATTGTAGTTTCTTTGCTTACACTCTGTGCATGCTAAAGTTATCTTTACTCTCACAGTCTGCACCTCCAGTTTACCGTAAATAATATAAAACCTTATTACTTTATGTTAATTTAATTTCGTTAATTACCTAAACACATTATCACAAAACATGCATTATGTCAATATATAAGCCTTTGTAAAGGACTAGGTAATCCCACCCAGCCCTAAACTATATACTAATAATACATATTACTCTATTATGCTAGTAACAACTCCTGAACCTACAGTTCTTCCACCTTCTCTGATAGCGAATCTTAATCCTTCATCCATAGCTATTTGATTGATTAATTCAACGTTCATATCGATGTGGTCTCCTGGCATAACCATTTCCATTCCATCTGGTAACTTAATTGAACCAGTAACGTCTGTTGTTCTGAAATAGAATTGTGGTCTGTATCCATCGAAGAATGGAGTATGTCTTCCACCTTCTTCTTTTTTAAGTACGTAAACTTGACCTACGAACTTTTTGTGTGGCTTAACTGTTCCAGCCTTCGCTAAAACTTGACCTCTTTCGATGTCTGTTCTTTGAACTCCTCTTAAAAGAACTCCAACATTGTCTCCAGCTTGCGCTTCGTCTAGTAACTTTCTGAACATTTCTATTCCTGTTACTACTACTTTTCTGCTTTCTTCTTGTAATCCAACGATTTCTACTTCGTCTCCTACCTTAAGAATTCCTCTTTCAACTCTTCC
>NZ_BAAAAV010000008.1:0-194409 GCF_054768095.1 Clostridium sp. CTA-7 | reverse complement strand
TATTATTAGCTAATAATTCTATTTCTTCCTTCGTAAATAACTTGCTACTCATCTAATCCACTCCTATCGTTATGTTTTATTATACATAAAAAAACCTATAAAATAGACATTTTTTAGTTGTCTATCTTATAGGGTACATTTTAAAAAATTTAATATACGGTATTTTTATTTCATTTTATACCTCTTTTATATCATAATTTCGAAATCCAAATTTCAGCATCTTCAATACCTTTAAATGTTCTGAATTGATTTCCTTTATTAGCTTCAATAATCATTTCTTTAAATCTTTACCTATTAAATTGAAAATTCCACTGTGGAGTGTACTTCATTACTAATGCCTTTTCAAGTTCTTTTACATGCTCCACATTTTTATACTTTCTCCTAAACAGCTTACAATTTCTTATTTTACAAAATCAATTTTCAAATCCCCACTTTTACAATTAATATTAAAGTTATTTGAAGCTCCAGTATTTATTTCCTCTACATCCCCTTCAACTTCTTTGTTATCTATTTTATTAGTACCAAAATCCATATCTACTTTATATGAATATTCATTTTTGGGTAAACTAGTTTTTATGGTTATATCTCCAAAGTCACAATCTAAAGTATTATCACCCTTTAGCTCACCATCTATATTAATTTCTCCTGATTTTGCTCTTACTAACAATCCATTAGTAACTAATTGAATTCCTTTAACATCACCAAAATCACTATTAATTTTAGCATTATTAGCAGTAAGTGTTTTTATATCTAATGTTCCTGATTTTAAATTGCTTTCAAAAGTAGTTGTATTAATATTTTCTGATATGACATCTCCAAAATCAACATACAAAACTAACTCTTCTAACTTAAGATTTTTAGTATAAACCTTCCCACTTTTTCCTGTTAAATTAATTTTATCTCCAGTAATATTATTAATTGTTGCATTTCCAAAATCACAATTAATATTTGAATTTTTAACCTCAATGTTATCAACTATTAAATTCCCGCTTTTATTTTGTATATCTAAATTATTTAAAGCTACATTTTCTGGAATGTACACTTTTACTAAAGTATTATTGTCTATAAAACCCATGCTGAAGAACCTTTTCCCCCACCTATTGTTACTTACAGTTAGTTTTTCATTTTCAACCTTGTAAGTTAATTCTTCAACCTCTTTATTATATTCAACTTCAATAGCGTATTTATCTGATTTAATTACTTCAATATCTCCAAAATCAACATCTATATTAACATCATTAAATTTTTCTAATTCATTATTTTCTTTTATTATATTTGCTTTGTCATATATCTCAAGTCCATCTTTTCCCCATACAATACTACCATGACCTCCGCTTAACAACCCTATAATTGCCATTGTTATGCCAAGTACTATTAAGCATATTGATAATAAAATTAATTTCTTTGTTTTTCTCATTTTTATGCCCCCTTATTTGTTCTTTGATCTATTAACTTTACTTAAAAAGCTTTTAGTAATATTTCTAAATAATATAGCTACCTTTGGTACTATAGTTTTAACGCCAACTGCTACTAAAATTCCAAGTCCAATTACTATTAGTCCTGTTCCTATATATAAACTACCTGTTGCTGGTCCCTGAAAGATCACTAGAAATCCTACAATAAACGCTACTACACCAGCTAATAAAAGTGATAGTGCTACTGCAGCAAAAGTAAACATAAGTGCTCCTACAACTATTATCATTGCAAATACAATTGCTATTAATGCAATAGCTAATGGTAATGCTATTGGTGCAGCAAATATTGAAAGAATAATTAATAGTACCCTATTTATGCCACTCTTACTCTTTTCTTTTGTATTTGTATTAAATGCATAATCAGATAATATTTGTGATGCAATTGTTGAAGGTGAACCCAATTCTTTAATTACCTCTGCTTCGTCTTTTTCAGCATCATCGAAATATTCTAAGTAATATGCCACTACATTATCAACTTCTTCTTTTGATAATCTCTTTAACTTTATTCTCAATTCATCAATGAAATTTTCCTTACTCATTATTTGTACCCCTTTCCAATAAAACTTTATCAACATTTTTTTTATACTCTTCCCATTGTCCTAAATATTCACTCAGCACTTGCTTACCTTTTTCCGTAATTTTATAGTATCTTCTATTTCTTCCTTGATAAGCTTGATCATATGTTGTTAAGCATTCATCCTTTTGCAACCTTCTAAGCACAGGATATAGTGTTGATTCTGAAATAGACATAATCTGTCTAACATTTTGTGTAAGTATATATCCATAAGTATCTTCTCTAGAAAGTACCGCTAAAACGCACGCATCTAATAAAGCTGCTCCTAATTGAAAAGCCATAACTTCACCTCATTTTTTATTTATATAATATGTATCTATATATAATACTATATATCATATAATATTATTCATCAAACATTTTTGCAACTAAATTTTCAAATTTTGTTTTAAATAACCATTAAAGGCCCCATTAAAACTAATAATTTATAAAATAAAACCAATACTATAAACTAGGAATACATTTAAAATGGAGGTGTATGGTTTTGAGTTTAGACAATATCTGTTGTAAGACCTGGCAAGATGTCCTTATAGAAAAAGACTTCGACTCTTCTACTGCCAAAGCTCTTATTGGTTTTATTTCTTGGAATAAAGGAGAAGAGTTCTTTAAATTAGGAACAGAAATAACTCAGCTTCTATCTGGATATGAAGGAAAAGTTTTTGCTAAAGATGTGACTGCTATTAATTATAATGATAAAGGACTATTATTTTTTAGCACAGACATTTCTCAAGAAATTGCTAATAAAATCTTTGAAGCAATTATGAGTTATGAACAAAATAATGTTTATTCCTCGCTCCATTAAAAATATAACTAGAAAGCGGTGTTTGATATAAGTAGATATTACATTAAATACTTTATTGGAAAATGATTATAAAATGATAAACTTATAAATTTTCTTAAAAACCCCTGTTAAAAAAACATGGGTTTTTAAGAAAACTAGATAGATACTTATTATTATTTATTAAAAATTTATTCTACTTCTCCCCTCTAAGCAACCTATAATACTTAGGCAACTCCTCTTCATTACATTTATCACATTTCTTTGCATAACAATAGTTCCTAGCTCTTTCTAATTTACTGTGCATTTTATTCCATATATCTTTAATATCTTCATTTAATACATTTCCAAAGGGTTCAGGAATAAAATCACAAGGCAGGAAATTTCCTTCATTATCTATCTAGGAATGTTGCACCCCTGCTCCACATCCAAATTGATCTTTTGACTTATCATCTTTGTCTTTAATAAATCTTTTTGCACTACAATGCCAGCAGTTATACATACATCTACCTGTAATAGCTATATATGTAGAAATTGGAGCTAACCTTTTTCCTGTAGTATGATTATAAAAAAATTCTTTATCTTCTTCTGGAACCACATCTACTATACTTTTATAAGCTACACTATTTAGTGGTGGTAAAAAGGAGTTAACTACAAAATCACCATTATGAATAGCTAATCTATCATTTTTTATAACATTCATTCCACATCTTATAACATTTATAGGCTTATAATCTTTACTTTCCTTAAACCTCTTATGTATATATAGAAAGTTTTTTCTTACATCTTTGTTGAATACTGCTTTTATAATTGGCACCGTATTACTTATCATTTTTAAAAACCCCCCAAACATATTTATGAGTAATTGTATTAATTTCTTTTTCATTAAATAAATTAATCATTGTATCTTTAACCTTATTATCTTCCATATCTACCATAGCATCAAATCCAGCTAATGCTCCTGTCGATGTTACAAACGTGACTAAAGATTTGGTATCATCAAAAGTAAATATATGTGAACCACTTTTTACTTCTATTTTGGAAAACTTTTCTTTTTTGAACCATCTTGTAAATGTCTTATGATGAATTGGGTTAGGAAGTTCTTTCATTATTTTATTTATATTTTTATAGTTTTTTAAAATAAGTTTTGGATATATCTTTCTAACCTCTGGTAATGTATTTTTTAAATTAACTATTACGGTAAAATATCCGTCCTTTTTTAACACTCTAGAAACTTCCTTTATAATTTCATGAGGATTTTGATATTTAATTGCCCAAGCACATATAACAATATCAAAGCTATTATCTTTGGAACTTTTTAGAAGAGACAACATATCACTTTTTATAAATTCAGCATCTAAATTACAATTATTTTTAGCTTGATTTAGCATCCCCTCTGATATGTCTACTAAAGTGAACTTAGAAGATGGAATTCTAGAATTTATAAAACCACTATTAAAGCCTGTCCCACATGCGAGATCAAGAACTTTAGGAGATGATTTTGACTTAGTATCTATATATTTTATAATAACTTTATCTAACATTTCTTTATTATATTTATGCATTTCTTTTAAGAAAGAATCATTATAAACTTCACTTACTCTTGTATAAGAATTTGCTATATCCCTTAAATCTGTATATTTTTTAGTTAAAAATAATTTTATAATTCTAAATAGCCCTTTTAAAGTATTCATAAAATAACTCCTTTAGTTTGAATTTTCTCCTAAATATATATACTCATAGCTTGATATTTTAACTATTTCTCCATTATTAAAATAATCAGAAGTTAGTTTTTTCATCTCATTTTTAGATAACATTTTAACTTTTTCAAAACAACTTCTTTCAAAAATATATATAAGCTTAGTTATTATATGAGTTCTATCAAATTCGTAAATAAGTATTTTACCCTTATATTTAAGTAATCTTTTACATTCCTTTAATGTTTCTTCTTTATCACTTATATGGTGAAAGGAATCTCTCATTATAATTAAATCTATTGAAGAGTCCTTTAAATTAATGTTATTTGAACATCCATTTATAATATTAACTTTATTATTTTTTTCTTTAGCTATATTAGTCATTTTCACTTCTGGATCTAATATAGTTACATTAGCTCCTAAATTTATAAGTTCATTAGCTAATGTTCCAGTTCCCCCACCAATATCTAAAATTTCTATATTAGAAATATCTCCTATTATTTTTATGATTACTTGATTTTTATCTAAATTAAATATTTTCATAAATTTATCATATTGTTTGTAGTAATACTTAAATAAATAACTCATATTTGATATTTATCTCCTTAAAAACTCATATAAATTATATTAATTAAATAATACCATGTAATTCTTATAAATTGGAATATATTTCTTAATTTGATTTTTATTAGTAAGATTTTATGTGTTAAAAAATTAGCGGTAAATACCTATCAATATGATTAGTTATTTACCGCTTACATATTATATTTCATAAATTTCTTTTAATGCTTTAGCTACCCCAGCATCATCATTACTTGCTGTAACCATACTAGCAACTTCTTTTAAACAATCTTCACCATTCTCTAAAGTAACTGGAAATCCTACTTCTAATAGCATGGATAAATCATTCTCTCCATCTCCCATAGCAATTATTTCACTTCTATGAATTCCTAAATCACTAGCATAATCTATTAACGCTTTCCCTTTAGAAACATTTGCTGCCACCACATCTAAACTATTTTTAGCAGCTCTAAATACTTCAATCCCTTGAATCTTCTTTATCTTTTCATGCAAAGGAATTATTGTTTCAACATCATTTGAAGCATACATTATTTTAGTAATTTTAACATCATCATGTAAAAGCTCCTCAATATCATTAAAGATGTTTATATCCATATATTTAGCTAATCTTTTAGTAAATATAGCAAATGGGTTTTTTTCTTCATTTAGCTCATCTGGATTAAATGAATAAATAGCATCTAATGAGTAAAATCTTGGATACATTCCATTGCTTTTAAAAAGATTATAAAGCTCCACTAATTGTTCTTTTCCAATATGTTTTAAATAATAAATTTCATTAGTTAAAACATCTCTCATGGTAGCTCCGTTACAGCCTAATATCGGAGCCTTTATTCCTAAAGTTTTCACATATTCTCTTGCCATTACATCTGGCCTACCAGTCACAACTACAAATTTAACTCCCTTATCTTTTAATTTTCTAATTGTCTGAAGATTTTCTTCTGGTATTTCGTTTTTGCTATTTAATAAAGTTCCATCAATATCAATAGCTACTAATTTGTACTTCATATATCTCTCCTCTTATTACATCCCAATATTTTACATAATACCCAACATATAATATAACACTATTTCATAAATATTCCAATATAATGAAATTATATTTCCAAAATTAATCAAAAATAAAAACAGCATTACTAGTAAATAGCGCTGCTTTTATTTAAAAATTATATTGCTTACTTATATAAATTATCTTCTATAATTTTATTTGCAAGAATGCCAATATTAACTTCTTTAGTATCCATATAAACATCAATAATTCTATCTGCAAGAGTAACCGCAGCATACTCTATTTCTTTTTCATCTTCATCTTTATACTTAATTATGTCATAAGTTATAATATCTTCTTTAAGTTCCTTCTTAAAAATCATTCAAAATTTTCTCCCTAAGTTATATCTACTACATTCTGGAAAATATTGGATATTGTGTCTATTTATAAGTTAATATTTGTACTATTGAGCTCCATTTATAAACTCCATTACACTTTTCTCATATTCATCTTGAAAATCTGAAAATGCATTTCCATGTTCACTTTCTTCAACAGTAAATATATTTTTCTTACTATTTTGAATTGAATTATAAATATCTTCCCCCATAAAATATGGTGTTATTTCATCTGACTTACTATTAATTATAAGAATCGGCATATTTGCTTTACTTGTATATTTACATACATTAACATCTTTATAAGAAAAGCCAAGCTTTGCTTTTGTAACTATATTGCCCATAAACATCATAAAACCTACTGGTATTCCAGCATCCATACTCTCCATTTGAGTTGAAATCATATAACTCATATTACTTATTGGAGAATCCAATATGGCAAAGTTAATATCCTTATTTGCCTCTTCTGAACCAGTATATATTCCAGTTGTTGCCCCCCCAAAAGATACTCCCCAAACTCCTAATTTTTTATTTTCATCTATTAAACCTTTTATATGTTTTACACTATCTTTTACGTCATGGCTTTCTAAATAACCATAAGTAGTATATTGTGCTGTATTTTCTCCTGAACTTCTTTGATCATATGCAAGAACATTATAACCATTTTTTAAAAACATCTTTGCAATAGGATAAACTGTCAGACGGTTCCCTCCCATTCCATGAACCAATATTACTGTATCTAAATTTTTATTTCCATCTTTGGTAATAAGATTAGCTGGAATTATATGATCATCTAATGTAGACTTAATTTCTACTTTTTCAATTTTATATTCTTTTTCAAATTCCTCTAAATTAAAATTATGTTTTTCTAAATACTCCTCCCCTTTTTGAATACTTGTTGCTTCATTATTTACCATTTGCATTGATCCACTAAATACAGAAATCCCAGTAAAATAACAAATACCTCCAATTGTAAATAATATAGTAATCAAAAATACTATCCCTATTATTTTAAAAACTTTTTTTGCTTTCATAATCTGCTCAATCCCCCAAAAATTTATTATCTTTTTAATTATATGATTTATTTTCAATTAATTACCACGAATTCTTAAGATTTTTATAAATTTTCTAAGGCTTTATTAAATAATATAAAATCAAAATAGTTATATTAAAAAAGGTAGAAGCTCTATTTCTTCTACCTAAATTAAACTATTTTTCAAATAAGCATTATTCTCTTTTGTTACTATTTAAACATCCTCCAAATATACCACCAATTCCTGATCCGATACATATTCCAAGAATAATATTATTAAATATTAAAATCCCTAGTATTAATCCAATAATTAATCCTATCCCAATTGAAATAGATAAATATTTTAAATTTTTTCTATTTAAATTTTTATTATTCATAAAAACACCTCTCAACTTTTATATAATATAGAATTAATAATGTTATACATCAGTGAATTATAAGTTACTCTTTTACAAACTCTCTTAATCTAAAACTTCCTGCTGTAAATAATACCCCTGACATTAGTACTATTACTATAATAGGCATAAATATATTTCCCTTATTTATAATTTGTGCCATCCATGAAAATGGTGAAACTATGCTTAAATTATTTATTATTTGTGGTACATTATCAAATTCTTGAAGTCCACTTCCAAGTATGCCTACACCAAATGATAACAATCCAAAGACTACAACTGCTAAACTTGCTATAGTTGGATGTTTAAGCCACCTTGTCGTAGCTACGATTAAGGAAGTAGTCATCAAACTACATAGGGTAATTACTAATATGCCTTCACCTAAATTATAATTTGGCACTTTAAATATCTTTAAAGCTATAATTAAAGTTAATGAACTTACTATACTTTGCAAAATAAATGCAGATAAATATAAAGAACCTAAGATTACTTTATCAGAATTACCCGTTGATATTGTTCTCTTTAATACTTTTTGGGCTTTAAGCTTAATTATATCATCAATTAATATTGATCCACCTATCATCATAAAATAACATATCATAAGAACAGTCATAACAAAATCTTCTTTGCTTACTTCATTTTTATCAACTATTACAGCTTTTACAGTATTTGTACTTAGGCCATCATTTACTCCTTCTTCAAGTAATTCATTTACATAACTAGTTATAATATTATCTGCAATAACTGATCCCATTACAGCTTCATTACTATAACTTTTAATATTTGGTACACCACCATTATTTATATCTTTTTCAAAATTTTCATCTATTACATATATTGCTCCAATTTTTTTATCTCTTAATTCATTATAATTATCTTCAGCTTCTCCCTTTAATTCTTCTATATCATATTTTTCTGACAGATTATTTATTAAATCCTTAGAGTATTTACTTGAAGATTTATCTAATATCCCTAGTTTCCCTAGAGAAGTATCATTTGAGCTTGGTCCAACTACACCAAATAAAACAATCATAGGAAGAAGAAATGTCATAAGCAAAATTGCAGGATTCTTTAAACTTCTTCTTAAATTAATTATAGTTAATCTTATTAAGCGCATTTCCTTCCCCCCTCACATGAATTTACTTTTATTAATGCAATTAAAAGTAGTATTGCTGAAGCAGCAATTATTAATATTAAGTCTTTAGTATTTCCATTAAAATTTCCATTTAAATTATACAAAGTAAAAAGCTTTGAAATATAGTGTGTTGGTGCTAAGGTTGCTAAAGCATTACCTTCTCCAGTAAGCATCTCCATCCCTATAATAGGAAGAGCAAAAAGTAATCCTCCAATAACTTTTCCATAGGTTGCTCCAAAAAAAGTATATATAAATTTACTTATTGAAACTACTAATATAGCTGAAGTTAAAACTAATATAATTAAAGGAATTAGATTTCCTGTAAAGCTTATTCCTGCAATTCTGAAGAAAAATACATATCCAGAAATAATTAAAGATGAATATACAAATAAAGCAAATGAATCATAATAAAAATATTGCTTTTTGGTTATAGGTGTTGAAGACACTCTTTTATCAAGATTTACGCTAATTTCTGCATAGTTAGTTTGTATAAGTCCAAAAATAAGCATACTAATTACAAATGCAATCATTGATGCAGACATTTTTTCATAACTACTAGAAGATTTCTTTGTGTCTATATCTATTTTTTCAACAATTGATTTTCCCGAGATCTTTTCTAAATCTTCATTTGATCCTCCAGATATATTAACATAAAGACTTTGATGATAATTATCTAAAATTGTTTTTAATGTATTTGTTGAGTTATTTAATCCTTCTTCTAATTTGTTTATATTTATTTCACCTTTTTTTAAGGACAACACATTATCTCCATATCCCTTTGGGATAGCAATTTCTATATTAGCTTTTTTATCAGTTATTTCAACAAGCTCTTTCATTTCCTCGCTTTCTAAAAAGGCTACTAAATTTTTAGACATATCACTCTTATCCATATCAGTTATTTCAACTTTTAAAGTTTTAAGCTTTAAGGGGCTTTCCATAAGTGTCTTTTGGAAAAATCCCATAAAGGCTGCTAATAAAACTGGGAAGAGTATAGAATATAAAATTGTTATAGCTCCATTAGATACCATTCCTTTTAAGGTTGTTTTTATATAATATAATAATTTCAATTAAGCCACCCCCTAATCTCTTAGTGTCTTTCCTGTTAAAGCTAAGAATACATCTTCAAGTCTTGCATCTTCATAACTTATTTTCTTTACATTAATACCATATTGCTCTATGATACTTAAAACATTATGAAGTTTAAAGTTTGAATCTATAGTTAAGGAAATTGTATCTTCCTGCTCCTTAACCTTTATTACTCCTTCTAATTTTTCAATATTTAAAATAACTTCGCCTGTAATATCTTTAGCTTCTATTAGTACTTTATTATTAGGAAAAACAGAAGTTTTAATTTCTTCTTCAGTTCCATAAGCAACTTCCTTACCTAAATCAATAATAAACACTCTTTTGCAAAGCTCCTCAACTTCTTCCATATAATGAGAAGTGTAAATAACTGTTGTCCCCCACTCTTTACAAATATTTTTAGTGAAAGTAAATATATGATTTCTTGATTGTGGGTCAACTCCAACAGTAGGCTCATCCATAATTAATACCTTTGGATGATGCATAATAGCAGCTGCAATATTTAATCTTCTTTTCATCCCACCTGAAAACTTTTTAACTTTTTCCTTCTTCTTTTCTTGAAGACCTGTAACTTCTAAGGCCTCTTTAATTCTTTCTTTAAGTTCCTTCCCTTTTAACCCATATAATGCGCCAAAAAACTCAAGGTTATCATAGGCATTTAGCTCTTCCATTAAAGCAATATCCTGTGGTACATAACCTATACATTCCTTAGCTTTTATTGGTTCTTTTAAAATATCATAGCCACAAATTTTAATCGTTCCACTATCTGGAGCTAAAAGACTAGTCATTATATTAATTAATGTGGATTTTCCAGCTCCATTAGGTCCTATAAATCCAAAAATCTCTCCTCTATTAACTTCATAGCTTACATTATCTAAAACTAACTTATCATTAAATCTTTTTGTAACATTTTTAACTTCTATAATACACATTTAAAATACCCCCTAGCTTTATCTTAATTCTATAATAAGATAAAGCTAGGGGGCTTGCCATTACTCTAAGTCACTATATAAATGACTTAAGTCACTATTCCATTTTTAAATGCAAAAATTGCAATTTGTGTTCTATCTCTAAGATTTAACTTAGATAATACGTTTGTAATATTATTTTTTATAGTTCCTTCAGATAAATAAAGCTTTTCTGAAATTTCTTTATTGGTTAAGCCTTCTGCAATATATTTAATGATTTGAAATTCCTTCTCTGAAAAATCATATTTCTCTATTTCTTTGCTATTGATATTTTGTAAATTTACACTAAGCATTTCATTTGCAACTTCTGGATGAACAACCATGTTTCCCATATAAGCTGTTTTTATTCCTTCATAAATAACTTCATGAGAACTATCTTTTAACAAATAACCAAAAGCACCATATTTTAAAGCATCTTGAATATATTCTTTATCTTTAAAGGTAGTAAGTATAATAACTTTAATTTTAGTAAACTGTTCTTTAATAAGCCTTGTGCCCATAACTCCATCACAATCTTTCATTCTTATATCCATAAGAACTACATCAATATCTTGGTTTTTACATACTTCTAAAGCTTTATACCCATTTTCTGCCGTATCAACTACTTCAATTTCATCAAAGGTTGAAAGCATAATTTTTAAACCTTCTCTAATTAACTTTTCATCATCTACAATTAATATTTTGATTTTTCCCATCCTAATTCTCCTTTTCCCTTTGAATTACAAGTTTTACAAAGAATCCTTTTCCTTCTTCTGAGCTAAGATCAACTGTTCCGCCCATTTCTTCTGCTCTTTCTCTTATATTCTTAAGTCCAAATCCACTTTCTTCAATAGTACTGGTTCCTACACCATTATCTTTAAAAGATATTACAAAATCATTTTCTGTAAAATTCATAATTACTTTAACCTTTGATGCCTTACCATGTCTTAAAGCATTAGATAATATTTCTTGAGTTATTCTATATAAATGAGTACTTTGCTTTGTAGATAAAGTCCAATTACCCTTTGACAAAATAATGCTTACTTCTATTCCAGACATCTTTTCGAAGTTTTTACATAGCTCTTGAATTCTAATTATACCTCTGTAATTATCATAATCATCAGATTTAAGCTCACTTACAGCTTTCTTTACATCTTGAAAACTATCATTTATAAAATCTCTTAAGTTTCCTGCCATATCTTTCAAATTACTTTCTTCTTTACTAGCTATACTTTCCATAGCAGATAATTGAATCATTGCTGTAGATAAAGCATGTCCAACACTATCATGTATTTCTCTTGATATTCTATTTCTCTCTTTAAGTACTGTTAATTCTTCTATTGAAGTAAGACATTCTTCAAGGTCATTATTAGCTTCAATTAGCTTTTCCTCTGATATCCTAAGCTTGTCATATAGCCTTTGAGCTTCTCTTTTTGTACTATATAGATTAGATATATAATTTAAAAGAATCGTAAAAATAACCATAATAACTAAATTAATAATACCATTTTCTATGCTTTCATTAAATTTTGTAGATACAGCTAAAATAGATATTATAACTGCAAATAAATATTTTATATTATTGTACCTTAAAGTAAATGAATCTATGGTTATCCCTATTAAATAAAATAGAATACTTCCTCCAAAGTTTAAATAAGCTATTGGCGACACTATTAACTCTATAATCATTGAAAATATGGTTAATTTATCATTTTTAAAGAAAAATACTCTAAGGTTATTATTTATTACAAATAACAAAACAAATATTATACTTTGAATACTTGTATTTTTTTCTTCAATAAATATTTGAGCTATTAAAATAATAAATGATATATATCGTATTAATAATAATTCCTTACTTTTTCTCATAGTTCTCTCCAATTCTCTTTATAGTATAAGATAATAATACAACATATTTTAAAATTGGTGAATAGTAGTAAATCTATAAGTAAAAATAAAAGATGACTCCTGTTTGATACAGAAATCATCCTTTAAATAACATATTATTTTTAAAATTTACTTTGTCAAAGATACATTTTAAAATAATGTTTTTATTTTAAACTTATATCTCTTACTTATATAAGTTATCTTCTATAATTTTATTAGCAAGAATACCTATATTAACTTCTTTAGTATCCATATATACATCAATAATTCTATCTACAAGAGTAACCTCAACGTACTCTATTTCTTTTCCGTCTTCATCTTCATACTTAATTATGTCATAAGTTATAATATCTTCTTTAAGTGCCTTCTTAGAAATCATAAGTTTTCCTCCTTAAGTTATATTCACTATATTCTAGCAAAGATTTAAAGCTATGTCCATTTAAATGAATTTCTAACTTTTATGAATTAAACTTTTCTAAAAACTTCTTATACTTTTAGTAAGGATATTATATTTTTCATTTTACTTTTGGAGAATGTTTTTATTTTTTGTGCTTTCTTAAAACAACACCAGCTATAGCCATAATACTTCCTAAGGCAACTGTACTTATTGGTGAAGTTCCTCCTGTATTTGGAAGATTAGAATTTGGTTTATTATTGTTTGTACCTTCATTATTATTTTTGTCGTCATCATTGTCTGTCCCTGCATTGTTATCTTTTTCTTTTACAGTTACTTTAATAGTTGTTTCAGTCTTATTGTTATTACTATCTTCAACTTCATATATAACCTTATACTCTCCAGCCTTTGAAGTATCTACAGTGTTTTCTTTAACTTTAATTTTATTAGATATATCTCCATCTTCTTCATCTAAGGCTGTTACCCCTTCTAAAGGAACAAATTCATCTCCTATAGTTAGAACTTTATCTGAAGCAGTTATTACTGGAAAACTATCTGCTAATATATTAACTTTTGTTTCTGATGGTAAAGCTGTAAATACTCTATCATTACTATCTATTACTTCCATAGAATCTATCTTTATAGTTGATAAACCTACATTAGATTTAGATTTAAAAATTATATTAAAGCTTTCATTAGTTATAATTTTTTCTCCTAAAGCTTCTAAATTTACTACTAATTTATCATTTTCTATTTTACTATCTACTATTTTGATACCTTCACTATTAGACTCTGCTTTTACAAACTCTAAAAAATTGTTATCAAAATTAATTATTGCTGAGTATTTCTTACTATTTAAGCCTTCCTTAATATCCTTTAATAATATTTTAGTTTCAAACTCTTTTCCAACTTTAACATTTGAAGGTGCTTCAATATTTGTGGTACCTATTGAAGTTAAGTTAGTTATACCATATCCAAAGTTATATTTATTGCTAGTTAGGTCATAACTACCATCTTGCATTAAATTTGGTATATCAACTGGAAGAGTTCCAACAGCTTCATGTGCTCCAAAAACTACATCGATAATGGCTGGAATATTTGGCCCAAAGGCTTTTGTAGGTGATAATCCTCCATCAGCTTCTGTTGGATCCATTCCTTTATATCCATATGCTATTACCTTAGCTTGAGCTTCATCACGAGCAGTCACATCATACGGATGACCAAGACTACCTAAAACAACAGCCTTTCCCTTAGATTTTCCATATTCAAAAACTTCTGTTGGATATTTAGTTAACCAACTGTCTAGTGATAAATGAGAAGATCTTGATATTTCAGATAACATAATAATTTTATCTGCTGAATCAATTTTAATCTTTATATCATCATCTAATGCGGTTTTCTTGTTATATGAAACTAAATTTAAATTAACATTATTTATTTTACCTTCTTTTATTAATCTAGTTATACCAAATTTCATACCTGGCAACTCATTATCATATGGTGCTAATAAAAGTATATTTTCACCTTCCTTAGGCTTTAAAGGCAAAATATTATTTTCATTTTTAACTACAGTAATAGCATTAGCTGAGACTCTTCTCTCAATATCTCTATTTTCCTTTGATCCAACAATAGATTTAGCATTGGTAACCTTTTCTTCTAAAGTTCTATTGTCTTTTTCTAAATCCATTATACCTCTATCTATTTTTAACTTAACAATTCTCTCTGCAGACTCATTTATTCTATCTAATGGTATTTCTCCTGTATTTACAGCTTCTTTAACTGAATTTATAATATTCTCTAACTTAGAAACATCATCTGTGCTTCTTAATACAGTTGGCATTAAAGCAATATCAACTCCTGCTTTTATAGTTAATTTAACAGCTTCTACTTCACCAAAGTGCTCACTAATAGCTTTCATATTTAAGGCATCAGTTACTACAACCCCATCAAAGGAAAGTTCATTTCTTAAAACCCCTGTAATTACATCATCTGACAATGTTGCAGGATATCCAATTTGACTTCCATCTTTTTTTGAGGTGTAAGTATCCTTTTCTATTTGTGGGAATTGTATATGAGCAGTCATTATCATATCAACGCCCTTATCTATGGCTGTTTTAAAAGGCTTTAGTTCCATCTCTCTTAAAGCTTCTATAGGTTTATCTACTACTGGTAATCCATAATGGGAATCTGTAGCAGTGTCACCATGACCTGGAAAGTGTTTAGCCGCTGCTGCAACTCCTTGGCTTTGAATTCCCTCCATAATCTTGCTGCCTAATCTTCCAACTAATTCTGGATTGCTTGATATTGATCTTAAGTTAATAACAGGGTTATTGGGATTATTATTAATATCCATAGCTGGAGCAAAGTTAACATTAAGTCCTAAGGATTTTAATTCCCTTCCAATTACATATCCTGAATCATAAGCATCTATTTCACTTTTTGTAGCCCCTATAGCCATATTTCCAGGTAAGTTTGTACCTGTACCTAATCTAGTAACTATTCCACCTTCTTGGTCTATAGTTAATAGTAAAGGTAAGTTTCCATCTTTATCTTCAATTGCTACCTTTTGAAGATCATGAACCAACTTTACAGTTTGTTCTGTTTCTTTTACATTATTAGCAAATAAAATAACTCCTCCTAAATCATATTTGTCTACTATGTCTGCTATTTCATCATTTAACACTGTCATATCACTTACTGCTTGAGCATCTTTAGCTTTCCATTGTCTAAAATCTGGCATTAGCATTTGTCCAACTTTTTCGTCTAAAGTCATACTTTTAACTATTTCCTTGGCTTTAGTTTTTGAATCTGTAGCATAGACCTTATTAGATGGTAATGTAAATAATGAAGTGGTAATCATAGTTGCAGCTAGAAGTAAAGCAATTTTCTTTTTATTCATAAAAATCCCCCTATAAAATAATAACTTTTTAATTTGTTAAAGATTGTTTATATTATTTTTTAATAATATTTAATTTTAACTTTTTTTCTTATATCCTAGACTTGGCATAAAGTTTTTAACCTTACATATTTTCTTAATATTTCTCTAAATTTTCTTTATAGTATAAGATAATAATACAACATATTTTTCTTTTGGTAAATATTGTAAATTATATAATTTCCTTAACTCAATAAAAAAATAACTGTAATAAAGCTTAAAACTCTATTACAGTTACTATAAAAGTTATATATATATTCTATTTATATGCCTCTAATTATTATTTTCTTTTTTTCTATAAACTAAATAAATTCCTGTGCAAACTAATATTAGAGATATTAATATCTTAATATCAAAAATATTTTCTTTTAAGAATATAGCAGATAATATAGTTCCAAATATAGGTACTAAAAAGTTAAAAACCGTTATTATTCCTACCTTATTATATTTAAGAAGCTGAGACCATAATGCAAAAGCTACTGAGGATAATAAAGCCATATATAATAGTAACATACTTGATTTAACTGTGAAGTTTGAAAGATGTCCTCCTAAAACATATCCTAAAATAGTTAAAATAAGACCTCCTATTGCAAGTTGATATCCAGTTACAGTAGATGCATCTTTATTTTGAGTTATCTTCTTACCATAAATTGATGATATTGAAAGTAAAAATGCTGCAATCATTATGAAGCCTTCACCTTTAAATGAAAAACTACCTTCTAAAACTGATGTACCACCAAGATTAACTATAATAACTCCTGAAAATCCAACAATACAGCCTAAAACTTTGTTATAATTTAGCTTGTCATTTTTATAAATAAAGTGAGCTAATAGAATGCTAAAAAATGTTCCTGTTCCATTTATAATTGCTCCTCTTACTCCTGTTGTATAAGACAGTCCTATATAAAAGAAAATATATTGAAGGGTTGTCTGTCCTAGTCCCAATATAGTAACTTGTCCTAATTCTTTAGTATTTAAGTTAAAAACTTTAGCTCCTCTTATTATTTGTAATAAGAAAACAAAAACTCCTGCTAAGAAAAACCTATATCCAGCGAAAATAAGCTTTGATCCTATATCATTTTCTACAATATTAAAAAGTTCATATCCAATCTTTATAGAAGGATAAGCACTTCCCCATAATAATGTGCAAATAACAGCAAGCACAATTATATTTTTTCTGTTAGTATAAAATTTTGATTTGTCCAAATTTGTCTTTCCTTTCTAGTAATAAATTATTTATATACATATTACCATATATTCTAATTTAATGTTATATCTTAAATAATTTTAAGTCATTTATTGGGTTATTTTACAATTTTATTCTTTAATTTTAAATTTTACTTATCTTTATAAATTATAATATTTTATAAAGATTTAGTTTTTCTTAATTTTATAGTTACTTTTAAGTGCCTATGTCACTTAAAAGTAAGTACTTGATATTTATATACATATAATTGATAATATCATTATCAATTATAAGAAAGTAACTATTAAATTAAATTTTGATACATTTTGGAGGATAATGACATGATTAATAAAGAGTTTATGAAGGTTTTAGAAGAAAGATCTTCAATTCGTGAATTTGATAAATCTATAGAAATTTCAGAAAGTGAGCTATCAGAAATTTTAGCTTTAGCTACTAAAGCACCTTCTGCTTGGAATCTACAACATTGGAAATTCCTTGTGGTTAAAAGTGAGGAAGCTAAACAAAAACTTCTTCCCATTGCTTTTAATCAAAAACAAGTTTTAGATGCTGCAGCTACAGTAGTTGTATTAGGTAACTTAAAAGCAAATGATAATGCTCCAAAGATTTATAATCCTATTGTAGATGCTGGATTTATGACTAAGGAATATAAAGAAAAATTAATATCAGACATAAATAATGTCTATACTGTAGAAGAAAGAGCTAAAAGTAGTGCAATACTAAATTCTTCTTTAGCCGCAATGCAATTTATGTTAGCTGCTAAAGCTTTAGGTTGGGATACATGCCCTATGACTGGATTTAACCATGAATTATTAGTTAAAGAATTTAATATAGATAATGGATTTATACCTGTAATTATTATTCCTATAGGAAAAGCTGCTGCACCTAGCTACCCAACAACTAGATTACCTATAAATGATGTAACTGAATGGATTTAATAAAAGCAAAAAGAGATGTGATTTAGGTCACATCTCTTTTTAATTAACAATATAAAGTGCTTTTAATAGCTTCGTCAGCACTCCAAAAAATCATATTTGAACCTATTTTTTCTTCAAATCCTGATTTATCAATAAAATCTTTTACTTGTTGCTGTAAACCACATAGCATTAATTTACAACCTCTATTTTCAAATTCAGCTATTACTTCATCTAAAGCCTGCAATGCTGATATATCCATTAAAGGAACTCCCCTCATTGATAGTATTATAACCTTAGCTTCTTCTATTGATAAAACTTCATTTTTAAACTTTTCTGCTGTGGCGAAAAATAAAGGTCCTGTAAAATATGCAACTTTTATATTAGATAAATTACTAGATTCAAGGATTTTTTCATCTAATTTATTTTCATCTACCTCACTTATTGATATATCCATATTGGCAATTTTCACAATAAATAAAAGACTTGAAAAAATTACACCTATTATTATAGCTTGAGTTAAATCAAATACTATTGTTGCAAACATTGTTATTAAAAACTTTAATATTGCACCTTTAAATTTTTTAGAAAAGATGTATTTTATACTTTCCCATTCATTCATTCTCCAAGTAGTTACCATTAAAACCCCTGCTAAGGCTGATAAAGGAATACTAGCCATAATAGGTGCTAATAAAAACATTGAAAGCATTAAAAATATTGCATGAAAAATACTTACTATTCTAGTTTTAGCTCCTGATTTTATAGCTACACTTGTTCTTGCAATAGCAGCTGTTGCAGGTACCCCTCCAAAGAAAGGAATTATGAAATTCCCAATTCCTTGCGCTATTAACTCTCTATTGGCATCAAATGAATCTCCTTTCATTTTTTTACCAACTTCACCACAAAGTAAGCTTTCAATCATAGCTAATGCAGCAATACTTATTGCTGGTGCTAACACACTTTTTATAACATTAATATCAATTGCACTAACATTAAGTCTTTCATCTAAAATTAATTTTTTTGGTATATCACCAATTACATCTATAGGTAATTTAAATACTAAGTTTATTAATAATGCAACAATTAATCCAATCAATGAAGATGGTATGATATTATTAAGTTTTTTTGGCCAAATAATCATAATACCAACTACTAAAGCTCCAATTAATAATGCATACCAATTTATATTTAGTGGTGACGTTACAAAGTTTATTAACTTTATTGCAGAAGATTCTGATGCTTTAGTTGTTACACCAAAAAAATTATCTAATTGTCCTATTGCAATTGTTAAAGCTATACCTGATGTAAAGCCTGTAATTACCGGTGCTGGTATATAAGAAACCATTTTTCCAAGCTTAAATATTCCTGCCAATATAAGTATTAGTCCTGCCAATGCTCCAGCTATCCAAACTCCTTGTAGTCCATATTTTTGAAATAATACAACTAAAATTGCACTCATCGCTCCTGTTGGTCCAGATATTTGAAATGAACCTCCTGAAAGAGCTCCTATTACTAAACCTGATATTATTGAAGTTATTAGTCCAGCTGCCGCTGAAGCTCCACAACTAACTCCAAAAGCTAATGCTAGTGGAAGTGCTACTGCAGTAACTGTTATTCCTGCCATCAGATCTCGTTTAAAATTTAACAAATTATACCCCTTAAATTCCTCTTTAAGGTCATTAATATAACTTTTTAGCATTGAGATTACATCCCCTCGTGTTTTATTTAATTTTATCCACGAATAATTTTAACTCTAATATCAAATCAATACAAGCTAAGTTAAAACAAGATATCGTTTACTTATAAAAATAAAAAAAGATTGTAAAAAATTACAATCTTTTTTATATTATATTTTAAATTTTTGTACCATTTCATTTAGCTTTTGTGCAAGATCTGCTTGACTTTGGGCAGTTTTAGCTACTTCCTCTATTGCCTTTGTTGTTTCATTCATACTCTCTCTAATATCTTCAGCTTTCTCACTAGACTTTTGAGAAGATTCAGCCATATTTTGAACTGCATCACTTACTTGACCAACTGTAGCTGTAATTTCTTCCGACATAGCAGCAATTTCATCAGACATTTTACTTACAAAATCTGAATCATCATAATATTTAATACCTGTATCACCATAGGCATCTAACTGGTCATTTACTTTTGTATTTACAAAATCTAATATATCGCTACCTGCTTCAATACTACTTTTAAATGCACCCTGTACTTTTGCAATTGTTTCTTGAATATTCTTTACTGCTTCTCCTGATTGTTCAGCAAGTTTCCTTACTTCTTCTGCTACAACAGCAAATCCTTTTCCTTGCTCTCCTGCTCTTGCTGCTTCTATAGCTGCATTTAAAGCAAGTAAATTAGTTTGCTCTGCTATTCCACCAATAGTATCAGCCATAACTTTTATACTTTCTACTATTTTTCCATCTTCTATGGCTTTTTCCATCTTTTCTTTCTTTTCATTATATATTTTTCTAGTTTCATTAATTGCATTTTCACTACTATGTTTAACTTCGATAGCTCTATCTTTAGCATTATTAGAAATATTACTTCCATCCATAGCCCTTGATGATAATATATTTATACTCGAATCTACTTCTTCAATAGATGCACTTATTTCCTCTGTAACAGCACCAGATTCTTGCATTCCAGAAGCAATTGATTCTACAGCTTCATCTATTATAACAACTTTAGAGAATAGTTCTTCAACAGTTGCTGAAAGTTCTTCTGATGATGCACTTATATCTTGAGAATTTTCCATAATTGTTTTTACTAAGTCTTTTACATTTTCTTGTGCTTGGTTTAAAGCATTGCCAGTTTGTCCAAACTCATCTTTTCTTGTAATGGTTATTTGATTGCTAAAATCATAGGAAGATAATCTTAATGCAAAATCTTTTATTTTAATTAGAGGATCTGTTATTTGTTTGCTTAAAATCATTGATAAAACTGCAGCTATAACTAAAGAAACAATAAGTAAAATCATATTAATAGTTATACTAAACATTAACTCCTTTTGTGCAATAGCTTCTCTATCTGCTATTATCTTATCTATATCATCTATATAATTCCCTGTTCCTATTACCCAATTAAAAGGAGCATATAATTTACTATAACTTCTTTTAGGTGATGATTCTGTTTCTCCACTCTTAGGGAACCAATAATCAGTATATCCACCACCTTCTTTTTTACCATTTTCAATTACATCTTTTATCATATAGTTTCCTTTACTGTCTTGAGAATTAAGTCTATTTTTACCTTCTGTTTCAGATCCTAAAAGAACAACATTTAATCCATCAACTGTATCAGCCCAAAAGTACCCTCCATTACCAAATTTTAAATTTCTTAATAAATCTGCACTTTGCTTTTTAGCTTCATCAAGGGTAATCTCACCTCTTTTAGCCTTTTCGTTTATTTTATCTATCATAGAAATTGCAATTTCTACTTGCTCTTTAATTCTTGAATCATAGTCATCCTTTAAACTCTTTCTTTGCATAGATAACGAATTAGAATTATTCTTGATAAATCCATATGTCATACTTCCAGCTATAATTATAGCTGTCAGTAAAGATATTATCATTGTAACAAGAATTACTTTGTGTTTGACTTTCCTCATAAAATCATCTCCTCTTTTTGAAAATTTAGAATTCATTAACATAATTTATAAAATTATTCCTTTTAAAATAATTAATATAGTGATTTTTCTACAAACTTCAACATATTTGTACATATTAATTATAATATATATATCGGCAATACTTTTTATTAATTAATACTTATTCTATAATATTAAAATTAATATTTCTAAGCACTTCTCAAATAAAAAATTCACCAGACTATCGAAATAGTTCTATTCATTAAAATATGCTAACAAAATAAATCATGACCATAAGTACTGATATAAGTAATTATATTAAAGTAAGTGTAATAATCTGTAAAAGGCCTTTCATCAGGTATCATTTTTTATACTTTGTCAGTATGATACCTTTGCAAGCTAAAAATGTTAAGTTTAGTTGACAAATCTAAATTTTATTTTCATAATTACTGGAATTATAATCCATAAATTATGTATAATAAGAATATAAATAATTTATGGATTGTATTAAATTATTCATATTTGAGTGGGAGGATATTATGAGAAAATGTTTAAGATGTGATGAAGTTATGATTGAAGATTATATGTTAAAAACAGAAAATATAACTTCTACTGCGTCAGTTGTATTGGGAAAAGGGAGTGGAGTTCTTTCAGATAATAAAGGAAAGATAAAGGCTGCTATATGCCCGAAATGTGGTGAAATTTCAATATTTTTTGATAAGTTAGATAAAATTAAGTAGTGCATTTATTTAATATTAAGCGAAATAAGTATAAAAGGGGCTGTTGCACAACTAAGGTTGTTCGATGGCTTATTTTTTGCCCGAAATGAAAAAAAGCGAGTCAAAGACTCGCTAATGTTTTATAATTTATCTGTGAAAACAAAACTAAAATATCACAAAGATTATACTAAATTTAATGACAGCTATCAATTAGTTTTTTCATTAAATTTTGAAATGTTTATACCAGAGGATGATTTAGTTAAATGGCTAAGCCACATATTGGAGGGATTAGATTACAGCAAACTGTATAAGGCGGACTCTTCCGTAGGAATTTTGCAATTGAACCTAAAATTCTATTTAAAGTAAAAAAATGTATACTTAAAATTGATTTTTTATTTATATTAGTTAATAATTAATGTAGTTTTATCCTTCCATTTATATTCAGGCTTAATTTCTTTTATATCTTTAACTAGCTTAAATAAAGCTACATCTTTTTCTTTACATTCTAGCATTATATCAAAGTCTTTATTAATTTTTCTTGTTAATTCTATAAAATTTATAAAGTCTAAAGCATTTATAAAATCTGAATGTTTTCTATCTATTTTACCATCTAACTTTTCATCCCTTGGTGAAGAAAAGTGCATTTTAGGAGGTAAATTTTCATTACTCCATGTATCAAATATACCTTGTAGCATATCAGAAATATTTTCGTCATTATTATTGCAATTGTGGTGATGAATATCTAAAACCATTGGTATATTTAAAGTTTTGCATAATTCTAAAGTTTCACTAGCTGTATAAGTTTTATCATCATTTTCTATAATTAAACTTTCTTTTATTTTGCTAGGAAAATCTTTAAAATTTTCAATAAATCTTTGTATAGCCAATTCTTTCCCTCCAGTTGCTCCACCTATATGAATTACCATTTTCCCTTCTTTATAATTCATGTCTTCAAACCATTCAACTTGTCTAGTTAAATTTATAATTGTATTTTTAACAACCTTTAGATTATTACTGTTTATCACATTAAATTCATCCGGATGAGTATCTACTCTCATATTAGATTCTTTAATAAGATTACCTATATATTCGAAATCCTTTTTAAAAATTTCTCTATGTCCCCAATACCCGACTTCAGGGTGAGTAACTAACGGTACTAAGGCAGAAGTTATTCTATAAAAATGTATATCATTTTCTATATTGTGTCTTAATATTTCTTCTAATGCATTTAAGTTTGAAGCAGTAACGCTTTTTAATTTTTCTAATCTTTTTTCTTCTGATATAATTTTACTATAGTTTGTAAAGGTTACATTACTAGAACTTGTTATCTTCTTTCCTAATACATTTGAAATGGCAACATATCCAAGCCTTACTTTCATAAATTTTCTCCTATTTAATAATTAATTAAAAGTAGTTTTTCCTAATTAACTATTTTATAAACATAAAAAGCCCTTAGATTTTATTTAAATACTTTTAAAAACATATATTCATACTATCAAAGATGGTTTGTACTATTCAAATCAATGTAAATTATTAGCTAGAGATACAACTTAAAAGAGTTTGACTTTTTGTGTTCAATATATTGACATAAGACCAAAATAAGGTTGCCTAATCAAGACAACCTTATTTTAATATTTATATAACTAATTTATAAGTTTTATTAATTGATTATAATCTAAAGCCCGTATTGCCCTGTAATACTATCTTTAAAATATTCTATCATAGGAGGATTAAACGTAAAAAGAATAAAAATAATTATATGAATAGCTATACCTACTACAGCTATATAAAATAATGTTTTATTTTCTTTTGTTTTACAGGATATAAAGTATCCAGCTAATTGTCCTATTAAAATCCCTATAAAATAGGCAGCTATATCAACTATCATATTAGTTGTAAAACTTGCTTCTTTAAATAAAATATGCCATAACCCAACCAAAGAGAAGCATATAATTTCAAAAACTACTATAACTATAAATCTACTAAATAAAAAGTTTTTTACATGCCCTTTTACAAAAATATATTCTATAATAGAATATATTAATATTGGATATAATCCTATTTTCCAATGCTCCCACATACTTTCATTTACAGGTGCTATTAATCCTATCAGAACATTATTACCTAAAATATCATATAGATTATGCCATAAACATCCTATAAAAAATATTATAAATATACCTATAATATCATACTTAAATAGCTTTTTACATTTCATATTATTACTCCCAAACACAATATTTACTATATATTATATGTTGATGTTAAACATATATACATTTTATATATTTCTATTCAGAATTATCTAATTTTTGTTCTAGGATTATATCACTTTTATAATAATAATCAAAATAATATCTATAACTTATCTATTTTACTAAATTTGAAAAGAAAGTAAACCTACCTTTGTTTCTTCATCACAAAAGGCCGCATTTACACTATTTATATAAATTTCTCTATACTCATCTATGTTTACATTAAATATTTCTATCACTTTATTTGTTTCTTCTGTTAAACTTATATTAGAAACAGTTCTGTTATCTGTACTAATATTAACTTTGATACTATCTTTATGGTATTTATATATAGGATGTTCTTCATATGATATTACAGCTTTTGTATCAAGATTACTTTTAGGACACATTTCTAATGTTACCCCATTTTCTTTAACTAAATTATATGCCTCATCATCATTATATATATACACTCCATGGCCTATTCTTTCAGCTCCTAAAAGGTTTATTGCATCTCTTACATTTTTGCCAAAGCCAGTTTCTCCTGCATGTATTGTAATTCTAAATCCCTTTTCCTTAGCAACCTTCATTGCTTCTATATACTCATAAGCAAAATCTTCTCTTTCAGATGCTGCTAAATCTATTGCTACAACACCTCTACCAATATACTTTTCACCTGCATTTATAGATTGATATACGTGCTCTAAATCTAATCCTCTTATACAAGAAATTATTACATTACCTCTAATGTCGTATTTTTCTTCTGCATCCTTTATTCCACTTATAACACTTTCTATAATTTCTTCTAAATCTAGTCCTTCTTGTGTATGAAATACTGGTGCAAATCTAACTTCAATGTATTTAACATTTTCCTTTGCAGCATCTTCTAAAAGCTCATAAGCTACTCTTTTTAAATTTTCTTTTGTTTGCAAAACTTTATTAGGTAGATCAAATCTCTTTAAGTATTCATCTAGTGAATCACACTCTTCTGAAATAGTCAGTAAACTCTTAACGTAATCATAATCATAACTGTCTAATTTTATATTTTCTTTTTTAGCTAATTCTATAACTGTCTCAACTCTTAAGCTACCATCTAAATGACAGTGTAGTTCTATTTTAGGTAAGTTCTTAGTATCCATAATAATTTTTCCTCCTTAAAAACATTTTCTTTATGTAAAATATAAATTAAAATTCTTTAAAATATAAATAGCCTTATATATTTTTAATTTAAGTAATTTTATATAAAAAAAATTCTTGATTACGAAGAAATCACAAATAAAATGATTTCTTCGTAATCAAGAATTATTGGTTCTTGGTAGAAACCCCTAATCCATATTATTAGGGTTATACGAAGCTATTTAATATATCTTTTTAAATTACTATTAATTTTAGCATATATGTTAAAATAGTCAATATGTAATTATAAATTTTATCATTATATATTACCTTTAATCTTTGGCTCTTTTAGACATTTTTCTCTAATTTAGAATCCAATTCTAGTCCAATCAAATAGAGAACCTGGGTCAGTTTTTACACCTGGATTGTATTCATCATGCCCTATAATATGTCTTCTATCCTTTATTATACTAGGATTTCTCTTTATGATGTCCTCTAACAATACATTTAGTGATTCATATTGAGCATCTGTATATCCTAATAAAGAATGATTTATTAAGTCAAACTTCTCAGCTGTTATCACTGGAATCATCTCTTCTCTAGTACCAATAGCAAGTAACTCTATTCCTATTGAATAATGATTTAACCTATTTTCATATTCAGGGTAATCTATAAGCTTTCCAGGTCCTGCATGGTAAGCAACTCTATTTTCAGGTACAAAAAGATAAATCTTCCCTTCTCTATCGATTACATAATTGGAAGATACTCCATATTGCTCTAAAATAGAGTATGTATCATTAATTTCATATGGATTATTTGGGTTGTTAGAAGCATTACTTATAAAATGAATAACAACATGAGTAGTTGTTTCTATTCTTGGTTCTGAGTTTATATCAGGAAGAAGCATATTAATAGTATCTAAGCTTGTTTCCCATTGAATAGATAAGTCTTGTCCAATTTTTCTTTGACCTGATACTTCTTGTCTTATTTCTAATTGATTAAATACTTCTTTAGACTCTGAAATAGATATATTCTCTATATTTCCTTCTTCATAAGTAGATACTTTTTCTATTTCAGTTTCTTGTTCTATTTCTACTTTATTAGACTCCTCTTTTTCTTCTAAAGATTCTATATTTTTTTTATTATCCACTTTTCCTTGAGAGGCTAACCTTATTATTCCAATTTTCTTAGAGCAACCTGCTAAAATTAAAACTAATCCTCCCAAAAGCATAATTAGAATAATTAACCATTTATTTTTTTTCATCTATTTCTCCTTTGTAATTATTTTTATATATCCATTTTTACTAAATTATACCTCAATGTGAAATTATAATACAAATATACATTTTTTTCTATACATTAAGACAAAAAATTTCATTTTTGAATATAAAAATAAGTCACAGAATATCTATGATAATCATTTAAATGATCTTCATAGATATTCTGTGACTTTTCTTCATTTATATCACGTTTATTAAGTCTAATAACTAATTTAAAACTAACAACTACTCTACTCTTCTACATTTCCTTTATAGAGATTCTTTTGTAAAATATTAATTTTAAAGTTCTTTTCATGCATTTCTATTATCTTTTCTTCTCTTTCATCAACTAAAGAAAATACATCTCCAGTTTCCCCTGCTCTTCCGACTCTTCCTGCTCTATGTAGATAATCATTAGAGTCTTCAGGAATGTCTAAATTAATAACATGAGTTACACCTTTTATATCTAAACCTCTAGCAGCTACATCCGAAGCAATTAAAACTTGAATTTTACCCGTTCTAAAACTTTCTAAAGCTCTTTTTCTATCTTCCATCTTTCCATTACCACCAATAGCATCTACTTTTACATTATTAAATTTTAAATATTCAACAGCTGTGTTAGTAGTATAACTATCATTATTAAATACTAAAACTTTTTCAGCTTTTAGTGCATTTATAAGCTTTCTTAAAGTTTCAATCTTTTTTCTGCCATCAGTTTTTATGTAGCTATGATTTATATTTTCATTAACTTTATTATGTTTAACTGCTACAACATTTATATCATTAGCTAAAGTCTTAGCAATATCTAAAGTTTTTCCATTTAATGTAGCAGAGAACATCATAACTTGAGTTTGTTTTTGAGTAGATTTTATTATATCTTTTATAACAGGAAGATTATTTTTATCTAAAAGTTTATCTACTTCATCAATTACAATAGTTTTTATAGTATGAGCAGATACTTTCTTTTTACGAATTAACTCTAATATTCTTCCAGCAGAGCCAACTATAATATGAGGTTTTGCTTTTAAACTATCTATTTGCCTTTGGATATTAGCACTACCGATTAAAGATGTAGAAGTAATATCTAGTCCTGATGATTTTTTAACTTCATTTATTGTATTATTAATTTGAATAGCTAATTCATGAGTTGGAGCTAGTATTATACATTGCATTTCTTTTTTGCTTGTATCAATATTTTCTATTATAGGTAAAAGATAAGCTAAAGTCTTTCCTGTTCCTGTTTCAGACTGTCCAATTAAATTTACTTTATCAATAGCTAAAGGGATAATTTTCTTTTGTATTTCTGTAGGTTCTTTTATTCCCATAGCACTTAATCCACTAATAATTTTTTCATTTATTTTAAGATTTTCAAAGTTAATTTCCATAATAATACCTCTTTCATTAAATTATGTGCTTCTTAACTTTATCAGTAGTTTTAAATATTGTCAAAATATTATAAGATATTATTTAGAATTTCTAATTTTACTAATGTTCCTGTTCATCAAATGTCTAATAAATTTTCTATAAATAAATTTTTTCATAGAACTAATTGCTTGACTATGATTTTTAAAAAATTCATCTGGATTATCAAATACACCAAAATCTCTTAAAATACCTTCTTTTTGTATATATGTGTCATTTTCATTCCAATCAATTATTGGATTTTGAAAATCTTTTGTTGCTACTCCATATCCACAAAAAGAGCCTGTAAAATCTGAAAATCTACTTTGTAATTTATTTAGATAACTTACATCTAAAATAAATCCTTCAAGGTTATACCATTTAGAATTATAATAAACTTCTGCCCAACTATGAACTATTTCCTTAGGTGAAAGCTTATAGTATAAGGCTTTCATAGCACCTTTTTGTAGTATTTTATCTATTGTAAAGCCATGCATTCTGCACTGAACTCCAACTGCACGCAATAATGCCATAAATAAAATCCCTTTTGTATTACACTGTCCATATCCGTCTTCTAAAACCTTTGAGGCAGGAATTGCATCATCCTCATTATACCCAAAGGCAATATCATTTTTTACATAATTATATATCTGAAGAATTTTATTATAATCACTAAGATTTCTCCATTGCTTTTCTTCAACTAGCTTTCTAATGCAATTTGATGAAAAATCTAAAAGCTTTGTTTCTTCTAAATATCTTTCCATAAAATATAACCTCCATTTTCTTTATTGGCTATATTTTACTCTATTTTAAAATTAGGAACTTTCAAAAATACGCTATCTTTACGAATATTTTTCGCTGACATACCCGTTAACTTCTTACTTGTATAAGCAAAATGTGATGGACTATCAAAGCCGGCTTTCATTGCTGCATCTGTTATACTACCATTTTTTAACAAATGCATATATGCTTTTTTTAAATTACATAATACAATATAACTTTTAAGAGGTATCCCTATCTGCTCCTTAAATAAATGAGATATCCTACTTTCAGATAATGAAACCATTTTAGAAAATTCTTTTAAAAAATTAACATCATAATCATATTCATCTAACATTTTAAGTAATTTAAGAATTCGTTCATCATATTTAATTTTCTTGTTTACTTCTATTTCTAAAATATTAAACATTGAAGAAGTAAAATCACTATATTTTTCTATATCTAAATCTTTAACTAGTTGTTGAAACTCTTTTTGAAGTAATCTAATTTCAGAACAATCAAGTACACAATACTCTTTTCCTAATAGATATTTTTTCTTAAATTGTTGAGCAATATCAGATGTTGCATCTATAAGCATTGTAAAATGAATATTATTATCTGAAGAAAAACAATGCTCTACATTCGTGTTCACAATAATACATTTGCAAGATATATCTTCACCTTTCACTTCTATATTTAAATTATCTTCATAGCTCATAAACAATTGAAGCATATAATGCTTATGAACTTCAGCATCAATAATATCTGTAAAGGCTGATATATAACTTTCACTCATAAAAATATAATTCATATTAAATCTCCAATACATAATAAAAATAGTTTTTACTTCTTCATATTATATAGATGTTCATTAGTTATAGTATGCTTTATTATATAAACCATATCTTATAATAAAACAAAGTTTATTTACAGCATTATTATAAACCCATATCATCTAACACTTTATTTATGTACATTATAATATCTTCATCATTAACTTCAATTTTCCTCTCTAAATATAGCTGATTCCATATAAAATACTTCTTTAATAATATTGCTTCACTGATTTGAATATTTCTTTCAAATAACTTCTCTACTAATAGCTTCTCTATATAAGCAATCTCAGAATTATCTCTTGTATTTTGTGCTAATAAAAAACTCTTATCAATCTTAGTATAAACTTCTTCACCTTTTTCTAATATTGCACTTTTCATACATACACCTTATAAATTTTCGTTAAAACTTAATAAACTACTTTTTTAATTTCACAATTTTCTTTCTTTCTACTTGCAGTATATTATTTACATATATAATTATATATGTAAGTGATATTAAAATATAGTCGTCCTTCATACAGAACTGCTGAATTTCTATTTGAAGAACACTTAGATATTATTAATAAAAAATTTCCCAAACATGGAACAAATCAGCTATTTATAAAGTCTAGTTGGTATAAGGAGGGAACATATGGACGAAAAATTATTAATTAAAAAAGCTAAAAAAGGAAATAAAGAGGCTTTCATTGAGCTACTTAAAACTTATGAAAAAGATGTATATTTATTTGCAAAATATATGTTAAATAATGATGAGCTTGTCAAAGATGCAGTGCAAGAAACTATAACAGTTGTCTATGAGAAAATAAGCACTTTAAAAAATGATAACTCATTTAAGTCTTGGTTATTAAAGATATTAGGAAACAAGTGTCGAGATCTTTTAAAAAAAGAAAATAATGTAATATATCTAGGTTCACAAATAGAAGATCAGTATATTGACAATGGCTTTGCAGAAATTGAAATAAGGCAATGTATGGATGGTTTATCT
Organism: Clostridium sp. CTA-7; assembly: GCF_054768095.1. Taxonomy (NCBI): domain Bacteria; kingdom Bacillati; phylum Bacillota; class Clostridia; order Eubacteriales; family Clostridiaceae; genus Clostridium; species Clostridium sp. CTA-7. Next base: position 163,095 of record NZ_BAAAAV010000008.1, on the reverse strand, counting down.
GATGAACATAAGAAGATTATTATTTTGTATTATTTTAATGACCTAAGCTATAAAGAAATAAGTGATTTAATGGAAATTTCTGAAGGTACAGTAAAATCTAAATTATCAAGAGCAAAAGAAAGTTTAAAGAAGATAATAAGTAAAGAGGAGATGATAATAAATGAAACTAGAAGAAATGTTAAATGAAGAGAAAAATAAAGAAATTAATAAAGAATTTAAAGACTTCTATGAAGATACATTAAAAAATCTCCCAGATAAAAATAGAAATAAAAAAAGTAGCTTTGTAAAAGCAATAGCAGTAGTTATGCTATGTTTAGTTTTAACTCCCGTTATAAAAACATATGGAACTGACATATTGAAAAATATTTTTGGTGTAAAGGAAATTATAAATGATGCTGTTACAGCAGATTTATATTTAAAATATACAAATGATGAAATTGTTAATCTAGATTTTGAGGAATATAAAATAACAGTAAATAATATTGGATATGATGATAACTTTTTAGTTTATGCATATAGCTTAGAAAGGAAAGATGGTAAAGATTTATCTCCTCATGAGAATATGCAAATAGGGGTAAGACTAGACTTTGAGAGAAATGGATCCTCTTATGGTTCTGACGTAGATACAAAAATAGAAAGTAATAAGTTTTCTATGGTAGTATGGGAATATATTGGAGATTTAAATTTAGATGAAAATATTAAAGTTGAAGTAGTTGCAACAGATTATGTAAGTAAATTTAAAAGTGAAAAGAAAACTAAACTAGAGCTACAAAAATCAAAGGAAGCTACTTCAAAGATAGTTGTACTTAATAAGGAGATAAAAGTTCCAGAAGGAAGTATATATTTAGATGAAATAGTATTCTCTCCTTTTGCTGCTATTTTTAAATCTGAAAACAGAGGAAAATTTGGAAATATAAATGGACAAGAAAGAGACCCTTATTACTATGCTATATTTGATGAGAATGGAGATCAAATATGGATGGGAAATCAAAGTCGTCATGGAGTATCAGAAGAGCTTACTAAAATAGGTAAAACTATATTACCATCTGAATATGTGGGAAAGAAAAAATATACAATAAAAGTATATGATAGTAGAACATCTGAAGAAGTAGAAAATTCAGCTATAACTATAGATGTTCCAGAGATAAAATAGTTATTCAGAATTTTTAGACCTGCTGGGAGTGTTAAGTAAAAAGGAGCTATTGCAAAATAGTTTTGCAATAGCTCCTTTTATGTTAATTATTTTGTAGCGTCTTTAGCTGCTGGAAGTATTACTTCTACTTCTGAGTGTGGACGAGGAATTACGTGAACTGAAACTAACTCCCCAACACGTTGTGCAGCAGCAGCACCAGCATCAGTAGCAGCTTTTACAGCTCCTACGTCTCCTCTTACCATAACTGTTACAAGACCACCACCAACATATTCTTTACCAATTAGATAAACATTTGCAGCCTTAACCATAGCATCTGCAGCCTCTATTGAACCAACTAATCCCTTTGTTTCGATCATTCCTAAAGCATCATATTTCATTTTAAAATCCTCCATTTTATTTAATAATTTTTTGTTTAATAATTTTATATTATAATTTTTATTTTATAAGCTAATCTTTAATTTATGTTTTTTGATTTATATTTTAAAAATTTTTAATTTATATTTTACTTTATAATTTTAATTTTTGAACTAGAGCTAATATTCATAGCATTTGCTTCTTCAGTGTCAATATGGCATTCAAGTTTAGAGGCATCATTTGCTCTAATAGCTACATTACTGTAAATACCACCTCTTAAGTCATCAAATTTTATAGAGACTACTTGACCATCTGAAACACCAAAGCTTTTAGCATCTTCTGGTGTCATGTGTATATGTCTTTGTGCAACTATTACTCCTTCTTCAAGCTGTACTGAACCTTTTGGTCCAATTAAAGTTACTCCAGGTGTTTTGCACAAATCACCAGATAATCTTGGATGTTTAGCAACACCAAGTTTAAAACAATCTCCAGCTAATACTTCAACCTGAGTTTTACTTCTTGTAGGCCCAAGGATTCTAATTTTTTCAATAGCTCCCTTTGGTCCACAAATTGTTAAAGTCTCTTTGCATGCATACTGTCCAGGCTGTGACAAATCTTTCATTTTTGCCAGATGATAATCTTCACCAAATAAAATATTTAGATCCCCCTGTGAAAGATGTACATGCCTATTTGAAACACCTACTGGAATTTCAGATGAATCATTTTTCACTTCTGTATTAGCTCCGTTAGCTTGTACAGCTTCCAGTAAAAGCTTCAATATAGCTTCACATCCATCCATCTATTGTTCCCCCTTCATCGCCTTTACTATCTGATTAACTAATTTCATAAGTTCTTCATTATTAACACATGCATAATCATCAGTACTGTTGCACTTTGATGCAGCTACGTATTCAGCAGGACTTAAAGTTCCACATTGGTTTTGTGCAGAATGACAGTTCTCAGCAGTTTTTATACGATTGAAAGTTGGATCAGCAGAAGCTAATGTTGCACAATCTTTTAAGCCATAAGCAACTCTCTTTATATTAACTAGATGCATTGGGGTAACATTTTCAGATACTGAACTACCTCCCCAAGTACCACAACCAAGTGTAAATGATGGCATAAGACCTGTGCTTGCACCTGTTCCACCTTGAGCTCCTCCAGTATTAACTAAAATACGCGAAGCTGGCTTTCTAGCAAATTTCATTACTATATCTCTATCTTCAGTGTGAATACTCATTGTATGTCCAATTCCATTTTGAAGTAATTGAATACTTAATTCACACGCTTCTTTCCAGTCTTTTACTGTATAGAATCCAAGTACTGTTGTAAGCTTTTCAAAAGATAAAGGATAACCTTCTCCTACACCTTTTTGCTCTCCGATAAGTACTTTAGTTCCTTCCGGAATAGAAATTCCTGCAGCTTTTGCAATAACTTGAGGAGATCTACCTACAAACTTAGCATTCATATTGTGTCCATTCTTAAACAACAAAGCACAAACTTTATTAGTTTCCTCTGTTGTCATAAAATATCCACCTTGCTTTTTAAATTCTTCAACAACTAGGTTATGATTACACTCTTCACATATAATTGATTGTTCTGATGCACATATTGTACCATTATCAAATGTCTTACTTGCAATTATATTTCTAACAGCTTTTTCAACATTAGCACTTCTCTCTATATATGCTGGAGAATTTCCTGCTCCTACTCCAAGTGCAGGCTTACCAGAACTATAAGCAGCTTTTACCATACCTGGGCCACCTGTTGCTATAATGATAGCAACCTCTTTACTTTTCATTAATTCATTTGTTGCTCCAATGGTTGGTATAGAAATACATCCAATAATATCTTCAGGTGCTCCTGCTTCAATAGCTGCATCTTTCATTAATTTAGCTGCTTTAATTGTACATTCTGCTGCTGATGGATGTGGTGAAAATACTATAGCGTTTCTAGATTTAATTGCAATCATAGACTTAAAAATAGTAGTTGATGTTGGATTTGTAGATGGTACTATTCCCATTACTAAGCCAACCGGCTCTGCAATTTCAATCAGCTTATTTACCTCATCTTCTCTAATTACACCAATAGTCTTCATATCTTTTATTGCGTCATATAATATTGTAGATGCCATATGGTTTTTATAGGTCTTATCATTAACCTTACCAAACCCAGTTTCTTCTACAGCCATTTGCGCTAAACATACTGAATTTTCTTCAGCAACTTTAACCATATTACGTAAAATTCTATCAATTTGTTCTTCTGTATAATCTGCAATTTTTTCTGTTGCAACTTTTCCTAATCTTGCAAGATCTCTTGCTTCTTGTATAGAGCGCAAATCTTTATCAAAATTTCCCATTTTGTCATTCCTCCTTTTAGAATATTTGTGTATTAAAGTTATTTGTAATATGCTTTTATTTTACTAATTATTATCTTCTTACTTGCTTTTGAGATTGCTTTATTTGTAATCTCTAAATCATCATATTGACGAGCTAAATTTCTAAGGTTCATTAAATTAAGAGTATTTAAAACTTTTATAGCTTCTTCCATTCCACTATCTTTTACTAGATTATCTACAGTATCTTTCTGTAAATTCTCTATATCAATTTCTAAAGATTTAGTTTTATTTTCATCTTTTAAATTTTCATCAGCTATGTTTTCTATATTCTCAATTACAATGTTAGCTTCATCATTGTGATTGTAAGCTTCATTTATATTTTCAATGCTAATATCAGTATCTTTATTAAGATTAATATCTTTGTTATCATCGCTACCCTTATTAACATTGATATCAGTATTCTTATCAATCTTATCAATAACATCAATAACATTAATATCATCAATATTATCAGTATCATCATTAGCAGTATCATTTATATTAGAATCTTCTATGCTAACTGTTGTATTTTTAATTCCAATAATACTATCTAGCTCTTCATGTGGGCGTGGTATTACATGTTCTGAAACAAGCAATGAACTATCAAGCTTTTTAACAGCTGCAACACCAGCTTCTACTGCTGCTTTTACTGCACCTACATCTCCAGTTACTGCTACTGAAACAAGTCCACCACCAACATAAGTTTTATCAAAAATGCTAACATCTGCTGCTTTAAGCATTGTATCTGCACTTTCAATTGCTGCTAATAGTCCTCTTGTTTCTATTAATCCAAGTGCCTTCATAGCTTAATCCCCCCAAAGTTTACTATAAAAGATCCGCCCAGTTTGCAGGATAAGTAGTATAGAATACCCTTGCCTTATCTGGTGAACCCCAAACTACCTTAGAGCCTGATGGTACAAATAGTACATCTCCAGGATATGCAGTATAGGTCTTTCCATTAATCTCCACTGTTAAAGTTCCTTCAATAACATAATCAATTTCTTCATAAGTTAATTCCCAATCAAAGCGTGAATTTTCTATTGTTAAAAATCCAGCACTCATTTTAGATTCATCTTTGCTAACTAATTCCTGATAATAAGCCTTTACATTTGGATTACCTGTATCAAATACATCCATTTTAACTGTATTACCTCTAACAACCTTTAAACCACCTTTATCACTTTCAAAAGAGTAAGGTGTATTTGGTTTGTTTAAGCAATTAAGCATTTCTTGCACAAGACCTTTATCCATCATAGTTTTGAAAAATGTTAAAAGCATTTCACTATCTAGTCCATCCACACAAATTTTTTGTGCTTTATTTTGTTTTACTTCACAGGACTTTGTCTCACATTTAGGAGTCTCTGTAGTGAACTCTATTCCATTATTCCTTGCTAAATCTTTAGCTGATGGTGTAATAATTACATTACTATCAATATAAAATTTTGCTTCACCTTGTTTTATTAAGGCTTCAACATCTTTTGCACTAATTAACCTCTTCATTTACTCACATCCTTTCATTATAAAATTAATTTTATATAATGTTTTTACTCATTTTTAGAGTAAAGACTGTAGTAATCTGTCAGACGGAGATGGTATAATCTCTGCATTAACCAACAACCCTTTTTCCTCCATAATGGACTTTCCTGCATCAATACCTGCTTCAACTGCAGCTACATCACCAGTGAAGGTAAAGAAAGATTTTCCTCCAAGGCCTGTTCCTAGTCTAAGTTCTATTGGCTCCAAATTAGCAGCCTTTAAAACAGCATCTGCAGCTATAACCATATTTGCTATAGAGAAGGATTCTAAAATTCCTAGTGCCTGTATTCTCTCGGGCATTGTTGCTCCTGTAATTGCTGGAAAAACCAATGGACTTACATTGGGAATAATTATTGAGTCAATCCAAAACTCTCCTGCCATTTTTTCTCCTACACTTACTGATTCCTTTACAGCTGCAACGTCGCCACTAACTATTGCAATGTATTTTCCTGGACAAACAGAACTAGCAGTAACTATTTCAACTTCTGAAGTCTTAAGCATTTGATCCGCTGAATAAATTCCACGCGCAATGCTTGTAAATTCAACCATTCCTATTGCATTAGCCACATTAATCCCTCCTTATAGTTATAAAATCATTTTCAATCTCTATAATAGTTCCTGAAATACTTGTATGAATTGGAGCACCCAAACTTCCTTCTGGAACTTTACCTATTAAATCGCCAGCCTGAACATGGTCACCTATGTTCACACTGCAAATAGATGGCGCACCTACATGTTGTTGCTTTGCAATATAAACTCTTTCAGGTTCTAATGTAATATCTGTTAAAGGAGCTGGTTTGTCAAACTCTCTTAATCCTAGCCTAGCAATAAGTCTTTTACTTGGAACTAATCTATATTCACGAGCTTGTCTTCCCTCAAATTTATCTTGCACTGGCTTATACCTAATATTCTTTTCAGCAAGCTTTTGTTTAAAGTATAAATTAGCTGCTTTAGGATAAAGTCCAGCTGGACAAGAAAATAATTCACATAAATTACATTGACAACATAGTTGAGATATTTTTTGTCCTTCCATATCATCAAGATTATATGCCATAGCTCTCATCATTTTATGAGGTTGAGTGTTATGACCTAGTAGATATCTTGGGCACATATCAGTGCACATTCTACATTGTTCACAAGACGCTCTATTTACTCTTTTAGCTTGATCCATGCTAACAGACTTCTTACGAATCAGTGAATGACTTTTTTTAAGTATTACAAATCCTTTGTTTTTCTTTGTAACATATCCATCTAAACTTTTCATTACAGGTCCCATCATTGGACCACCATCAATAACTGCATAATCCTCAAAGTTATTGATTCCACTAAGCTTTAATACATCTATAATAGAAGTACCAACTGGTACTTTTACAGTTACAGGATTTGGAACATCTCCTGACACAGTAATATACTTTTCTGTAACTGATTTTCCAATAGAAGCATTATAGATATTTAAAGCTGTTTCACTATTAACAACTACACAACCAACTTGAATTGGAATACCAGCTTCTGGAACAACTCTTCCTGTAAGCTCATAAACAAGTACTTGTTCATCACCTGCTGGATAAATATCAGGAAGTTCTTTTACTTCAATTAAATTTCCTAATTGTAATTTGTTAATTCTATCTCTTAAAATATTAATTACTTCTTTATGCTTTCCTTTAATTCCTATAATTCCTGTCTTTGCATCAACTAGTTCTCTAGCTGCTTCAAATCCCTTTATTATCTCATCTGGAAATATCTCCATTAACTGTTGATCAACTCTCAAAAGAGGTTCACATTCAGCTCCGTTGAGAAGTATGTATTCTGCCTTTGATGCTAACTTAGCATGGGTAGGAAAACCTGCTCCACCTGCACCAATAACTCCTGCCTCTTTTACTTTATCTAAAAGACTCATTGTTATACCTCCTGAATTTATCTAAAATCACAATCTTCATCAATGATTCCTACAACAACTGCATCAACTGGAATATCATCATTACCTAACATTCTACGGGCAGAGGATCCAGTACATATAATTACTCTATCACCTATACCTGCACTAATAATATCTACTACTATTAGTCTTCTTCCTTCATTGATTCCACCAATTTCCTCAGCTAACATAAGCTTAAAACCACTAAGTGACTCAGCTTTTCTAGTTGCCCATACATTGCCAATAAGTTTTGCTGTTATCATAATGCTTTTCCTTCTTCCATCTTGATTTTAATTTCCTTGACTGCTGACTCCACAGAAGCTGTATCTCCAAAAATAGCAATTAAAATCATATTTTGAGGACAACTTCCTTTAATATCCTCAACTGTAACTCCAACAGCTTTTTCTGCAATATCTGCAGCGCAAATCATTTCTATCATTCTTCCTTGAACAAGGCCAACTGCATCTATAGTATTTAAATCTGTTTTGCAATTTACTCCCATACGTCGTTTTAGAATATCTATAGTCCCTTCAGAGGGTGATTTTATAATCCTAAACTCCATATCTTTTCACTCTCCTTATTCAATAATTTCTTTTGTACAGCTAAGGGCTATTCCTAATGGTGTAACAAACATTGGATTTTGAGGCTTATGTGTATATATTCCTGTTTGTTTTTGGATGATTTCTTCTATTCCAGTTAAACAACAAGTTCCACCTACTAAAGAAATCTCTTTAACATCATGGCCTTCTATATGTTCATTGATAATAGATGAAACTTTTTCAACTACAGGTTTTAATACTGGAAGTAATTCTTTATGCCTTTTATTGTCTCTTTTAAATTTATCTGCTTCTGCAAAAGACATGCCATAAGCTCCTGAAATAACTAATGAAAAGTGAGTTCCACCTGTTGGCTCATCGACTACATAAACGACTTCCCCATTCTTTAATATAGAAATACCTGTTGTTCCACCACCTATATCTACGACTGCTCCATTTTCAATTTTAAGAACTTTATTTGCAGCTGTAGGTTCATCTAATATACTTGTAAGTTCAAACCCTGCTGCTTGCACTACATTTTTAATAGCTCCTGAATCTAAAGCGTCTGTTCCTGGTGGAATTGCTGCTGCTGCATAAAGTAGCTCTGCGCCTAATTTTTCTTCGATCTCTTCTTTTAATTCTCTTACAATCTTAACAGCACCAATATAGTCAACAACCATACCATCACGAACTACATCTGCATATCTATAGGCTCCTGCAACTGGTTTATAGTTTTCATCTAAAACAGCTAGTACCACACATGCAGTACCTAAATCAACACCTGTATAGTAAATTGATGATTTTTCTATAATGGGCTTGTTTATAACTTCTTCAAAGTCATGAACAAGCTTATCACAATATTCAAAAGTTAATTCTCTCTCTGACATCTCTTTCCTCCAATAATTGAACAAATCATTTGGGATATGGTATTAATAATTGAATTTATATTTTTAATAACATCTTTCCCTAAATTGTCATCATCTTCATAAACTTCAAAAACATAAGGTTCTAATTCATGAAGAGCACAACGAAGTGTATGCAATTTTAGAATTTCCTTGCTTTTTTCAAGTTGCATATAAAACTCTGTAATTTCAAAGCAGTCACCAATGTCATCATAAAAATTATTTGAATTTATTCCAGTACATTCTTGACAACTAAGGATCTCTAATTCACTTTTTCCATCTATAAATTTTCTAATATTTGTAATCTTCTTACCTAAGGCAATAATATTTTGTGATATGATAATATCTTCTTTTAAAATATCACTACTTGTAACAAGGAATATTGCTTCAATAGATTTTAATTTATAATAAAGCTTCTTCTTATTGTTATTTTCCCTTGGCAATATTTCTGATTGCTTTACTTCAGGATTTTCCTTATTCTTGCAAGCAACCTCATCTAACATTTTTATACCTCTATCAGAAATATATTGTCTTGCTCCAGGTGTAAGGCGCTCTCCCTGAACTAATTGATAAGTACTAAAGGGTTCTTTCTTATACAAATCTCTTAAATACTCTTCAGTAATAAATTTCATCATTGCCCCCTTTGTTTTACCCTTCTTTTAATAAATATTCTTTTAAATCATCAATACCTATCCTTTTAGAAAAACTAATGTGAAAATATGGCTCTGAAACTCCTATGATTTTTAATTGTCTTAAGCAATTTTCTTTATTTTCTGGCATTAAATCACATTTAGTTATTACTCCTATTACAGGGCATCTAAAGGACTTTGCAAATCCATGAGGATACACATCTGCGCATCTTGATTGGTCAATTAAAATTAATACATGTGATGCATCTTGTGCTGCTGCAATTATATGCTTATACATCCAAGAATTTTCTATATATGATCCTGGGACATCAATGGTATTTTTACCATAAATCATATCCTGTGTTCTTTTTAATTCACCTTGGTAATTATTTAATTCATTTACTAATGTGGTTTTTCCACATCTTGAAGGGCCAATTACCATTATTCTTTTCTTTCTCATGTTCTTGTAATGGGAGCAGGTGTAAACCCAAGTAAATTTTTCAACGTATCATTTACAGCAGTAAGTGCAGTTTCAACGCTCTGTACATCTCCATTTATAACTACAGATCCTGTAAAACGATCTAAGAATCCAATTTCAACATCTGCGACCTTTGTAGCAATGTCTGCTGCAATAATAGCAGTTTCATAAGGAGTTAAAGTTAAAATTCCTATAGCTCCTTTTTCATCAATCCCTAAACGTTCATAGATATCTGGCATAGGTGAAGCAATAACATGAGCTATTGTGATTTGCTTACCTGGCACTGACTCTTGTATAACACGTTGTATATTTCTTTCAAGAAATTCTCCCATAAACCTTACCTTCCATTTTTTATTTATTTAGTGACGAATCACTTTAACAGGTAAATCATATTTTTTAATCCAGCTTTCAATTCTATCTAAGTCTTCATTGCTTAAGCTTGGATCTCCTTCAATTGGATATTCCATTCCTAATTGTTTGTATTTATTTACTCCCATCTTGTGATATGGAAGTAAGTCAATTCCTTTAAAATTCTTGTAATCTTTAAAAGGAATTAAAAATTTCATAGCATTTTCAATGTCATCTTGACAATCATTTACACCCTTTAATAAAGGCATTCTGATTTTAACATTATATTTGCGACGAAGAAGTTCTTTTAAGTTCTCTAATATTTGTTCATTTCTCACTCCAGTTAGTTGAAAGTGTTTGTCTGAATCAATATGCTTCATATCAAATAGAAATAAATCTGTAAACTCCGCAGCCTTTAATACTGATTCTAATTTTGCATATCCACAGGTTTCAATTGCAGTATTTATACCTTCTTGTTTGCATGCCATAAGTAAATTACTAGCTGCTTCTGGTTGCATTAAAACTTCACCACCACCTAAGGTAACACCCCCACCTGAAACTTCATAAAATTCTCTATCTTCTTCAACAATTTCTACAAGCTCAGAAATTGTTTTTACTTCTCCTACTATGGATAATGCTGAGTTTAAGCAAGCATTATCACACTTTCCACACCCAATACAATCAATATTACGATTTACCTCATGCTTTAAAGTTTCGTTGGAAATAGTATGTATTCCAACCGGACAAACAGAAACGCAAGCACCACAATCAACACATGAATTACTTTTAAACATAACTCTATATTTCTTTAAAATTCCCTCAGGATTAGCACACCATTTACAACGTAATGGACATCCTTGAAAAAATATTAGAGTTCTTACTCCTGGTCCATCGTACATATTGTATTTTTGTACATTGAAAATTGTTGCTTTTCGTTCGATTATACCTAAGTTTTTATTCCCCATACTATTCAGTCTCCAGTCTCATTTATCATAACTTTAAATATATAATTTAATTGTTACCTTGCCACCAAAATCTTTAATTTCAGTGGCAAGATTTATAAAAATTAATTTATAGTCAAAAGATATTTATTTACTTGTCTGTAATTTACAAAACAATTTAAAGTGTTTTAAAAATGTGTTAGCATAGTTCTGCTGATAATTTCATCTTGAACATCTTTACATAACTCAACGAAGTACGCACTATATCCTGCAACACGAACAATTAAATCACGATATTGTTCAGGATGTTTTTGTGCTTCAATTAAGGTATTGTTATCTAAATAGTTGAATTGAATTTCACCAAGTCCAAGAGCACAAGCACTACGTAATAAAGTTATAATACCTTCTTCTCCTTCTTTTGTATCAAGAAGTCCAGCTATAAGCTTAAAGTTATGAACCATACCAATGTTCATATTGTCACAAGCCATTTTTGATACAGATTTAATTATTGCTGTTGGTCCCTTATAGTCTGCACCTTGAGTTGGACTTATACCATCAGATAATGGCATCCATGCTCTACGTCCATTAGCTGTTGCACCAGTTAATTGACCAAATGGAGTGTTATTAGAGATTGATAAAGTACCATGACTTAGTACTGAATATAAAGTTTTAAATTTACGGTGCTCCATTTCAGTAAAATTGATTAAGTCAGCAGCAATGTAATCTGCGTAATCATCATCATTACCATACTTAGGTGCTTCTAAACAATCTTTTCTAAGCTTTTCATATCCAACAAAATCAGCCTTTAATGCTTCATTTAATTCTCTTAATGTATATTTCTTTTCTTCAAATACTAACCTTTTAATAGCAGCCATAGAGTCTGCATAAGTAGCTAGTCCACTCCATACTACTCCTGGTCCAAAGTTATACATTGCTCCACCAGCTTCAACGCCTCTACCTTTTTCCATACAACCTTCATACATTATAGACATTAAAGGTTTTGGAGCAAGATCTTTGTGAACACGTTGTGAAATTACAGTAGCAACACTACTCCACTTAGTTATATATTTAATTTGTTCCTTAACTGCAATTTCAAATTCTTCATAAGTTCTAAAGTTATCTATATTACCCATATCTGGACAAACTTGTTTTTTATACCAAAGAGGTACACCATTATTAAGTACAAGTTCTATACATATTGGCCATTGAGTGTAAGCAGTAGATGTCCATTGATAAAGTCTTCCTGATTTTTGAGGTTCAACACAACCCATTAAACAGTAATCTCTTGCATCTTCAATAGAAACTCCCTTTGCTAACATCATCTTTATGTGTACATCATCAAAGTGACAAGCTGGGAATCCCATTCCTGCACGAACTACATCAACTATCTTTTTAAGGTATTTATGTGGTGATTTCTTATGAATACGGCATGCTAATGATGGTTGATAAATCTTAACATGACGAACTGCATCCATAAGTAAGTAAGTTAAATCATTTGTAGCATCACGTCCATCTCTTGTAACACCACCAACACACATATTAACAAATGGTTGATATCCAGCGAAGAACTTAGAACCACCTTCACTTGTAATCCACATCATTTCAGACATTTTAATAAGCATACAGCCTGATAATTCAAATGCTTCAAAATCATTCATTCTGCCTGATTCAATATCAGCTTTATAATATGGATACATATATTGATCCACACGTCCTATAGACATACCTGTTTGGTTTTCTTCAACTACTAGTAAAGATTCTATAGTCCAAACTGCTTGAATTGCTTCCCAGAATGTGCTTGGCTTATGAGCTGGTACCCTTGCATTAACTTCAGATATCTTTTGAAGTTCTGCTTTACGCTTAGGATTTGTTTCTTTAGCAGCTAATTCTGCAGCATATTCTGATAAACGCTTAGCATAAATCATTACGCCTTCTGTAGTATCAATTACTGCTTTATAGAAATATATTTTTTCTATATCATCAGGATTTTCATACTGAAGCTTTTCAAGATTCTCTTTAGCTTCACGTTGAATATCTAACATACCCTTTTCCATTAAAATTACATCATATCCTGGGTTTGAGTCTCCTCCACCATTAATAGCATGGTATGAACAGTCTGAAACAAAGGACTCACCTGAAAGTTCCCAAACACCGGCTTCACGATACTGATCTTCGCAGTATTCATCAACTGATTTACCTGCCCAGTATGGGAATAATTCTTCTTTCATAATCTTCTTATCTTCTTCAGAAATATAGAATGGATCTTGAGCACGATTACCTATAGTATCAATTTCATCAACCATCCATCTCCATGCTATATCAGGAGAAAATGCTCCTGCACGAGGTGCACCACATGGAGCTCCTACAATAAGTTCATTATCTTGAATTACTAATGGTGCAGTTTCACAACAATATTTAAAACACTTAGCACGTAATAAAATCTTAGGCATACCAGGATTTTCTTTAGCTATCTTTGTAATAGCTCTTGCACGATGTGTTGTTATTGTTGGAACTTGTTTTAAATAGTTTTCCTTTAATTTTACTAAACGATTTGTTATTCCATCTGGAATTTTATCGCCTTCATTATTTAATACTGTTTTTGAAACAGGTTCTTCTTTTGAAATTTCTTTTGATATACTTTCAAACATCTTCATTAAAGATTCACGTTCTTCAGAAGACATATGTTGAGTAGCTTCCATAAACTTATTTGAAAATTCACGAATATCCAAATCCTTACCTCTCATTCTTTAAATATTTTTCATATTTATAATCTTATCTTCTATTTTAAATTTTGTATTACCTTCTTTAATAGGCTTTCTAGAAATTCTACATTATCTAAAGTACAACCTTCTTTTACTTCAACCTCTTTAGATAAAGATGTACTTTCTTCTAATTTATCATTAACGATTTCATTAGCTTTACGTACTCCATATCCAATTTTTCTAATATATATTAGATTTCTTGGTGAAACATTATCAGATGTCATACCATGTCCTGCAGAACCACTACCTAATGTCATTGAAGGAAATAAATTAGTAGTTGCTCCCATACTTCCTAAAGCTCCAGGTGTATTTACTAGCACTCTACCTACTGGTTTTTTTAGTGCAAATTGACGGATAACTTCCTCATCTCTTGAATGTATAATTAGAGTATGTCCTTGTCTTTCACTTAGTAATAATTCAATACATTTTTCACAAGCATGCATCCAGTCATCTTCAATGTAATATGCTAAAACTGGACAAAGTTTTTCCCTAGAGTAAGGATTACTCTGTGAAACATACTTTTGCTTTGAAATAAGAACTTTTACATCATTAGAGACACTAAAGCCTGCTTTTTTTGCTAATTCTTGTGCTGATTTACCAACAACATCTGATTCAGCACTTCCACCATTATAGGAGAAAATTAAAGCAAGTTTCTTCGACTCTTCTTCATTCATAAAGTAAGCACCATTTTTTTCTAGCTCTTTCTTCACTTCAGATTCGATACAACTATCTACCACAATAGACTGTTCAGCTGCTGAAACAACTCCATTATCAAAAGTCTTACTAGCAATTATATCTTTAACAGCTTGTTTTATATCTGCTGTACGTTCTATAAAAGCTGGTCCATTACCATTTCCACCATATATTACTGGCTTTCCAGATTTATAGGCTTCTTTTAGTAAACTTGGTACACCTGTATTTATTATTAATGAAGCATCTTTATGATTCATTAGCTCTAATGTTCCACTTTTTGTAACATTATGAAGGTATGTAAGTGCTCCTTCTGGTAGCCCATATCCTTCAGCTGCACGAATCAAAATATCTAAAGTTCTTGAAATTGTATTTTTAGCTCTTGGATGAGGTGAAAATATAATTGCATTTCCTGATTTTATTGCAATTAAGGCCTTATATATTGTGGTAGAAACTGGACTTGTTGATGGACAAAAGGCGATTATTACTCCCATAGGTACACCTACATCCATTGTTTTATTTTCTTTATCTTCACTAATTATTCCAACACAATTCATACCTTTTAATCTGTGACTTAGATACTTACAGATAAAATGATTCTTTATATACTTATCTTCCCATTTTCCGTAATCTGTTTCATCACTAGACATCATTGCAAGTTCTGAAAGATGCTTTTCTATTTCTTCAGTCATCCTTTCAACAATTTCATCAAGCTTTTTTTGTGAAAAAGTTGCTAATTTTCTTTGAGCTTCACGAGCATTTTCAACAAGAATTCTCGATTCTTGTATGGAGAGTAAATCGTTATCTATTATATTCATTTTTTTCTCTCCTTTTTATAAGAAATAACTATAATATTCTTTTACTTTTAAGGCATCAAATTAGTAATTTTGTAACGCTCAATAATCTTTTCAAGATCTGGGTGAGGTCTTGCAATAACAACTGAACTATAAAGGTTTCCACCTTCCATACTTTCAACTGCTTTTACTCCAGCTTCAACTGCTGTTTTACAAGCTCCTACATCTCCACGAACAAGAACCGATATATATCCTGATGCAACGTTTTCATAACCTATAAGTTCAACATCAGCTGCTTTGCACATGGCATCTGCTGCTTCTAAAACGAAAACTAAGCCAAAAGTTTCAATTAATCCTAAAGCTTCATAACGTGCCATTTAAACACCTTTCCTTTCATTAAATTTAAGAATCTATATCATGTACTGAAACAATATCTCCAACTTCTCTAATAGGACGTGGCATAACATTTTTTGCTGTTAGCTTACCTATTGCAGCTGCTGCTTCAGCACCTGCTTCTACAGCTGATCTAACTGCTGCTACATCACCTTTAACCATAATTGTAACTAGGGTTGATCCAACGTTTTCATATGATATTAATTCAACGTTTGCAGCCTTTAACATTTTGTCAGCTGCCTCAAGTGCCGGAACTAATCCGATTGTTTCTACAAGACCTAATGCTTCATCACCATAATATCTCATTCACAATTCCCCCCTCTCCTTTTAACAAATTAGCTTAGTCTTTAATATATCTATTTATTGTTGCTGCTCCTTCTTCATGAGCATGATAGTAAACTCTTAGCTCACCATTGTTATCCATATCAAATCTTGTTTCCTCAAGAAGGCCATTTGCTTCTGCTGTCATTAAAGCTGTAATTATATCTTTCTTATTAAGAGCTTTAAATTTACCATATTCACCTTTTAATGCATTAATTACATCATTAGCGCAGGCTTCTTCAACAGTAGTAAAATGCTTTAATATAGCATAATTAAGTGGCTTCATAATGGTCTACCTCCTTATCAGTATCTTTATTCTTCTTTCTAAATAAATCAAGTGGATTCATAGCAATAACTAGAATACCAAAAATCATTAGAACAGCTCCAATCCAAACTACTGGAGGTAATGCCCATCCATCCATTCCTGCGAATACTCCAAGTACAATCCAACAACAGAATGGTCCCCAGAATGAATAAGTACCATTACATGCCATACCAAGAGCTGCACCACACATACTATTACCGTTATACCAGCACATGTATGAAACGAATGCACAAAGTCCACTTAACGCAAACCAAATCATAGAAGAACTACTTGTAAATGCTTCAACAACTAAATTAGCTGAAAAACCAACTCCATCACCAAATATCATTCCAAAAATAGGAACTAGAATTATTAGATTTGATAAACCTGATGTTGCTTGACGGATTGTAATTCCAATCTCTGAATCAATCATTGATGTACCATATCCAGCAACACATCCTTCAAATCCCCATCCAAGAGCTGCTATAAATGCAATGCATAATCCAAGGAACATTCCTTCTGGGGCATCTCCTGAAAGGCTTGTACTACCAATAAGAAAACTTGAAGCAACACAAATTGCAATACCAGCCATCATACGTTTATTTAATTCTTGCTTAAATAATATTCTTCCTAAGATAGCACCGATAGCTGGACAAAGAGCTGTAATAGGAATAACTATTGATCCAGCCATTTGAAGTCCAACAACATAAGCTGTACTTGAAATTGGGCCTCCAATAAGAGCAGCTAGAATCATTACTCCACCTGGAGTTGTTCTAATACATCTAAAGAAATCACCAATTTTTCCTTTTATAGTTGCATAAATCATTGCCCAAACAGCACTACATGTATCATTTACTGCACTACCAAGAGCTCCCAGTAAATATGTAATTACAAGTACTGATAAGCCTGCATTGTTATCGCCATACCAATCGGCCCAAACACCTTTCTTCATTCCAAGTGTCATAAATGCGGAATAAAATCCATACATAAGACCTGAGAATAATGCGATAGAAATACCTTTTTTAAGGAAATTAGATGATAATTTCTTTTTAGCAGCAATTGCTGACGAATTAGCCGCTCCTGACATTTCACTCATAAATAAAACTCCCTCCATTTAAACGTTATCACGTTTGATTGTATATTATCATTAAATAAAGATTTATAATGACCATACTAAACTTTTAATAAGTATAAAATTACTTATTAAAAGCACTACAAGAACTCCTTTGAGTTTAATTACACTTGTTATAATTTTATCTCTAGGATATTTTATTTGTTTTGAAATTATGGAATAACTTTTCATCTTATGTATGTTTGTAGGTATTTTTTACTCTTGATTAAATTATAGTCCTTTCCCTATAGGGGAAAGTCAATATGTATTTTAATTGCACTGTTTAGTTTTATCTCTATAAATTTTTAATATAGATTTTCTTTTCATTAATTTTTTACTTAACTACACCTAAACCTATTGTATTAAAGGTTTTAAAAGTACCATCCAATATTTGTAATTATGTAGAATTATACTGATTTTTTTAATTTAAAAAATATAAAAAGCATCTTAACTGATAAATCTATAATAATTTATCCCTTAAAATGCTTTTATTTATAATTTATACGTTACCCTAAGGGTAACGTTTTCACCAAAGTCATTATTTTTTACCCCTACTAATCTTAACCATCACTTCTGTTACAAACTTATCAGTATTTTTAGTTGTCCAATAATCAGTAACATATCTTTCGTATGAATTATTTTCATATTTGTATTTATTTTTTTCTGCCCAATCTCTTATCTTTTTATATGTTTCATTAATTGTTTCATGTGAGCCTACATGATAGCAAGATGCTACCATACATCCACCAAATTCAACTGTTTTACACTCTTTACATTTTAATATTGTTTCCTGCATTATTTTCATTTTATTACACTTTCCATTCATCTTATCTTCAAAAGACGGAAACTGTATTATTACAGGACCAGTTATTGCATTATTTATATCTTCTATATAATTAGTAAATTCTATATTTATTATAGAATCCATATAATCATAATTAAATTTTTGATCTAAGTACACCATTCTACAGCTGTCCACATATTTTACTGAAACTTCTTTAATATCATTTTCTATAACTGTCTGGGCTTCAATTATAAGATCATACCAATCTTTTATAGATTTAAGTTTTAAATTTATTTCACTTTCTTCCTCCTTAAGTTCATCTATTTTATTTCTAAAGCTCTTTTCAAAAACTGAATAAGATGTTCCTTCAAGAAATTCCTTCATTTCTTCAAGTTTAAAGCCACTTTGTTTATAGTATTTTATCATTGGTACAGATAATAAAGTTTTTTTACTATAATATCTATACCCGCTTTCATCAGACACTTTATCAGGCGATAATATCCCCATTTTATCATAATACCTAAGTGCTTTTTTTGATAAATTACATATCTCTCCAACCTTCCCGATGCAATACAATTCACTTTGTCTCATAAAACAACCTCCCCTATTTTCTCCCCAGAATTTAGCTGTAATGAAATTCAGTTACATATCTTCCACCTTTATAGTTTACTTAAAATTTAAGTTATTTTCAATATTTAATATTTATATATATGGTTATTTTAAATGCATATAATTTTGCGTTATCTTTCTCTATCTATTTTAAATAAAAGGCTGTCTTATATAAAAATGCTTATATGACAATCACCTCATCACTAATTCACTAGGTTCATACAGAATCCATAGCGGCTTATAGACTGTTTACTTACTTTTAAAATAACTAATGCACTATGTTAAAACAGAACCACAAAAAAATCGAACAAAAAACCACTCATTTCTGAGTGGTTTTAATTAAACTATTTACTTCCTGAAACTTTATCTAAAATCTTTAATAAATCTTCTCTTGTTACTTCTCTAGGATTTGTAGCCGTACAAATATCCTTCATAGCAGCAGTTATTATTTCTTCTTTTACTTCATTTAGTAAGTTTAAGTCTGATCCTTGCTCCTTTAATGTAGTGGGAATCATTAGTTTCTTTTGAAGGTCAACAATACATTTAATTAAATTGTTAACTCCAATAGGTACTGTAGAAGCATGTAAATTCAACACCTTTGCTAATCTTTGATACTTTCTAGCAGCTAAATCATATTCTTTATTATAATTATCTATATTTAAATTAGCGTTATATTCTATAACGTGAGGAAGTATTATTGCATTACTTCTTCCATGAGATATATGCAATTTTCCTCCTACAGCATGTGCTAAGCTATGTGTAATACCAAGTCCAGCTGAATTGAAAGCCATACCTGCTAAACAAGATGCATTATGAATTTTTTCTCTTGCTAATAAGTTATTTCCATCAGCAAAAGCCTCTGGTAAAAATTTAACAGCTAAAGAAAGTGCTTTTTCTGCTAAAGCATCTGAAAAATCATTAGCATCCTTTGAAACATAAGCTTCTATTGCATGTGTAATTACATCCATACCTGTGTCTGCTGTAATAGCTGAAGGTACAGAAGTTACAAGCTCAGGATCAAGTATTGCTACCATAGGAAGAAGTGATTTATCTGATAAAGCATATTTTAATCCTTCCTTTTTATCAGTTATTACTGCATATTGAGTAGCTTCAGAACCTGTCCCACTTGTAGTAGGAATAGCAAAACATTCTTCTACTTCAAAATCTGAACCTAGAAGTTTTTTTGAATACTCTCTTATAGCCTTAGCTGCATCAATTGAAGATCCACCACCAAGAGCTATAATAGTCCTTGCACCACAACCTTTTAATTTTTGAATACCAGCAGCAATAATTTCCACTGAAGGATCTGGTACTATATCACTAAATATAGTTACCTCACAATTAACTAACCTTTCTTGAATCTTTGCAGCCATACCTGAAGACTCTATAAACTTGTCACATACAATCAACACTTTTTTATCTTTTATTTCACTTAATCGACTTAAAGAACCTTCTCCAAAATAAATATTGGTACTAACACTAAATTCTTTCATATAAATTTCTCCTAATTTTAAGTTTATAAAATATGAATAATTTAGTCATTCCTTAAATTTCAAAACAATGATTAATAATTACCCTACAATATAATTATAATTAATCACAATAAATCTTTATTTGTTAATTATACTACAATCATATTGAGATAGCAAATGATTACATGACATTAATTCTATTTCTAAATAAATTTACTACTGAAATTTCTATTATTAGTTTCAGCGCCTTTATCTAAAAATAATAAAGTCTTCATAATATATCTAGTCCAGTTAATTATTTAGCTTTATTATATATAATTCATTTTTTTAAGAGCATATATTAAAAATTCCTCTGCTAAACTTTCGCTTTTAATATTCTTTAGTGCATCTTTGAAAGTAAACCATTGTGCTTTATCAATTTCATCATTAATTTGTCCTAAATCTTCACTATCCGCTGTGCAAATAAAATTACACATTAGAGTGTTAGTTCTTTCAAAATATCTACTCTTCATATATTCATAATCTTTAATATTAAGACCGATCTCTTCTTTTACTTCTCTTACTAAAGTTTGTTCTGCATCTTCGCCTTTATTAATATATCCTGCTACAAGTATATTATCTAATCGTCCATACTGTTGTATAAGTAATACTTTATTTTTATCAGGGTTCAAAATAACTGCACTTATAGCTGAACTAAAAGTAGGAAAATGAAATACTTCACATTTATTACAATATGGAATTTCTCCCTCATTATTACACTGCTTGTTTATTAACTTAGTTCCACACTTAAAACAATAATTCATACTATTACTCCTTGTACCTCTATATAATTCATAATCATTTGTTTGCACCAATTCTCAATTTACATATCTTAGAATCAAGAACATTATAAATTCTTTAATAAATCATTTTTCTTTTTCTGTAATAATATATTATAATTCCGTTATAAAGTAAATAAAAAAACTCATAGTTCATATTATATATATTTTACACTTATTTTGGGTATTATTCTTAGCATTATTACTAAGTGAGGTTTTATAAGTAATTTATAAAGTCTCAATTTCAACTTTTATCGCTGTAGCTTCATCTAACTGAATCCAATTTAGATTCGCCTTGAATTCTGAAGTAACTTTATCTAAATTGCATATATTTTCTACAACATAAGCTCCTTTATTTTCAACATATTTATCTATTTCTACATGAGCTCTACCATGTTGAATTCCACTTAAATCAATACCTATTAATTTTACATTACAATCTAATAATTTATCTATAAGTTCATTAGTTAAATATGGACTTGATTTAGTATTAAAATACTCTTCACTTCCATATCCATAGCTTTCTAAGTATCCTGTTCTAAATATTACAAAAGAGCCTGCCTTAATTGATAAATTATCTAATATATTAACGTCTATAATATCTAAATTTCTAACATCTACTACCCTAACATCTATTTTTGATGCTAACTCTATACTTGATAGATTATAGCAATCTATATGAGTTCCTATATGTTGCCTTTGATGTGCTGGCTGTGAGTCTCCCCACTTCAATATTTTTTCTGGAATATTAAATTCTATTAAATGTAAATTCATATTATATTTCCCCCGATGATTCTATTATTTTATCTAAATAGTTATTAAATTTTATTAGGAATCTAGCTACAATCTCTTGATCTTCCTCAGTTATATCTTTAAAGAAATTATTATTTCTTTCTTCCCATTGCTTATGTTTTATTTCATGATATTTATATAATTCTTCACCTGATTCTGTTAACTTAAAATATATTTCTTTGTCATTCTCTGGCTTTTTATATTTAACAATAAGATTATTACTCAAAAGCTTTTTGCACAGTTTACTTATTGCACCTCTTGTCATATTCATACTTTGAGATATTTTAGTAACATTAGGCTCCTTTATTTTCCCTATAAAATCTAAGCAATGTATTTCTGAAATCCCATAATCTTCATATTCACCTTTAAATGCTAATTTTCCTATAGTTTCTTCCTTTTCATATATACTTTTTAAACTCTCCATAATAGTATTGATATTATCCACTTTAAAAACCTCCCTTAGAAACCTAATAAAATAATATTCATAACTTTGTTTCCTTAGAAACAATATTATTACATTTTTGTTTCCTTGTCAACATTTTATATAAATTAATCTAATATCTAATCCTTAATTTTATGTAATACAAAAAAGCTATCAGAATAATAATTCCAATAGCTTCTTATTAAAAAATTAAATAAAAATATTATTTTGTTATTCTCTATAAAACCTCTAGGTTTCCCAAATAAATTATTTTTCTAGCTCAATCACAATATCGTCCAATGTAAGTTCACCATCTCCATTACCTGATACTTGGTGTACATCATTTGATAAATGTACCTTAGGAGTTATTATTAGCTTAGTTGCATTTGGATCTAGTCTGCCAAAGTTTGACATAGAATCTCCTGAATATCTTCCTTCACTACCTGCATTTGTTGTACAACTTGTTGCAGTATAAACATTTCCTAAGTCATCTTTTACTTCTTGTATTGGAATATCTACAGAAAAATATTTTTCCTGTAATTCTTTAGAAACTTCTTGAAAATAGTCTAAGGTAAATGATACTTCAGTCTTAGAAATGCTCTTTATATTTAATTTAACTCCATTTTTTTCAGTCTCCTTATTTACAGATTGTTTAACATTATCTAATGCCTTTAGATTAATTTTAAAATTCCAATTTCCCTTTATTTCTTTAGAACTCTCAGAACTCATATCTCCTATATCTGCAAAGTTTAGTTCAAAACTTATAGCTTTTCTTTCTTCATCTATAGTAATGTTTTCTCGACCTACATAAGTATTCTCATCAACTTTTTTTACTCCAGAATTTCCTCCTGTGCTTCCATTATAATCATTTATAGTAAGTCTAGGTCCATGCATATTAAAAAGTGGATTCTCCCCTAAATCTTTATCACTTTTTATTTCATAAGTATATGTTAATGTTCTTCCATTAAATATTGCTTCTTTTATAGTAACCTTAATACCATTACTTTCTTGCGTAAAATCTACTACATCTGCATAATCCTTATATTTATCATATGCACCTGTTCTGCCATTATCTAAAAATCTAAATATATCTCCAACTATAGGGATTTCTGCTGCATATGCTGGATTTGTTATTCCAACTGCTCCAATACTTCCAACCAATGAACAACATAACACTGCTGCAACTAGACTCTTCTTCTTCCATCCTCTATTTTTATTTATACATTTCTTTAAATAATTTTTCACTTTTGCTTTTTCAACTTCTGATACTTCCATTGTTTCAATTTCACTTTCATCTATATCTACATCATTTATTAATTCATAAATATCCTTCATATTACATTACCTCCAAATTCAATCTAGTTGCTTGTTTACTAAGTAGCTTCTTACCTCTGTAAATCCTGTTATCTATAGCCGTTCTGCTCATTTTAAATTTTTTAGCTATATCCTCTGACTGTACACCTAAGAAAAATTTCATAGTAAATATTTCTCTATCTAAAGGTTGAAGAGTGTTTATTAGCTTTATTAATTCATTTCTATTTTCCATAGTAATAATTTCATCTTCCACTAATCTATTAGTAGTTATTTCTTTGTCTTCTAAGCTTACATCAGAATTTTTAACTTCTTTTCTGTAATAATCAATAGCTTTAAACTTAGCTATTTTATATATCCATTTTTTAAAATCTACTTCTTCACCAGTGAATTTGTCTGTATTATTCCATACTGAAAGAAATACATCATTTATACATTCATCAATAATTCCATCTCTTTCAAGTGGTGAAAGTACTTTATATATAGCTGATTTAACTAATCCTAAATATTTATCTACTATGAATTCTAAAGCATCCTCTTTTCCTTTTTTCAGTCTATCAATATAATTTTTTTCGGTACAACTCATTGAAATTTCTCCAATCTAATAGTTTTGTAAAAGCCTTTCCACTTTATATAACGTAAACAAAATTATTTTCTCTCATATTATTTTTATTTACTATCTATATTTCTATTTTTAAAAACTAATCTAATTTCATTATACTTAACTCCACGATCACTTAGTTAATTTAAAATAATTTTTCCCATGTAAAATTTCAGCATATTAAAAAGAAGAAGGAGAACCTCCTCCATCTGGACTTGGCTCTCCTTAATTACTTAGACACATTATTAAGTTATTATTAAATTAGCTCTACAACATACTCTTTTTATTTCTATGTTAATTATATTTCTTCTCTACAAATTGCATGACTGAGTAGCATACCGAATACAATAAACACCACAACCATACTCACCATAACTGCGTATGGTCTCCAAATCAACATGTCGAAACGGAACCCAGACACCTCATTTATCACCTGTGATGATGCCAGTGGCAACGCATTTAATATATATTGAAAGAATCTTCCTGATATCTTGATAAATGAAGCCATGAGGATATAGAAAATATTTATTGAAATTCCTATTGCTGTAGTGAAATTCGTATTTGCTGTTTTGTAGGATATCCACCCCATAATAGTTGTTAAAGCCAGTACTCCCAAAAGTTCACTCACAAACATCAAGAGCATTCCACCACCTAATGTGAAATTTCCTATAGAAAATAGTGCAAATACTTTCAAACTGCTCTTCAAAGCCTGAAGTCCCGTAGCCGAACCTATAACTGACACCATGCCAAGTGTTGCCACTAAAGTTAACAGTAGACCATATATCATAACTGGCAGAAGGCGAATAGCCATCATTCTTTTTCCAAGTTTTGTTGCATAAATAATTTCCATACTACCATCTTCCATGCTATCAGAATAAGTGGCTGCTGCAAAAAATGTCACCATAAAGATAATTATTAGATAAATAACCTTAAGATTATCAATTCCTAAATTCCAATAATAATATCCTGGATACTTAACAAAAGGCGTCTTTACCTTGTTTAGTTCTTCTAATGCTTTTGCTTGATCCTTTTCAGGAATTTTTTCTATAAGTGCAATAGATTTTTTTCTCCAACACTTATAAAATTTTTTTGCATAATCATCTGGAAAGTCTTCAATTCTATTTTCACCATATAACACTTCAGGATGAACCTTAACTAAACCGTTCATAAAAGTTAAAAGTGATCTATATTTTATTTCATCTGATTTTTCATCCCTTACCTTTTTCAGTCCTAACCATAATTTATCTTCCGTCATTTCACCAGAATAAACAGCTTCTTCTTTTAACACTTCAGGTAGATTTTTCTCTCCTACTATCAGTATTGCTAACCCAACAGTCAAAAGAAGTATCCCTATTATTGAGAAAAGCACATATCTTGTAAAAAGTCGACGCTTTAATTCTTGATATATCATCTCTTTACCTCCTTCTATAGTTTAATGCGGTGAATACTGTGCTAAGTAAGAATATAACTCCACTTACTATCAGCAAAATTAATGGTATTAAGAAAACTTTTCCATAAAGTGTTCTCATAGGGAATTTAGTCAATCCTACGAATTGTAGATATGAAAATGTTGCTCCTCCAGGTAACAATATTTTAATTGCATCAATAATTGGAGCATCTATATTAATAAACACACCTAATAGAAAAGCTCCTAGTATTGTCAATATAGAGAATTGAATGGCCTTTGAAGATTTCTTAGCTATAGATGAAATCCAAGTAGAAAAGCTTGCTATTGTTAAGATTCCTATAGCTCCGAAAATAAATAAATTTCTAAGTAATTCACCTAGGTTGTATGTAAGAAAGCTTTCAGTAAAAACCTGTATTGATGTATTTAAAGCATCAGCAGGCAATAAAAGTCTCAGAAGCACAACATAAACACCAACTCCACAAAGATAGATAATAAATGCCATAACCCAAGGTATAACAATCTTTGCTACAGCGAGATTCTTCCTACCCTTCATTGTAGTTGTGATAATCTCATCCATTCCATTTTCTTTATCTTTCGCTATAATGGAACCTGCAAAAATTCCTACCATAATCATAAGTACAAATGAGAAAAACATCATATGTTGAATTCCGTCATCCCATTGTTTAAATCCACTATAATAAGTATAAGGTTTTTTTACGCTATTCCAAATTGAAAGAGCTAATTCCTTTTCACTTTCATTATGTGCGTTTTTATCAATATAATCACGATAATAAAGATCTTCATTTTCATAAAAATGTCTTCCTGCATCCTTCGGAATATCCCAAAGATGCTCTGTAGATGCTCCTATCATGTTTCTAAGCCTTAACTCTTGCATAACTAGCATGTCAGCATAAACAGCATGTTCTAATAGGTCTTTAGTCATTTCTACATTACTTTCGTCATTACCTCTTAATGCACTAAGAAACGCATCACAACCACTTTGAAATTTATCTTCAGTCATTTCTCCAGCAGTAACATTTCTATCCTTAGCTGCCACTTCTATTGCCGCTTTACCTTTATAGTCTTTGTAACATCCTGTCTGCATAAATCCCTCAGTAGCTCCCCCTACAATAAACCATGTCCATAATCCTGCTAATGTAATTGCAATTAAAATATATGTTATCAGCCTTTTAAAATTAAGCTGTCTTTTTAACTCTTGAAAAAATATATCCATTTTTATACCTCCTTCACTTTTGAAAGGTAAAAATCATTAAGAGAAGGTGGAACTAACTTACTATTTGGTAATGGAACATCTGCAATATATCGAATTGTAACCTGACCCCCGTGTTCATTACGAAAATTCATAATTCTATATTCATTTTCTATCCTTTTCATTTCATTTTCTGGAACAACTGTCTCAAATACATTACCATCAAGTCTTTGAATTAAAGAATCACTTTCTCCATTTGCAATTACTTCACCTTTTTCCATAATTACAAGATAATTAGCAATAAACTCAATATCTGAAACAATATGTGTAGATAAAATAACGATTTTTTCTTTACTTATTGTTGTTAAATACTTACGAAATCTTCTTCTTTCTTCAATATCTAAACCTACAGTTGGCTCATCTACAATCAAAATATCAGGATTATTTAACATAGCTTGGCATATTCCAACTCTACGTTTCATACCTCCAGAAAGCTTATCAATCTTTTTCTTTTTAACTTCTGATAAATTAAATTGACTTAATAATTCACTGATTCTTTCATTTCTTAACTTTTTATCCATCCCTTTTAAAGATCCAATATAATGGAGAAAATCTTCCACTGATTGATTTTTATCATATCCAAATTGCTGAGGTAAGTACCCTATTTTATCCAAATATGCCTTCCTAAGTTCAGCAATATTTACATCATCCAGCATTATTTTTCCTTTACTTGGCTTTATATTTCCAACCATCATTCTCATTAATGTGGTTTTTCCTGCGCCATTAGGTCCTAAAAGCCCCCAAATTCCTGGAGTAAATTCAAGATTTATATCATCAACAGCCTTTAAATCTTTAAACTCCTTAGAAAGATTATAAACAAATAATTTCATATCTTTTCCTCCTCGTAATTAAAGCAAAATAAAAAACCTTTCTTCTATCTTCAGTATAACTAAGATAAAAGAAAGGTTTATTCATAAATTATTTAGTATTTATAAAGATTTTATTAAGAATTGGGCAAAGTAATAATAAATACAGTATGTACATCCTGACTTTCAGCTTCTAAAGATCCCTGATGCCTTTCTACAATTTCTCTTGCAATAGCTAATCCAAGTCCTGCCCCTGATGATTGGCTCCTTGACTGATCTCTTCTATAGAATTTTTCAAATATAAGTTTTAATTCTTGCTCACTTATTACGTCACCATCATTTTCCACAAATAATTGTATACTATGTTTTCCTATTTTTCCGTTTATTTTTATGACAGAATCCTTGTTACTATATGCTATGGCATTCTTTAATAAATTATTTAACACTCGAGCAAATAGTGATCCGTCGGCATAAATCTTCATATTAGGCGGAATATTTATATTAATTCTTAAGTTTTTATCTCTAAGTAGTGGATATAATTCTTCAGTCAACTGTTCTAGAAAAAATTCTGCATCTAATAAACTTTTATTTAAAGGGATTTCATGAAGACTAAAACGAGCAATATCAAAAAACTGATTAGTTAAGTCTTCCAATTTATAGGATTTTCCCAGAAGTTTTTTAATATAGTCTTTGCGCATATTCTCTGGTACCTCAGATTCATCTAAGATTGTGAGATAGCCAATGATACTTGTTAATGGAGTCTTTAAGTCGTGTGCTAAGTAGGTTACAAGGTCATTTTTTTTACTCATCTCTATTGCTATTTCCTGTTTTACAATTTCATTCTCATGTATAATCTTATTTATTTGAGAATCAATAATCTTTAGTTCTTGAACTTTTTCAGATACCTCTCCTTTAGCTAATAAAGCTATTCTTTGCTCCAACTGATCTATTATCTTTTTTCGTTCCTTATTTTGAGAGTATCTTGTTGTAAAGTAAACAACAATTTCTAAAATAGCAAAACCTCCAACAGCTATAAGTATCAATATATCTTTAAGGTGTGGCCAATAAAAGGTTCCCCTGGTGCGTTCCCCTCCTAAAAATGCCACTTTTTCTCTATCGTATAATATTTGCTTTTCAAAATATTCTGCTACAATTCCCTCCAAATTAATATCAATAAATAACATTAATCCTATAAATATAAAAAAAGCTAAAACATAATAATTCCATTTCCATTTTTTACGCTTCAATGATATAACCTACCCCCCAAACAGTTTTAATATATTCAGGATGTTCAAAAGATTCCTCCATTTTTTCTCTTAAGTTTCGAATATGAACTGTTATTGTATTTGTAGATTTTGAATAATACTCATCCTCCCTAAGGATATGGAACAACTTTTCTCCATTTAAGACTTGTCCTTTGTTTAATAGTAATATTTCAAGAAGGTTAAATTCTGTAGGTGTTAGTTTTAGCTCCTTTCCATTTAAATCAACATGCTTACTTTTTCTATCTAAGATTAACCCTTTATAATATATGGTATTATCTTCCTTTGTTTCTTCTCCATATTCCTTGTATCTTCTGAGCTGAGCTTTAACCCTTGCCATAACTTCCAATGGGTTAAAAGGCTTAGTGATATAATCATCTGCACCATAAGTAAGACCTATTATTTTATCTTGATCTGCAGTCTTAGCAGTAATCATTATTATAGGATACTTATATTTTGTACGTATATTTTTACAAATATTTAGCCCATTTATATCTGGTAACATTAAGTCCAAAATAACTAAATCTGGTTCTTTATTTTCAAGAAGTTTAAAAGCTTCCTTACCATTTTCTGCTTCCCATATCTCAAAAGATTCAGACTTTAAATAGATTTTTAATATATCTCTAATATCTTCATCATCTTCCACAATCAAAATTCTCTCCATTTAATTCCTCCATATGTTTATATTAAAAAATATATAATGTCCTTAGTTCCATTTAAGTATAATTATACCAAATAAAATTACTATCTTCACGCTTTTTATATTTTCGGCTGTGTTAGACGATTTCCTCTAACACAGCCATATTCATAATTTCTTAATTTTATTTTTTAAGAAAATCTCCAATCCACTGGGTTCCATTATACCTACCACCTGTTCCGTTTAGTTTTAAGGTAATAGTGCCATTAAATGGATTAATGTCTTCATAATCATGATGCCTTTCACCATTAATCCAGAAATCTACATATACTCTAGCACTAGAGATAGGTCTATTATAGTCTAATTGTGTTATTTCTATTTTCTTGTCTCCTGAAATACTTCCTGAGTTTGTTAGATAATCACCAAGCCATTGAGTTCCATCATATTTACCCCCCTCTGTAAATAATGAAAGTTCTTTAGTATTATCCCATACACCGGTATTTTCATAGTCATAATGTTTTGCACCATTAATATAAAATTCCACAGCTACTTTTACATCTGAAATTTCTCTAGTATCATCATCTAAAATCACGATTTTATTTGGAGTATAAGTAATTGCAGTCCCATAATCAACTTGTAGTGATGTTCCTTGAGAAAAACTATTTTTATCACCTGTAATTCTTATCTTTATCTTATGATTTCCTAAAGGTAGATTACTTGGGCTATAAATATAAATGGAATCTTTAGATGATGAACTATAAAGATCTATATATTTTTCTGGACCATCATCTACAGAAATCGCAGCAATACCTG
Source organism: Clostridium sp. CTA-7 (assembly GCF_054768095.1). NCBI lineage: Bacteria > Bacillati > Bacillota > Clostridia > Eubacteriales > Clostridiaceae > Clostridium > Clostridium sp. CTA-7. The sequence continues at coordinate 132,547 of NZ_BAAAAV010000008.1, read as the reverse complement.
ATGTAGAGCTCTTTCTACCATATAATTCAATGTTAGTTCCAAAGAAGCTAATTTCAGCACTACTATTAATTTCTCCATTTATGAAATCACCAGTATAATTAATATCATTTATTGTTTCTAGAGTGCCCTTTGAAGTAAAATTGCTATTTGGTATTACAAATGTAGTAATAGAATTAGCAGGTAAAACTGCATTTAAGCATTTATCAGTTATTGAAATATCATCTTTCTTTTCAATATTTTCAGTGCTAGATGTTCTAAATACATTTGAAACTTCTGAAAGTGAATCAAAGTTAGTAAGATTATAAGAATTAGATATATCATTAGAAGTATTATTCATTGCTACAATTACAAGATTTTTTGAATCTTTATCGTAAGCAGCTATAGAATTTTTATCATTTATATCTATTAACTTATATCCCGCCTTTATAAATTTTGAGAATTGTCCAAAGGTATAATATTGTTTAGTAGTTGTGTACTGATAAGTTGTATCTAAGTAGCGAGCTTGTATAAATCCCCATGAATCACTTCTTTGTTCAATATTTTCTACTGGTTGCCAATATACCCACGCATCAGGCTTCATATCTCTTAAATCTCTTATCATTGTATCTGATAATGTTAATCCATTTGAAATAGCATTTAAATCTGTACCCGAGCCTGTACCATATTCACTCATCCATAATCTCTTATTATTAGTCTTAGCGTATTCCCTAACACCTATTCTATCACTACCACTATATGAATGAACATTAAACTGGGAAATAGCATTTTTTGCATTTGAATCATAATGATTCACATGGTCTGCTAATTTATCCATACTCCAAGAATCATTTGCAGTAATTTCAATCCCTGTTTGAGCAGAATCAATTTTAGCTTTTAATACATTTATAATATTTTTTTGTACCCATGGTTCTACTATCATTCCTTCTTGAGGACGACCTGACATCCAAAAACCATCAGGCTCATTAAAAGGTTCAATTGTTCTAAAGTTTATTCCCATAGTATCCTTTAAATGTTGAGTTACTTTTAAAAGATAATCAGCAAAATCGTTTTCGTATTTTGTATTGAAATTTGGAAGGGATAGAGTATTCCCAGCACTACAACCTGATTTCGTCATCCAATATGGTGCACTATTTGAAAAAGCTTCAAATATATTTACTCCTCTTGCTTTTGCTAACCTTAACATTTCACGTTCACCAGCATCACCATCCCAATTCCATACTCCTGGTGATGGTTGATAACCCTCCATTTCTGCATTTACAAAGCTTCCTGAATTCATATGGTTATGACCTGGATCATCGCCTCCCCCAATATTAAAACGAAGCACATTAATTCCTAGACCATCTTCACTAAATAATAAATCAGCAATTTCATTTCTTTTATCTTCTGGCCATTTTCCAATTGTATTTCCCCACCAAGCAAGATTTACACCAAATCCTTCTGATGTTTGATATTGCATATTTGGATCAACTCTTATAGTAGTAGCTGCTTGAGCTTTTTTAGGTAAAGTTATATTAGTACACAAAGATGTCAAAAGTGTAGCAGATAGCAATAAAGCTGCAGACAATTTTGATTTTTTCATTATAATACCTCCATTTTAAATTTATACATATATATTCAAATGTAAATTAAAAATGCAAGTATTTCTCATATATTAATAACTATAATGGTAAAAAAATTCTTGAATAATTTTGTAATTGAATAAAAAAATCTGTTTCGTAGACTATGTGATTCTGCCTCTTTGCAAAGTTATTCACAGATTCAAACCCTATAATTCTCTATAAAGTAAGAAAAAGATGCACCATCATGAAAATGTTAGCATCTTTTCTTTAAATTTTTTATGTATCACTTATAATTTTTTTACTTTACTATCTATATTTATATATCTTTAATTTTTATTTTCAAGTTTATTAAATATATTTCCAGCAGCTGCTGCCATTATCATAGGTATTATAGCATTTGCTGGGAAAAAGAATATTAATAAAAATATTGCTATAAACATATTTCCTATTGCCTTACTTGCAAGACCTGTTACAATTATAGCCAAACAAAAAACTGGATCTAATGAAAATAACATGGATACCCCATAAGCTGCACAACTACCTGCAAAAATCAATGGGAAAATGTGCCCTCCTCTATGACCTGTAGATAAGCAAATCTCAGTTAATAGAAGTTTTAATAATGATAATAATATCAACATATAACCTGACATACTACCCCATTCAACTACTAGTTTTTTCAATTCATGTTCTCCTGAAAATAATGTATAAGGAAAAATTGTTCCAAATATACCTATAAGTACTCCTCCAATTATTCCTTTTAGTAATTTTTTATTTTCAATAGATTTTAATGCTTTATGAAGTATAACACCATAAGCTTTATATATGTATGCTAGTAACATAGCTATTAATATTAATGGAATTGCCCAAATAATTTCTTTTATTGTTATATTACTCTCTCCAAATTTAACAACAAAGGACTCTCTATGATTAAGCTTTGATAATAGAAAAAATGCTAAAAAACCTGCTACAGTAGTAGTTGTATATACTATAGTTTTTATTTTTTTTAGAACCTTTGAATCATTTTCTTCTTCACCTGTTAATGTGTATAGACCAAATAAAGGTGCATTAAATATAATACTAGCGCTTGCTTGGATACTATATTCTATTACAACATCTGAATTCTCAACTGCTATATTTTTATTTTTAAACCTCTCCTTCATCTTATCTCCAATATATGTACTTATTCCTCCCACAATACCTGTTAATGCTGCTTCTGGCCCAACACTTGCTCCAAAAAAAAGTATTGTTAACGAATTAATTATTGAATTTTTTACAGATTTATATTCTATTCTTTTATTTTTCTTATACTCCTCTAAAGTTTCAGGCATATACTTTGGATATTCTCCAAGATATTTTTGAGTAAGCCCTACTAAAACACCACCAATAGTAGCAATAACTAATGTCCAATATTTTATATTAAAAAATCCGCCTGCTGTATTCCATATAAAATTAATCCCAAAGGTTACCAAACTTAAAAATACCCATGTAAAGGCACCTACTAACGCTCCCATAAATATGCTATGAATCATCAACTTTAAATCTAATTTTGCAATTTTCATCAAAACTTTCACTCCTTATCTATAATTATTTAATCTTTTCGTTTTACTTAAATCACATTTATTAATATATTTATAATATTATTATATTTTTATAATAAATTCATAATAAAATAATATACCACTATTTTTAAATTTTTTCTACTCTTTCTAAAAATCTATACTCATTTTTTAACCATTTAATTAACTCACTATCTCTTTTTGCAATTCTTGCAATATTTATTCTTAAAGTTCTCTATACTTATAATTCACTGCTACACTTCTAAGGTTTTTATATCTACAATTGCATAATTTTTTCTTTTATACTTTTATTAATTTTTTTTACTAAACTCATATTTCCACTAATCATCAAATTCCCTTCATAATTAGTATCTTTATAAATAAGGATTTATATAAATCAATATGTTAATGCACATAGAGCAAAATAATCACGAAAAAATTTTTTTCTATAGTAGTACAAAATAAATGAATTATCACTGACATTAGAAAAATTTGGTTCTATTTTTAAAATGTTTTTGCCTACTCCACCATTTCAATTAACAATTCAGTAAAATTCTAAAAAATTGATAGACTTATTTCATCTATTATTTACTAACTTTATTATTTTTGATATGTGTTGCTCATTATTCAATTAGTCTATTTATTTATAAAACTATCATTAGTATAATTAAATAAAAATAACTATGGAGGAAAGATAAATGAGTAATATAAGAGTAATTATTATGGATGTAGATGGTACATTAACTAATAGTAAAAAAGTAGTAACTGAAAAAACTAAAAATGCTTTAATTAAAGCACAAGAAGCAGGAGCTATACTAGTTTTAGCCTCAGGGAGACCTACCTCTGGATTAATGGATCTTGCTAGTGAATTAAAAATGAATGAAAATAATGGACTTTTAGTTTCTTTTAATGGGTCTAAGGTTATTGATTGTGAAACTAATGAAGTTCTATTTAATGAAACTATGAGCATCGAAGAAGGACAAGCCATTCTTGAACATATGAAGAATTTTGATGTTAAACCTATGATTGACAAAGGTAATTATATGTATGTTAATGATGTCTTCAACAATGAAATTAATTATAAAGGTTCACCTTTTAACATAATTCAGTACGAAGCTCGTGGTGGTAAATTTAAACTTTGTGAAAAAGATGATTTAGCTGCTTTTGCTGATTATCCATTAAATAAAATTCTAACTGCTGGCGAATCAGAGTATCTAAAATCTCATTACAAAGAAATGATTGAACCTTTTAAAGACACTTTAAGTTGCATGTTCACAGCAGATTTCTACTTTGAATTTACGGCTAAAGGAATTGATAAAGCTAAAGCCTTAGATACTGTACTAATTCCTATGGGATATAAAAAAGAAGAAATGATTGCTTTTGGAGATGGTCATAATGATGCTTCAATGATTAAATATGCTGGTATCGGAGTAGCTATGGGTAATGCTGTAGATGACTTAAAATCTATAGCTGATGAAGTGACTTTATCTAATGAAGAAGATGGTATTGCTTATACACTAGATAAATATATAAAAGATATAGATATTTAAACTATCTATAAACTTTAAACACTAAAATTTAATAAAATATTATATAATGTTCATGAGGTGATCTTCATGAACATTTTTAGTAAATTGAATAAACTAACTAATTTAACTGAAAACGAAAAAACATTAGTTACATATATGCAAGATAATCCTGAAATTTTCGTAAAGATGAGTGCTGCTGAAATTAGTGAAGCATGCTTTATTTCAACTTCAACAATTTATAGATTATGTCAGAAGTTAGATTTAATAGGTCTATCATAATTAAAAGTACAAGTATCTTCTTCTATTAATGAATATTTGAAAGAGAAAAGTTTAATAGATTATAACTATCCCTTTAAAGAAAATGAAACACAATATGAAATTGTTCTTAGAATGAAGGAATTGTATGAACAAACGATGGTATCTTCCTTAAATCTAATAGATCTTGAACAATTAAAATTAATTTCTAATGCTTTAAAAGAAGCAAAATACATAGATTTTTACACATCTGCTGGGAATATTTATTTTGCTGAGAACTTTAAATTTCAAATGCAAGAAATAGGAACATTTATTAATGTTCCTATAGAAGAATACCATCAACTATTAACAGCTTCTACTAGTGACGAAAATCATATTGCAATAATAGTTTCATTTGAAGGTAGAGGTGTAATAATACAAAATATAGCAGATATATTAAAAAAGAATAAAACACCAATTATTTTAATATCTTCTACAAATGAGACTCCTCTTACTAAGTATTCAAACTATCAATTGTATTTAAGTTCAAATGAAAACCACTTTAATAAAATTTCTTCTTTTTCAACAAGATTATCTTTATTATATGTTTTAGATTGTATATACACTCATTATTTTAAATTCGACTATGATAAAAATGTAAGTTATAAACTTAATGCATACAAAAAATTATCTAAAAAGCAATAATGAAGTTTATTAAATTAGTTATGCAATTAAATTACTTTAAAAATATATTCTCTCTATATATATCCTTTATAAATTAGGTTTAAGATCCTTAGGTATTGATATAGAAGTTAAAAACAAAATAATAAGATGGATATTTTTCTTTCAAAAATATCCATCTTCTCTATAATCTAAGTTCTATATTAAATTATTTTTCTTAAAGCTAAAATATATACCATCATTACTAGCACTATATGTTACTTCATCAGCTATTTCAAGCAACTTTGGTTTTGCATTTTCCATCGCTACACCATGGCTAACACATCTAAACATCTCTATATCATTTTCTCCATCACCATAAGCTAATGTATTACTCTTATCTATGTTTAAATAATCAATAACAAACTTAATAGCTGTATATTTACTTATACCTTTAATACCAACTTCCCCGCTCTCAGGTCCAAATTGTGGTACTGTATTATGATATAGTTCTAAGTCTTTATTAAAAGTATTAAATACATCTTCATAAGGATGACCATTGCTAATAAATGAAATCTTATTTACATTATTATAATCAATTTGTTTATCCTTATGTTTATCTAATATTTCATTAAACCATTTAATTTCTTCTATTGCTTCTTCATAGGCCTTACTATTTTCATTAAGTCCATTAGTAACTTGTCCCAAAATAGCATCTTTACAATTTAAACTTCCAAATAAACCATCATTTGATTCAATATAGTAAGCAATATCATATTTATTAAAATACTCTATTAATCTTATTACAAATTCCTCAGGCATTTTTCTATGCATTAATGTTTCACCATCAACTTCAACATATCCTCCACCTGCACAAATCATACCATCAAATCCAATTGACTCTATATCATCATTAATTTCTGGTTTTGACCTACCTGTACAAATATAAACTAAATGCCCATTATCCCTAGCTTCTTGAATTGCTTCTCTAGCTGATTTTGGTACTTCTCCTGCTAAATCACAAAGTGTTCCATCAACATCTATGAAAATCAACTTTTTATTCATTAATATTCTCCTCTAAATTATTAATCTAGATTTTCTCCATTGCTTTCTATAACTTTTTTATACCAATAGAAACTATCTTTCTTGCTTCTGCTTAAATCTCCATTTCCATCATTATCTTTATTTACGTAGATAAAACCATATCTTTTTTTCATTTCTCCTGTTGATGCACTTACTAAATCTATACATCCCCAAGGAGTATATCCTATTAATTCTACTCCATCTTCAACTGCTTCTTTCATTTCGATTATATGATCCCTTAAATAGCTAATTCTATAATCATCTTTAATAGAGCCATCTTCTTCAAATTTATCAACTGCACCTAAACCATTTTCTACAACCATCATAGGGATTTGGTATCTGTTATAAACGTTATTTAATACCCATCTTAAACCTTTAGGGTCAATTTGCCATCCCCAATCACTAGCTTTAAGATATGGATTCTTTGCTCCTCCCATTATGTTTCCTGCAGCATTTTCTACTTCCTTATCTGCTGTTGAGCAATTTGACATGTAATAGCTAAATGTATAGTAATCTACGCATCCTTCTTTTAATATTTGCTCATCATTTTCTTCCATCTTTATTTCTATGTTATTTTCTTTAAAATATCTCTTTGCAAATCCTGGATACGCACCTCTTACTTGAACATCTGAACATAAGAAGTTATTTATATTATCTCTTTCTTGAGCTAATAATACATCCTTCGGATTACATGTATATGGATAAGTACACATATACGCAATCATACATCCTATTTTAAAATTACTATTAATTTCATGTCCTAATTTAACAGCCTTTGCACTTGCTATAAATTGATGATGAAGTGCTTGGAATCTAAGTTGTTCACTTTTATCTTTTCCATCTCCAAAGTTAAGTGCAAGATCAGCTCCACCTTCTGGTATGATTCCACCAGCCATAAGCCCACCAAATGGATGTGTTAAACAGTTAATTTCATTAAATGTCAACCAATATTTAACTTTATCTTTATATCTATTAAATATAGTTTCACAATATCTAACATAGCAATCAACTACTTCTCTACTTGCCCATCCATTGTACTTTTGAACTAATCCAAAAGGCATTTCATAATGAGATATTGTTACTAATGGTTCTATGTTATATTTTTTTAACTCATTAAAAACATTATCATAAAACTTTAATCCTTCTTCATTTGGCTCTAACTCATCTCCATTTGGGAATATTCTAGTCCAGTTTATTGACATTCTAAAAACCTTGAATCCCATTTCTCCAAATAATTTTATATCTTCCTTATAATGATGATAAAAATCTATAGCCTCATGGCTTGGATAATATGTTCCTTCTTCTAACTTAGGTGTAACTCTTCTTGGCGTTGTGTGAGTACCTCCTGTCATAATATCTGCAGTACTAAGGCCCTTTCCACCTTCTCTATATCCACCTTCAAATTGGTTAGCAGCAGTTGCTCCCCCCCATAAAAAATTCTTTGGTAAACTCATCTTTCTTTCCTCCTCTAAAAAATTTACTTGATGACTAAATTATATACTTAAATTCCTATTAAAATATTTTCATTCAAATTCTGAATAAAAAAGCGAGATGATTTTTAACTACCTCACCTCGCATTTTTTAACTCTTCTATTATATTATCTAAAAGTGCCATCATAACATAACGACTATTTTTTACTCCAATATCAATATCTAAAATAAGATGCTTGTTAAACAATTTTTTAGTTCTATTATCTAAATCTTGTATTGAAATAACTAATTTTTCGCCTTTACAATTTCTTATATATTCTTTAATAATTCTATTTCCATTAAAAAAATTTCCTGATGTAGTAAATATCAATAATAAACTATCACTACTTATATTTTGTATTTCTTCATTATCTTCAATAACTTTAACTATTTTTCCAAATGGGTGACATTCCATTTGAAAGTATTGTGCCATTAAATAGCAATAATTTAACCCTGATATATAAACTTTATCATAACTATTTATAGTTGAAGCTACATTATTAATATCTATATAATCTATTTTACTATAAAATAATTTTAAATCCTGGCTTAATAAATTTATATCGGTATAATTATTATCTATATTATTTTTTACTCCCTCTATATAAAGCAAACATTCCTCTTTAAAAGCATTATAATCAACATAACCAAGCTTTTTTATAAATCTACTAGTAGTTGCTTGAGATACAAAACAAAGTTTTGAAAGCTCAGTTATATTATAATTAGGAACACTTTCTATATTATTAACTATAAAGGAAGCTATATTGTAATTTATATCTTCAATATTATGATTATTTATATAATTATTTAACTTATCTATAACTATCAATGGTTTTAATTCTCCTATTTTATGCCGAAAATTATTATAAATCATTTTCTAAAATTATACCATAAAATATTCCCTAAAACATCTATACTTGAAACATAAAATCATTCTAATATCTTCACCAATAAGTCCGAAATCAAATGCACTATTATCCCTTAATTCCTTCTCTTCTTTAAAATACTAGTATTTATTTATTTAATTAAAATATAAATTTGTATTTAATTTCCTTATAATTTATAATAAAAGTGATTATATAAAATGGAGGATTTTTGTATGAATGCAAAAAAAGAGGTAAGCATAAGAAAAATATCTGAAGATGCTGAGAATTTATTTAGAGGAGGATTTTTCTGCTCTGAAGCACTAATAAGTTCAATACGTTCTAACTTTGAGTTAGATATACCTGAAGAAATAATATCTATGGCTTCAGGATTCCCTGTTGGCATTGGACGTTCTAAGTGTCTGTGTGGAGCAGTTTCTGGTGGGGTCATGGCTTTAGGACTATTCTTTGGCCGTACTAAACAAGGAGATCCTAAAGTAGAGAAAAATTTAGAATTAGCAAAGGAATTACATGATTGGTTTAAAGAAGCTAATGGTAAAAATGCTCTTTGCTGTCGTATATTGACTAAAGAGTTTGATATGGCATCTGGTGCTCATAAAGAGCAATGTATACATTTTACAGGTATGGTTGCTGGAAAAGTTGCTGAAATAATAGTAAGAGAACTAAATCTAGTTAATACAGACACCTTAGTTACAGTATAGGAGTAAAAGATATGATAAAGAAAATACCACTCCCTATTTCAGGGGTAATGCTCGGATTTGCGGCTTTAGGTAATTTACTTCAAAGCTATTCTGAATCTATCCGTTTAGTATGCGGAATTATATCTTTAATTTTAGGATTACTATTAATATGTAAAATTGTAATATATCCGTCTATGATAAAAGAAGATATGAAAAATCCAATCATGGCCGGTGTATCTGCAACATTTCCTATGGCTATAATGCTTTTATCTACTTATATTAAGCCTTTTATAGGACCAAAAGCTATTTATATTTGGTATTTAGGAATACTTCTTCATTTAACTTTAATAGTATACTTCTCAATAGAATTTATATTAAAGTTCAATATAAAAAAAGTTTTTACTACATATTTTATAGTTTATGTTGGACTAGCTGCTGCAAGTGTTTCTGCACCAGCCTTTGAAAAAACAAATATAGGCACATTAGCATTTTGGTTTGCATTTATATTATGTATGATATTACTTGTGGTTGTAACATATAGATATGCTAAATATAAAGAAATCCCTGATCCAGCTAAACCACTATTCTGCATATATACAGCTCCTGTAAGCCTTTGTCTTGCTGGATATATTCAATCAGTACAAACAAAGTCATTATTAATGATAACTTTCTTATCTATTTTATCATTCATAATATATATTATAGTTCTATTTAAATTACCAAAGTATTTAAAAATGCCATTTTTCCCAAGCTATTCAGCTTTTACATTTCCTTTTGTTATAAGTGGAATTGGAATGAAAATGAATATGACTTACTTAACTAAAATAGGATATAATATGGAATTTTTAAAATATGTTGTTTTATTACAAACAATTATAGCTACTGTATTAGTAATATATACTTTATTCAGATTTATACTTTTTTTAATTCCAGAAAAAAAAGGTTATTCAGTAGCTCAATAATTTTTTTATAATTAATTTACTTTTATAAAAATAGAAAGAATGAGTTATAAAAAAGAAATTTAATCTTTTATCTAAATAAGAAACAACTTACCATATTAAAGAGAATATTGTAAGTTGTTTCTAGTTGTTTTATATCCAAATTTCTGAAACTGATTCAGAAGAAACTTTAAATTCCATATATTTTATATTACTCTTCTAATCCAGCAAAAATTTCTACAACATTAGGATCACAATGAGAGAAAAATGCACTTTCTCCTTTGTCTAATTTAGCAATATTATTTATATCATCATCATCTAATTTAAAATCAAATACATTAAAATTCTCAATCATTCTCTCTCTATGCACAGATTTAGGAATAGCAATAATACCTTTTTGAATTAAATATCTTAATGCTACTTGAGCTGTAGATTTATTATATCTATCTCCAACTTTTTTCAGAGTTTCATTTGTAAAGATATTCTTTTCACCTTCTGCAAGTGGTGCCCAAGATTCAATTTGCACCCCATATTTATCCATGATTTCCTTAGCCTTTACTTGCTGATTAAAGGGATGTGTTTCAACTTGATTAATCGCTGGAACTACTTCATTAAACTTAATAAGATCTATTAATCTATCTGGATAAAAATTACTTACCCCTATAGCTCTTATTTTACCACTCTTATACATTTCCTCCATAGCTCTATATGTGCCATAATAATCATTGAAAGGTTGATGTATTAATACTAAATCCAAATATTCAAGTTGAAGCTTTTTAAGTGATTTCTCTATAGAAGTTTTTGCCTTTTCATATCCAGCATTTGATATCCACACTTTAGTTGTAATAAATAATTCTTCTCTTGGAACTTTGCACTTTTTAATTGCTCTTCCCACAGCTTCTTCATTACCATAAGTCTGAGCAGTATCAATTGAGCGATATCCTACTTCAATTGCATCTAATACACACCTCTCACATTTCTTCAAATCTTCAATTTGATAAACCCCATATCCTAAAATGGGCATTTTCACCCCATTATTTAACGTTACATATTCCATATATTCCTCCTCATTTCCAAAGCTATTTTCATATATTTATTACTACTATTTCATATTATTATTTATACTTTATTTTAGTTCATTTTCATATTTAAGAACACGCTCTTCATATCCTTCAATTTTCTGATCAAGATAATCTAATATATATATGTTTCAATTAATAATCTACATCATTATGGTGTTATAAAATTAAAAGTTAATAGTCTTATTTAAGTAAAATAGCAAAATTGAAAGCATATATATTTTTAAATTTTTTTATATAAGCTGCTGAAATACTGGCTTTACTTATCCTTTACATTCATTTATTCTTCTCCATACTAAATTGTGTATGGTCTTAAAACGACCATTATTAAGTAACACTACTTAGATTTGCTAATATACTATTAATGATAAGTTTTATAATAGTATCAATATAAAGGAGTATTATATGTATAATAACCAATTTTTCTTTTGTCCCTATCACATGAATCAAGCTGCTTATCCCTCCTTCAATCCAATGTGGAGAACCATAGCACAAAAATTTGCAGCCTTTAGTGGTACCGTTACAAGTATTGAAGATTTTTACACAGGGCAAGATGATCCATCAGCAGGCTGCTATAAATTAATATCGCTGCAAAACATGGACATGGGGCCTGTAAATTTTGTAATTTCTCCGGGAACTTACTTTGTAAATCATGAGGTGATTGAGGTAGGCGACGAAGTAACAGGATTTTACGATGCAAATGCACCCGTACCTCTTATTTACCCTCCACAATATCGTGCAATTGTTATGGCTAAAAACACAGAACCTGAAAATGTTACTGTAGACTATTTTAATAATCAACTTATAAGCAGCGATGGAAATTTAAAACTAAACATTGCCCCATCTACAGAGATAATTCTAACAAATGATCAGATTTTTAATGGATACCCTGGAAATAGAAACCTAATTGTTCTTTATGGCCCTACAACATTTAGTATCCCTGCCCAAACTACTCCATATAAAATCATTGTTCTTTGCTAAATCAAAATATGCTATATTAATGCATACAATTTACTTACATCATAGCCTTTCTAAAAAAATAGGATTGACTTTGTTTTCACCTATAAAAATACCCTTAGCCAAGTAAAGTCAATGGCTAAGGGTAAAATCCTGATTTATTTATGGTACAGCTCTCCGTAACTATTATAAATGATATGTATCTTATTATTTACTTTTTGTACAGCTACTATATAGCTTTTAAATAATAATATAATTATAGATACTTAGCAGTTAATGACTCATTGCACTCATATAATTCTTTAGGAGTTCCTTCAAAAATTATTTTTCCACCTTTAGTTCCACCTTCTGGTCCAAGGTCAATAATCCAATCAGCTCTTTTAATTACATCAATATTATGCTCAATAATAATTACTGTATTTCCGTTATCTACTATATTTTCAACAATATTTATAAACTTCTCAATATCAGCCATATGAAGTCCTGTTGTTGGTTCATCCATAATATATACTGAACTTTCCTTATGCAATTCACTAGCTAATTTTAATCTTTGGCATTCACCGCCTGATAATGTATCTAGAGTTTGACCTAATGTTAAGTAACCTATTCCCATATCATAAATAGACTGTAGTTTTGTTTTAATAGCTTTTATATTAAAGAAATCAATAGCTTCTACTACTGTCATATCTAATACTTCAATTATATTTTTACCATGGAATCTATAATCTAAGACTTTCATCTTAAACTTTTTACCATCGCATACATCACAAGTACTCTTTATATTTTCCATAAAAGCAAGGTTAGTTTCTACAATTCCACTACCCTTACAATTTTCACATGCCCCTTCTGAATTTGAACTAAATAATGATGGATTAACGTTATTTTCTTTAGCAAAAGCTTTTCTTATATTATCCATAATTCCACTATAAGTTGCTAAGCTTGATCTTGAATTTGCTCCTACAGGACTTTGATCAATTAACACAGCTTCTTTGTTTTGTTTTAAAAATTCATCCTTAATTAATGTACTTTTTCCTGAACCTGCAACCCCTGTTACTAAAGTTAAAACACCCTTTGGTATATTAACAGAAATATTTTTTAAGTTATTTTTCTTACAATTAACAACTTTTAAATATCCCTTATGCTCTCTTACATCTTCTTTTATAGTAAGAGATTTATTTAAAGCATCTCCTGTTAAAGTTCCGGATTTAAGTAAATCTTCATAGCTGCCTTTATATACTATTTCTCCTCCATGTCTTCCTGCTAGAGGTCCTATATCAATGATATGATCAGCAATCTTAATAACATCTGGATCATGTTCTACAACAATTACAGTATTACCTTTATCACGTAGCTTTTTTAAAAGATTATTTAACTTATGAACGTCTCTTGGATGAAGACCTATACTTGGTTCATCAAATATATACATTAAATCAACTAGGTTACTGTTTAGATGTTTTACCATCTTTATACGTTGAGATTCTCCCCCAGATAATGATGAAGTTTCTCTATCTAAAGTTAAATATCCAAGTCCTATATCAATAATATTATTTAATTTTTCAAGAATACCATTAACTAAAGGTTCAGCTTCTGGTTCTTTAATATCTGAAATAACTTTGACTAATTCATCGATTTGCATGCTAGTTAAATCTGCAATATTATAGCCATTAATTAAACATTTATAAACTCTTTCATGTAGTCTTCTTCCTCTACAAACAGGACATTCACCTTCAATTAGTAATTTACTAAGTTTCTTTTTAGCTGCTTCAGAAATTTCTCCTTCTCTCTTTAAATAAAGTCTATTAAACTTAACTATTAATCCCTCATAAGTTAAATTCATTGTCCCTACTTCATCTATCTTGATTTTTTCAGCCTCTCCATATAAAAACTTCTGTAACTCTTCTTCTGAATAATCAATTATCTTTTTATCATTATCAAAGAAGCCTGATTCGGTAAATAGCTTCCAATGCCATGATCCTACTCCAAAGCCTGAAAGTAAAATTGCTCCTTCATTTAAAGACTTATTGATATCAACTATCTCTTCCATATTAGGAACTAGCTTTTTACCAAGTCCCTCACACTCTGGACACATACCATTTATATCATTAAAAGAAAACATATTAGCTTTTCCTATATAGGTACTTCCAAACCTTGAATATAAAGCTCTTAGGAATGAATTAATATCTGTAATAGTTCCTAAAGTTGATCTAGAATTACCACCAATTCTACTTTGATCAATAATAATAGGTGTAGAAAGATTCTCAATATGATCGGCTTTAACCTCACCATATTTAGGTAAAAAGTTTCTTATAAAAGCACTAAAAGTCTCATTTAATTGACGTTGTGCCTCCTTTGCAACTGTTTCAAAAACAATTGAGGATTTACCTGATCCAGAAACCCCTGTAAATATAGTAATTTTTCTTTTTGGTATTTCTAATGATATGTTCTTTAAATTATTTTCCCTACATCCTTTTAAATAAATGAATTCATCTTCCACTTCATTCGCCTCCTTTAATTACTACTTATATATTATAATATTTTAATCTATTTGTAACTGCTTTGAAAATCTATCTAAAGATTCTCACTCTTGTCAAACTTATACTCTTGTTTTTCTTCTAATGTATATCTCAAATACATAGAATCACCAGTAAAAACTATTCCCTCTTTTTCACTACCAAATAGTGTTGAATCAACTATTGCTAAAACATACTCTGGATTTACATTAGGTGCTATAGCTGAAATTGCATTATTTAATTTCTTTTCTGGAATTTCAGGGTATTCCATGGACATTTAAAAGTTCCTATAGTAATTAAATTAACTCTTTAACTTCAATAAATGGATTTCTATATCTATTTTTCTTCAAAGTTTTATTACCAATATTTATAGATTTCTTAGGACATATATTTATACAAGCCATACAATCAGTACATTTTCCGAGCCAAGCTGGCTTTTTATTAATGATTTCAATATTATCCACTGGACAAATAGCTTTGCACATTTCACAGCCTATACATTTATCATTAACATTAAATGATTTATCCTTATTTTTAAACCACTTTTTCCAAGCATTATAGAATAATTTATTACCTCTTTTGTAATCAACTTTCTTTACTTCTCTCTTTCCAATCCTTTGAATAAAATCATCTATTATATCTTCATTTAACTCTATTGATTTAAGAGCTCTCTCCTTAGTTGGATTTTTACCTGCTCTTGTATAATTTGAAATGTATTTTACCGTTAAATAATTACTAAGTTCACCTTTATTGCCTAAAAGTTCATTGATGTGAGGAAAACTTTCTTTAGCTCCTCCCCCTCCAGTAACTCCTATTGCAAAAATATATGTTTTATCATTTACTTTTAACTTTGATATAAAATCTTCTACTACAATAGGTAATGATCCACAATGTATTGGATATACAAAGCCTATAACATCATCATTTATATTGAAATAACATTTTTTCATAGCAGCTGGTATAGATATTAACTCACAGTCCTCTACTGCCTCTTTTATTTTTTTAGCTACGTATAATGAATTACCTGTAGATGTAAAGTAATAAATCTTCATGATTTTCTCCCCCTTGAGCCTTTTTTACGTTCTGTTTATTTTTTAATTGTACCATAAATTAATTAACTCATTTTAAAATATTCTTCTAACTTTTAGCTTAAAAAAGATAAAAACTAAGAGGTAAGGATCATCCCTACCTCTCTTTATTCTTACTACTATAGCATAGATTATTTTAGATATTAGCCTTACAATTTTGCCCTATCTATCAAAAGGACTCCATAGAAACAAATCCTTAATTATTTCAAATTCCATTTCTAATATACATGCTTCTACTAATATAATAATTCTTTGCTTTATTTAATTATTATTTTTATTTGTTTCCTTAACCTTAGATGACATAATTGGTATTGTCGTTGCTATAACTAAAATTATTAATAATATTATTGCCATGGTGTTACTAGATACAAAGCCTGTTGGAGTCATAGGAGTTATTACTCCTGTTAATTGTAATATCATTCCTACTAAGCCTATTATAGAACCTCCTGCAACAAGCCCTGAAGATAAACTTATTCCATTTGACACTCTAAGTTCTCTTTCTTTATCACTTTTACTCATCTTTTCAACAAAGAAACGTATTAATGCTCCTACTAGTATTATAGAATTTGTTGATATAGGTAAATAAAATCCTATGGCAATAGTCATTATAGGCAAGTTTAGTAAAAATAAGAATAGTGCCATAACAACACCTACTATAATCATAGGCCATGGTAAGTTTCCTGACATTATACCTGATGTTAAAGTCGACATTAAATTAGCTTGTGGAAGAGCAAAAGGTGCATCTACTCCTGTAATTGCTATTTGATCTTTTAGTATAAGAATTGTTCCTGTTACAACAACAACACCTACTATACTAGCAATTGCAAAATAATTTTGCATTTCTCTTTTCCTTCCTTTTATAATATAAGTTACTTTTTGAGATTGGCTATATCCACCTGCTACTGATATAGCTACTATCATAAATAGTGCAAATAAAAGTAAAGATTTATTATCTGACTTATCAGTCCATCCCATTATAACAAATACTAATGTTAATATAACTAATGATGCGATTGTCATACCTGATACAGGAAGATTTGATGTTCCTATTGTACCAGTTAAACGTCCTGCAACTATTACAAATAATAAAGCTAGTATTAATGACACTATTGCTGCTAATATAGCCATAGTAATACTTTTAGAAATTATAAATGCAGATACAAATGTAAGTATAATTCCAACTAATAATATTAATATATGTCCTGAACTCTTTTCTAAATTACTATCATTACCGCTTTTTGCTTTTAAAGTTTCTTTTATTGAAATTATTATAGTTGGTATAAGTTTAATTGCACCTATTATGCCACCACAAAGCATCATTCCAGCTCCTATATACTTAACATAATTTCCTGATATTAAGTTTACATCCATTTGATTGAGGACTATTGAAGGATCATTCCATGAATGTGCATTAGACTCTGCAAAATCAGTAAAGTATCCTATTAACGGAGCAACTCCAAAATTAGCTAAGACTGAACCTGCAAACATAATTACGGCTACCTCTAATCCAACTATAAATCCGATACCTAATAATAGTGGATTTCCTTCAGTAGAAAATTTCCATTTGTAAAACTTACTTCCTACGAAGGTAATAGTATTGTTAATTAAATTTAAGAATGAACCTGTTAAAACATTTATAATACCACTTATTAAAAATCCAATTCCCATGTACTTTACAGCATCTCCACCCTCTTCTGAAGCAGTAAGAGTCTCTGATATTGCTAAAGATTCTGGATACATAAGGTTTTTATCTTCTTCAATTATTAAATAATTATAAACTAGTGATAATGCCCCTATCCCAAATAGAGCTCCTGCTATACTTACGCTTAGGCCTTCAAAAAAAGTAACATTACTGCCTATTAGTATAATAGCAGGTAATACAAAAATCATACCACTTGCTATGGATTCTCCACCACTTGACATACCTTGTATTATATTTTTACCAAATATGTTTTTTTTACGGGTAAATATGCCTAGAAGCATTGAACCTATTATGGCTCCGGGGATTCCTGCTGCAACAGTTAGCCCTGATTTCATGCCTGAATAAGCAGTAGATGCTGCAAATACAGCTGCTAATATTATTCCTATTATCATTACAGCTAAATTTGATCCATTATTTTGTTTTTGTCCATGATTTTCTTTATAAGTCGATTTAGTCATCTTTTTCTTCATTTGTTACTTCCTTCCTTTGATTAATGATTTTAATACGATTTTAGTAATATATTAAATCAAAACATATATTTTTACGCAATTTTTATTGTAGCAATATTTTATCTCTTAGTTAGCTTTCACAAAAAAATTCAATTTATTCTTTATGTCATTGAATACCATTGAGATATCTGTGTGAACACCCACCTATCTGAGGATAGGGATAAAAATCAGAGTACCGGTATTTTGGATTTTTATTTTAGAGATTTCAAGGCAATACTTAGTTTTAAGTATTGGTTTTTTATTTTTTATAAAATAAAAAACCAAGAAATTAGCTTTCTTGGTTTCTAAAATATTGTCATAATCTTAATTAAAACTTAGTGATACATATGCAGCTTTTGTTACTTCATCAATTTCAAGTGTGTATTGACACTGCTCTATATTTATTCCGCTTGTAAAAGCCTGCTGTATAGAATCTTCTATATCTGTTTGTCCACCTTTAAAATAAAGAATCTTATATGTTTTACCGCTTATATTACTTAAAAAATCTTCTTTTATATAGTTGGAGAATTCATTTTTATCTTTAACTACCACTATATTATCTCCATTTAAATCTTTCTCTACTAAGTTTAAATTATCAAAACTATATTCTGTTCTAGTTGCTTTTGGATAATTGCTTTCATCCCATTTATGGGTATCTTTTATTTGTTCATCTGTAATATTAAAGTATGAATATCTAAGTTTGTTACTTCCATCATCCATTACAGGATCATTCCAAGTTGCATCTAAATGATAATACTCTCCGCCAAGTTTTACTAAATTCCATGCATGACTTATATAGCCATCCTTATTACGTGCCTCTCCAAGTATAGTCATTGTTTCTATACCTGCTGCTTTTAATAACTTGTCCATAGCAACAGCATATCCCTGACAAACTGCTATACCATCTATTAGAGCTCCATAAGCTGTATATGATTCCTTTGGCATATCTTCTGAAAAAATTCTTTCATCATACTTACAATTATTAATTAAATAATCATGAAGAGCTCTTTCTTTTTCATACTCCTTCATTTCTGGCCTTATTACTGTACTTAGGATTTCTTCTACTTTTTTATTAATCTCATTATTCTTGTTAACTAATACCTCTTTGCTCTCATAATATTCTGGCTCTAATATTACTCTTACAAATAATTTTAAATCCATTGTCTTAACTTTTGTATTATCAAAATTACCTGAAAGCTCTAAATGATCTTCTAAAATATCATTTATAACAGCTCCGTTAAATATCTTTTCATCATAGTTTTTCACATCAACAACTATTTCACTTTCATAATTGTATAACTGATTTTTTACAGCATCATAATAACCATCATAATCCTTAACTAAATTCCTACTAACTGCTTCACACCCTACCATCATTGATAGACACATTATAGCAGAAGCTAAAATTATCTTTTTAAATTTACCTGACATCTTTTCTCTTACCCCCCTACTCACTCTCATAAAAAACTTTTTATGTATAACATGTAATATTATCGTTATACTTTCTCTTTCCTTAATAATATTATGCCAAGTATATAAGGACAAATAATCAAGAATTGAATCAAGTAAATATTTAATAACCTTATTTCGGCGATTTAGAGACCTACTTATGGTACGCTTCTCCGTATCAGTAATAAGTTAGGTTTTTATTTGCAAATTCATCTCTAAGTTTTATGTTTCTAACTTCATAGTGAATCGCTTTGCTTCTCTACTAAAAAGCTTACATATTTCCTCATACACAACTCTTTTAACTTTAACTTCTGAGCCAATCATATAAGGGACTCTATAACTTCCCGTATCAATATCATCAAAACAAACTTCCCACTTAGAATACTTCACCACGACCTCACCAGTTCTATCTATGCCAACTATCCCTTCACCATTATCTGTAATCTTAATTCCGAGAACATCCAGAATATCTCCCCTAATACTTAGATAATCATATGGTCTGAATGTTAAATAAATGTCCTGATTAATCTTAATATCAGAAGCAATTAATAGTGGAACTCTTTTCAGATCATCAATTTGACCAAATGCATGGTTTTCGTCATACATTCTGTATTCTTCTTTGAGTTTCAGTAAAGGAACAACATCCTCTTCATCTGTGAATCCTACACCAGAAATGATGATTGTTGAATCTGTATTCTCTCCATAATTATTCTTATGCCTTTCTCTTTTACTATACCAACGTTCATAGTACGCTAATGAAATCCACTCTTCAGAATATACATCATTTATCGAATCATTAATTTCTTCAGGCATAGCAATATCCGATGGACGAGGAATAATTGAATTGCAATTGGCAATTATATACTCTATATCATCAATCAATATTTCATTCATTTCTTCTTCAATCATACTAAAGAATGGGTGTCCTACGAATCCATTGATAAACGCTTCTACTTCACGACTCATATGTTTCATGAATATATCGTAAAAATAAACATTTGGTACAAGAACGCTATATGACCTGTTGTATATGATATCTTGAAGGTTTTCTCGTGTATCCTTATCGGTTATTTCAAGAAAATAATTCTTAGCAATATTACCAATATCAACTCCTCTATCGTTTAGCAAAGCAAACCTATTATCCGACTCAATTAATATTCCTATGAAATAATTAATATTGTCATCTCCACCATCATATGAGTGAACATACTTTTCATAATTTCTTTCACTTTTCAGACCAGTAATCTTCCTAATCAAGTAGTCTACAGTACCATTATCAGTGGGGTAAACACTTAATAAGTCATTTACTAAAGTGTTTTCATGCAACTCTTCTTTAGTAAACCACCTTCTAATAAGCCACAATAAAACAATTAGTGAGTAGTCAATAAACAGATCCATCTTTTCAATATAACGCTTGAAAGGTTTTATGAAACATATACGATACTCTGGCTGCTCTAACATTTTGTTCAATGAAGAAATAATCCACCTATAACGATTTGCTTCACCATACTTTAGACGAGTAAGTAATAGAAACATTGCTCTTTCTATAGAAGAAAGTTCTTTGGACTTTTTAACTATTTCTTCAGAGTTATAATCATATTGTCCTGAAAGTCTAAAATTAATTATCTCAAACAACGACTCCCAGTACCGGATTATCAATTCACCATCATATCCAATTGCTGTTAAAGCATTTATTATTTCATCTCCTACTGCAAGATTATAGTCAACCGAATGAAGGTTATTATAGAAATACTCAAAAAAATGATCCTCAGCAACTTCTCTATTATATTCTACTGCTTTTATATAATACGCTGTTTCAGTCAACCTATGATACCACCCATCTTTGTGATTCAGAAACATCGATACGTAAATATAAGCCATAACTCCTGAATCTAAAGATAAGGCATCAACAACTCTAAGTATTCTTTCTCTATTTTTATCATCGCTCCTTCTATCATATATGTGCTTTATTAGGTTACTAATAAACATTTTTGAGTCATTGTTCAACTCATGAATTGACTGCAAGTATATATAAAGTCCTTGAATCTCACTTTCCTTTATTCCAAAGTTCACAATATACTCAAGTATTTCCTCAAAAGACATTACATCAAAACTTGAATGCCTCACATGTTTATCATAACTAATTTTGTTTGCTCCATCTCTATCATATTTTCTATTTGAACTAAGATCTAATTTAATTTCAGAATTAAATTCTACGTTCAAGTCCTCACATAGTCCTTTTATTTCCTCATAATCATCTTTATAGATTCCATTTGGATATCTATTCAGCAATTCTCTAATGGAAAGTCTAGCCAATTCCATTTGAGAGTTGGTAATTAGAACTCGTATGTTGTTTAAGTAACTATGAACAGTACTAGAACTCACCTGATTAGGTCTCGTCCTAAAAAGAGTATTTTCTATCAGTGGGTCTACTTCACTATTCATAATTTCTAAAAGGCTGTCTAAACTTTCTTCCAAAATCCAATAGTTTTGGGAGTCCAATAGTTCATAACTCAGATGTGTTAGAGCAATGTCTCTGTCAGTTCTAGCCAAAACTTCGAACCACTCTTTTTGATAAGTCTTTGTACTTCTACCATCAGTATGATATAAAACAGCATCGGCCAGTGGCTTAAGCCTTAAGATATTCTGAATTCCAGTTTTCTTATCAATTTTATAAATGCTTTCAACACTATCGATCAGCCGACTTAGTGTACGATCCTTTCTAAATGAATAAGACAATAAATACTCTACACCTTTTCGGAATTCAACTTTTGCTCTGTCTAACCATCCACTCTTTGCAAGGATAATCGCGTGTTTCAAACTATAATCAGCCAAATAAGAATAAAATCTACGTTTATCCTCATCGCCTATTTTGTCTTCAAATATTTCCGTTAAAACTGCACAGTTTGTATCATTTGCTATTTCTAAGAACAAGTCGAAGAGTTTGTGCGTTGGTAATGGACCACCAGTAGAACCACTTAGCGTAGTCATAGTTCCACTTGACATCTCAGCAATCAAACCAAGTATTGTACGCCATGTAGATTCATTTGAAACAAATTCAAGCGGGGATACTATTGACTCAAATATAATTGTCTCATACTTGTACAAATCACAAGTACGAGGCTCGCCCTTGAAGCATTCCATATCCTTGGTCAACCATGAATATGCTTCTATTAGCCTTGAATCATCAATCGACTCAGTTTCCCTTGCTTCAACAATTACTTTACTCACTTCATACACATATATGAGCCAATTATAATACCAGTTTCTATTTTCAGTAGATTTAACAAACTTATTTAATTTATCTGAATGGTTTGTAATAATCCATTGAATGTTTCTAATATAGTAATCTAGTGCAATTAAAGTGTCATCAGAGTATGGATCTGAGTGTAATAATTTTTCAAGTGCAGTATCAAGATATTGTTCATCAATTGCATATTTACCTAAAAATACATCTATACTCTTTATCCAATGTTCTTGTTCTTGAAGTTGATTTACCAGTTCTTTTAATTCTTCAACTAGTCCCCTTCTTGAATATTCAGTTATTATTACCTCTCTGTGACCATATGCGCCTTCAACTGCAACTTTTTCAATCTTATCAAGCATGTTTCGGCCAGTATCTAAACATGCACAAATAAAGTATTTATACTCTTCTAATCGCTCATTATGACTCTTTCGTTCTACTTGATTAGATTTCTTTGATTCTATGAGTAGCTTGATATACTCGTCCCATTCAGGAATGACGTTGTTTTCAGAGCAGAGATAACAGACTTTTAATCCTTCAGTGCAACTTAGTGCGTTTCGTCCTTCGTAGACTAAAATATTTTTAAGTTTTTCGAATCCATTAATAAGACCTAATCCAAGATAATAATACTGAGAATTTTCATCAAATGAATATTCTAGACTGTAAATCATATTGCTCAATTCAGTACATATTATTACGGCACCATAATCTTTAACCTTACAAGAAGTCTTCATTAAAATCTCAAAATTGCTTTTTAGCGAATTAATGTTATTACCATACAAAACGCTGTCAACAACAAATTCCTTATTGCAGTATTCTAGAATTTCATCATATCGTTTCGACTCAAAGAGAAGTACAAGTAAATTAAGATACGATTTTCTATCTTCATAGAAACCTCTATTTTTCAACCAGTCTATCAAGTATGAATAAATGGCTTTATCTACACTAACTTCATTTTTTTCTAGTAATTCAAGAACATATCTCCTAAAACTCTCATGATAAATTATGTAGCCACCAGAACAACTATTGTAAGATAATATACTTCTAATAGCCTCTAAACTTTCAGAGACATATGCACCTAAATGAGTAATCTCTTTAAGTTCAGATTCTGTTAATGGAAATGGAGAACCAGCCAATATTTGTGGCACCCTTTGACTTTCAGAGAGTTTTATCATTAAGAATGAATAGTAATTTTCTAAATTGTTATTATAAGTTGGGAATCCTTCAATCAATTCTCTTGTTATCATAACATGACTGTATTTAGATAATTCGTTCACCAAATACGTTAAATACAGTGGATTCCCTGAACTTTTTTCGATCAATAAATCCGATAGCATGCAGTGATAATCCAGTTCAACATCTGTTAGTCCATTATTAGTAATAAACTCTTTTACTTCACCAATGTCCCAAGGCTTTACTGAAAATTCCTTAAAGTCATGATCGCATAAGTTAATAACCTCAGTAACTGGCTGAGATGCTAAAACAACTTTTACGTTGTCAGGAAATATCAAACGTGAGATTACTTCCACAATTTCAGTGTCAATTTGTTTCATTGTTTCTTTATGAAAACTATATATTCTACCAATGTGATCTAATCCATCGACAATTAATACTACTTCTTCTTGTATATGATTAATTAAAACCTGTAATTCATCAAAATCCACACCATATTTGGAAGACTTACATGACTCTAGGTATGGAAATGACTCAATAATGTCATTAATTAAATTCGCTAAAAAGACATTTATAGTTATTCTTTCTTTTTCATATAAGTCATCTATCCCTGTATAACAATAATGCTGAACAACTTTAATGTCTTGTTCATCGAGAAAGTTTATAAAGTTTTGAATGAACCAAGACTTTCCTGATCCGGGTTCTCCAAGTAGACCTACTTTATTGTTTATAAATACAAACTCCTTGAATTCATGATATTTTGTTGAATTCAGTACATTAATACCTCTATCAATCTTAAAACTCTGCTCAATGTTTCCGTAACTTTTCATCAGACCGAGGTCAAAAATCACTTTAGTTAGTTCAATGACTTCACCTCTCGCACGCAGTCCTTTAATGATATACATCAAATGCATGGCGACATCAACTACTGATTTCTTGTCATTTGGAAATTTTCCAACACCAAAGATCCTTAGGCTCTTTATAACCAAATTCTCTAAGTCGCCGGGATTAGCAAAATCTGTACTTGATTTCGGAAGATTCACTTCAATAGTTAAATCATTAATAAAGTTCTCAAATTCACATCTATTAATCTCCGTGGACTTCCCTCTTAATCGTCGCCATGACGAAATAGGAATTCCATCTGAAGGCCATATACTCTCAAGATCAATTTTTAGCACCTTAACATCATTACTTTGATAAAAATTAGTTATATCTTGCTCTACCAAAAAATCAAGGTCTTGAGAATCCACAAGTAGTTCCCATGCCAAACAAATCCTAATATCAATATTCTTGTCTTGAGGCAACTCTTGCCATGATCTAAATAATGTATCTAGGGCTAAATCATATTTTTCAGAAGACAAATCTGCTTTTTCAAATATTTTATTATCACTATACTTAATCTGTCTCTTCATTATTGAATCACTTGTAATAATTGTCAGATCATCAAACTTATCATTTTCTGATTCCTTTTTATCAATCTTGAAGATGGCACTATCATCAGTTAATAACATATTTATAATATGATATGCCGTAAATAAATCTTGATATTCATATCCTTTATGTGCATCTAATAAACTCACAACTCACCCTCCTTCAAATTTCTACATTTCTGCCTATATAGCAGAACCTCACTTACCTATGATAAGCTTCTATATACATTATTCTAAATCCCATCTCTATTAATTAAAGCCTCAAACCACTTCTCATCACTACAAATTTCATTTCTATTTCTATCTACTGCTATAATTCTTAAGTTTGATGTATTGTCTAGTCTTAATTTTTCTTTATATTCATTTATTGATTTTCTTAAGTTAAAGCAGCCTCCATCTACGTAGTGAATGATACATATAGTTTTATTGTAATCTTCAATTAATTCTCTAAATAAGCCATTAATATGTCCATCATCGCAGTTAAAGGCAAATCCGCATACACAAATAATATCTGATTCTTTAAATTTATTAAACATATCTACATATCTTTTAGACATCTTAACTGATGTCAATGGCTTTATACCACTTTGAGTAAATAAGAAGGGGACTATTATATGTTTTTTATCTTTATTTTCATCAAATGATATTATTTTATTTAAATATGGATCATAGTAATCATTTATAGATCCATTTAAGTAGTAAACTTCTTCTTTTATTATATCTTCTATGAATGAGTTATAGTTTGTTGTCCCTATTGCATTTATATCTGCAAATTCTTTTAGATATAAAACATCATGATAATATCCATTACCTTCTTTTATCTTTTCTGTATTGCTTTTTGCTATTGATTCGATATACCTTTTTACTGTATATAAAAATATAACTATTTTATTAAATTTTCCCCAATCAGTTTTAGGACTATAAATATATCTCCAGTTAGAATCAATTAATGTTTGATAATCTAATGCTCTTGAATATATATCCTCTAATATTTGTAATCCAAATCTAGTTATTTTCTCTTCATTACTATAATTTTCTTGTATATCTAAATCTTCATTTTCTATTAATAGCTCTAACCCCTTCATACCTGTATTTGTATAATCTAATGTAAAGATTGCTCCAAGATCATCAAATAAATCTATGCTTTCTGGACTATCATAAAAAATTCCATCATTTAATCTATGTATTAAATCTTCACCTAATGATCCTATTAATAATTCAAGTATTGCTCTTGTTATATTTCTTATGCTTAACTTAAATTGATAGCTTACGTTCTCCAATTCTAATAATTTTAAAAATCCAGAAAAATAGTTACTTCCAAAAAGTGAGTTATCTCCTCCTAGTAATGGATTTAACTTTATTATATGAGAGTAATTATAGGAGCCTAATTCTAAACCTGTTATTTCTAAAAATACTTTATCTATATCAGTTCCATTATCATATAATCTTTGTGATATAAGACCAACCTTCTCATCAAAATTATTTAAGTAATCTAATATATTGTTTCTTTTGTTTTCTAAACTACCTTTTACTATTGATTCATATTGTGTCTTAGTAAAAGCAGTTAATTTTTTATTATCAAATCCTTCTGGTAACCATCTTGCATAATTTGATTGTTTATCAACGTTATTTAATTGTTCTTTTAAAATAATCTTATCATCACTAGTATTCATTCTAAAAATATCAAGTGCAAACTTTCCACCTGATGGTAATCCATATGAACATTCAGCACCAGCTCCAAAAAACAAAGAAACTTTAGTCATAATACATTCCCTCCGAAGAAATATTTAATATGTTAATTGTAACATATTTACCATTTATTTACCCAAAATTTATTAGCATAAAGATAAAAAAACAGGCCCTTACTTGATTCATTTCCAATTATCAGTGTATATTATATGCTACTTTACTATAAACTCAAAAAAGAGGTAGTAGATCATATAAATTTAAATCTACTACCTCTATAATATATTTTAAATTAGCTAATGCTCATTATTAATTCTTTAATATCTTTAATATTTTTTGCTATTAAGCTAGCTTCCTTAAGTTCATCTTTATTACCGAATCCATACTCACATCCTACTGAATATAAACTGTGAATTTTTGCAATTTCAATATCAACAAATCTATCTCCAACAACTACAAAGTCTCCAACATACTTTTCTTTTATAAAATTAAATATTTTATGTTTTGGTGCAAAGTCAAACTGTTCAGTACAATAAAAGTCTGTAAAATAGTCTTCTAACTTAAATATTTTCATATGCTTGTTCATATATTGAATTTTACAATTACTTAAAAATATTAAATTAAATTCACTATCTTTTAAACTTTTAAGTACCTCTATAGCACCATCATACAGTTCTGCCTTACCTTCTTCTAAATATTGAACCATAGCTGAACCTATTATAGAACTACATTTTTGCTTTTCTTTCTCTGGAAGGTTTGGCATAAAACTATTCCACATATCCTTTGCGCTATATCCTAACCACTTGCTTATCTCATAGTCCTGCCAGGTTCTCTCTTCAGCATAACCTTCTTCCACTAATTGCTTATAAGCTTTTCTAAATGCTGGGCCATAGATTTTTATACTATTGTGTAATGTTCCATCATAATCAAATATAATATTTTTAACTCTATTCATAATATTAGAAGTTCTTTAAAAGATTTGCCATTTCTATTGCTGTTACTGCTGCATCATAGCCTTTGTTTCCTGCCTTAGTTCCAGCTCTTTCAATAGCTTGCTCAATTGTATCTGTTGTTAAGACTCCAAATATTACTGGCTTTTCAGTTTGCACGGAAACTGTTGCAATTCCTTTTGAAGCTTCAGCGCATACATAATCAAAATGAGGAGTTGAGCCCTTTATTACTGCTCCTAAGCATATTATAGCATCATACTTTTTATTTTGAGCCATCTTCTTAGCTACTAGAGGAAGTTCAAATGCACCTGGTACCCAAGCAACGTCTATATTATTTTCCTCTACTCCATGTCTCTTTAATCCATCTAATGCTCCACCTAATAACTTTGAAACTATAAATTCATTAAATCTTCCCACTACTATACCAACATTAAGTCCTTGTGCTACTAAATTTCCTTCTATTATCTTCATTTCTTTTTTCCTCCTAATATTCTAATTTATTATTTATTTTAATTTTAATAATTTAACATATGATTTAATTTTTCTTTTTTAGTTTTTAAATAGAACTCATTTTTTTCATTATGATTCATCTGAATTGGAACTCTATCTACAACTTCTATTCCACACTCTGATAAACCATTTATTTTTCTTGGATTATTTGTCATAAGTCTTAACTTTGTAACCCCTAAATCTTTTAATATTGCTGCTGCCACATCGTAGCTTCTCATATCTGCTGGAAAGCCAAGCATAACATTAGCTTCTACTGTATCATAGCCTTGATCTTGAAGAGCATAAGCTCTCATCTTATTTATAAGGCCTATTCCTCTACCTTCTTGTCTCATATAAAGTAATATTCCAGAACCTTCTTCAGCAATTCTCTTCATAGCTGCATCATATTGCTCTCCACAATCACATCTTTTAGATCCTAATGCATCTCCAGTTAAACATTCTGAGTGAATTCTTACTAAGATTGGTGTATCTTCATTTATTTCTCCTTTAACTAATGCAACATGATGCTCTCCATTTAATTTATTTATAAATCCAAACATTTTAAAATCCCCATATATCGTTGGCATTTTTATCTCAACAATTCTCTCAACTGAGGTTTCCTTTGCTTCTTCTTTTTTTCTATACTCAACTAAATCTGCTATAGTTATAATCTTTAAGTTATGAATATTAGCAAATTCCATAAGTTCTGGTGTTCTTGCCATAGTTCCATCCTCATTCATAATTTCACATATAACTCCTGCTGACTTTAATCCTGCAAGCTTAGCTAAATCTACAGCGGCTTCAGTATGACCAATTCTCTCTAATACTCCGCCATCTTTAGCTATTAATGGAAATACATGTCCTGGTCTTCTAAACTCCTCTGGCTTGCTATCTTCTAAAACTTTTTTAATAGTTAAAGCTCTTTCAAAGGCTGATATTCCTGTTGTTGTATCAATGTGATCAATAGCTACTGTAAAGGCGGTTCCATGATTATCTGTATTATTAGTAACCATTGGATTAATATTTAACTCTTTCATTCTTTTGCCTTCTACAGGCATACATATAAGGCCTCTCCCATATTTAGCCATAAAGTTTATAGCTTCACCTGTAACCATATCTGCTGCCATTAATAAATCTCCCTCATTTTCTCTATCAGGGTCATCTATTACAACTATTATTTTACCTTCTCTTATATCTTCTATAGCTTCTTCAATTGTATTAAACTTAAACATCTTCTCTCCTCCAATTTTATAGAAATCCATTTTCTCTAAGAAAGTTTTCACTGATTGATTCTTTTTTCATTGCTTCATTTTTAACTGTTAAACCTAAAAGTTTTTCAACATACTTCCCTATAACATCACACTCAAGATTTACTGTTTCTCCTGGCTTTTTCTTTAATAAAATAGTTTCCTCTCCTGTATGAGGTATTATAGATACTTTAAACATCTCATTATCAACATAAGCAACTGTTAAGCTTATTCCATCTATTGCAATGGATCCTTTTTCAACAACGTATTTCAAAATTTCTGAGGATGCTTTTATACTTACCCATGTTGCATTATCTTCTTTAACTAAAGAAATAATCTCTCCTGTTCCATCTATATGGCCGCTTACTATATGACCTCCAAGTCTAGTTTCTAAACTTAAAGCTCTTTCTAAATTCACCTTACTTCCTATTGAAAGCTGTCCAAGATTACTTCTTCTAAGAGTTTCAGCCATAACATCAGCTTCAAATGTATTTCCACTTATGTTTGTTATAGTAAGACAAACTCCATTTGTGCATATACTGTCTCCTAATATTGTCTTATCTAAGACCTTATTTGCCTTAATTGCAATCTTTGAAGATTTTTCATTATTTTTAATTCCTTGAATTACTCCAATTTCTTCAACAATTCCCGTAAACATCCTATCTTTCAGCCCCCTTCAGATAACCTTCAATTAGCAAATCTCTCCCAACAGATATAACTTTCATATTTTCTAGCATTATTGCATTACTTAATTTCTCTATTCCTTTTCCTCCTACAGGAGTTTTTGACTTTTCTCCACCTATAATCTTAGGTGCTATATAAGCTTGTATTTTATCTACTATTTTATCTTCTAATGCTGAAAAGCTTAATGTTGATCCTCCTTCTAAAAGAATGCTATCTATATTTAATTTACCTAGTTCCACCATTAAACTTTGTAAATCTACCCTTTCATTTTTAGCTTTAATTATTATTACTTCTACACCTAGCTTTTTTAAGTCCAATACCCTATCTTTATTAGCTAATTCTGTTGTTGCAACAATGGTCCGAGCTAATTTATCAATCACTACCTTTGATTCCATAGGAATTCTAAGTTTACTATCTACAATTATTCTTATTGGGTTTCTTCCACCTTCTAACCTACAAGTTAACTCAGGATTATCTTTAATAACTGTATTAACGCCTACCATAATGGCCGATAGCTTATTCCTTAATTTATGAACTTCTTTCCTTGATTCCTCATTTGTAATCCATTTTGATTCACCTGATGGAGTAGATATTTTTCCATCTAAAGTCATGGCAGTTTTTAAAACTACAAAAGGCTTTTTTTCAACGATATATTTCATAAAAACTTCATTAACTTTTTTACATTCTTCCTCTAAAACTGATGTTACAACATCTATACCTGCATCCTTTAGCTTTTTAATTCCTCTCCCTGCAACTAAAGGATTTGGATCAAAAGCTCCAACAACTACCTTAGCGATTTTATTTTCAATTATTTTATCTACACAAGGTGGAGTTTTACCATAATGTGAGCATGGTTCTAAAGTTACATAAAGAGTAGCACCTTTTGATTCTTCTATTAAACTACTAAAGGCATTAACCTCAGCATGGGCCTTCCCATACTCTTCATGGTATCCTTCACCTATTACTTTTTCATCCTTTACTATAACCGCACCAACCATTGGATTAGGGTTAACTTTTCCTACTCCTTTTTTTGCTAATTCAATAGCCATTCTCATATACTTTTCATTCAATATCATCATCTCACAATCATAATAATTTGAATTTAATAAATCTTAATCATATATAAAAACAAAAGCCCTGAGTTTTTGACTCAGGGCTTTTCTATAATAAACTACATAAAAAATCACTAATTAAATCTATTAATTAATCAATAACTTAAATAGATATAGTTATGTAATTAAATATAGTAACCTAAAAAATAGGACATATGTAAGTTTACTTATTCCGTCTCTACACTCCAAGTTAACGCAAACTTACATATATCCACGTACAAACTGAAGGTAAAGAAAGTATAAAATAAATCTACTTTTCCAAATTGAATTGCTAAAATCCTTATATAATAACATTTTCTAAATATTAAAAAAGCTCTGAAATATATAATATTTCAGAGCATAATACACAAATGGATATAGCTATTCTTAGATTTCTATACCTTTATATTTCTATCTTCTTCCATCCAGACTTTACTGTCGGCCTCGGAATTTCACCGAATCATGCCATAAGGCTCGCGGGCTTTACCGCCGGTAGGGAATTTCACCCTGCCCTGAAGATCTATTAAATTTTACACCTTAATTCTATATCCTTGATTATTATTTGTCAATATATTAATTTAATAACTTTTTCAATATATTTTCATTTAGAACAAAAACATTTTCAATCCATATATTCAATTAAATGTTAATTATGCTATAATATGCGTGACGTATTGGAGGTGTTTTTATGGAGGTCATTGGTACATTCAGCTCTAAATCAGCTTGCTCCTTGCAAAGACTACAACAAAGTCAGCTATGCTTTGTTTGGAGCCTAAGCTGTTAAATTAGCTGAAGTGCGAACATGTTTTAGGCTCTGTAACACATAACTTTCTAGTATTCTTTGCTTTAATACTATTATAAGAGTTGAGGAGTAAGGAAATGAAATATATAAAAGCACAAGATGTGTTACCAGAGGAAATTGTCAAAATAATACAAGAATATGTAGATGGAGAATATCTTTATGTACCAAGGAAAAATGATAATCATAAGGCCTGGGGAGAAAAGAGTGGTATAAAAAGTAGCCTTAAAGTGAGAAATAATGAAATTTATAAAAAGTACATTGCTGGGACTACTATTAATGAACTAACTAAAGAGTATTATCTATCAGAAAAAAGTATAAGAAGAATAATAAGTCAAGAAAAACTTTTATGCTCATAATCATTACAGAATTATTTGTTAGATTGAATGCTTATTTTAAGCTATGATATGATTTCATCATGGCAATCCAATGAGAATTATCATTTCTAATTTAAACAAGGTTCAAAAGTAAAGTGATTATAAGTATGTAGTATGTTTTAAATCAGGATGATTATTTTTACTTTCAATTGGAGTAATAATAATCATCTTTTTTAGTTTGCTGATTGTAAAACAAAACTGTAAGTAAGGCTGCTTACATAAATAATAAAACAACATATATTAGAAAAGAGGTGTTAGATTTTATGAATGCTTTTATAAAAAAACATGAATATAATTATATAAAAAAATGTTTAAATGATTTAAATAATGCTTTTAGAGGTTGTATAGATGTTAATATTATTGAAGCAACTAAAGCATATATACAGGAAAAAATATTGCGTATTTTTACAAGTTTATCTAAAGAAGAAAAAGAAATACTTGATATTACTAGAATAAATGACCACTTGCAAATTGATAAGTATTTATCTGATTTGAATGAATATGTATATGGAATGATAAACATTACAAATGAGCAAATCAATAAATTGTTTAAAAAGGAAAAGAAATTTAAATTACCAACCTCAAATGCACAAGATTCAAAGAATGTGTATTTAGGTTGGATTGATGAATCTATTAGAAAATTATTTGTAGTTTACAATATGAATGGTAAACTCATAGGTATGGCATGTAGAATTCCAAATTATAGTTCCAATAATGCTCATATATGTACACTTTGTAATCATGTAGGCGAAAAAAATGAAGTAGCCTTTGTTTCAGCTATCTGTAAAACAGCTAATTCTAAGGAAGGTAACTATAAGGCAATAGGCTTTGATATATGTTTAGATAGTGCAAAGTGTAATGAGAGAATTGTATCAGTGGAAAAGCTTGAAAAAATTTTAAAGGATGTTAACAATATAAAATAACAGTAGAATCTATCTTTAGCTATTACTCACAATTGAAAAATCATGGACAGTAGGTAAACTTGTGTAAAATTAACTCTACCTACTATCCAATTATTTCATTATTAAATTGACTTTAGCTAAACTGTTGTCACATTAGATTATACTCAAAGTTGTATAATAAAAATTAAGTTCCACAAAATGTTCTGTATGGACGTTTTGATGGTTCAGGCAATGTAGAATAGTATTCATAATCTTTAGAGTAATCATATGGTGATGAAAGAGCCTCTAGAAGTTTATCCATTACGCTATAGTCACCATTCGTCACTGCCGCTTCTAATGCCTCTTCTACTCTATGATTACGTGGAATTACTACTGGATTAGAACTTTGCATAAGTTGTTTTGATGCATCTTTTGACTCAGGTTGTCTTGTTAGTCTTTCTTGCCATATTTTATACCATTTTTTAAATTCTTCTGTTTTAAACATTTTAGTATCTTCTATATTATCAATTGTTAATTCACGGAATGTATTTGTATAGTCTTCACTATGCTGATACATAATTATTAAAAGGTCTCTTATTAATGCTTCATCTTCTAATTCTTCGTTAAATATCCCAAGCTTAGCTCTCATTCCAGAAAGCCAATTTGCTTTATATATCTCATCAAAATCTGAAACTGCATTTTGTGCTAATTCCACAGCTTCATCTTGATTAGTATGAAGAAGTGGTATTAGTGTTTCAGCAAATCTTGCAAGATTCCACGCAGCCAGTTTAGGTTGGTTTTCATAAGCATATCGACCTTGAGTATCAATAGAGCTAAATACAGTTGCAGGATCATATGCATCCATAAAGGCACAAGGACCGTAATCAATAGTTTCTCCACTAATTGCCATGTTATCAGTATTCATGACCCCATGTATAAAACCAACAAGTTGCCATTTTGCTATAAGCTCAGCCTGTCTTTTTATTACTTCTTGTAGTAAAGAAAGATATTTATTTTCTTTATCATCTACATTTGGAAAATGTCTATTTATAGTATAGTCAGCTAATTCTTTAAGCTCATGAACATTTCCAAATCTTGAAGCAAATTGAAATGTTCCTACACGTATATGACTTGAGGCCACACGAGTCAGTATTGCACCAGGTAAATAGCTTTCACGTATTATTGGTTCACCGGTTGTAACAACAGCCAAACTACGAGTTGTAGGAATTCCAAAAGCATTCATTGCTTCACTTATAATATATTCTCTTAGCATTGGTCCTAATGCAGCTTTACCGTCTCCGCCTCTTGAATATGGAGTTCTACCCGAACCTTTAAGTTGAATGTCAACTCTCTCACCATTAGGAGTTATATGTTCTCCTATTAACACAGCTCTACCATCACCTAACATAGTAAAATGTCCAAATTGATGTCCTGCATAGGCTTGAGCAAGTGGCACGGAACCTTCTGGAATCTTATTCCCAGCAAATATCTCTAATCCTTCATTGCTTTGTAGAAACTTTGAATCTAGTCCTAATGATGTTATTAAAGAATAATTAAGTGCAACCAATTTTGGTGATGGCACATGACTTGGATTCTGTTCAGTAAAAAATATTTCCGGAAGACCAGCATAACTATTATCTAATTTAAAACCTGTTCCTATTATTTTCTTTTCTTCTGTCATAATATCTCCTTTTCTTATTTTAGTTTTTATATATAGTCTTTTTAAATATCCAATTCTATAATAACGTCCCACTTTTAGTTTCTACTTATAGGAACTTATTATACTAGATATATTTAAAGTAAAATCTCTTTGTAGTTTAAATCATAATTGCTTAATATATATAAGCATCTAGGTCCATTTTTAAATTAAAGTAACTATAACCATAACATATTATTAAAAATAATTATTATTAAATAAATATTATTATAACATGTTTACCATTTATTTACCCAAGTTTTATTATTATAAAAAAGATTATGGAAAAATTTTATTGTTTTCTCCATAATCTTTTTTTAATTTTATAGAAATTGTTTTCTATTATTATATAAAGACTTATATCCTAAATTTAAAGATAGAAAGACAGTTAGGCAAACAGAGGTACAGATTGCAATCATAATAGCTATTTGGTACATAATAGCTGTAGTAGGTACTGTACCAGATAATATTTGTCCAGTCATCATTCCAGGTAAAAAGATTATCCCCATTCCAACCATGGAATTTAATGTAGGAATTAATGCAGTTTCTAAAGCATTGTTAGCAAAAGGCTTTAAAATATCTTTAGGTTCCACACCTAAATTAAGTAAGGTGTTAATTTTGCTTTTTTCTTTGTTTATGGAATCCATGAAAGTTTTTATCCCAATGTTTATTCCAGTCATGGCATTACCAATTATCATACCTGCTAAAGGTATGGTATATTGAGGATCAAATATAGATTTTTTCACTACAATACCAACAAAGAAAAATAGAATAAAAAGCCCTGCAAATGTTAAAGAAATTCCTATTGCAAGTTTAAAATAATTGTTTAAGTCTTTTCTGCTTCTAATTACTCTATTAATAGAAAATGTAATCATGCCTACTAGAAAAATTACAGTAAATATAGGTTTTGAATTACTAAACATATATTGAAGTATATAACCTACAATCACAAGTTGAACTGACATTCTTAAACTTGCAATTAAAAGAAGTTTTGTTTGATTAATTTTTGATTTTTTCATTATAAGTAACACTATAATTAGCAGTAAATAAATAAGTGAAAACTGAAAAATACCAAGTTTAGCTACTCCTTCCACAGTTTGTCCCCCTTAACTATTTCAATTTTATTTTCACAAAAATTATCAACAATATTTTTATCGTGGCTTACTATTACCATATCAATATTCTTTTCTTTACAAAAGTTTGTTATATTCTCCATTACTCTATAGCTATTCTTTTCATCTAAGGCTGAAGTTGGTTCGTCTAATAATATAACCTTTGGGCATAATGATAAAAAAATAGATATATAAACTCTTAGACGTTCACCGCCAGAAAGGGTAGTTGCATTTTGCTCTAAAGGAACATCTACTAAGCAAAGTTCGGTAATGTAACGTACATAATCCATGGTAGGAATAGGTTCGTGCCTTAGTGAATAAAAGGTTTTAAAATTATCTGAAATGCTCTCATCAAAAAGAAATGGTTCCTGTGAAACCAAGCTTACATTGCGCCTTAAAACAATGGGGTCATATTCCTCAATTGCTTTGCCATTATACAGCAACTCTCCTGATATTGGGCTTATGGAATTGTTCAACAGTTTTAAAAAAGTACTTTTACCACTCCCGCTCTCACCAACAATAAAATTAATTTTACCTTTTTCAATTCTCACATTATCATAAGTTAAATTAGACTTGTAAATAAGATTACTCGCTTGAAATAATGGTTCATTCATTATATCCACTTCCTTTATCTATATTAAAGATAATATCACACCTAGCATGCCAGATATTTCGATACATCTATAAAATTAACTTTCTAATTCATTATTAGAATATCTCTTTGAAGTTAAATCCGCTCATTGACTATAGGGTGACAAATAATATCTCTCTGAAAGACATTGTGTAGACAATCCTTCTAAATAACCTTCATATATCTTTGCATTTCTATTGAATAATTATAAAGAATTTCAATAACTGGTTCATTTTATTTATATAATATGCTTCTAATTTCTTTTGGATTAATTTATAATTTAAATCTTCTAAAATAACTTTAGCTTTATTTTTATTTGCATTTACTCTAAATTTTTCACTATTATATAATGTGCTTTTTATTACATTTAGGACAATTTCTTTTTACTATTGATAAATTTTCAGGAACTAGTTCCCATTGATATTTTTTAAATAGCTCATTTTGCTCCTCCTAATAAAAATGAGTCAATATGATAAAAATCATATTGACTCAATACTTTAAAATAAAACCTAATTTATTTATGGTACGGTTCCCCATAAATAATGTTAGCTTTCATTATTGTAAATTCCTCACAGAATAATATTATTTATTAATCACTGAATTAAAATCCCTCTTATAATTCATATGGCCAGCCATTACTACTAAGAACACTAATAATTCTCCGCCTAAATTACTAAGCCATATGCCGTTATCTCCTATTATTCTTGGCAATATTAGTAAAGAAATTTGAGTAGCCAGAAATCCTCTAAATACGCATATAGTAGTTGAAATTTTGCACATTTCGATACTTTGAAAATAAGCTGCTTTAACTATATTAATACCAGCAAAGAAAGTTCCTAGGCTAAATATTTTAATTGCATTATATGTTGTTTCTATCAAATCGATATTGGTAGTAAAAAATGATATTATCCATTTTCCAAATATGAGAAAAATAAAATAATTAACAAAGGCTGCTACAAGCGCACTTTTTATAGCTAATGAATAATAATATTTAACTTTTTCCTCTTCTCCAGCCCCGTGATAAAAGCTTAATAGCGGTTGCATCCCTTGGGATATACCTATAATTATCATATTTATAACTGTTAATATATAGTTTATTATGCTATAGGTTGCAGCACCATTTTCCCCAATTCTCTTTAAAATTACCATATTAAAAGCCATTGTTACAACTGCTATGGTACACTCTGTTAAGAATGCTGGAAATCCTATTATTGTTATATCCTTAATTGCTTTAAAGGATATTTTGCATCTTTTAAAGCGGAGGACTCCTTTTCCACTTAGAAAGTACACAATTGCTATGGCCATGCTTACAAGCTCACCTAACCCTGTAGCAATAGCAGCTCCTATAACGCCCCACTTAAATATAAAAATAAATATATAATCTAGCAATATGTTAGTTAATGCTCCTGCTATCATTGCAAACATAGCAAGCCTTGGTGCGCCATCATTTCTTAAAAAACAGTTTAACCCCTGGCTTAAAACTAAAGGTACAGAAAATATGAAACAAAACCTTATATAATTATACACATCCTCTATTAGAGACTCCGGTGCTCCCAAGACATAGGCTATAGGTTTTGAAAAAAATACACCTACTATAAATATTAGGATTGCCACTATAATTAAGAATAAAATAGATTCATTAAATTTATTTATAGCCTCCTGTTTTTTACCAGCTCCTAAGTTCATCGCAACTAATGTTGATCCACCAACAGAAATTATTAGCCCTAATGCTGTAGCTATCAGGTTTGGTGGGAATGCTATATTTACTGCTGCTAGTGCATTACTTCCAACCCCTTTACCAACAAACATTCCATCTACAACAATGTATAATGACGTAACTAACATTCCAATTACAGCTGGAATTACATAGTTAAAAAATTTTCTCATCAATACAATCCCCTCCTTACAGAGAAGAATTATATACTCTACAACTATTATAGAGTCAAGAAAATTTTTACTTTGCAACCTTTATAAATAATTCCATAAAACATTTCTCTTTATCATCACAAAACTCTGAAGCTATATAGCTTTCATACAAAGTCCCTTCAACTCTTAAATTTTCATCCTCAATAAATTTAAAAAGTTGTTTTACATATTTTTTGTGGTTACTATAATAGTCAATATAAAGGATAGATGCATATAATCCTTCTTTAAGTTCACAAATCTTAATATTTTCATCTTCTTCTATATCGTTATCCGTAATATTAAAATAAATATTATATTTTGCCTCTCTTTTTTTGTTAAACTCTTCATAGTTTATTTCATATAGAACTTCTAAAGTCAAAAGGTCATTTAGCTTAGGAAGTGTATTTAAGGCTTTTCTAAAATTTATTTCTGCATCTTCTAAATCTTTATTCACCACATTTATCTTAGCAATCTTCTTTTTAGGTTTTTTATTTAGAAATGCTGCTCCTAAAGATTTCGTAAGCATAGACTTTATGTATTGGCTTTTCTTTTGAATTAAGTTTCTTTGCTTTTGCAACTCCTTAATCTGTCTATCTATTTCATATTCTTGATTTTGTAAGAGTCCAAGTGAGTCTTCTATATTAACTTTGTTTGATATAATTTCTTTTATTTCTGAAAGAGATAATCCTAATTTTCTATAAAATATTATAAAATCTAATTTATAAAATTGTTCTAAAGAATAGTATCTGTATCCATTATCCTTAACTAAACTTGGTTTTAAAATCCCTAATTTATCATAATGTCTTAATGTTTGAACAGACAAGTTAGATAGTTTAGATATCTCTCCTATTGAAAAATATTTCTCCATAATAAACCTCTCTTTAATGGTAGCCATATTAATTATAACTTACATATAAAACCTATTATATATTTCCGTTTGCATTTCTCTGTGCATTGCCTAAACATTGCAATTTTGATTAGCCAATACTGAAACAGTAATATATTCTGTACATATATTTTCAAATTCAAGAGTCACTTACAACATCCCTATTATATAAAAAGATACTTCTGTGTACAATTTTACCAATATAATATTGATTATAACATATATTTTCTTCTCACATGGCTCCTCCTATATTTCATTATCTTTAATTCTTCTTGCTAAATCTTTCACTTTTTCTTCTATAATTTTTGCAACTTTAATAAATTCTTCATCAGACTTACCAGTAGGATCTTCTAATCCCCAATCTTCAATATGATTAGCTGGTAAAACAGGACATACAACATTACATCCCATTTTTATAACAATATTTGCCTTTGGTATATCAGTAAGCAATTTAGATTTTTGAGTTTCATTCATATATACTTTATATAAATCTTTTATTATTCTTACTGCATCTTGATTAATTTGAGGTTTAGTTTCAGTTCCTGCTGAATAACTTTCAAAAACCTCACTTCCATATAATTTACCTAATGCTTCTGCCATTTGTGATCTACATGAATTATGAACACATACAAATGCTACCTTCTTTTTCATCATTAATATCTCCTTCTATTTAATTATTTGTAATAATTTATCTTCTTATGGACTCAAAAAAACTTGACAATTAAAAGTTTATTGTCAAGTTTTTATAGATTATATTAAATCTATATTAGAATCATACCATAAGCCAAATTTAGTAAAAATTTTCAAATTCATTATTTAAATATTTTATTTTAACATCATTATTTCATATAATGATTTGTCTTTTATTGTCTCATTTATATCCTTATAATTTATATTAATTTCTGTTTTACCATTAAACCTAAAATAATATGGATTAACTATCATCCCTGCAATTTTTCTTTTCAAAAATGGCAACCCACTTAATAAACTTCTATCCTCTATTAGCTCAGGATTAGATATACTAATTTTTATATTATCCTTCTCATCTTCCCAATTAAAATTCAATTCCTTAGGATATTGTTTACCACCTGGATGGGTAATATAGTTACTTTTTTCTAAAGTAAGTTTACTTCCATCACCTGTTAAAATTTTATCTCCCTTTGCAAACATAAATAAATTAACTCTTTCAGATCCATATTTTTTATCAGCTACCATTTCAAAAAATATTGCTTTGTAATCTCCTATATCTAATCTTCCCCAATACCAATGGTTAATTATCTTAGTTAGTGGTGTATTACCCCAGTTATGATCATGATATCCTCTTCCTGCTACTTCACGTTCCTTTCCTTCAAATTTAATTTTACCATTTACTGTTCCATATGGTATTGGTACAAACCAAGCAAAAAAATCCTTCTTTTCTTCTCCAAAAAAGGCCTTTCCTATTCCAGGTCTCCAAGAAGGAACAACACGATTAAATTGTAAATCTGCAGATATATCCTCAAAATCCACATGTAAATTATAAGTTTTCAAGTCTCCTTTAACCCAATTATTAGCTACCTTGACATCACATTGCTTATCTGATGCTGAAAAGTCCTCTTTAGGAAATTCTATTAATTTTAAGTAAGTTTTTCCCTCCGGTGTTGTTATGCTAAGCTTTACAAGTGGTGTTAATGGTACCTTTATATTTGCATATGACTTTGTAAAAAATATAGCTACAACAGTTGTCCCATCATCTAAGTGGGCATCAAAATACCACCATTCAAACTTACCTGAACTAGTATCAATCCTAATTCCATCCTCCCAGATGGCAGGTTCTTCCTTTAGCCCTTCTTTTTCAAACCATTCTTTAGACATTCCTACCTCAAGTAACTTATTCATAAATATCTCCTCCCAATATTAATTATTAAAATATCCCCACTTAATATTATATCATTTTAAAAAAACACTATTACTTTATTTTTCAATATGGTTGACATTTATGTGTTTTAATTTTACAAAACCCAAATTTCATTAACACTTATCATATCAATGCTTTAGAAGAAAGTATACGTTACTTATGGTACGGTTCACCCTACCTAATTCTAATTTATTAGATAACACGCCTAAAACTACCACAAATAATTTTGCTGTAATCTAGCTCTCTTTTCTTTATTAAAGCCATATTCTTTTTCTAAATATTCATCTATGGAGCCATATCTTTCTTTAATTGCATTTAAAGCACTTTCTATATATTCTTTTCTTACCTCCATAAAGACTTTGAAAATTTCTTTGCTATCTTCATCAGTTAACAAATTGCCAAGAGATTTAAATAATGCTTCATTCATACTTGAGCGATATACATTAGTTAATAAATAGTCTTCTATAACAGTTTCCTCTGGTACTCCTAATGCTAGTAATACTAATGCAGAACCTATACCTGTCCTATCTTTACCAGCTGTACAATGCTGAACTATTGGCATCTTATCTGGACATTCAATACACTCCATAAGCTTTTTAAAGGCTTTGTTATCAAATACCATCTCTAGATAACACTTTTTAAGAAGATCCTCTAGATTACCTAATGCTTTTAAGCTTTTACTTTCCTTCATTAAAGAAAACATATCAAAATTAACATCACTATTATCAAAAGATTTTATTCCAGAAATATTTATATTTCCAATTCCTTCGATTAATGGATCTGGTTTTGCATTAACTTCACCCTTTGAACGATAATCCAAAATTGTTTTTATACCTAAACTTTTTAGATATTCTATATCTTCTTCTGTTAACCCAGCTAATTCATCAGAACGATAAAAAATATTCCATTTAACCCTTCTACCATCCCTTGTTTTATATCCTCCTATATCACGAAAGTTACTAGTACCCTTAAATGGTATTAATACTTCCGTAACTATTTCTGAAACATATCCCTCAACTTTTAAAATAAAATAATTTCTTCTTGTAGTATCTGGATCATCAAAAATAGCTGTATTTTTTCCTTCTACAGTTGTAATATATTCTTCAATTCCATTTACATCAGGAGTTTTATTCCAGTAAATTTTAACCTGCTTAAGTTCTTTTTCTGACTTCCAATTAATATTTATTTTGTTATTATCACTCCTTGTAATCGTTACATCTTTAAAATATTTTTTATCTTTTTCTAGCTTAAAAAAATCCACACTCATTCTCTCCTTTTTGTAGTTTACTTATTAAATTTTATTATAT
The DNA here is from genome assembly GCF_054768095.1 of Clostridium sp. CTA-7. Taxonomy (NCBI): domain Bacteria; kingdom Bacillati; phylum Bacillota; class Clostridia; order Eubacteriales; family Clostridiaceae; genus Clostridium; species Clostridium sp. CTA-7. The sequence continues at coordinate 89,196 of NZ_BAAAAV010000008.1, read as the reverse complement.
CACAGAAAAAGCACCAATCTTCAAGATTAGTGCTTTAGCCTCTTAAATTCATATAATAAACTCTAATAAATAAAAAACCTTACCTGACGTTGGCTTTATCATACCAGTTAGCATTTTAAGTAATAGTGATTTTACAGATCTATTTAGGCCTAACAATCCATATATTTAATTTTCTTGTACTGATATAGATATTTCCTTGTTCGCTCCTTGTCCTTTATAATATTTACTTAAATTTTCTGTTTTAATTATATACTCCATAAAAAACACTCCTTACACTTCAATTTACTTAAAAGTATAAGGAGCATTTATACGGATTCCTTATTAATTAAATTATTTTTTTAAAATTTCAATTGATTTCTTAGGGCATTTATATAAACATTTTTCACAGAATATACAATCTGAATTCTTTACCGTATCATTTTTATATTCTTTTGGTGAGATACCCATAGGGCAAGCTTTTGTACAAAGTCCACATTCTATGCAACTTTTATCTACTGATAGGTTTACCTTTCTTCCTTTAAATTTTGCTATAAAGTAAGATAAAGAACCCATTGGACAAAAATTGCACCAAACTCTTGAGTTAGTAAATAATCCTAATACAATTCCAACAATAGTAGTTATTACGATTATTCTATAAAAAACAAATCCTATTCCATATAGATTTCCCCAGTTTTTATATAGTCCAAGTCCAAAGTTAGCCATAATAAAGAATATCATAAATATTCTAAAGCCTGTACTTTTAAAAAACTTTGGAACCTTTTTCTTAGGTGTAATTTTAGATAGCACATTGTCATAAAAATTTCCTCTTGGACAATAGTTTCCACACCAATATCTCCCCTTTCCAGCTAATGCTAGTATTATTGGTGCCAACATACAAATAATTGCCACAATTGCAAGCCTCATATCAAATAACGATTCTATGACAAAAAATAGAAATATTAAATAACTGTACTTTTTGTATAAATTTTTCACTAGTAAATTCCCCCTACAAATGTGATTACTTGATTATTATATATACAAACCTTAATTTTATATGTAACTTTATCACATTTATAGAAATCTTAATCTGATTTAAGTTAATTAAATTAAAATCAAAATACTTTACTTTAAAACTAAAAGCCGGGCTATAATTTTAGTAGCCTCTGTATTTTTAGAATTTGATTTCTTTAATTATATATTCTCAGACATAATTTTCTTGTATGCTTTTGTATCAGTACGGTTAATAAATTTATATAGCTTTAAAAGCCCATAAGTTTGTAGCTTCATTCATAAATATATCTATATCCCATGTTTGTTTACTTTTTATTTTGCTATCAGGATCATTTACTATTATCTTATTATTACTATCAACTCCAGTTAATACTATAAAATGTCCAGTAGTAGTAAATGTTCCAGGTCCCATACTTGCTATTATAGGTTGTCCTTTTTTCAAAGTGTTTATTATAACTTCCTTATTTAGTGATAACTCTTTACCCATTACCCCAAAATTTTTGGCTCCCTCAGTCATAAGGCTCCAAGTTGAACCTACTCCCTCTGCTAAATACCCATTCTTTTCACTAAAATCTGCTACAACCTTTGGATTTATATTTGTATTACCTGTAAGCCCTACTACTACCATTGATAGAGCTGTAGGTCCACACCCATTAATTGCTATAAACTCTGAACCATACTTATCATATCCCCATCTTTCATCCCATTGTATAAAAAGTGGAATTTGTCCTTTTTTATAATCATTTTTTACAGATATATCTTTATTTTTTGATGCATCATAATTAGGGTAATTTGCTACAAACCCTATCTCTTCATCCTTTTTTGCTGCCAACTCTAAAAGTTCTTTTGGATATGCATCTACATTATTTAATATCTTATTAATTTCAGGATATTTATTTGCTTTTTTTAATAAGCTTTGTATTACCGGATCCTTTGAGTTTTTTACTTCTTCTGGTATTTTACTTAAATTATTTTCTTCAACTTTTTGTACCGTTTCTACCTTTTGTACCTCTTTATTTTTAATCATTGAACTAAATATTTTTTCACTAGTTTTATAACCTATATATCCTATTAATGCTACTGTTACAATAAATATTGTAAATCTAAGCTTTCTAACTTTTCTTCTTCGCCTTTTAATTGATTTTGCACTTCTTTTTGATGGCATAATATATCTCCTTGTCCGACTATGTTTTATTGCTGCTTCTCTAATTTTTTAATTTTACCTCTTTTTTTTATTTTTATCAAATATTTTATATCTCAACTCATTATACAATAAATTTATACTAATTTTTTATCAAAAATTTATATTAGTTGTTTCAAAATTGTAAATTTTATAATGAATTCATTTAATCTTTAACTCAAAAATCATTTAAAATAATAAAGAATTTAAATATTTACTAAATACTATCTATTTTATAAAAAAGGAAGCACTACTAATCTAGTGCTTCCTAATCCCTTAAAATACTTATAATATTTTTCCATCACTTTCTATAATTTTTTTATACCAATAGAAACTATAATCCTTACTTCTACTTTTGTAGCTGCTTATTGAGAAGAAATACATTTTCTATTTCATTTCCCTGACCATCATAATATTTTATATCTGCTCCTGTTATATACCCTAATGTATCTCTATCAAGTACACTACCTTGAATCTTCAATAATGCTTCTTCATTCATAGGCAACTCTAACTCCTTTATTTCATAATCTCTTTCACATACTATCTTCACTTTCATATCTATCATTCTCCTTTATAATTTTAGTATGCTTCAATAAAACCTAAAATATTTCACATTACTAATTTCCCTTTATTTTTTTATCTTTTTGCTCTGATCCATAAACCATCACTGATTTTGTTATATAAAAATAAGAGAGTACAGACTCTTAATCAATACTCTCTTACATTTTATAATTATCTTTACTATTTTAGCTTTTACTTTCTTTTTCTATTTATATAGAACCCTGTAGCAGTTGTAATTATTCCAATTAATCCTATAGCAGCTGCTGGTGTGCCTCCTGTATTAGGTAACTTACCATGACCTTTCCCATTCCCAGTATTAGTACCATTTCCAGTATCAGTATCAGTACCACTACCATTATCTTTTAATTCAAGCTTTTCTATAGCAACCTCTAACCAATCTTCTGCATCTTTTACTTCCTTTTTAGTAGATTCTTCATTATCAAAAGTCTTTTTAGCTGATGCTAACGCTTTTTCTAAAGCCTTCCAGCTTTTCTTTGTATATTGTGATGAGTCAAGAGCTTCAGCCTTCTTTATTAAATCATCTAATTTATTTTTGCTTGGCTTTAATATTAACTCTGAGTAAGCTTTATTTAAATCATCATGAGCCTTATTAACATCTTTTTGTGTAGCACTTGAATCGGCTAATACCTTTTTAGACTTTGTTAGCTCCTTTTGTAACTTCTTCCAAGTTGATGGAATATACTCATTTTCATTTAAAGCTTCAATCTTTTCTACTAATTTATTTAAATCCTCCTTTGATACTGTTGTTTTTTCGTCTATTGTAAAGTTTATTTTATAGGTATTCATTGTACTTGACTCTGATAAAACTTTTATTATTGTTTCTCCTGGAAGCTTATCTGCATTTGTAACAAATACTTTAGCATTTTCATTTGCTTTTGTTACTGTTACTTCCGGAACTTCTGTTGTACCTGCTGGTAAAACTACATTATATTGATAGTTATTTGGATCAAAGTCTTTTATTGCTTCTCCTTTTACTTTTATTTCTGAAAGTGATGTGTCTGTACTCTTAGCATTTTTTATGAATTTAGCATCTGCCCATGCACCATGATCATACTTGATATTTCCCTCATAAGAATCAATATATAGTGCTAGCTCTTTAACGCCTTTTAAATCTACTTGCACTTTAGAAGCATTCCAAGTACTATAAATTCTTCCACTATTGAATACTTCTACTCCATCAGCTTCTACTCTAGCTACTATTGATGGACCATATCCTGATACACCTCTATCTAGACCAACATATGATTCAAACTTATCATAATCCTTTCCTTCTAAGTTATAAACTATTTTTGAATCCGAATTTGTTCCAATTCCTTTATCAAATATAGTTATATTATTATCAACCTTTACTCTTAATGGATTTCCAACTACTGTTTGGTCTTTTTTAACTTCATACATTCCTGCTGTTGCACTTTCCCATTCTACATCTGATGCATAAACTATATTATTAGTTTTGAAGTTTAACTTATAAGTCTTATTGAATATTTTCCCTAATAATTCATCTTTATAAGTTACCTTAACTGTAGCTATACCAGATATTGTTTCCACATCGCTAACTTCTACTATTACATTATCATTAGCTGTTTCAACTTCTATTACTGGAGGAGTATCTAACGAACCTTCTAAATACTCTATATCATATTCTGTAATATTTTCATTGAAGTTTGCTATATTTACTCCATTCACTTTAATACCATTAACTAAATTCTTTTGTAAGCTTGAATTTACTTTGCTTATTTCCATTGGGGAATCTTCTTTACTTACACCATTTATCTTAAATGTGTAATTATACATTTTTCCACTTTCCATCATAAATTCTGGATGTGGAGTTGCTCCCCAGCTATTGTCTCCACCTACACCCATTTGTTTGTAGTTAAGTCTTAATACTACATTTCCTGTCTTTTGAAGCTCATGTGGATGACGTTTTCCTGAAGAAAGCTCCTCTGGTGTATATTCTAATGCATTAAATTCTATTATTGGTAAACCTGATGCCATTAATCCAACACCATCATTGTTTGTTAAAGTTACCCATCTTACATCTGTTCTATTTCCTGTTTCGGATGGTTCGATATATGGTATAAATAACTCATCTACCTTTTTATTGTATACACCAACATCATAACCTGTATTTCTGTCTATATAGTTTTCCTCTGGTCCTCTTCCATACCAAGTTACATTTTCAAATTCTGATGGTAGTTGAAGCATCATACCTATTTCAGGTATTTCTGATAATCCTTCACCTGCTTTTAATGTATTACTTACTACTACTTCACCATTTCCATAGACTGTATAATCTAATTTTAATGTTGATTCTACTTCTGTTGGAACAGTTAATTCTAGTTCTATTTTAGCAGCCTTATCATCAATTTTCACAATATTAATATTTTTAACTGTTGAATTTTTACCTGCTTCTTTCCATGTTGCTAATCTCTCTTCTGCTCCGTTTCCTCTATCATTATCATTTGGAGCTCTCCAGTAATTTGGTACTAAAGGGTCTTTTATTAATTCTACTTTTTTACCATTATCATTAAATTTATATGACTCTAATGCTCCTGTATTTTTATTTATTTTAACATCAAATTCGCTACCTTCTATTGCTACAGCATCACTATTTTCTTTTACATTAACTGATGACATTGATGTTATATCTAAAGCTTTTTCTAATGGATTATTAAATGGAAGCTTAAATTGTTGTTTTGCAATCGTATGTCCTGCACTTGCCCAAGACTCATCTCCCTTTAGAGTAAAGCTTATATTTAACCAATATTCTGTTCCTGGTATTATTTCTGGAGTCGTAAATGGAATTGTCATCTCTTTGCTTGATAATGGATCTACAGATATATCAAAATTTCCTTGTTGTATAACTTTATCATCTGCTCTTAATTCCCAATTTCCTTGATATTTCTCTGTATTTGTAAATAAGAATTCATTTTTAATATTAATTTTACCATTTACAACGTCTACATCCTTTATTTTTATTTCTTGGTATACTTTTTTAACTTCTTGAATCTCAGGCTGTACTGTTCTATCTGCTGAGACTAATCCATTTGCACAGAAGTTTCCATCTGTAAAGTCTTCATCTCCCCAATCTCCACCATAGCTAAAATACTCTTCTCCTGTATTTTGATCTGTCATTTTTATTGATTGCTCAACCCAGTCCCAGATGTAACCACCTTGCATATTATCATATTTATCAAATACATCCCAATACTTTTGTAGATTACCTACACTATTTCCCATAGCATGAGCATATTCACATTGAATATATGGCTTTTTGTTATCCTTATCTTGTCCATAAGACTCCATTTCCTCTATTGTTCTATACATTCTTCCGTACACATCTGCTACATCTCTATATGGCTCATAGTGTATAGGTCTTGTAGGATCCTTTTCTCTTATCCAATTAGCTGCATGTTCGAAGTTTTTTCCTCCACTTGATTCGTTACCTAATGACCACATTATTATAGATGTTTCATTTTTTGATCTTTCTAACATAGATCTTTGTCTATCTATAACTGCCTCTTTCCATTCTGGTCTACTTTGTGGAATTTCATCTAATCTTCCATGAGTTTCTAAGTTTGCTTCATCCATTACATATAATCCATATTCATTACATAGATCATACCATCTTGGATCGTTTGGATAGTGAGATGATCTTACAGAGTTTATGTTGTTTTGCTTCATAAGCTCTATATCTTTAATCATGCTTTCTTCTGTTAAAGTTCTAGCTGAATCTGGAAGGAATTCGTGTCTATTTACTCCCTTAAAAGATATTGGTTTTCCATTTATTTTAACCTGACTATCTGATATTTCTATTTCTCTAAATCCAAATTTATTACTTATTGTTTCTATTACATTTCCCTTTTCATCTTCAAGAGCAATAACAATTGTATATAAATTTGGTGTTTCTGCTGTCCATTTCTTTGGGTTTTCAACTATTGTATTAAGTTCAGCAATGGTATCCTCATTATTTGATGCAGTTATGCTTATTTCTTGTGATAGATCTTTAATTACATCTTTATTTTCATTGTAAATTAGTCCTCTTACTTTGTATTTTCCATCTTTCTCTATACCATAATTTGAAACGTTTACTTTTACATTTAATTGTGAATTTACATATTGTTCATCTAAATCAGTAACTAATGTATAGTCCCTAAGATGTACTTTTGGTGTAGAATATAGGAATACATCCCTGAATATTCCACTTAACTTAATCATATCTTGTGACTCTAGCCAGCTACCATCACTCCATCTATGAACCTTAACTGCAATTTCATTTTCCCCTTCTTTTAGGTATTTAGCTATATTGAAGTCATGTCCTGTAAAGGTATCTTCACTATATCCTACATATTCTCCGTTTATATATAAATAATAAGCTGATTCTACTCCCTGGAATGAAACGAATACTTCCCTATCATTCCATCCCTTCGGTATAGTAAACGTTCTCTTATAGTATCCTATTGGATTATAATCTGTTGGCACATCTGGTGGATTTGGATTTGTCGCTTGATATTCCCAAGGGTAAGCTGTGTCATTATATCTTGGTTGATCATAGCCATGTAGTTGCCAGCTTGATGGTACAGCTAGAGTATTCCATTTACTAGTATCATAATCAGTCTTATAGAAATCTTTTATATCTTGTGACGGCTTGTCCACTATATTAAATTTCCAATCTCCATTTAAAGTTTGATAATTAGTTGAATTTGAATAATCTGAGTAATTAGGATTGTTTAACGCTTCTTCAATTGTGTCATAGGGCATAATAGTGGCATGGGCTCTCTCCCTATTATCTTCAAATTTTTCAGGATTGCTTGCCCAGAACTCCGTCCCATTACTTGTTTGATCCATAACATCTGCTAAGATACTTGGATCCACATTATTTAATAGGATACCAGTACATAATGTAACTGCTAACACTTTAGCTAATGTCTTTTTGCTTAACATAATACTCCCTCCAAAATTTATTTTACTTTATTTTACTTTATTTTACTAACAATATATTAACACTTATTTTATATTGTGTAAATGTTTTCCATAGAAATTTTTATATTATTTTCAATATTATGGTATATAAGAGCAAATTTTGCATTATACTCTCTAAAGTTTAATTTATTGTATTAAGTAAAAAAATAAGGAGGTGTTGCACTTTCTGCAGGTATATTTCAACTATTCAGTATAAATCCTACCTTTTTAGGAAAACTATTTTCTATATACAAAGTAAAAATGGAGGTATAAAAAATTGAAAGAAAAACAAGAAACTCCTTCAAAGAAAATAATCAAAGATGAATTTATATCACAGGAAGATAGTAAAAAGGAGGAGAATAAGCTCTCCGCTAAGAATTTATTGTGGATTGGGCTAGGTGGTATCATTGGATCTAGTTTTTTTCTTGCGTCAGGGTTACCTATAAGCTATGCTGGTCCTGGAGTTATTTTTTCTTATCTATTAGGTGGTTTATTAACAATCCAGATTGCAGGTGCACTAACCTCTCTCTCTGTTAATCATCCCGTTAGTGGTTCCTTTAAGGTCTACGCTGAAGAAATCTTAGGGCCTTTTATGGGATTCTACGTAGGTTGGACTTTTTGGATATCAGCCGTTCTAAGCATAGGGGCTGAAACCATTGCCATGGCTATATTTTCAAAATTATGGTTTCCAAATATCCCTGTATGGGTATTATCAATAGCTTATTCAGCAATAGTAATTGCTATAAATGCATTTGGCTTGAAAAACTTTGGTAAAATTGAAACAGTTATGTCTTTCATTAAGTCAGCTACCTTAGTAGTATTTATTATAATCGGTATAGCAACAATATTTGGAGTATTTAATACTAATAATCCAGTTGGAATTACGACTCTATTAGATAACGGAGGCTTATTCCCCAAAGGTTTAAGAGGACTACTCCAATCAATGTTAATTGTTATTTTTTCCTATGCTGGCATTGGTGTGGTTGCTATGGCATCATCAGAGGTTAAAGATCCAAGACATGATATACCGAAGGCCATGCTTATACTTCTCGTAGTATTGATTTTTTTATATGTTGTCTCAATTTTAACAGTTGTCTGCCTAATACCATGGAATACTATTTCAATGGAAAAATCGCCATTTATATCAGCCTTAGAGTCAATTAATATCCCCCTTGCGGCTTCAATAATGAATGCAGTGGTCTTGGTTGCATCATTTTCCGTAATGACAGGGTCATATTTTTCTGCCATAATGATGCTAGTTTCTTTAGGAGAATCTCATGAAGCTCCAGCCTTTGTGAGGAAGAAAGGTAAGAACGGAGTACTTTATGGAAGCTTAATTCTAACAGCTATAGGGCTAATTGCTATCAATATAGCTTCATATATTTTACCTAGCAAAATTTACGATTATTTAATTTCGGCATCGGCTTATTTTTCATTCTTTAGTTTGGGTACTATTTTACTTTGCTTTTTACTGTGGCGAAAAACTGTTGCAAATCAGGAAGTTTACAAATCCCCTTTAGCATTTGGTGCTCCCTGGTCAACAGTTATCACATTAGCAATAATATTTGTTTTATTTATATTTTCATTAAGCATTACCGATCAACGTATGGGATTTTATTTTGCTTTAGGTATTTCAGCTATTATCTCCATAGCCTACTTATTTATTCGTGGTAAAGTTAAAAATAGAGCTTAATATTATAAAATATACATAAAAATCACCGTAGGTACTAACTTTTAAATCTGTTACCTACGGTATTTTAATTTAATTGTTATTTGAAAATATCTTAATATAGTTAAAGCTGGTTCTATTTAATATGTTAGGATTATCTATAAAAATCTTCATATTAACTTAAAATAAGAATTATCAATAAATCATCGATAATATCTATTTCATTTAAATCATAAGCTAAGCAATGCTTATAATTATGGAGTCAATCTTTTTCTATCTCTAGTAATTAAAGTCGCTTCTCTTACATTTTCTAATCCTAAAATCTTTGCTGTTATTCTCTCTAACCCAATAGCTAACCCTCCATGTTTAGGCATTCCATACTTAAACAATGCTAGATAGCTTTCATAACTTTTAGGATTAAGACCTTTATATTTCATATTATCTACTAGCATGTTATAATCATGAATTCTTTGACCACCTGTAGTAATTTCTATTCCCCTAAATAATAGGTCAAAACTATGTGTTTCATCTTCCCCATTTGGCATTGTATACATTGGCCTCTTTTTCCTAGGATAATTAGTTAAAAATATAAAATCACTATTTAGCTTTTCTTTTGAATATTCACACAGAAGTTTTTCTGCTTCGGGGTCTAAATCTCCATCTAGATCTTCTTTATTGTAATATTTTTTCAATATATTAAGTGCTTCTTTAAATTCAAGCTTAGGTATTTCTCCATTTATTACTGGTAATTGAACTTGTAATAAATCTAAATATTCTTTACCTTTCGTATTTAGTGATTCCAATATAGACATTAATAATCTCTCTTCTATTTCCATAATATCTTTTTCATCTGCAATGAATCCCACCTCTAAATCCATACTTATATATTCATTAAGATGCCTATTAGTGTTATGCTCTTCTGCTCTATAAGCGTGACCTATTTCAAATACTCTTTCAAATCCCGCTCCAACCATCATTTGCTTGTAAAATTGAGGGCTTTGAGCTAGATAAGCTTTATTTTCAAAGTATTTCACCTCAAAAACCTCTGTACCTCCTTCTGCACCCTCTTTAACAATCTTAGGAGTATGAATTTCTGTAAATCCTTCATTGTTTAGAAACTCTCTAAATGCATTTACTATTAAATTTTGTACTTTGAAAATCGCATTTATTTTGGGATGCCTTAAACTTAATGCTCTATTATTAATCATTGTATCTAAATTCACTTCTAAATTTTCTTTGTTTATTTCTATTGGAAGTTCACCTTCAACTTTGCTTATAACCTCTATACTTTCTACTTGTACCTCAAATGTGCTTAAGGAATTACTGCTTTCTTTAACATTTCCAATAATAGACACTACTGACTCAATACTTATTTCTGATAAATCAAATTCATTATTATTCACTATACATTGAACTAATCCAGATCTATCTCTAATAATCACAAAAGTTATAAACTTTAATTTTCTAATTTTATAAATCCACCCTTTAATACATACTTTTTCATCTATAAATTCTCTTAATTCACTTACTAATTTTCTTTTCATTTTATTATTACCTCCAAAAAAATAATCCCCTTGAGTAAAAAAACTCAAGGGGCAAAATATTTCGCGGTACCACCCTTTTTAACAATGTTCTACTAAATTAGAATATACACCATATAGAATGAGCTCTTTTCTATATACTTAAAAACAAAAAGCTCCCACTCCTTATAGGAGTGAAAGCATATCTTCACGGTACCATCCTAATTTAATAACGTATTAATACATTATTATCTCCAGTCCCTATAACGGAGGAAAACCGACTTATCCTAATATATATTTCAGATAAGTATCTCCAGGATGTCTTTCAATATTACTTTTCTCATAGGCTTACACCAACCCTACTCGCTTTGGATACTCAGTAAATATTTACTCTTCCCTTCAAAGAATTTAACTTTATTACATACTACTCTTAAGCAATTAATTTGTCAACAGATATTTAGAATAATGTTATTTAATTAAAGCAAGTGCTTGATTTAAAACTTTTTCTCCATTCATCATTCCATAATCAGACATGTTGATAACAGCTAAAGGAATATTTTTTGAAGCTAATTTCTTTTCAAATTCATCTTTCATAAAACGAACTTGAGGGCCTAAAAGTATTACATCTAACTTTTTACTTTCGATATTACTATCAAATTCCATTGCTGAAATTGCAAATATTTCTGCTTCAATTCCTTTATCTGATGCAACCTTTATCATCTTATTAACTAACAAGCTTGTGCTCATTCCAGCAGAGCATACTAACATAATTTTTTTCATTTTTATTCCTCCTATATAATAAAATAGCCTTATTTATATACAGTATCAAATGATTGTTTTAAATCATTAATTAGGGAATTAGTTTCCTCTAATCCTATGAACAATCTAATGTGTGTAATAGACATTCCTCTATTTTTTAAATCATCTTCATTTCCGCCTTTATAGGCTGGTAGAATTAAACTTTCAAACCCTCCCCAGCTAACTCCGATAGAAAAAATCTTTAGATTATTAACAAACTTTATCATTTTATTTGTATCTTTATCCTTTAACTCAAAAGATAATAAACTTCCATATCCATCCAAGTATTTCTCAGATAATTTTTTTTGAGTATCATCTTTCGTAGCGTAAGGATGATAAATAACTTTTACATTTTTATTTGTGCTTAGAAAATCAATTACTTTTTTTACAGACTCTTCATGTTGCTTCATTCTCAAATTCAAGGTTGTTAGAGAACGAGTAGTTAACCATGAATTAAATGGACTATTAACAGCTCCAAAGTTCATAAATCCATAGTCAGCAATTTTATCAATAGTGTTTTCATTACTTATAACAACACCTGATACTACATCTGAATTTCCGTTAATATATTTAGACATTGAATGTATGCATATGTCTATTCCATATTTCAAAGGATTTTGGAATATAGGTGTTGCCCAAGTATTATCAATAATAGTAACTATATTTCTTTTCTTCGCTAAATATGATATAGATTCTAAATCAACTAACTCCATAAATTGAGAACTTGGACTTTCTAAATAAATTATTTTAGTATTATCTTTTATATATTTTTCTATACCTCTACCTGAATATCCTTTTACGTTTGAATGTTCCACTCCATATTTTTTTAAAGAAGTGAAAAACCTATTAGCTTGTCCATATATTGTGTTTATAGATAGTAAATGGTCTCCAGTTTCAATTAAACTTAATATCGTAGCCGAAATAGCAGCCATTCCCGAGCTAAACACTTTAGCTCTTTCCCCTTCTTCTAAACAAGCTAATCTTTTTTCTAATAATGAAGTCGTTGGATTACTACCACGAGTATAAATAAAATTATCTTTTTCATTATCTGTTTTACTCATAAAATCTTCATAAGTATTAAATTTAAAATTACTTGTCTGTACTAATGGAAATACAGTGCTATTAAAATTGCTTATTTCATTTTCTGCGAAATGAGTGCATATGTTATTTATATTTTGTTTATTACATTTCATATCTGACTCCTACTAATTTACTATAATTGCTTCTTCCTTTAACATTTTATTATCTGTTTCTTCCTTTAACATTTGATTATCTATTGATTTAATAAATGGATAGTATATTAAAAAGGCCACTACACAAAGAACTAGTTGTAAAATAACTCCACTTATACCTGAAACTAAATATCCACTAATAAGTACAGGTGTAGTCCAAGGGATCATTATGCCATTTGTTATAGCAACTAATCCAAATTTCATTGAATAATAAGTAATTAAACCTAGAATTGGTGTAGTTATAATCCAAGGAATAAATAAAGTTGGGTTTAAAACTATTGGTAATCCAAATATTATTGGTTCATTTATATTAAAGATAGCTGCTGGTAATGAAAGAGCCCCTAAAGTTTTAGTATGTTTTGATTTTGTAACAAAGATTAAACTTAAAACTAAAGGTAAAGTAGAACCTGACCCTCCGATTAGCATAAATACGTTTCTCATTTGTTCATTTATAATATTAGCTTGAGGAAGTCCAGCAGAGAATGCTTCTAAGTTTTCAGCAGACATTACTTGCCATATTGGTCTCATAACTGATCCTACTATATCATTACCATGTAGACCAAAGAACCATAATACTTGTCCTATAACTTCTGCTACAATTAGAGATATAACGTTAGTTCCTAAAGCTAATAAAGGTGCTTGAACTACTGTAAATACAAAGTTGTGTATATCACCGAAACGTGTCATTGCAAATAAGCCTCTTACTATTACAGCTACAATAGCGATTATCGCAATTGGAAATAATGCAGCAAATGACTTGGAAACAGCTGGTGGAACTGTATCCGGCATTTTAGGTTCTATATTTAAACTTTTAATCTTAATGTATGCGTTTGTAGAAATGAATGCTATGAATATTGCTATAAACATTCCTTTAGCGCCTAACCACTCTAAATTTAATTTTCCATCTACTACAGGTGTAAGAATCATAAATACCATTAATGAAATCATTACAGCATAAATTTCATCTGTTTCTTTAATTTTTGCATAATGATAAGCTAATGATAATAATATTACAAGTCCCATAATGCTTATTGTTGCTGTAGACGCTGTTTTTAATAAATTTTGTAAAACGTTTTCTCCAAAGATAGAGTTAAGGAATTCATCATATCCTCTTATTGGTAGATAAGCGAATAATAAGAAGAATGATCCTATTATAAAGAAAGGCGACATTGACATCATAGCGTTCCTGATAGCAGTTAAGGGTTTATTGCTTGCAATCTTTCCTGCTACAGGTAATAAATTTTTTTCGATGAATTCAATTAAACGGTTCATATATTTCCTCCTTATACTTTTTATATTTAAATTGTACATTCTTATTTTAAATTTGTCTAGGGTAATTTAAAATAAAATATTATTTATTTTAAATCTCTTTAATTTAAATTTTCTTTATGCTAATATAGATATGTAAAAGGAGGTGTTGTGTTTGTTTAAGTATCAACAAATTGCTTCAAAGATAAGAGCAGACATCATAAATGGAAAATACAATGAATCAGGAAGGCTACCAAATGAAGCTACATTATCTAGTTTATATAATTGTAGTCGTATGACTATAAAACAAGCTACCGACCATCTAGTAATTGAAGGATTAATTACAAAGAAAAAAGGTGCTGGTATGTACATAAGACCTAGATTATCTAATAAGAACTCTAGTCTATATTCAAATAAACCTAACGTATTTGGATTTAATAATAGCTTTAAAGATTTAAATACTATTACTAGAATAAAAACTTTTGAAGTTATTAAAGGTGATGATTCAATCACAGAAAAACTAAATTTAAAATCTGGCTCATTTCTTTATCATGTTGAAAGAGTTCGTATTATTGACGATGAACCTATAATTTTTGAAAATTTATATTTTCCTATAGATGTCATTGTAGGATTAACTGAAGAAATAATCTGTAATTCAATATATAACTATATTGAAAATGAACTGAATATAAAAATATATAATGCAGATAAGTTTATTAGAGCAGTTCTTCCATCTAAAGAAGTTCAAGGCATATTAGAAATATCTGAATATGACCCAGTTATAGAAATGCAACACGTTGTTTATAGCTCAAATGGAGAGCCTCTTGAATATGCTAACTTATGTTATAAAGGAAGCAAATATCAAATGCACTTTATTACTCAAAATTATGAATAAATATTTTAATATATTTTTACCAAACTAAAATAATCTTATTTTTTATTTGTATTGTACTTTTGAAGATAGTTCTTTAAACTCACTATCATATTTACAATTTATTTACCCAAATTTTATTATAAAAAAAGATTATGAAGATCTTTAATTATATTCTCCATAATCTTTTTTATTTAAATTAAGTTTTCTAATTATATTATGATATATATCTCATTAAGACGTTTATCAATAATTTAACATGATAAGAAAATTGTTTTTTAAATAGTTAAACTAATACTATAGAAACAATTTTATTATAAAGTAAGCTTTACTTAATTTTAAAGAATAATATTATTCTTTAATTACATATCTTAAAACATAAATGTCGCTATTTACATAATCTATACCAAATTCTATTGGTTTAGAATATTGATCATAATTTGTAGTAGCTATTTCAATAACAATTGCTTTCTCTGTTTCTGAAAAGAATTTAGCTTTTTCTCCAACTAATTCAACTGCTTTTAACTTTTGGTAAGAATGATTTATTTTAATATTATAATTTTTTCTTAATATATCGTAAAATGATTCATTTTCAAAAGTATATTGATTAAGGTCAGGAAACCTATCAGCTGAAATAAATACTTTTTCTATTACTACTGGATTATTATCTGCATATCTTAATCTTTCTAAAACATAAACTTCACTATTTACAGGTATTTTCAAATTATCTGCAATATAATTATCAGCTTTAATCTTATCAAACATTAAAACTTTAGAAGAGGTTTTAAAGCCTAAAGCTTCCATTGTTTCACTCCAGCCTTTAGAAACAGAGTTCATTGTTTTTTCAATATTAAAATGAGCTACAAAAGTTCCCTTACCTCTTATACGAGTTAACATTCCCTTGCTAACTAAATCATCTATGGCTCTTCTTACTGTCATACGGCTTGTATTAAAAAGATTACAAAATTCCTCTTCTGTAGGAATAAGTTGCCCTTTTTCATATCTTCCATCTTTTATTGCATCTTTAATATAATCAATAATTTCTTTATAAATAGGCTTTCCTGAATCTTTCATTATCTAGTCACCTGCTCTTAACTTAATATATTTATATATACATTTTGTATATATTTTATATTCATACAGTATATTAGTCAATATTACTTTAAGTCGAATACAATTCTTTAATATATTACTTATTTTTAATATTAATAGTATTTATTAAATAATTCGTTATTATATTCATCTGCTCCATCTAAGTTTGAACTTTTAAATACTGGTGGCTCTATGCCTTCTTTTACTAATTTATCAACAACAGTTACGATTATAGCTTGAGCTATTGCTATTCCTGTTGCATCTGAAGTTGCTCCTATTGGAACATTAAATCCTTCTATATAAAATGCAGCATCACCTTTTTCAGCACAATTATCTATTACCACATCAGCTATTTCATACATATTTTTTCCTGACTTATGTCTTGATTTAACTTGAGTGGAATGTTTAAGAGATGTTAATGCAATAACACTAGCACCTATTTCCTTAGAATATAAACACATCTCCACAGGTACATTATTTCTTCCTGAATTAGAAACAACCATTATAGTATCATTTTTATCTACTTTATATAAATCTAAAATGCTCTTTGAATATCCATCTAATCTCTCTAAATATGTGCTCTTATTAGGCATTTCATGTAGCATTAATTCTGGAGGCAATATTCCTTTTACATATGCTAGTCCACCAGCACGGATATATAATTCTTCAGCTACCATATGGGAATGCCCTGATCCAAACACGTAAAATCTTCCACCTTTCTTACAAGATTCTACTATTAAATCTGCTGCTTTTTCTATATTTTCACTTTGAGTTTCTTGTACTTCTTTTAATTTTGATATTACAAATTCTAAATATTTATTTGTTATCATTTCTATACACCCCTTATTATTCAATACTTTTAATTATTCTGTTTTTTATGAAAAGTCTTCTTTTAATTTATCTAAAATAAATGAAATTATTTTTTCTCCTTGTCCTCTTTTTATAATACTTGAAGAAGCTTCATAGTATTTACTATCAAAAGACTTTTTGTCAGCAAAATATAAATAATATCCATTTGTATATCCTAAAATTATATTCTTTCCAGCTTCTTTTATTTTCTTACCTAAACTTGAAAAAAGCTCTCCAGGTATTGTTATAAAGTTCCAATCATTTATTTTTATTATATTTATTTCTATACTTAGCTTGTCCATTTTATCTATATACTTAGCAAATCTTAAATTTGTGCAAGCTCCTTCATACTCTGATTCTATTAATCTTAAATCCCCAGGAGAAATTCCCTCTTTCTTAGCTTCTTCTACTTTTCTTTTTAACCCATATAAAATCTTTTCAGCATTTTCAACACTATCTATATCTTTAATTTCTAAATCTAAGTTATAACTTTTAACTTTTAACTTATTTATAGTTCCTTTATATATTGGACTTTCTAAACTACTTTTAACTGCATTTGCTAAGTTTTGTCCAAGCCTGTCTACCTCATCAAATGATGATTCTTTTCTTGTAAATCTAGTACTTATATCACCAGCACTTCCATTTGTGAAAATAACCATATCGTATGGATCTTCTAGATATTTTAAAACACCAGATGGAAGATCAGCTGTAATATATAAATTTTCTTGGTTCATTATTGTTGGGTGACATGCAAAATTATACATTAATATTTTTTTACCATTACTAAGTAGAAACTCCATTGTAAATAATCCTGTTTCCCAAGGAAATTCAGTATTATGTCTTTCAGTACATACATCATAAACATGTGAAACGCCTATTTGTATTTCACACTTTTCTCTATTATCTAAGGCAACTTTTACCCCTTCTGCCAACTTCCTAACATAATCTTCAACTAACTCTTTATTATAATCTCCAAAAACACTCTCTAAACCCTTAAATATTCCATTTATATTATCAGAAACTCCTTTAGGTCCAGAATGAGTATGTGTAGCTCCCACTATTATATTGTTTTTCTTTATTCCTAAATATTTGACTTTATCATATATTTTTTCAACAAAATAATTTTCTACACAAAGGATATCCATTTGTATAAAACATAACAATTCATCTTTATTATCAATTATTAATATCCTTCCAAACAACTCATCATGAATTCCTTTTGATTGTCTAAAATTATCATACCCTGAAAGTAATACTCCAATTGGTGGCGTTATATTTACCTGTGAAAACCCAACTCTTGTAGACATATAATTTCCCCTTTCCATTACATTTCAATTAAATACTTTAATTAACTTTTAATGATTATTTTATTTATGCACATCCTTCTATATATTAATTTTATAATATGTATATACAATTTGTATATACATATTATATGTTTATCTAAAATTTAAGTCAACAAAAAACAAAACTATAAAAACTATATTTGATAAAATTGTTTTTGCTATCTAGCATTTTTAATAGTAATATAAAAAAGATTATGGAAAATTTTTATTGTTTTTTCCATAATCTTCGCTTTAATTTAAGTTAACTTTTCTAAGTATCTCATAATATTTTTTAATATAAAATTCTTTTAATTGCTTTTATTATATTCTTCTCATATATTCCACCATGATAACATATTATTCTATTTATATCATAATTTAAAAGCCTCTCAACAGATTTCTTAGCTTCATTCATATCTAAAGTGTACTGAGGTAGTGCAATAACTAAATCTCCGTTGTCTATAACTAAAGCATCTCCAGCTATTAAAGATTTACTTTCTTTATGGTAAATAGATATATGTCCCGGCATATGTCCAGGTGTAGATACTATTTCAATCCCTCCACAGAAATCAAAATAATCTTTATCTTTTAAATTTATATCTACATTACAAATTTCTATTGATTTAAGCATTTTATGAAAATTTTTAGCTTGCTCTTTTTCTTCTTCTGGCAAAGAATTATATATACTTTCTGCCTGTTGTAATCTTAATGATTTTTTATTACCATTAATATATGGTGCATCTTCTTTAGATGCTAACACTTGTACGCTAGGATATTTTCTCTTAAATTCTGCCAATGCGCCCATATGATCAAAATCATGGTGTGTTATAATTATTTTAGATAATTTTTTTATATCAATTTCATTACTTATTGCAACATCTTCAATTAACTTTAAAAAGTTAGGATACCCACAATCTATTAAAATCATTTCCTTTTCATCTTCTAGTATAACTGGATAAATAGTATTGTTTTCTCCATCAAAGCTAAAGTTTACTTCTAATATATTGATTTTACTCATGTTAGAAACCCCCTAGTAAATTATTAATTGCTTTAATAATATCATAAACATAAAAAATATAGTTAGTACATGAATAACTCTGTACCATATATGATCATAATACAGTGCAATTAAAGAATTTAACTAAAAATATTTTATTTAATTTTTATTCTAAGTTTTCTAATAATTCGTCTAATGCTATTTTCAGTAAGATAATATTTATTAATTTAATATATTCTTCTTTATTTTCTTTATAATAAATATATCTACTATTTATTATAAACTTCCATTTGCTTATTAATATGTTCTTCACAAGAACGCATAGCTAAAATTGTCTCTTCAAATAATTTATCTAATTCCCATCCAAGCATCTCTGCACCTTGCTTAATTACATCACGTGAACATCCAGCTGCAAATTTCTTATCTTTAAATTTTTTCTTAAGACTTGAAACTTCCATGTCCATAACACTCTTTGACGGACGCATTCTTGCAGCTGCACCAATTAATCCTGTAAGTTCATCTACTGCAAATAATACTTTTTCCATTTGATGCTCTGGTTTAGGTTGTTCCTCTAAACAAAGCCCATACCCGTGACTAGCTGCTGCTCTTATTAACCTTTCATCAATACCTCTTTCTCTCATAATTTCCTGAGTTTTGCTACAATGCTGTTCTGGATACATCTCAAAATCTAAATCGTGAAGTAGTCCCACTAAAGACCAAAAGTCTGCTTCATCTTCATATCCTAATTTTTCTGCAAAATACTTCATAGCACCTTCAACGGTTAAAGCATGTTGAAGGTGAAATGACTCCTTATTGTATTCAGTAAGCAAGTTCATTGCTTCTTCTCTTGTTATCATAATAATATCCTCCTTTAAAACTTTATAAAAATTCTAACTTTCAAAAATATTATATCTACACCATAACGATTCATAACTCTGATAAAATTTAGCTTTTTAATTTCTTAAATTAATTCATAAATATTTTTTATCTCTATTGATTCCTATAAATAGTTACGATATAATATTTTACGAACGTAAAATATATTTAATGTTAATTATATTTTACACTTGTAAATTATAATTGTCAATGTGATTATAGGAGGTTATCCCTTAATGAATATAAATTTTATTATTGCAGAAAATCTAAAAGCACTTCGTACTGAGCGCAATTTAAGTTTGGGTCAACTTGCTGAATTATCTGATGTTAGCAAAGTAATGATATCTCAAATTGAAAAAGGTGATACTAATCCAACTATAAATACTTTATGGAAAATAGCTAACGGATTAAAAGTTCCTTATACTTCATTACTTGAACAAAAGGAAAATGATACTTGTATTATAAGTAAAAAAGACATTGAAGCTCAGCTTACTGAAGAAGGACATTATCGATCATATTGTTACTATACAAGTACACCTTATCGTAATTTTGAACTTTTTCAAATTGAAATTGATGAAGGTTATTCGTACAAATCCTTAGGTCATTCTGAAAAGTCACAGGAATATATTATGGTACTGGAAGGTGAATTAACATTAGAAATAAACAATGAAATTTATAAATTGAATCCTGATGATTCTATAAGCTTCTCCGCCTCTACTGAACACATATATACTAATAGCGGAAATGGAATTTTAAAAGCTACAATAACAAATTTTTATCCTGCCTAGTACTTATGCAGGATATTTTAGGATTATATACTAATATCTAAATTCAATAAATTTATTTCAGCATTTCTTAACATAAAATAATAAGAAGCTCCCTTCAAATAAAATAGAACCTATATAATAGACGCTTGTAAAAGGTAGTCTATCTATATAGGTTCATTTTACATATGTCCTCATTTTTTATTAGGTATTTGTTTGGTTTTTATTTATACATGTATCATTAGGATTGTAAATGAATAATATGATAATTAAGTCAATAATAACGATACTAAGTGATACGTTTATATTATTTGAGGATTAGTTTTTAAACATAAATTCTCATATGTATTTATTCAATTTCGGAGGATATCATTATGAAAAAAATAATTCATAATATTTTGCGTAATGTAATATTTCGTACTAATAATAAGTCTAATACAAAAAAAAATTCAGCTAAATTAAGACAATTTCCCTATGAAATTCAGGTTATAGCTGAAAATCTATATGTGCCTTGGGCCATAGATATAAGTGATGAAGACAAAATATATTTTACAGAAAGATCTGGATCAATTAGAATTATTGAAAATGGTAAGCTTTATCCTCAACCACTTATCAAATTTAGCCAACCATTTACAAGTCAAGGAGAAGGTGGTCTAATGGGGATTGCTTTAGATCCAAATTATTCACAAAATCATTACATTTATGTTATGCATTCATATATAGAAGGCAGCGAAATATATAATCGTGTTGTAAGATTAATTGAAAATAATAATAAAGCATACATTGATCATGTTCTTATTGACAAAATTCCTGGAGGACGAATTCATAATGGTGGAAGAATAAAAATTGGTCCAGATAAAAAATTATATATAACAACTGGGGATGCAGGAAATGCTGAATTAGCGCAGGATCTAAAAAGTACAGCCGGGAAGATACTTAGAATAGAATTAGATGGTAGTATTCCAAAAGACAATCCAATTATTAATTCTCCTATTTATAGCTTTGGTCATAGAAACCCTCAAGGTTTAGCTTGGAATTCTAAAAATATATTATATGCATCAGAGCATGGACAGTCAGCTCATGATGAAATAAACATAATAAAATCAGGAGCAAATTATGGCTGGCCTTTAGTTCAAGGATATGAAGAATCTAAAGATATTACAGTTACTAAACCTTTAATACAAAGTGGAGAAGAAACATGGGCTCCATCTGGCATTGCCTTTGCTAATCAAGGCCTATGGAAAGAAAAGTTACTTGTTGCTAATTTACGTGGACAACAATTACTTACTATTTCTTTAAATGGAAAAGGGACAATAGTTAAAAATATAGAGCCATGGTTAAAAAATGAATATGGCCGCTTACGTGAAGTTATTCAAGGTAAAGATGGATCAATTTATATAACAACAAGTAATAGAGATGGCAGAGGAAATCCTGCTATATCTGATGATAAGATTCTTCGTCTTATTCCAAAATAATATTAAGTTGCTTAAAATAAAACTCTTTTATTTTAAGCAAATAATTACAATTTTCAACTCATCTGTAAAAAAGATAAAGGAGATATATCTTATCTATGATATACCTCCTTTATTCCATTAAGAAATCTTATATATTTATTATTATGTAGATATTAAATTTTTTTAATCACTGCTATAATAATTTTTTAGTTTATCCTTGTTAATTTTAATGTCTCTTTATGTCCTATTATAATAGGTACCTTCTCTATTCTAACGTTACTAGTATCTATTCCAAACCATCTTGCTGGTGAGACAGTTAATTTCTTAATTAATAACTTTGTACTTGTAATAAAGCTATCCCATCTAGAAAGTTCACTTTCATTAGAAAGTATTTCCTCTAATAATATAAATCTAAAATCTCCAACAATAAATTTTCCATTTTGGCTAATCATATAGTCCTTTTTAGTAAATTCAACCTCACCACTACTAGCTAGATCTTGGATAATTTGATGTAAAAACACATTAATTTTTTGATCTACGCGGAATCCAAGGTTAAATTGAATACTAAATGCTTTATTTGGTACAATTGTTTTCACAGTATATTCTGTTGTATATGGTTCATCTGTTACCCTAACATTTACAAACCAATAAAAATTTGCACGTTTTGGTTGTTTATTAAATATAGAAAATATTATTTTACTTTCTATCTCTTTATAATTTTGTGATTCAGTTAAATAAACAAGATTAGTAGCATATAAAGGTATTTCCTTATCTTCTTGTAATGATTTAAAATGCTTCTTATAAGATCTTATATCAACATATTGACTAAATCTTTTTCTAATTATTGTACCATAAATCCAAATATACATAAGGAATATAAGTGCTCCTGAAATTATAATAGTCACATATCCACCATGTATAAATTTAAATAAATTAGCATATAAGAATGCTGTTTCTATAACCATAAAAGTAGCAAATACTATTATAGACATAATTTTTTTCTTTTTGTTAAATCTTAAATATTGAGATAATAAAATAGTCGTCATAAGCATTGTTATAGTAATTGCCAAACCATATGCTGCTTCCATATTTTCTGATTTTTGAAATTTTAAAACTAATAAAACACAACCAACATATAATAAATAGTTAACAGCAGGTATATATATTTTCCCTTTATCATCATTAGGATATCTAACTTGAAGTTTTGGGAACATATTTAATTTAATAGCCTCAGAAACCAATGTAAATGATCCTGTTATTAAAGCTTGGCTAGCGATTACTGCTGCAATTGTAGCTATTATAGTTCCTGGTATAACAAACCAACTTGGCATAATTAAAAAGAATGGATTTTCTTTAATTACACTTCCTTCTCTTAGCATTAGCCATGCTCCTTGTCCTAAATAGTTTACTACTAAACATATTTTTACAAATATCCATGTATAGTGAATATTTTTCTTACCACAATGACCAAGGTCTGAATAAAGTGCTTCTGCTCCAGTAGTACAAAGGAAAACAGCTCCTAAAATGTATACACTTCTAGGATTGGTTGCTAGTAATCGAATTCCATAATAAGGATTTAAGGCTTTTATTATTTGAGGATATTGCATTATTTGGCTAAAACCTAAAGCAAAAAGCATTAAAAACCATATAACCATCATTGGTCCAAACATTTTTCCTATTACATCAGTTCCAAATCTTTGAAGTAAGAATAATACCGTTAATATACTTATTACAATTATAATTATTCCCTTAGTTTCTATTGGAAAAACTAAAGTTAGTCCCTCGATAGCAGATGTTACTGTTACTGGTGGTGTAATCATCCCATCTGCAAGTAATGATGCTCCACCTATGACAGCAGGTATAATTAGCCACTTAGCTTTTTTTCTTACAAGAGTATATAAGGAAAATATACCCCCTTCACCTTTATTATCTGCCTCCAAAGTTATCATTACATATTTTATTGTTGTTTGAAGCGTCAAAGTCCAAAAAACAAGAGATACTCCACCTAAAATAAGCTGATTTGATATGTATCCATTGTCTACTCCAAGCATTGATTTCATAACATAGAGAGGTGATGTACCTATATCTCCATATACAATACCTAACGCTACTAAAAGAGACGCTATGCTAATTTTCTTGTTCATTTTTTATTATTTCCTTCCTATGTTTGCAAATTTAAAAATCTAACTTAATCATTATAATCCTCGCTTCTTTTAATGTCCACATCACTTGTATTTAATATTTTATCTTTATTTATAGATATAGTTATATGTATTTATCTAAATATTTATTCTTTATAACAATGCTCTAAAATACTCTAAAATACTTAATAATACTCTAAAATATGAATCAGTAATAAATATGATAGTTTCTTCCTGATTCCAAATAATATAAAGTTTTTTAACACTTATATATAGTTTACTATAAAATTAATGTTTCTCTATGATATACTTCTATTAATCCTCTTAACATGTTTTTTCCTAGCTCTAACACTATGTATGTTTCCTTTTTTTATTAAATTACAAATATTTTCTATTTCTTCTTTTGAAAGTTTTATATCTGATGGGTATTTTCTTATAAATTTCTTTAGTTTTTTCAATTGAATTACTGAAGTTTCTGTTTTTACTTTTTTTAGTTTTGATTTATTTGTAAATACTATTACTGAAATAAATATATCTTTTTTACCTAGATATTCTTCTAAGGCTTTTATGTGTCCGTAGTTTTGTCTTATTGGGTTATAAAATTGATTTTTGTTTCTATTTAAAACTTGCGTCCAGTATTTTGAGTATTGTTCTCCATAAATTGAGCCACTGTAATCCTTTGTTTCTATTACAAATACTCCTTTTTTTCCTATTAGGACATGATCTATCTGGCTTGTGCCATTCTCTCTTTTTATCATTATGTCACTTAATAACTTATATCTAGGAATCTTTTCTAGAACCTCATTTACTTCTTCTTCTCCTTTGTTTATTTCTTTTTTCCATCTTCTTTTTTTAATTAATGCTACTATAACTATTATTACTAATATTAATATTACTAAAATTATCTTTTGTATATTCATTTTCCTTCTCCTAATTTTTTATCTTTTGTGTATTAATTTATTTCTATCCTTTTTCTTTTAGTTTTTAATTACATTTTATATTTTACTATTATCTTTGTAAATAAGGTTATTCTAATGTTAAAATGAAAAGGTTAGACATCCATTTGTCTAACCTTTTTCACTTACTATATTTACTATTGTTATAAATAGCTTTTTCAACTCTATCTATATGACTTTTTAAAATTAATTAATTAAATTTTAAATTTTTGTATCATTTCATTAAGTTTTTGTGCAAGCTCTGCTTGGCTTTGTGCTGTTTGAGCTACTTGTTCTATAGCCTTTGTAGTTTCATCCATACTTTCTTTTATTGTAACTGCTTCTTCACTAGATTTTTGTGAAGCTTCAGCCATATTTTGAACTGCTTCACTTACTTGTCCAACTGTAGCAGTAACTTCTTCTGACATAGAAGCAATTTCATCAGACATTTTACTTACAAGATCTGAATCACTGTAATATTGACTTCCTGTTTCTTTGTAGTTTTCAATTTGGTTATTTACATTTGTATTTATAAATTCTAATATATCCTTACCTGTATCTATGCTACTTTTAAATGCAGCTTGAACTTTTGAAATAGTTTCTTGAATACTTAATGCTGATTCTTTAGATCCTTCTGCAAGTTTTCTTACTTCTTCAGCTACTACAGCAAAGCCTTTTCCTTGTTCTCCTGCTCTTGCAGCTTCTATAGCTGCATTTAATGCAAGTAAATTGGTCTGCTCTGCTATACTCCCTATAGTATCTGCCATAACTTTTATAGTATCTACTATTTTACCATCTTCAATAGCTTTTTCCATATTTGTTTGTTTTTCAGCATATATTCTCCTTGTTTCTTCAATTGCTTTTTCACTATTATCCTTAACTTCTGAAGCTCTTTCTTTAGATTTATTTGCATTATTGCTTCCTTCCATAGCAGTTGAAGATAATACATTTATACTTGCGTCTACTTCTTGAACAGAAGCACTTATCTCTTCAGATGTAGCACTTGATTCTTGCATTCCTGCAGCTATGTTATTTACAGCTTCATCAATAGTTTCTGACTTTGATAACAATTCCTCTGCTGTTGCTGAAAGTTCTTCTGAGGATGCACTTATGTCCTCTGAATTTTCCATAATCATTTTTACTAAATTATTTACATTTTCCTGTGCAGTGTTTAAAGCTATACCTGTTTGTCCAAATTCATCTTTTCTTGTAATAGTAATAGGAGTTGAAAAATCATAGTTTGATAATCTTTGTGCAAGATCTTTTATTTTATTTAGCGGATTTATTATATTTTTACTTAATATATATGCCATTAAAATTATAATCACAAATACTATCACTGTATAAATTATTACTGTGTATACAACCTCATTAAATTGTTCTATATTTCTTAAATTAGCCTCTTCAGCTGATTTTTCATTTATCTCAATACATTTTACCAGTTTTGGAAACATAGATGCTATTGAGGCAGTTATTTCTGAATTATAAAGTTTAACTGCTTCATCATAATTATTAGCTTTTACAAGGTCTATTACTTTAGATTTTAACTCTCTATATTTTAATAAATCTTCTTTAAAATCAAAATATATATCTTTTTCTTCTTGAGTAGCAGCTAAACTCTCATATTCCTCCATGATTTTTTTATTTTGTTCCATAATATTATCAAGAGTTTTTACTTCTTCATCTATCTTAGATTTATCCTTTTCAAAAATAATTTTAAATACATTAGCATTATCATAATTTAAATTTGATTTTAATGCTTGTAAATCTTTAATAGATATTAAGTTAACATTATACATTTTTTTTGCACTTTCATTTATAGTTCTAGAGCTTAATATACCCTCTCCTCCAATTAATAATATAAAAATACATATTACTGAAAAGATTGTAATAAGCTTTTTCTTTACTCCTAAATTAATAAAAAATTTCATTTTAATTCTTCCTTTCTTCTTTGTTGTTTGTATATAACTTTTTCTTCCTTATAAATACTCGTCCTTTTTCTATATAATTTTAAAATATTTTAAGAAAAAATTTATTTTTTACAATTAATATATAATTTTATTAAAATTTATATTAATATTATAATTGAAACCTTTTCTTTTTAATATTTTTTGTATTGTCTAATATTTTAATTTTGGTTTTTATTTTTTATATTTTATAATCATTTACGAGTATTTTATTTAAGGTAATATAGAGAAATCTACTTTAGAATAGATCTCCTAATTATTTAGCTACTAAATTGATTAATATATTTTTCTCTTTTTACTTATATATGCATCAAGTTTCTTCCTTTTAAAGTTAATATAGTAAAAAATTATTTATTTTAATTGTTAATTATAATATACTAGTATAAAGACTTTTGAAATGAGGAGATATATTGAATAAAACTACACTTGTTAACTTTAGTAAAATTATTTTTAGCTTATTTATAATTTCCACTATAGCTATGTTATTTATTGTGTATAAAAATATTAATCATCCATTAGCCACAAACTTTGGAATTTATTATTTATATTTAACATTTTTTGTAGTTATATTTACTCCTATAATGGTGATTACTAAGATTAGAAAATTAAAATGGATAGAAATAAAAAATAGATTAATTAAATTTATTGCTTTATTTATTTTATTAGGATCCTTGAACTTCATTCTTGATTACTTTTTTAAACCTGGAGATATAGATTTAGTTAAAAATCTAACTTTAGCCTTTGGTTTTTCATTTGGAATATCATTTTTAGATGTTTTGCTCTTAAGTAAGAAAGATTAGATTATTATCTCATTATTTATATAGTTAAATGAAAAAAGTATCAATATTAAGTAATTATTGATACTCTTTTTTATTAAATAATAGTTTATTACCTTATTCTTTATAGAAAAACATGTGTAATTATTATTTCATCGAATAATTAAAATATAATTTCCTATAGGTAAAAAATAGTTAGTAAAACTACCTCTAGTCTACTAACTACTTTCCTAATATCACTTTTGTTAAACTGAATTTAATAATATTGTATAGATGTCTTGTTCTTCTTTTATTTTTTAATAATTATAATTAATCACACTGGTGAAAATTATACCATTTATAATCTATATAAAATATTAAAAGAATAGCTTTTATCCTTTTCTCTAACTTAAAAATGTACTTATAATTGCAATTATAATGTATAGATAGGATTCTAATTTAATAATTACGCTATCATTAGAAGCACTTTTAACTACTGTCTTATTAGAAAGCTTATTAAAAATCTTACTCATAATATTAAAAATAAACCATCCACAAATAGTTCCTATGGCATTCATTATTAAATCATTAATATCTGATGCACGAAATGGAATAAATAATTGACCAATTTCGATAATAATTGAAAATAATATTCCTGCAAATAATGTCGGTAATAATGTTCTATACTTTTCCCATAATGTTGGTAATAAGAATCCAAATGGCATAAAAAATATTATATTAAGTATAGCTGAAATTTCAAGTCCATCGTTAAAAGGTACTAAATTTATAGTAGGATTAAATATTGGCTTGTTTGATGCTAAAAGTCTTTGCCATTCACTTAAAGAAGGAAACCCTACTACCTCTTTTAATGCAATCATAAGATATAACATAAATAGATATCCAAAAAAGTAATGTTGCCATTCTATTTTCTTTTTAAGCTTATTACTATTTCTATTTAATAAAAAATTTAAAATAGTTATTAGAAAAATTGACATTATCATTGATATCATATAACTTTTCATCATAATAATTTTCTCTTCCCCCATTAATATTCAATTGAAAAGTAATTCATAAAAACTCTTTTTACTCATTTTAGATTTTTAAACATATTATACCATTTATTTGGCGAGTATTCTAGAAGATTTCTCCAAAAGTAATTTTATTATAATATATTTTACCTACCATTTTACTACAATTGTTATTTATAGATATTAATATTATAATTTAGAAAAATATCTAAAATAAAAGGAGTTATGCTTATTGTTCTTTTATTTTATTAAATTTAATTTTCATCCTAAAATAAAAAAGCTATCACTTCTCATATTACTGTGAAATAATAGCTTTTAATCTTTAGCTCTGTTAGACATTTTTGTTGATATGATAGTTACGTAATCACATATGATGGAATTTTAATATCTGACCTATCTATTCTCCCTATCTACAACGCATTGTCCTTCATAAAATACTTTTATAATATCTTTAGTATCTGTAATATCTAACCCAGGAATACCTCTACTTGCAATAAAGTTTGCTTTCATTCCAATTTTTAATGCTCCGATCTTATCTTCTAATCCTAAAACTTTAGCTCCATTTAAGGTTATTAATGATAAATTTTCATTTTCATCTAATCCTAAGTTTTTTAATATTATCATTGATGGATTTGATATTTTCATTAATACTTCTGGCCCTTTTGGATTATCATCATTAAAGTTTAACCATGGTAAGCCATTATATGGAGGTAAATATGAATCTGTCGCTATCGCAACAAGTATTCCTTCTTTGACCATACTTGCAATTTCTTCTGGTAAGTTTGGTGTTAAATGTGTTCCTCCTAATGGAGTTGCAACAATACTAATATTTAAATCTTTTACTTTTTTCATTAAATCTTTAGTTATTCCATGACCATGATGTATAATATCCATTTTAGCTTCTAAAGCCATTTCTATTCCTTCTACTCCAGCTACATGACATCCTATTTTCTTTCCTTTTTTATGGAACATTTCTACTATTTTATTTATTTCCTCTTGTGTATAAATTATTTCCCCTGCTCTTGGAACTAATTTTTCTTTTAAATTAGCAGGAGTTGCATTAATAAAGATATTTTCTCCTGGATACTCACTTTCTTCAATTAGCTTTTCTATTATTTCTTCATTAGTAAGAGTACTTTTATCAACTGCATTTTTTCCTGTTATAGATGTTAAATTTACTAGATTTTTAAAACCAATTGTTATGCTATTAGTTGAAAATACTATATCTATAGGTAGTTTTTTTACTCTTTCTTTATACTTATTTAAATTTATTTCATACATTGGTGAACCACAAATTTGTTCCCCAAAGGCTGTAATTCCTGACATTAATCCATTTAAAATTAAAGCTTCTTGTGCTATTTCATAAGTAGCTTCAGTTACTGGATAAACTGTTGATGGTGCATATTCAAACAAATGGGTATGACAATCTACAAGTGATGGTGTAATTACTAAATCTTTAAAATCTATTATTTCTAAATTTTTATATTTTAATTTAATACTATTGAAATCTCCTATATCTTCTATAATTCCATCACTTACTACAAAAGTTCCATTATATAACGTTCCTAAATCACTTACTGTAATAATTTTATTTGCTTTAACTATATATTTATTATCCATACAAACCTCTAAATAATTATTGGTGTTAAAAGTAATCCTATAATTAAGCAGCTTATAATTCTAATAGCTGTACCTAATAAAGCTGCAAATAAGGCCTCTTTTTCATTTAAATCTGAGTTTTCCTTCCATGTAATTGGTATTTGTCCAAATATAACTGATAATGGTAATCCTGAATTAGCAAGTACAAATCCTCCTACTACAAGAGCTGGTGCAATACTCTCCATTTCACTTAATTGAGCCATTGCCAGTGTAGGACTTGCAAGTATTGATACTATACCTGTAGCTGGTTCTATACTTAAGCCTTGTAATACTGTATTCATAAAGCTTTCAATTAATGACCAAATTCCAAAAAAATCAAGAACTCCAATTATAGTAAATACAGCTGCTACTGCTGGAATAATAACTAAAAATAGTAGATGAGCTCCTTCTTTTGCAGAACTAAAAATAGTATCTAATATCTTTGTTTCTGGAGTGAATCTTGGTAATTCTTCTAACTCCACTGCTTTAGTATCCCTATAAACAGTTTTTGATAAGATAATTGGAACTAAAACTATAGGTAAAAATATACTAACTATCACTAAAGGTAATGCTGATACACCAAACTTAGTTAAAACAACTATACCTAACACAAGGGTTGCAAAGGATTGAGGTGATTGAATCATTGTAGCTATAGCAATTTTTTGCTCTGCCTTTGTAGCTTTTGCCTTAATTAAAACTGGGCCAGCTATAGCCCCTGCTGCATTTATATCACCTAAAACATTATATACACTAGGAATAATCACAGATGGATTTATTTTAAAGACTTTCATTATTGGAATAAAAATTCTGATTAGTGCATCTGTAAATCCTAATTTCTCTAAGATTCTACCTACTATCACACTTATAATAATTGCTACACCAACTTCACTTAATAGAAATACATTTACTACTATTGGGAATACCTGCTTTGTAATACTATCGAATAAACCTGATATAGATTGTGGAGATACTAAAAGTGTTATAAAGGATAAAATAACTAATGCTAGACCTAATATTTCAATACCTCTCCACTTCTTCCTAGAATTCTTGTTTAATTCCATTTATATTCTCCTAATATTTTTGTGTAATATATACTATTAGTAAGCTTTAAAATTGTTTACTTTAGATTGTAATATCTTCTAACCGATATCTTCTTTTAAAATATTTAATCATGGCCACCAAAGTAATATTGTATATAAATTGTAAAATTGCTTTAATTTTACTTTTATTGCTGTATAATAAATATATAGTCTAAGGAATCATTGTTATATATGGTGCTAACCTATAAAAATATCAAAAAATTTGAATTTAGGAGGTAATTTTATGAGGCAAGACAAAAGATTTGAAATTATATCTACACAAGGAGCTATAGAAAGTTATAGAGTAATAGTTGATAAAGAAACTGGTGTTAATTACCTATATGTTAGTAATGGAACTTCTGGTGGATTAACTGTTTTATTAGACTCTGAAGGAAAACCAATCATAACAAAAGATAAATAATAACTCTTAATATTTAAGTTGTTTTACACAAAACTATATATAATTTATATCCAAAAATATTGAAATTTATTATAATATAAGACAAGCTATTATATAATTAGTGTGTATTAAGAAAATCGTTAGATAAGTATAATTAAATTATAATAATAGATTGGGGGTAAATTTTAATGGCTGAAAATGGTAATACTGTAGTGAAAGAGACTATTAAAAAAGGAATTTCTTTCGGCTCTTGTTTAGCAATGATTATATCTTATACTGCATGGAAATCAATACCTTGGGCAATTTTTCACGGTATTCTAAGTTGGATGTATGTTATTTATTACTGGATTACATATTAGTAATATAGACTGTGTTAGATGAATGTGTTGATAATATATTTTTAAGAGAAGTCATTCTGATTTCTCTTAATTTGCATAATAAAAGAACCCTATTTCTAGAGTTCAATTGTTATCTTAGTTCCCAATCCTACTTTACTTTCTATATTAATACTTCCACTATGCCAAGTTATAACTTCTTTAGCTATTGCCATTCCAAGTCCTGATCCCTTAGATGATGAACTTGTATTTACACCTCTATAGTATCTATCAAAGATATTTTTTAAATCCTCTTCTATTATTCCTTGTCCATTATCTTCTATTATTATTTTTATATGTCCTTCTACTTTTAAAATAGATATATCAACTATAGTATCTTTAGAATTATGCTCTAATGAATTAATTACAAGATTATTTAATGCTCTTTTTAAATAATTTTTATCACAATTTAATAGTATTTTTTCATCATCATAATTAAAGTTTATTTCTCTTTCACTGTACTTACTATTATTTAATAAATCTATTATAATTTCTTGAGATAAAGCTACTATATTCTCTTCTTTAAAACTAATTGGTAGTACCTTATTTTTTAATTTGTAAATTAAGGATAAATCATTAACTAATTCTTGAATATACTCACTATTGTCTAAAATACTACTACCATACCTTTTAGCATCTTCAATATTTATTTCATATGCATCACCTTTTAGAAGTTCTGCATACCCCTTAATTGAGCTTAGTGGAGTTTTTAAGTCATGACTGATATTAGCTATCCATTCTTCCTTTGCTTTATCTACTTCTTTACGATGAATTTCATTTTCCTTTAAAATAACAGATAAATCATTTATATTTTCACTTACTTCTTTATATATTCCTTGCTTATTTTTCTTATCTTTATATATTCCATTTTTTAAATCATCAATATCCTCAACTACTGATACCATTGGTTTAACTAAATTCTTGCTGAAGATATACGATACAATAATCATTACAATTAAAGCAAAAATTATAATTGCTATATGATACTTTAAACTTTCTTCTGTGAAAGT
Source organism: Clostridium sp. CTA-7 (assembly GCF_054768095.1). NCBI lineage: Bacteria > Bacillati > Bacillota > Clostridia > Eubacteriales > Clostridiaceae > Clostridium > Clostridium sp. CTA-7. The sequence continues at coordinate 55,460 of NZ_BAAAAV010000008.1, read as the reverse complement.
CATCTTAACTTTAAAAATCTTATTTATTGGTAATCCAACTAATAATGTATAGCTTTCATTTCCACTAACTATATTACTTGTTGATATAGTAGTAGGTGCCTTACTTTCCCATGGGTTTTGTATAAATTCTATTAAATCTGCTGTTAAATAGCTACTTGGTACATTTTCTGGTTTATTTACTTCATATACTTCATTATTTTCTTTGTTTAAAACTTGTATCCAAATATTATTTTCTATTAATGTATCAATATTTTTATCATCTAAATTAAATTCATTATCTCTCTCTAAATCTTCTATATATGTTTCTACAAACTCTGAAGGTCTAAATGATACGCTAAATAGTTTTTCTCCAAATGTTATATTACTATTATATATTACTAAATTTAGCACTATATAAACTGTCATAGTTATATAATAAACTAATACCATAGATATTAGTAATTTTATCGTTAATTTTACTTTCATATTAATCAACTAGCTTATAGCCAATCCCCTTTAATGTTTTTATATGCTTTGGATCACTTGGATTATCTTCTAGCTTTTCTCTTAAATGTCTTATATGAACCATAATGGTGTTATCATAACCATCATAATCATATCCCCAAATTTCCTCACATAGTGAACTTTTACTAAATACTTTGTTCTTATTTTTTGCAAGATATAAAATTAGTGAATATTCCTTTGCAGTTAGTGATATATTTTCTCCTCGCTTTTTTACTTCTCCTGTATCTTCGTTTATAGATATATCGCCAAATACATATATCTTTTCTTTTTTTGTTTCACTGATGATATTTCCTCTTTTTAACTGTGATTTTACTCTAAGTACAACTTCTTTAATATTAAATGGCTTAGTTACATAGTCATCTCCACCAGCTTCTAACCCTTTAATTTTTTCTTCATCCTCACCCTTTGCTGTTAAAAAAATTATTGGACACATTGAAAATTTTCTAATTCTATCACAAACTTTGTATCCATCTATATCAGGTAAATTAACATCTAAAATTATTATATCTGGATTTGTTTCTTTAGCTAATAAAATTGCATCTATTCCATTATCAGCCTCATATATTTCCTTAAATCCTTCTTTGATAAATACTTCTTTTAATAATGATAATAATTCTCTTTCGTCATCTACTAGCATTATTTTTTTGTCTAATATTTCATCTATAGCCACGATAGTTCAGCCCCCTTATCATTAGTTGTATTTTACCATAATTAGACTTTATTTTATATCTGATTTTGTAAAACTTATAAAATCTAAAGAGAACATTGCTAAAGATAATAGTATAGAAGCACCTAATATTATATATCTTTGTGAATTTGTTATGTTACCTCCAACTACCATCATGGAATATGTCCATGGAGCATAAACCCAAAAGCTACTTTGTGCAATAAATATATTTGTAATTAGCATAATAACTCCAGCAGATATTACTGGTATTATACTTGAAAAGTTTCTACCAATTATAAATAGTAAAATTATTATTGGTAATGTTGTAATAAAAATTTGTACTCCATAAGATAATATATTTAAATTAAAGCTTACGCTTTTGCTTATATAGAATCCTCCTAAGGTTGTGCAAACAATATATGATAATAATGAAGTAATTAAAGTAATTATCATTACCCTGTACTTAGAGAAATAAATACTACTTTTCTTAATAGGTAAAAGCATTAACTGTTTCCAGCCACTATTGTCATTTTCAACCTTTGTTATTACACATGCTGTATATATATTTAGTAGTGGTAAAAGTAGTGACAAATAAGCAACTGATGAAAATACTAATATTGCTTCTGAAGGATTTAGTCCACCTACAGAGCTTAAGTTTTGTGCTTGCTTTACAACTATTAATATTATTGGTATTGGAAGAAGTAACGCCATAAATAATAATGAGCTCTTTTTAATTTTTAATAATTCTACTTTTAATAATTCCATTTCTATACCTCCACCTAATAAACTTCCTTATTATTAAAATATCTTTTTATTAATAAGGAACCTATAAAAATTATAACTGCTGATATAATTAAAACTAAAGTTATTTCATCTCTACCTTGAGTTATTGAAAGTAATGAAAAACCATAAGGATTAATATTTTTAATAAAGTTTTCACTATAGTATAAATTTGAAGAAACAATACTTAACACTGCAGCTATACCTAAGGATACAAGTAAGTTCTTATTTTTTATATTTAAGAATAAATGTATAACCATTATTACTAATGATGCTATTAACTGTATAGCAAACATAACTATAAAAAATCTCCAAGGTATAGGCTCTTGAAACTTAAATATTTTACCTACTGCTATTAAAGAGAAAATATTTAATAATAACATTACTATAGAATAAAAACTTGCTACTATATATTTTGATAGTAAAATATTTGTTCTCTTTATTGGTTGAGTTAATAAAAATGTCCAAGAATTATTTTTATATTCACTTTCAAATACTGTTGCTAAAATCAACGCTGCAAATATAGGCATAAAGTCATTAAAATATAACATTCTTTGCTCCTTTATTAAAACTTGCCATGATGTTAAGCCATTTTCAATTGCTTTTGGTAATAGCCAACTTTCATATCTTATTAATAAATCTACACCTAAAAGCACAGATACTCCTAAAGGAATAGCTAGTACAAATAAAATAACTAGATTTCTTTTTTCCTTAGCAAATTCGTTTTTTATTAAACTTATTAGCATGCTTCACCCTCCTTAGTTAATCCTAAGAATATTTCTTCCAAAGAGCTTTTTTCTTCTGATAAATAATTCAATGCATATCCTGCCATAACAAGTTCTTTGCAAATTGTAGATGCAGATACATTATTTCCTTTAACCTTTAACTTACCACTTTCTTCATTAACTCTATAACCTCTTGAAACTAATAGCTTACATACTAAGTCATTTTCCTCATCATTTTCTATACCTATTAATACTTCATTAGTTGAATTTTTCTTTAAATTATTTAAAGAGCCTTGATATAGTAACTTTCCTTTATTTATTACAGCAACTTCAGTAGCAACTAATTCAATTTCACTTAATATATGACTAGAAATTATTATAGTAATATTTTTTTCTTTAGCTAAGTATTTTATTAAATTTCTTATTTCTATAATTCCAGCTGGATCTAGACCATTTGTAGGCTCGTCTAATATTAAAAGCTTTGGATTTCCCATAAGAGCTTGTGCTATTCCTAACCTTTGCTTCATACCTAGTGAAAACTCTCTAACTTTCTTATTTCTAGCATCCCATAAATTCACTAGCTTTAACTTCTTTTCTATTTCTTCTTTATTTACTTTTAATACTCTTCTTAATATATCTAGATTTTCATAAGCTGTTAAATGACCATAATATGATGGGCTTTCAACTAAAGCTCCTATATCCTTTAATATTTCTTCTCTATTATTTCTTATTGATTTTCCAAAAACACTAATTTCTCCACTAGTAGGCTTTACTAGCCCTAGTATCATTTTTATTGTTGTAGATTTTCCTGCACCATTTGGTCCTAAAAACCCATAAACCTCTCCTTCTCTAACCTTTAAATTTACATTATCAACGCTATTTGCATTATTAAATTTTTTAACTAAATTTTCTGTTTTAACAATATATTGACTCATAATTACTCTCCTCTTCAACTTTATGAGTTAATTATAAGTTGCTAACCTTAATGTAAATTTTAGGTTACCTTAATTCTAGCTTAATTTTAAGACTCTATTAGATTAAAATCTTGATTGGTAAAACCAAATAAGGTAGTCAATATTGACTACCTTATTTTAATTAGAACTTAATTATCTTTAATTAAATCTATATGGATTTTTCTTTTTCATTAAACAATAGCACATATATATACCCCAAACGATTATAAATACAAAAGAAATTCCTTCACAGAAGCCAAATGTAAAATCTGATAATGAACTCTTTAATATATGACTTAAAGATAAAATCAAGTAACCCAATGCTGAAAATAATAGCATTACAAACTGAAATCTTTTATTCATTTTACTAACCCCCATAAAATTATTATATATCATTCTACTAAATTATATGACTATCTCAAATAAATTGAAATTAATTTATTGCTTATTTAAATTACTAATATCTTTTATCTCCTATCTTCTTCACTATTCCCGTAATTAAAGTTATCAGTGGCCAAGATAATACTACTAAAAATAATGCTATAAACATAAATACACCACTTAAAGGAGTAAATATGAATACGTTTCTTGCTAAAGGAATTATAAAACTTATCATGAAAATGCCTATCATACTTACCACTAGAGTTAGTCTCCAAATATTTAAAGGATAAGCTACTCTAGCTAATACTACAAGACCTATTCCACCTGCCACTATTACAGATAATGTTCTGCATTCCTCTAATGAAAGGCCTGCAGTATATGTAAGAATAAATATGGTTACTGTACTTAATGCTATTACCACTCCATTAGGAATGGAAACTTGTAATATTCTCTTTAAAAATCCTTTTTCCACTCTATCCTTATTAGGTCCTAATGCTAAAAAGAAAGAAGGAATTCCTATGGAAATAGATCCTATAAGAGTTAGTTGTATTGGCATTATAGGGTAAGGAAGAAGTGCTATTGCAAATATAGTGGATAGGATTATAAAATTCATTGCCTTAGTTAAATACAACTCTGATACTTTTTCAATGTTATTTATCATCTTTCTTCCCTCTGACACTACTTCAGGTAAAGCACTAAAGTTAGAATCAAGCAAAACTAATTGAGCTACTGCCCTTGTTGCATCACTACCTGATGCCATGGCTATACCACAATCTGACTCCTTTAATGCTAATACATCATTAACCCCATCTCCAGTCATTGCAACTGTATGCCCCTTTGACTGAAGGGCTTTAACTAACTCTTTCTTCTGATGAGGAGTAACCCTTCCAAATACAGTATTTTCCTCAACCACCTTAGCTAATTCCTCTTTGTCATCTGGCAAAGTTCTAGCATCAACATAATTTTTAGCTCCTAAGACTCCAGCTCTCTCTGCTACTGCAGCAACTGTAACTGGATTATCTCCAGAAATTATCTTTAAAGTAACTCCTTCTTTTCTAAAATACTCTAATGTTTTTGGAGCTTCTTCTCTAATTATATCCTCTATTAGTATAAGAGCTCCTTTCTCCATATTATTAGGTAACTTTTCACTTAATTCTTCTCCATTAAAGTTAGCTAATAATAATACTCTTCTTCCTTTTACTGCTTCTTCCTCAACCTGTTCTCTTATATCTTCGTATGAATCTCCTAAAATCATTTCTGGAGCCCCTAATACCCAATTTCCTTTATCTTCAATGGTTATTCCACTCCATTTTCTAGCTGATGAAAAAGGTACCTTTTTTAATATATTTAAGTTTGATGAAGTGCTATATCTTTCTAAAATTGCATGTTGAGTTGGATTTGTGTGAGGAAATGCATGAACTATAGCTGATAATACCTCGTCTATATCTTCCTTACCTCTTTCACCTAAGGCCACAACATCAATTAACTTTAAAGCTCCCTCTGTTATAGTCCCCGTTTTATCCAAACAAAGTACATCAACTCTAGCTAAAACCTCTGTAGCTGGCAGTTCTTGAACAAGAGTTTTCCACTTGGATAATCTAACTACGCCTACAACAAAAGTTAAGCTTGTTAATAATACCATTCCTTCTGGAACCATTCCAACTATTCCAGCTGTAGTCCCTATTACTGCTTCCTGCCAGCTTCTCTCACTAAAAAGAATTTGCGTTGTTACCAACAATCCTCCTATTGGAATTATTAACCACATTATTATTTTTAATATTTTATTTGTGGCTCCTTGAAGCTCTGAATTAATCAATTTAAATTTTCTTGCCTCATCCGCAAGTTTTGCGGCATATGTATTGGCTCCTACATTGCTTACTTTAGCATAACCCTCTCCTGCTACTACAAAGCTTCCTGATAGAAGATTACTATTTTCTTTTTTCCCAACAGAATCTGCTTCTCCAGTTAATAGTGATTCATCTACTTCAAATTCACTATCTTTAAGCACTATTCCATCTGCTACTATTTGATTTCCTGGAGTTAAAATCATTACATCATCTAAAACTAGTTCTTCTACATATATCTCCTTAGCCTCTCCATTCCTAATAACCTTAACCTTAGACATATTAAGTACAGAGAGCTTTTCTAGTATAGACTTTGCCCTAAGTTCTTGTATTATTCCTAATAAAGTATTACTTATTATAACTCCTGCAAAAAGTGCATTTTTAGGAGAACCTGCAGTTATTACAATTACTGCCAGCACTGCATTTATAGCATTAAAAAGAGTAAATAAGTTTGCCCTTATTATTTGTCCTATTGTCCTTGAGGGTGCTTTAGGAAGTATATTTACCTGTCCTTTTTTAATTCTTTCCTGTACTTCTCCTTCGGTTAAACCTACAACTTTTGCCCCTAGTTTGTCATTATTCACTGATTCATCCTGAGTTTCTAAATTTCTATCCATCTATCGCTTTAACTCCTTATTATAAAAACCTAAAATTAATACTTTTAATCTTTATTAACTTTAAATAATTCTATTTAACCATATATTAAATATACTTATCCTTTAAGAGGATTTTAATACAATGTAGTCACCTTAATTTCTTTGCTTTATAAATATTTTATATCATTAATCTTCACTTAACCTTAAAAACTTCTTAATTTTTACTTAAAATTTATTTTTAAAATAATTAATTCTTATTTTGCTGCCATTGCAAGTTGCATTGATATTCTAATAGGTAATGACGGACCTCCCATTTGATTTAAGTCACCTACAAAAAACAAATCCTTTTGAGGATAATAAAAAGCAAATGAACCTGTTGATCCTGTATGACCAACTAACTCACCTTCACCTGAAAAGAGCGTCACTACGCCACTCAAAGGAACTTGCATATATCCGCCTCCGTATCTAATTGGTCCCATTAAAAATTGTAGCTTTCTATATATTGATAACTTGCCAAAAATAGCTTTGCTAAATAATTTTCCTCCAAAGAATGCTTTGATAAATATCATCATTTCACTAGCAGTAGTAACACCTCCCCCACTTGATCCACAACAAGAAAGGTATTTAGGACGTTTCAATACTGTGTTTTTATAATAAATGTTAGGCACAACATTATCTTCATTTTCTATAAGATATGTTTTCTTTAGTCCCAAAGGGAAAAATATAAATTGCTCATATGCTTCCATTAGCGTAGTACCATTTACCCTTTCGACAATTTTACCTAACATATCAAAATTTATATCAGAGTAATAAGCTTTTCTCTTTGTTCTTGGTGCAAAGTGTGGTTTTACTTTCTTTATACACTCTACAGTTTCTTCAAATGTAATACAGAAATCCTTTTTTACTATTTTATTCTTCGTGGATGCTTTTCCCTCTTCAAATATATCTGGCAAACCGCTTGTTTGGAACATTAAATCTGATAATGTAAGATCAAAAGAGTATTCTTTCCCATAATAGACATGTAATCCCCTTAACATAGAATTGTTAAAATACTTTGTAATCTTATCATCAAATGATAGCTTACCTTGTTCTTGTAATACTAAAATACAAGTAGTTGTAAATAATTTTGTAATGCTAGCCATTAAAAGTGGAGAATCTAACTCTTTTCCACCATAACTCTTACTAAATGAAAAGTCACCACTTGTATTTTCAATAAATAGCACACTTTCATGAATTTTTTTTAGGCTTGTAAATTTATTAAAGATTTTTTCAAACTTTTCTATTTTATTTATTTTCATAGACCCTCCTTTCCAAATTACATATACACTATATTAGGATTATATTCTTTATTATCTGTAAACTAATATAATTTAGCCATATAATATTCATCTACATACTTTCCATCAACTATCATAGAATTCTTTTTAATTCCTTCTACATTAAAACCATTTTTCTCATATAGATGTTTTGCAATAGTATTAGGATACATTACTGTTAACTCAAGTCTTGTAACAGAGTTGTCTTTTGCCCATACATCTAATTCTGAAAATAGTTTCTTGCCAATTCCTTTACCACGAAAAGCCTCACGAATACCAACAACAATATAAGCTGTATGTTTAATTCTTCTTGGCACTCCCCTTTGAGCAGAAATGAATCCAATAATATTATTATCTTCTGTTGCAACTAAAAGTAAATTACTACCTTCAGTACATTGTTTTATCATTCCATGTATTCTACTGACATCATTAGGCCTCTCACCTGGTTCAAGCATCATATATTTTGTTTCTTTATCTAAAGCTAATAACATATTTAACAAATTATCTGCATCTTCAATTTTTACTTTACGAATATTCATTAATGCTACCTCCATTATAATTTTATTTTACTATATCTTATAATTATTTTTCTATTAAATTCCAAAAATTTCATCAATTATACCAATTATATATAAATTATTACGTTTTTAAAATTACTATTAAACATAAAATAAAGGAATCTCTTTAGGGATTTTTCATTGTTATTAAATAAAAGCTTTGAAACTAGCTGCATATTTTGTAGGAATAAATTCAATAATTTCATAACTAGCTATTTTTTCTTTGTAAAATTGGTCTTCACTAATAAGTTTGATATAACTGAGACTTAGTATAAACATATTGATTCTATCATTTAAATGGGTTATTATAATGAAAAAAGTTATTCTCTATAAGAAAGGATTATAAATATGAGCAAAAATATTGTAGTTATAACAGGTGCTGGCAGTGGATTAGGTGCTGCATTAGCCAAAAAATATTCCAGTTTAGACTATCACGTATGTTTACTCGGTCGGACTAAATCAAAGCTTGAACAAACAGCAAAATTTTTAACTAACAGTTATTCTATTTATGAAGTAGATGTTACTTCAAAACAAATGGTATCTCAAGTAATTCAATCTATACAAGATGATTTTGGATCAATTCATTTACTTATTAATAACGCTGGCGTTGGATTTTTTGATTATGCAGAGAACTTGAGTGAAGATTCAATCCACCAAATGATTGATATTAATTTAAAAGGAACAATTTTTTGTACTCAAGAAGTGTTAAAAGGGATGAGAAAACATAATGAAGGAACAATTGTAAATATTGTTTCTACAGCTGGTAAAGAAGGAAAAATAACAGAATCCGTTTATTGTGCAAGTAAATTTGGTGTAAGGGGATTTACAGAGAGTCTATCCCTAGAATTGAAAAAAACTTCTATTAATGTATTGGCTGTATACATGGGCGGTATGAAAACTGAGTTTTGGGATGGTGTATTTTCAGAGGAACAAGCCAAGAAATTAATGGACCCTAATGATATCGCGGATATTATCATTGATAATATTAAACCAAGAAAATATTTAGCTGTAACCGAAGTTGTTATTAAAAATCAAAAGGCTAATTGAGCTAAAAAAAGTAGTTACTAAAGCTAATAGATTTAGTAACTACCTCTCTTTTAATACTATATTTAGATATGTATTATAGACATTTGTATTTCTAGATTTATTAATGATATTAGATATTATTTTTAATATATTCTTGAACTTCATCAACATCAATATCTAAAACTATTGCTAATTCCTCATATAAATGCTTTCTTGCACTAATCATAATATCTTCATCAGTTTTATTAAGTTTTTTACCTAATAAATTTTTTTCATTTTCTTCTATTTTTATAGAGTTAATAACCTTTATAATTTCTTCATTATTTCCACTTTTAATAATAGATTTAAACTCTTCGTTTCTCCTTCTTGTATCCTCTATATCAATAGTCTCATTTTTAGAAATTCCTTCTATTAAATTCATTACTTCACTTTTTGTTAGGAGTTCTCTCATTAAAATTTTCTTATTATTTACAGGAATTTTAATAGTCATTTTATTATTATAAACTGGAGATAAAATATAATATTCTAACTCTTCATTTCTTGAAGAAACCTTTTCTATGTCTATAATTTTGCAAACACCGTTTGAACCATATACAACATAATCATTTATTTCAAACATAAATTTCCCTCCTTATATATTTACTTTATACTAAAAAAAGTAGCCCCTACAGCTAAAAACTTTTAGGAACTACCTGTTGTATATTAATTATACCATAAATATAATAATATTGCTTAAATCTTTCTAATAATATATATTGTTAAATATTTACTTTATAATAATTCATCACTGATTCTTCTTTAAAGCCACAGGATTTATATAAATTTAGAGCATTTTTATTTTTAACTTCTACATCTAACTCAACATCATATATACATTCTTTATTTAAATTACTCAAAACTTCCATCAAGGTTTGTCTTCCATACCCCTTACCCCTTAATTCTGGAATAATTCCAAATCCACTTATGAAGGCCGTATTTTTATCCTTACTTACTTTTATTTTACCAATAGTTTTCTTATATAATTGGATTAAATAAGTAATAGTATTATTCTTTTCTTCATCTTCTGGTAATATTAATTCACTACTTACATATCCAAAGAAAACCTTATTTAAATTTTCAACTTGATCTATATCTTCATTTTTACACTTCACTAAAGAAATATCTTTATTATTTTCCCGTATATCATAGTTTAAGCACTTCATTCTACATTCAGAAAAGGAATAAATAGCTTCTGTATTTTTTATAAATTCTATTGCTGAAGTTGACTTATCATCACAAAGTAATAATATCTCATTAAAATTTCTTTTCTTACATTCATCAATAACTAGTTTAATAAGTTTTGCAAATATACCTCTTCTTCTAAAGCTAGGATGAACTATTCCATTTATTTCAGCAACATTTGCTCCAAAGCTTGAAATTCCTATATATCCTATTAAATCATCATTAATATAATATAAAAATTCATTTACATCATTTAATGATTTTTCATAATCTTTATAAATTTGTGTTCTATACTCTAACTCTAACTTCAAATTTACTTTATCTTCTTTTATACAAATATCTTCTAACTCTTTTATTTCTCTATGTTCCTTTTCATTTATATACTTTTTAAGAATAATATGCTGATCTAATACTTTATTATTTATATTAACCAAACAAAGCCCCTCCCCATATTTATATTTACTCTTCCTCTTTCATAAAAAAATAATTTATATAGTAAGTCCTTCAAAGAAACACTAAACTTCTTTACATCTTTCAAAGCCTCATTAAAATGTTCTTTTAATTCATTAATATATATATCACTTTCAAACGGGAAAACAGTGGTGATATGTGGGTCAATACAATTTGCAAGTGGGTCATACTTTTCCCTTATATTTTTAATAATATTAATGTTATTGAAATCTAGAAATAAAATTACTGACCTTTTCGAAATATGATTCCTATAAACTTATAATACATTTAAAACTTGTGAAAATTAAAATATATACTAATTATAGCATTATATTCATATATTATTTCAATATAATAGTTAAATTTATAATTTTTGTATATAATATATATTAGAATAGTGGAGGTGATGATGTATATGAAAAAGTTAAATAATTATACAAATTGGGGATTGCTATTTTATGTTATTTTCTTGCTATCAAATTGCTTTAATTTATTTCCAGAATTTATAAAAGGATTAGGTGTAGGATTAGGCTTTACATTAATCTTTATTGGAATATATTCCAAAAAACACGATATGTCTAAATTAAGAAATTATAAAAAAATGCTATTAAGACGAGTATTATCAAAATAGCATATGCAATGAATATTTAAATCTATTTTTTATCTATAATAATTCACATCATAAGAATAGGATGAATTTTAAATCAATGCATTAATCTAAATAATTTGAGTTTTTAAAGTATGTTTGATTGCTATAAATAAGTCCTATTCCAATCAATCTTTTATCAATATCTTCAATAACAAATTCATAACTACCATAATCTGTTTTATGTGGTTTTGATACTATATGAACACCTTTGGAAACAAACTCTTCATAAATTATATCAACTCCACCAACTGTGTCAGTATCAATATAAGCATCATAACCCGCACCATATCTTTTAGTATTTGATTGTATTTGCCCAAACTTCGATTGTACAATTACAAACTCAATAGAATCTCTATATATCGTTGCAAAATTATCACTCTTATCATAATGTGCTGCAAATTTAAATCCCAATTTTTCAGCATAGAAATCTACAGTTTTTTGTACATCTTCAGATATAAAAACTGGACATACATTTATTAATTTAACTTCATTATTTTTCAATAAGTTCCCCTCCTTAATTTTGTAATTAGCAATGTCAATATTAGAATATAATTATTCATAGTATATTAAATTTGCTCAATACATACAGGCTGCATCACTTATTTTTACGAAATAAATTAACTTTAGATAAAATGCATATAAGCAAAATAAATCCTAATCTTAGCTAAGTATCATCAGTAAATATTCCTTTATTTAATAACTTGATAACTTAATAAATAATCATAATTTCATCTCATAAAAATTAATTATTTCTAAATATATTAAGATTATTGATTATTAAATCAGGAAATTATAGTGATTCTTTACATGCAGGACTTCACAAAATCTATAGGATGCTGAATTATTGCAGATGTTTCTTCAACAGAATATCCTTCTGATAAATATCTTTTTGCAATAATAGCCATAGATTCACCAATTTCAATCATATGGTAATCAGGATCATAAATTCTAATAACCCGTTGCTTCCATTCATGCATTTTAGTTTTATGAACATACTCAATATTAGTGTACGACTCTAACTTCCTAACAAAAGTATCAAAATCATCAACCTCAAAATACAACTCCATATTGTTAGACTTTTTACGTATAGATTCTTTTCGTATATCTGTTAGCCAATGAAAATCTTCTTGTATAGCAAATCCCCCACTAAATGTCACATTTCTACCAAAGTCAAAAGTAACAGTTTGTTCAAATAATTCACAATAAAACCTCTTCGATACTTCAACATCTTTTACAGCCAATAAAGCTAATTGGAATTTCATATAACACTCCTTAATAATCTAACTGAATTTTACTTTACAATATCTTACTATCATTAATCATAACACACTTTGTAAATATATGGTTATTTAATTTTAAGATATAATAGCTTTTATCCATTTCATAATATAATTAGATTATGTATAATAAAATGATGTCCGTATTTATCAGTCATTATTTTTATCTAAAAACTTTCCCATTATAACCGTATTATAATAATTTCCATCTTTATGAATACGATCATTTATTAATAATCCTTCTTCTACAAATCTATATCTTTTATATAATTCAATTGCTTTTTTATTTATTTCTACAACAGTTAATGAAATTTTTTTAATTTCTACAGTATTTGCTCATATCAAAATATTTTCTAGCAGTACTTTACCAATCCCATATCCCCAGTATTCTTTTAATATACATATTCCAAACTCTGCTTTATGTCTAAATCTACTTAGTTTATTTCCTTCACAACGTGTAAATCCTACTATCTTTCCGTTTACCTCTGCTATTAAAAATAAATTTGTTTCTGATACAGTGTCCTCATAAATTATTCTTTCAAAATCTTCTGGAGTTAACAATCCTTCCCCTGGCTCCCTATCAAGGTTTTCTGTTTCTCCATCTATTTTAACTCTTAGGTTAAATAATTCCTCAGCATCTGCTTTTGTTGGACAACGAAGTATCCATGTTAAATTTTTACCTTCAATTATTTTATCCTTAATTACCATAAACTTCTCCCATTAATATTCTTAAATAAAAAATATCGTATACTCTATTTGAATAATACGATATTTTCTATTATTAATTTTATCCTTTACTTTTGTATTCTTTCTATGATTAATATTCATTTATAATATAAACTATATAGTTGAATATACTTTTTATTTTTGATTACTTAATCATTTTAACCAGTGATCTGGTTTAATTAGTGATTTAGGTAATCTTGTATTAACATCACCTTTAGCACTATTAATTTGAGCTTGAGTTAAGAAAATGCTGTTAATTAAATTTGCTCCACTTAAATCCGAATCCCTTAAATCAGAACCAATTAAATCTGCCCAACTTAAATCTACGCCTCTTAAATTTGCTGCAATTAGAAAAGCTCCACTTAAATTTGCACCTCTTAGGTCTTTTTTTCTAAGATCTGCACCCATAAGATTTAAGCCCCCACCTATTGCTTTCCTTCCTTTTAAAGAATTCTTATCATTATTAACTTTTTTCCTCAAAAATTCACTAGTTTGTAGAAGTAAAGAATTAACTCCTACTCTAATGGATGTTAAATCCAAATTTATAATTGATTCTGCCTCTAAATGAGTTAGATTTTCTATTTCATCTATCTTTTCAATCAGCTTGTCTTTATTAATACTGCTATTGTATTGTAACCTAACAGCTTCATTAAGATACCAAAGCATTTCATGAAATTGCTTCATAATAATAAAAACATCAAACATTTGCTTTGAAGACTCAGGATTTTCCTTCCAGTCATGTCCAGAATAAGTGACTTGGGCTACCTTTTGACCTGCACCAATGCAATCATATGCTATACAACCTTTTAGTCCTTTCTTATTAAGATCTTCATGAACTTTACATTTAAAATCACCTTTTAAATTAATACAAGGCTTACCTGCATCTTTATTAGCCGGAAATCCATCCATAGATGAAAAATATAGCGCAACACAACATAGTCCAAAGCACTTTTCACAATCAGGCTGTAGTTCTTTATAATTCATTTTTATCCATCTCGCATTCATAAAATATATTATATAAATTATATCATATACATATTATTATTCAATTTCTAAAGATATTTTCTCCCTATTATTCATTAAAATCTATAGTTATTGTATTCCTACCCCCTGCTGCTCTTATAGTAAATTTATTTTCATAAATCACTATACTAATTTATCTCATTCATCATATAACCACAGAAATTATTAATTTCATATTTTTTACCTTACAATAAATAATTCTTTTGGTAATAAGATAATGCTTATAGTATTTAGAATATAAAATTAAAAATCATATTTAAAATACTCCTTAACGAATTTAGCCATAGGTTCTTTTTCATTTTCATCTCCTATATAATCTAAATCTTCATCATAAAAATACAAATATGCTATACTTTTTTTCTCTTCAGATATTCCTATCATACCAAAGGACTTAGGATATTTCGTATTAGGAGCACAATCTTTGCCTATAACTCTAAATGTATACCTCTCTACTGAAAACTCATATTCAGGAATGTAGTATTTACTTTTATCAAATTCGGACTTGATTTTTTCACCTAAAAAAGTATATTGTTCATTTAATTTCTCTTTTTCACTCTCAAATGTATTATCATCATAGCTCACAATAAGGGCAACTGAATGAGATTCAAATATTAACATAGATTTATGTGTATATTTGTATTCTATATTCTTATATTCGGGTAAATCCTCTAACTCTGGCATAATATATTTTGCCTTTGAATCAATTAATGTTCCACTATTAAGATAATCTTCAGCATTTAAGCTTTTATTACTACAACCAGTAATAAAAAGACTAAAAGCAATTGCAATAAAAATAAAGTATTTTTTTCTCATTAAAAATCACCTTTCTAAAAATAATTACTTATTTTATTTAATTAGAATCTTAACAAGTTGCTTTCCTATTCCATCTTTTAAAAATCCTACTGTTCGAAATATTGAATTTTTTTGAATGTAACATGTTAATATAATAAATTCTATAATACTTAGGCTTAAAATAATTGAAGTATCTATAGATACTCTTTTAGCAATTTATTTATATTTAAATAATATACACACACTGAGCATATGCTAAATAAATAAGCAGTATTAATACAAAACTAGAAAAAATTATAATTTTCTTTCTTCTATCAATATTATGGCTATTATCAACAATTCGTCTATTTAAAACACCAGTAAGCATTGGTAACATAAAAAACAATGATATTCTTTCACTAACTGAATATATTAACAAAATTAAAGTAACTATATTTATAGCTACTGCTGAAACAACTGGGTTTTTATATATTATTGACATCATATCTTCTTCCCGCCCCCTTAAATCATGATTAATTAGAATATATATAACTTATTTTTAATAAATAGCTTAACTCTAAATAAAATGCGTATCAATAATACAAATTCTAGTCTTAGATAATCCATGTAAATCCAAAATCAGCTTCTACATTTTATCCTTAAATTAATTATAAATAACTTCTCTATCCTTTTAACTATCAAAGTCCTCTACAAAATATCCACAATCACAACATATATATTTTGTAGATGTAGAAATTCTAAAAGCATTAATACTTAAGGCATTATTGTATCTGGTTTTATCATGTGCTTTCACTATTTTATTTGAATTACATCTTAAATCTTGATGTTTCAACCCATTTATCTAATGCTTTTTTACTAAATATAAATTGTCCAGATATTTGCACACATGGTATCGATTCATCTTTAATAATTACTTGAGTTAATCTTTCCTGGCTTATACCCAAGTATTGTGATGCCTCATCTAATGATAAACTATCTTTTGAATCTAAGTTATTATTTTCTTGACTAATTGTATTAGTAATATTAAATAATCCTTGGCTTATCCCCTCTCCAATGAATCGTCCATTATTTTGCATACCATTAGATATTATTGAAGCACTAATAATAATTGAAAGTGATAAACAAAAAATAGAAATAGGTAATAATTTTTCTTTTGACATAGCACATTCCCCCTAGTATTAATTAATATTTTAAAGTATCTTTATAGTAAACCAATGCAATTATTCTATATGATTTTAAATTGACCTCTATCTTAATTGATACCTTTGCATCTAGTCTATAAAAAATTATTTATTCACTTTAAAGAAACACTCTATATAAATCTTGTACGATACTATATTAAATTAGTGATGATATAGCAATGAAACCTAGAAAAATTGTAGATAAAGCCATTCCTGCTTTTCCATAATGATTTTCTCTATTTTTATATCCAATTAAAATAGATATACAAAATAAAATAATAGATGTAATTGAATGTGGAAGTGGTATTCCTAAAGCATTATAACTAAAAATAAATCCATTTTTTAGGTTATATGTAAATAATAACATATATTCCTTCTATTTAAATAGTAATTTAAATAATCCCTAATAAAAATAATTAAAGAAGCTATCGTACTAATAAATATTGATTGCATGATACTAGCTAACGATTCATTGCGTTTACTAAGTCAATTCGTAGAGAAACAACTAAAATTGAGTCTGCATAGATGAATTAGCTATTAAGGTATATATTTTATTTAAAATTAGTAAAAAATATGACACAAAAATGGCTGAATAATAATAAAATATTTTGTAATAACTTTAATGAGTATAAGGAATATTTTATGAAAAAACTTAAATTTCTATTTATTTGTTTCGCTATGATGATATTACTTGCATTAACAAACTATAACCCAGGTATGAAAGTAGTCTTTGCAGCAGATACTACCAATATAGCTTTGATGAAAGTCGCAACGGCAGATAGTTGGCAAGCCATATATGGAAACAACCCTGATAAGGGTAATGATAGTAGTTTATCCACAAAATGGTGTGCTAATGATGGAGCGTGGGGACATTGGTGGAAAGTAGATTTAGATGGATTTTATTCAATTACTGGTTCAGAGGTTACTTGGGAAAAAGATAATAAAATTTACAAGTACAAAATAGAAGTATCAAGCGATGATAAAAATTGGACTACAGTAATAAATAAAACAGATAATACTAATAAAAATCAAATACAAAAGGATGATTTTGTTATAGATAATGTTAAGTTTGTGAAGATTACAGTTACAGAAACAGAAAGTGGAATCTGGGCCAGTTTTTATGATTTTAAAGTATTTGGAAAGGAAGCTCTTGGGGAGCCATATGTTTCTAATACTTTTACACCAAGTAATACAGAAAGAAAGAACATGAATTTTAATACTGACTGGTTATATAGTAGTGAAGATATATCAAATGGTATGGACATTACTTTAAATGAAAGCAGATTTACTAAAGTAAACATACCTCATGCAAATAAAATTTTAACAACTAGAGAAAATATTGATAGCAGTCAATTTCAATTTATATCTTGGTATAGAAGGCATTTTAGTTTGCCTTTAGATTATAAAAATAGCAGAGTTATTGTTGAATTTGAGGGAGTAGGTACATTTTCACAGATATATGTTAATGGTAAATTTGTTACAGATCATAAGGGAGCATATACATCCTTCAAAGTTGATATAACAGATTATATAAACTTTGGAGATGCTGATAACGTTATCGCTGTTAAAGTTGATTCTACTGAAAGAAAAGATATTCCACCAGAAAATTTCTTAGTGGACTATTATTTATTTGGTGGTATCGCAAGAGATGTGAATTTAATAATTACAAATCCTTTATATGTAGATAGAACATACCTAGTTACATCTCCAATTGATTACAATAATACAAAAAGTGTAGTAGTTTTGACTAAGACAAATGTAATTAATACAAGTGATAGTTTAGTAAACTGCAAAGTTAAAACAAATATAGTAGATAAAGATAATAATCTTGTGGCTATTGCAGAAACAGTTGGAGATGTTCCAGCTAATGGGTCTTATGAATTCAACTCTCAGACTACTAGAATAGTAAATCCCGATCTTTGGCATCCAGATAGCTCGTATATGTATAAAGCTTATACGCAAGTAATTTATAATGATGAAAACGTAGATGAATATATAACGCCAATAGGTCTTAGATGGATTGAGTTTAGTAGTAAAGATGGCAAATTTTATATAAATAATCAATACTTAAAGTTGAGAGGATTAGATAGACATGAGACATTTCCTTATATAGGACGAGCTGCTGCAAATAGGTTACAAAGAAAAGATGCGGATATTCTTAAGTATGATTTAGGATGCAATATGATAAGATGTTCTCACTATGTTCAAGATCCAGAATTTTTGAATAGATGTGATGAGATTGGATTATTAGTATTAGAGGAGGCTCCAAGCTGGGGAAATATAGGAATGTCTGATTGGAAAGAAGTATTTATTAATAACATAAAAGAAATGATTTTAAGAGATAGAAACCATCCAAGTATAGTAACTTGGGGAGTACGGGTTAATGAATCTATAGATGACAATACTTTTTATAAAAAAACAAATGAAGTTGCAAGAGGACTAGATCCAAGTAGAGCAACTACAGGATCAAGGTTTACTTCAAATTATTTAAGTACATTTTTAGAGGATTTATTTGGATTTAATGATTTTACAGGAGGAATAAAGGCTCCTAGGGTATTACCTTGGCTTGTTACAGAATATGAAGGTCATATTTTCCCAATAAGATCATTTGATGAGGAAAGTAGACTCTTACAAAACTTTACAAGACATGCTAGCGTTCAAAATGAATCTTATGGAAGAAGCGATGTATCAGGAGCATTAGGATGGTGTGCATTTGATTATAATACCCCTATAAGTGATAGTGTTAGTAGCAATAATATAAGATATCATGGCACATATGATCTTTTTAGAAATCCAAAGCCAGTAGCTGCGTTTTATAAATCTCAAAATAATAGAGATTTATATGGAAGTATGGTATATATAGCAAATTATTGGACACCAAATGTTCCATCAAATATAACTGTTGCAAGCAACTGTGATGAAGTTGAAATTTTTGTTAATGGAGTATCTAAGGGCATAAAGAAACCAAATACTTATATGAATTTACCGTATCCATTAACTGTTTTTGATAATATTATCTATGAAACTGGAAATATACGAGCAGAAGGAAGAGTTAATGGTAATGTTGTAACAACATTTACAAGATATACTCCAGGAACTCCTAAAAATATTATATTAAAAGCAGATGATACATCTATAGTAGCAGATGGAAGTGATACAACTAGAGTTTATGTAGCTGTTGTTGATGAGAATAATCAAGTAGTACCTTATGCTGATAATAATATAAAGTTTACTGTTAATGGATCATGTACATTAATTGGAGAGAACCCATTTAAATTAGAAGCTGGACAAGGCGCAATATTTATACAAAGTAAACTGGATGATTTAGGACAGATCACTATAAATGCAGAATCAAATGGATTAATTAGTAGTGACATAACAATAGATACAACTGAACTTAAAGAGTCAAGAGTACCTTGTAATTATAGCTATAAAACCATTGATCCACAGCCAGGCGATAATTTGGCTTTAAATAAATTTGCAACTTCTGATAGCGAACAATTAGGAAAAGGAAATGGTTCATATAAAGCTAATGATGGAAATTTATCAAGTAGATGGTGTGCAAACAATAGCAATGCTGATCATTGGTGGAAGGTTGACCTTGGAGATATTTATCCTATAGATGGAGTAGAAATTAATTGGGAATATGCAGAATTATATAATTATGTACTAGAGGTTTCAATTGATAATAATAATTGGATAAAGGTTATAGATAAGAGCACTAATGATAGCAATGAGAAAAGTCAAATGAGTGGTTTTTCAAAAGAAAATGCTAGATATGTTAGGATAACAGTTACAGGACTAAAGAGTGGTTATTGGGCTAGTATGAATGAATGTAAAGTATTTTATGCAAAGTGATATATTGAATAGGCAAATTGAAGACGTTATGATATCTTTTGTTAATTTATAATCTATAAGGTTTACGAGGTACTACTCTAATGATTAAAATAAAGGTGCTAAAAATAACATGAATTTCATGATGTTAATTTATAATATTTTTAAGGGGCTGTCGCACTAAAATAATTAGTGCACAGCTCCTTTATAAATTACTTTCTAGTATATTTTTAAACTTTTAAGATTTTATTTAGTTTTACTGCAATGTATGAACTTAAAAAGCACTTAAATATATCACCAATTATAAATGGAAATACTGCTAAAGATAATGCAGACATAATACTATTTTTTTGTGCTATGCTCATAAAGACTGCTCCAAAAGCGTATAGTACAGGCATTCCTACAAATATTGTAACAGCTAAATATCTTTTAAAGCTGTTATTCTTTCCTTTTAAATAGCTCATTAAGGGAGCAATAGCTAAAAATCCTAATATAAAACCACCTGTCGGTCCAAATAATTTACCAAATCCACTTGTTCCTCCTGAAAAAACAGGTAATCCAAAGGTACCTAATAAGATGTATAATAAAACAACTATAAATGATTGCTTAGGTGTAAGTATTAATGCTACTAAATTAATTGCAATTGTTTGTGCTGTTACCATTGTAGGAGTAAATGGTAGTGGAAAAGAAATATATGCTGATATACAAATTATTGCTATACAAATTGACATTCTTGTTAATTCTTTTATTTTCATATTAATCCCCCATTTCTATGTCTTCTGTAAAATTACATTTAAAACACAATATATTGTTAACATTTTTATATCTTTCATCACTTATTTGAGTTAATGATTTTGCAAAATCTTTTATAAAGTACTCTAATATATTCTATATAATACTTCCTATCTTTATAATAGTCAACTATTTTTATAGTTTAAGGTGACAATTATTATGGTATAATATATTGATAAGATAACAATAATGAAAATAAAATAGGTGGAAACATGAGTGTAAAAGATAAAACTTTAAGTGTACTTGAAAATAACAAAGGAAATTACATATCTGGTGCTGATCTTGCTAAAGAACTTTCAGTAAGTAGAAATGCTATTTGGAAAGCAATAAAATCATTACAAAATGAAGGATATAATATTTGTGCTGTTACTAACAAAGGTTATTGCCTTTCTACTGATACAGATATCCTATCTTCTCAAAGTATTTCTAAATATTTAAATAAAGGTGATAATGATTTTAATATTAATGTTTACAAAACAATTAATTCAACTAATAGTGCAATAAAAGGACTTGCAATTAATGGAGAAAAAGAAGGTACAGTAATTATTTCAGAAGAACAAACTGAAGGAAGAGGAAGATTCGGTAGAAAGTTTCACTCTCCTAAAGGTACAGGAATTTATATGAGTATTCTTCTCCGCCCACAAATGCATGCTTCAAAGGCTTTTCTTATTACTGCTGCTACTGCTGTTGCTGTTGCTGAAGCTATAGAAAATGTTTCTGATAAAGAAGCTAAAATAAAATGGGTTAATGATATATATTGTGATAATAAAAAAGTCTGTGGAATATTAACAGAGGCATCTTTTGATTTTGAAAGCGGTATAATTGATTATGCTGTTTTAGGTATTGGTATTAATGTAAGAGCACCAAAAGAAGGCTTTTCAGAAGAAATTAAAGACATTGCTACAGGTATTTTTGAAGATGAAACTTCAGCTTTATCTGATATTAGAAGTAAGCTTATAGCTGAAGTTTTAGAGCGCTTTTGGAACTATTACAATAATATTGAAGATAAATCTTTCCTAAAATCATATAAAGAAAGATCCCTATTAATCAATAAGGAAGTAAATATACTTTCTAGTAAATCCTCTGAAAGAGCTGTAGTTCTTGATATTGATGATGAATGCAGACTTAAAGTTAAAATGGAAGATGGTTCTATTAGATTATTATCTTCTGGTGAAGTTAGTATTAGAGTATAAAAAGAGGATGTATCAAAATAAATTTTGATACATCCTCTTCTAATTTTTATTTATACAACAACTTTCTACTTCCGTCTTTATTAAAAACTTTTCTCAAGTGTACTTCATCAAGAACAATCATAATAACAACACCTATTAAAACTATTATATTTTGATAACCTATACTAATATTTTTAATTAAGTAATTTAAAATAAATTCTAAAGCAACATAAATTAAGCCCAATATAAGAAAAGTATTGCCTGAATATTTTTGTGCCTCATTCCATGTATCTTGATTTTTCATTGACAATGGGGTTCTATAACCATATATAGAATTCATTTTCCGTGGTGGAAAAGCCTTAAGTATGAAACCAGCGACTATACATATTATTCCTACAAGACCTATCATATTTACCTCCTAAATTTATTAAGAATTTGAACATTGCCATAATAAATTAATACTATCTAACTATTTATCAAATATAAAGGTATAAGTTTCTCCTCCAAATCAAACAAAACTGTAGTTACTTAAAATAATTATTTAATACCTACAAGAGTACCTTGATGAAAAATCATCTTCCAATTTCCATCATTGCATTTCCATATTGAACTACGAATTGAAGATTTTTCATTATAATACACAACTTAATGAAAATACTCTGAATTTAAAATGCTATAATAAAGTATATTAACCTCTTTATTGTCTAAGAATTTTAATCTTTCTTTTTTAGTAAACCTATATTTAAATCCACACTTTTCATTTACTCTTTTAGAATTATTATTAAAATCAAAATGACCACACCAAATTAAGTCTAAATTTAATTTATTAAAACCATAATCAACTAAGCAATTTACAGCTTCAGGAACATAACCATTTCCCCAATATTTAGGATTTAAAACATATCCTATTTCTCTTTGCTCTAAATTAGCCAAATTAATATCAGGCTTTCTCCTATGCAGCCCAATACCACCAATAACTTTATTTTCAGCCTTTAAAACTATGGCATAAGTGTCATTATTACGTATAAACATTTTTATTTTTTCTTTACTTTCATTTTCATCTTTATGAGGTGGCCATCCAGCATTTGGACCCACTAAATCACTTTTAGCATATTCATATAAATCCGCGCTATCACTTTCCTTCCATTGCCTTAATACCAATCTATTGCTTATCAATTTTTCCATTTAATACTCCCCTTTTATCTCACAACTTAATACAATTTTAAACTAAATAACCATATAATCACATATACTTCTTTTATAGCAAATTATTAATAGAATTTATTGATAATATTTTATTTCTTTTAAGTGCTGAATGTGTATTCCTATATGACCAATCCCAAGAATTATTATAGATATAATCATCCAAATTACCTTTCCATATACCCCTAATAGTAAAAATGCAACAACAGGAAGAGTTGCTCCTGGCACAGGAATACCATAGAAACTGCTATAAAATTTTTTTAAAGTATGTTCCCCTATAAAATATCTAATCCAATATGTCTCGTATAAAATCATCAAAATGAATGATGAAATTAACCATAGACTCCATAGAGAAAAATGAGTAGGATTGAAATCAGAAAAAATCAAAGCACACCATGTTACATATACTTGTCCAATACGTTCAAATAACAGCAATAGTTTATTTTCATTGCTATAATCATAATCTTCTGGCTGATGCTTCGTCCATATAATGTTTGGTATAAATAACATCAACAAATAAATTAATCCTATATATGAAAATCCTAAATGTCCTATCATAGAATCTCCTCCAAATAATATATATAGTTATATTAATATTCAATAATTGTGTCATTATTTACTATACCTACAAAATATTCTGGCTCTTCTGAAGCAAACTCTTTCGCCTCCTATAACCACTCCTACAACAACAGGTATCTTTTAAGTTCATTAGTTATATCATTTTAAATTTTGTAAATATTAGATATTTTAAATTTAAAAATCCCAGCACCAACATATATTTTATTTTCTCTTAATTTAAGACTATTTTAAGTATGACATATCACTTAGTCGTTTAATAATACGTTTTCCATCCTTTGTCTCACTTAAAAATGAAATACCACCTGCCATACCAAATAATTCACATTTATTTAGCATACTAACATCTAACCCCAACCACATCGCATTAAAAATACTTAGTGTATCACCATGAGATACTATAATGATATTTTCATGTTTATCTGATAATATCATTTCATAAAACGATATTAATCTATTCCATACATCTTAAATGAATTTTACTACTAATAAAATTATCTTCTCCCTTTTCCAGAAATATGGTCTATACTTATCTTTATAACTTTAGTTTTATCATTTGCATTTTTAATATATGTTTTGCCTTTTTCTATATAATCTGCTGAGTATTTATTTATTAACTCTAAAAGAGCTGCATTTTTTTCGTCATCAAAAACTTCTTTTGCTCTTCCAAATATTATTACACTTTCATATTTAGTACTAAATTTATCTGGTAATACATCAGTTTGCCCAACTACACAAAAAGATACTTTATCATTTTTCTTTATATTCTCTAACTTATGTCCTTCTACAGCACTATGAAAATATATTGAGTCATTTGCATAAACATAACTTAACGGTACTCCATATGGATACCCATTTTCATCTACTGTAGATAAAATTCCATACTCACATTTTTTTAATACTTCTATTGCTTCTAAAGCTTCAATTTCTCTATCTTTTCTTCTCATTTCTTTAAACATATTTAACTCTCCTTTTATAAAATATTTATTATCAAATAAATTTCGTTCAAAGATATTGGTGTATCTTAATTTAATTTTATTCTATAAATGAGGACTCATTCCCATAATTTCATCTTCATTTTCTGTTACTCTAATAATGTCTAAAAAATACCGTATATTCACTCTGAATAATACGGCGTTTTATTAATTTAGATAAATTAGAATTTAGTCAAATAATGTTTTCCAGTTTGTACTTTGATATGCTTCAAATCACATTTTGATTTGTTCTTCGTTATTTTTTTCTGTTGCTAACAATGGTAAGTTATCTAATGAAAAATAATGACTTTTTATTGTTTCAATATTTTTCTCAAATTCTCCATCTATCAAAGAACATAACACAAAAACTTTACATACTTTATAGGCATATACAGGTAAATTATGTTTTTCTCTATCTTGAACAGCAATAATCATATCTGCTGTAACATTTAAGCCTGCCTCTTCTTTTACTTCCTTTATTGTGTTTTCCTTTACTGATAAGTCTACATCTACCCATCCACCTGGAAATGACCAAGTACCATTGCTTTCTTGAACTAGTAAAATCTTATTATCATTAAATATTGCTGCTCTTGTATCTAGCTTAGGTGTTTGATACCCAATTTCATTACAAAACAAGCTCTTTACCTTATCTAAAGGTATATCTGACTTTAAGCTTATCATTTCTGCTGAAATTTCTCTAATTCTTTCGAAACGTTCTATATCAAACTTATCTTTGCAATAGTATAGTGCTCCTTGTGAAATACTTTGCAGTTCAACAGCCCACTCTAATAACTTATTATCCATTTACTATTCCTCATATTATTTTTATCTATATTTTATAAATTCCATTAGGATTTTTCCTAAAAAAATCCTCAATCTCATCTAATTTTCTCAAAGCTTCGTCTTCATCTTCATAGCTACATATCTCAATTGTATTTTTCAAAAAGAATAGTTGAGAACCATAAGTTCCTTCTAAAATAAATCGTCTTAGAATTAACCTCTCTTCTCTAATAGAAAATATCCTTATGTTTATAAGCTTCATGTTATCCCTTGTCCTTATTATCATAAATGTTCTTACTTTTACTTAAATTTAAATAATTATTTATCAATTAACTTTATAGTTTGTTTTCATATACTACTTTTTAATACTTAAATAAATTTCATTACCTCTTGTTGATTTTTACCATCCATAAATATCAAATTGAACACCAGACATATAATTTTCTATTGCTCTCTTGATATATGGTATAGTATTAATTGGAAGATTTTTTATTTCAAACCATGATAGATCATCGCATTTTTCTGGCTCCATATTAACTATCTCATTATTCCATGAGTCTGTTGCAAGAAAAAAGTCTATTCTTTCAACTTCTGACTTCCTATGCATAACTCCCACAATCTCTAGGTTATTTGGATTAATATCTATTCCTGCTTCTTCCTTTGCTTCTCTTATCATTGCTGCTTTTACATCTTCGTCTCCATCTAAATGCCCTGCAACTACACTATAATTTCCATCTTCGTATCCTGTATTAAGTCTTCTTAACAACAATATCTTGCCTTCTTTAATAAGTAAAAGATGTGCAGCAACTGGCATTTTAAATTTTTCACTTGCCAAATGAATCTCCTCCTTTTATAGTACAAAATATAAAACAATTATGCATAATTGTTTTTATAAACTTCAATAAAGTTTTAAATATCTCACTATTTAATTTTCTAATCTTATATTTTCTTAATTACCTTACAATAACTTCACATTCTGAAATAAAGATTAAACTAATTTGTATTATATCAAAATTATTTCTATAAAATTTTATCTAATTTCTTAGTTAAATTGAAATTTGACGGGCTGAGGTTATGCTCATAATCTCTATGGTAAACTGAAATTATAGTTCAACATCTACCTTGTATTCTTCATCAATCAGAATATAATCGCATCTATATTTTTTACACATTTCTAAATTGGAATCATTTTCTTTTATCAGCATTTCTGGACTTAAAAATGAATCATCAAGGCGACCCTCTATTACATTTGCATATCCTTTAATATCTAAAAAGTTATTATCAATATATTTTTTTGTCATTACAAGACAATAATACTGAATGTGTTCAAGATATTCATCGCTGAAATCATCCTTCCAGTTGAAAGGAATATAGCACCCTTCAACAACCAAATTTTGATTGTTTTCTATTGCGATTTTTGCCATTTCCCTTACAATCGGCCATAAGTAATTTGTTAATAGGTCATCATTTTCCGGCGTAAGGGTAGTCTGTCCACTGCGAATTAAACCCATCTTCAAATGGTCTATAGATAGATATGGATAACCGTATTTTTTAAGTAACTTCTGTGCTAAAAGTGTTTTTCCTGTATGTGAACTACCGGCAATTAGAATTATCATTAAAAATTCACCTCCTAATATAGATTATATAAATAATATTAAAACAATCTTTATTTCATATTATATTATTCTTTTTGAAATTGATTTAAATTCCTTAATAAATTGGAATTTATCATTATTTTTGTTGTGCTCATTTTATTCATATCATTATTACTCAATAGCAATATATACATCCATATAAGAGACACCCTCTTTATTATATTCCTTTTCAAAACATGATAAGACTTCTTTATTTTCTTTATGACGTAGACCATTTACTTCCATATATCGTATAAGTGTTTTATATGCATTCGGAATCATGGAAAATGGTGACTTAAATGGCTCCCTAATCGTAATGATTGCATACTGCTGATTTGCTTGTATAATTTTCTCCGAACAATCTAGTGGAAAATCCTTCGGTATTATACACGCAACTGCATAGCCATGCATATGGTATACATTTATCTGTTCCTGTGAAACAAAAGGAAAATCCCAGCCAATTATTTCAGGTTTCTCAATACCACAAAAAATAGCCCAATCGTATATATGTTTTTTTGCATCATCTTCTGGTTCACTACTAATTACTACATATTTGACATATTGGAATAAAGGCACCATTTTTACACGAATATTTGTATAAGCTTCGTTGTCCGAATTCATATTTCCCAGTACCATTTCATCTAAAGAACAAGAAAAAAGTTTGCAAAGTGTAATAGCCTTTTCCATTTCTGGAAAAGCAGAATCCATCTCCCATTTTGATATTGTTTGTCTAGATACATTCATTTTTTCAGCCAATTCATCTTGCGTCATTCTTTCATGCATTTTTCTAAGGAACTGTAAATTTTGTCCAAAACTCATTTTATTATCCTCCTATTTAATTGATATCTAAAGTGTAACTGATTAAAAATGAGAAGTACACCAACTTACATTTTCTCTTTTTTAAGTATGTGCAACTTGAAGTTGCACGCTATAAATACTCCATATATAAATGAGTTTCTATATCTATTATATAAATTCTATTTTCCAACCTACTCTACATATTGGAATTTGTATAACTATATATTGTAGTTTATATTTGCCAATTTAGCTTGTTTACATAAATCTTTCACTTGCAACTTATACAGTTTTCCATCCTTTATAAAATTTGTGCCACACTGCCTAAATTCAAAGTTAACATTTGCCTTTACACATTGACTCCTTATGTCAAGTACCCAGTCATAATCTAATGTTCTTGCGTTCTTATCAGATTCACCACCAGCTACAACAAGCTCAATATCTTTTAAATAATTTTCAATATTTATTTTTTCTAATAATGGTTGAGCTGTTATACATTTATGCTTTATAGGTAAATCTTTAAAAATAGATAATTTATAATCAGCATTTTTTTGATTTTCTATAGTGCAACATATAATCACATTTTCGTAACCATCATTCCAATCTTCAGGTATACAATAGCTAAATCTATCTATTCTTTTAGTTAAAAATAAGAACTTTAAATCACTTCTTTTCTTTATCATTCTCCAACATTCAGCTCTCCAAGCATCTGCTTCTTCAATAAAGAAATCTGATGAAAAGCATAAATATACTGTACCTGATTTAAACTTATACGTACCATTAGTTAATTTTTCTATTGGTTTATAAAAATCATTTGTTTTAATTATATTATTAGTATCTATATTCTTTTTAAAATCACCTTTATGAATATAACAATATTTGCAACCATCACTACATTTTTTACACCCACGCCAAGGATTCCACATAGCCATACTTAATTACCTGTTAAAACCTTGACTTATCATAATTATACGGAATACTGGTACCAACCACTACATCATCTATTTTTTCAATAATTAGCCAATCATCCATATTGCTTTTATGGTCAAATTCTAAAGGAGTTATTTCTTCTACATTCTCAAACTCTACTAAACATAAACACTTTTTATGCCATCTTTGTTTTTGCTTTTCCGTTAATTGTAGTTTATTATTATTATCTTCAATATTTTTTTTTATTTCTTCATCATTTAGCTTAATGAAATTTTGAACATCACAAACCACGGCTTTAGCTGTTATTTTCTTTGAACCTTTTTCCATGAAATATAACACTTCATCCTTGAATACTCTACTATGTGGGATTTTTCTACCAGCCGCACCTCTGATAATCATAGTTTTACTTCCTTCTAAAATTTTTGATAATTCTTTTGTTTTATCATCACAATAAACCAAGTGTACCATTCTCTATACCTCTTTCTTTTAGTAATTTATCTTTTATACTTGAATAACAAATTCCTATTTTCCTGTATGTTATACAAATTATACCATATAATTGTTGGTATAATTAGTTTATTTCTCTAAATCAAATTTTAGTGAAATACAAAAAGCCAATGATTTAAATCACTGGCTTTTATTTATTTTTTATCTTACCATTTTTATTAACTTCATATATCCCTTTTATAATTCCTACTATTACAACAAAAGTCTCTGCAAAAATTACATAATTATAATACTTACTATTCAAAAAAACACCTATCAAACCTAATATAATAATAATTAAGCCAGTATATAGCATGTTTCCTCCCATTATCCTTGATACTTTATCTTTGTCATGTTTTTTTTCATCAAATCCATTTAGCATATCTCCTGCATTTTGACTTTTAATTATCCAACCTAAGAAAGTAAAAAATCCTCCAAGAAGAAATGTAATTATAACTAATCCATAAATATCTACATCCCTCATCACTAACACTCCCATATCCCTACTTATTTATCTATTCTTCTTTTCTCATATGCTTACTTGCATAAATTGCAGCACCTAGCATTCCAGAAGCATCCCCTAAGGAGGCTATTAGAATCTCACAAGTATTTTTTGAAATTTGCAACGCATGTTCATCTACAATTTCCCTTGCAGGTTTCAACAATCGTTCCCCAGCTGCAGCCATTCCTCCGCCAATAATAATACATTCTGGATTATATAAATTGAGTACATTAGCAAGCCCATAACCAAGCAGTTCTCCAGTTTCATAAAGAGTATTTATAGCAACCTTGTCACCTTTGTCAAACGCTTCAGATACCATTTTTGCAGTAATTTTATCATAATCGCCTTTTACCCATTCATGGATTATGCTATGCTCTCCTTCTTGCATTTTTTCTTTTAATGTTCTTAACATGCCAAGAGCAGATACATATCTACCTAAACAGCCAGAACTTCCACAACGACAGGGACGACCTGAGCGATACATGTTCATATGACCAATTTCTCCTACACTTCCAGTAGCACCGTATAATACATGACCATCTATTACAACACCAGACCCTAACCCAGTACCTAAAGTTAGAAGAACAACATTGCTTTTGCCTTTTCCTGCTCCAAAATGCCATTCTCCATATAAATTCATCCGCACATCATTATCAATAAATGAGGGAATTTTTAATTTGGTTTCAAACCATTGTGATACAGGGACATTTTCCCACTTTGAGAAATTCGGTGAAAATTTTGATATTCCTGTTTTGGTATCCAATAATCCAGGAACTCCAATTCCCATACAAAGTATTTGACTTTCTTGAATTCCGGAACCTTTTAATAATTCTTGAATACTATTTAACATTCTTGATAGAACAACATCAGAACCTTTTTCAGCTTGTGTCTGTATTCGATATTCTGCCACTTTTTCAAAATTGGTTGTAAATATAGCAGATTTTATATTTGTGCCACCTAAATCTATACCAATATAATAATTATTCATATTACTATCTCCCTAAATCCCATTTTTCTAAAAGTTAAATAAAAAGTTAATGCATAATAAAATACACCTACTCATAATATAAAAAAATCCTTTTGCTAACAGGTTACTTCTAGCTTTTATAAATCTTCAAATTTTCTTTCTATACCTTCAATAACTTCTAAATAATGCCTAACTGATTTAGATATATTATTTGAAATAGCTTCTGATATTACAGGAAATTCATCTATAAATTGAAGATTCTTAACTTCTTTAATTCCAAAGCCATTTAAAGCTTTTATTAGAGTTTCTTTTTTATTAGTCCATATTTTTATATATTTAAAGCTTGAAACAAATATTTCATTAAATGAATTCTCATCGTAATATGCTATACCAAATTCTAGATATCCATCATTTGTGAGTTCAAATTTATACTCTTGAAAAATCTCTATAATATTTTCTGTATCTGCAAATTTACTTAGTATAGGCTCTTCATCCTTAAATCCTAAAATTCCATAAGAATTATCACCAATTAAATTCTCTATTAATACACAAAATATATTCCAAATTCTATCAGAATCAATATTCATTTCAATATAATGAGAAAATTTTTGATCTGAAACTTCCTTTATTGTAAAACCTTCAACTATATTGGCTAAATTTCTTTTCTTATTTATTGCTTCAACATCATAGTCTTTTGGATATTGATTGTCATTAGGAATTTTAATACCTAAAGGTAATTTATATAAAGTCATAGCTTCACTCCTTTGAATTTTTTACTTAAATAAATTATTATTTACTTTTAGATTTTATATATAAATATCTAAATACAATATCTTCTGGTAATTATATCATATTTTTATATAAACTGTATATTGTTAACCCTTTCATTTGTTTGTATATACTATATTTTTTTGTTTTATATTATCATCATTTACGAGTATCTCTTTTTCTTGTATTAATTCAAGATATAAAAGAACACCTATAAATTCATAAGGTGTTTTCACTTTGTTATTTTCTTTATCCCATCATTTAAGCCTTCTTTTTAGCATTTAATGATTTATTTATATAAACTAAATTATGCCTTGGTATATTTTTGTATGTCCTGGAACTAAAAACATATCTGGTTTTATATTTTCTCCTTTTAATTAAAATTTAAAGATTAAAAACATTTTCATATAATAAATATCCTTAAATTTTAATTATTGAGAAAATTTTTTAAAATTTTTTATTTCTATATATTTTAAAGGAATTATATAAAAATTTGGCTATGTTAGAGGAAAATGTTGATATGAAAATAACTATAAGTAAAAAAAATATATAATTTGATAAATTATAGTAATTATAGTAAGCTATATATAATAAATGAAAGAGTTAAGTATGATAAGAAAGCTAAATCTAAAGATATTATCATAATGGCAAAAGATAAGAAAAGATAAGAAAATTAAAGAACTTAAAAAAGAAAATAAGAAATTAAAAGAACAGTTAGATATCTTAATGTGAAGATTTTATTAAAGACTCTAGTTTTGTTACTTTACACTTGTAACTTATTGTGAACATTTTTAAGGGAACCTAAATGATTCTCTTAAAAATGTCATGATTTTTCCAGCATTTTCAGCTGTTTATTTAAATTTATTCATGAATTAGTTTTTAAACCATTCACTAGCTATTGGCTGAACGTAATGAGGTGTGAACTCTGTAACACGATATTCCTGTACACCAGAAACCTTAAGTGGTTCAGCAGATAGATAAGCCTCCACTTTCTCTAAGAACTCAGCTTTCATAATAAGCATTCCACCACTCATATCAGCCTTAACTCCAGACACTAGTATCACCCCTGCATCTATTGCCTTCTGAGAATAAGCTATATGTTCATTCATAAGATTTTCGTCCATTGGAACTGAATTTTTTAATATACCTTCAATAACAAAATATTTCATTTTTTATTATCCTCCTTTATACGAAATATATTTATACTATATTATATTATACTAGTAGCTGGTGGACAATATAAAAATATGTTAATAGGAATATACACTATATATTTATTTCATTCTTTTTTTCAAATTCCCCTTGTTCTTCTCCCCAGTCCTTTAAAGCTTTTAATACAGGTATAATCTTCTTTCCTTGTGTTGTTAATCCATACTCTACATGTGGTGGAACTTCAGAATATTGAATTCTAAAAATCATTCCATGGCTTTCTAATTCCTGCAAAGAACGAGTAAGCATAATATTTGTAATGCCTTGAACCTGCCTCTTTAATTCATTATATCTAACACTTCCATATGATAAGCTCCATAAAATAGGAAGTTTCCATTTTCCGCTAACAAAATTAAATGCGTTAATTACATCGCAGGAACCATCGTACCAATCCCCTTTATTCATTTTTATCCCTCCATTTGAAATTATGAATCTAAGGCACAAAAATGTGCGTACTTGTAAATATATACCTTATAAATATAATAATAGTAGCAAATAATTATAAAAAAGAAAAGGAGAACCCTATGATATTCTATTTTTCTGGTACTGGAAACAGTTTGTGGGTAGCAAAAACCCTAGCAAAATACCAAAATGAGCAAATATTATCTATTGCAGATTTAATGCAAAAAAAGAACACTCCATTTTCATTTTCCATAAAACCTGATGAAATGATTGGATTTGTGTTTCCAATTTATGCTTGGGCACCGCCTAAAATGGTTATGGATTTTATAAGAAATCTTAAGATTACTAATTATAACAATCAATATACTTTTGCAGTATGTACCTGTGGCGATACTTCAGGACATGCTATAAATGCCTTACGTACAAATTTAAAACATCAAAATATTATACTTAACAGTGGATTTTCTATTTTCATGCCAAATAACTACATTATTCTTTATGATGTAGATTCAAAAGAATTAGCATCGGAAAAACTAGTACAAGCAGAACAAAGAATTGAATATATAAATGATATGCTTTCACAAAAAAAGCATGATATATTTGATTGTTATGAGGGAAATATGCCTAGCCTTAGAACTAAACTAATCAATCCACTGTTTAATACTTTTGCTATGAGCGCTAAAGCTTTTTATGCTAAAAGTAGTTGTATTTCTTGTGGACTATGCTCCAATGTTTGTCCAACAAAAAATATTCAATTAGTAGATGGAACTCCTAAATGGGATAAAGAATGCACAAAGTGTCTTGCTTGCATTCATAGATGCCCAGTTAAAGCTATTCAATATAGAAAATCCACAGAAAGCAAGGGTAGATATTATAATCCAAATTGCTGATAACCTTTTTACGTCATATTATCAGTCCGTTATCTTCTTAAATGCTTTATTTTTCTTCCTACTCCTTTAACAAAAGAGGAAAGATTAGAATAAATAGCTAGTAAAACTCAATATATTTTACTAGCTATTTTAGCATTCCTCATTTAAAAATTTTATATAAAATTTAACTTAAATTATCAATTTTTATTTTCACAACATTGTATATCTGGATTATCTACTATCTCTAATTCAATTGAAGGCATTTCTATACCTATAGTACTCATATTCATTATAAAATCTTTTAATATTATTTCTGGCGCTTCACAATTAATTTCATATTCTCTACTTATTAGATTATCTATAGTAATATTTTCATAGCCAATGTTACTAAGTACCAATTTAAGATTTCTTTCTCTACTTAATGAACTTGCTACACATGCCATTTGAAAAAAACCATACATTGCTACTGACATTTCAAAATTACCCCAGTTTTCTCTAAAGTAATCAAGAAAATAAATATCTTCTCCAATTGGTCTAGGAATTTTTTTTAAAGCATTAGTTACTATATCCTTAACTTTTAATAAATTACTATGTTTATCTACTTCCATCCAATATGCAACTGCAAAGTCATTAACAAACTGCTCTTCATCTGCATTTGAAAATGAAAGCCCTCTATGTGAAATTAAAATATGTCCAAGCTCATGTATTATGTTATACCAATGAAAATATAGATCAAAATTTTCTTGTATGTTTTTATCTCCAAATAGCATTCTATAATTATCCTTTTGTTCTTCTGTACCAGTTTCATATTTACCTGTTATAATTTTATATCTCATAAGCCCCTCTAACCCTCCATAATATTCCATATATTGAATATAATTATATAAAATACATATGAATTTTTCAATCATTTATAAAATTATGTAAACTTTAAACTATATTAGAATAAATTATTGATTCTATAACTATACAACTTCTTAGATTTATTGTAAATATATTCCTTAGACTTAATCCTTTTCTTATAATTTATCTATTTCAAAGTAATAAAATAAAAATAGCTATAAACGTAAATGAATTAAAACTCATTTACCGTTTATAGCTTCTTATTTATTATAAATAACCTCATAGCTTATTTGGAGATAATCTAGTGTTATTTATAAATGATATAATTTTACTAATTTTACTTTTTATGAACTGCTTTCTTAGATTTATCTTCTAAAGCTAACTTTCCCATATATATCATAAATAAAGATATTATTATTAACAATAATGAGCTATTTACAGCACTACCGGTTTGGGGTAATTTCCCGGAATTATTATCTTCTGGTTTATTTGTGTTATCACTGTCTTCATTTCCCCCATTATTATTGTCATCTTCATTATCTTCTATAACTGTAACATTTATTTTTTTAGAAGTACTAGCACTATTACTATCAGAAACGCTATAGTTAACTATATATTCTCCAACCTTACTAGTATCTACAGTATTCTCTACAACTTTTATAGATGATGTTAAATCTCCATCTTCCTCATCATAAGCTGTTACATCTTTTAATGGATCAAAGTTTTCATTTAATTTTAATGTTTTATCATTTGCAGTTATAGCAGGAACTCTATTAATAGTTGACCATGGTATATATATTCTATATTTCTCTATTTCAGATTTGAACTCAGAAGATTCTTTATCTACTATTTCAAATAATTCTTCTAATGTGTATTTCCCCTCTCTTACATAACTATTTCCTGTTAGCTTGTCTATAAAATTAGTACTTAAATATTTAAACTTATCTGGATACATATCTCTAACTGTATATAACATAGCATAACCTGTCTTAACTGAGTTGAAGCTATCTCTATCTGTTACATATACTTGTACTCCACCACAAACTTGATTTTTTCCTGTTGGATAATTTGCGGTATCTGATGCTGAATACTTTGAAAATTGTGGTGTGAATGAAGCTGCTCTAAATTTTACTCCTGGTAAACTTAGAGAATTTAGTTCATTAGCTAAATCTATAGCATTAATCCATGGTGCTCCTATTAATTCAAATGGTCTTGTTGTTCCTCTTCCTTCTGATACATTTGTTCCTTCAAAGACGCAAGTTCCTGTATATACTATTGCTGTATCTAATGTTGGCATATTTGGTGAAGGCATTACCCATGTATCTAAACCAGTTTCATCATAATACATATCTTTTGACCATCCACTCATTTTTACTACTTTTAAATCACAATTAATATTAAACTTGTCATTAATATATTGTGCATATTCACCAACAGTCAATCCATATCTTTGAACTATAGGATACATTCCAACAAATGAACTAAAATCAGTGTTAAGCAAATTACCTTGAACTTCACTGGATACAGGGTTAGGCCTATCAAATACAACAAATGTCTTATTATTTTCAGCACATGCTTCCATTGCATAAGCTAGAGTATTTATATATGTGTAGAATCTAGCTCCTACATCTTGCATATCATAAGCTAGTATATCAACATTTTTAAGCATTTCTGGAGTTGGTTTCTTAGTTGATCCATATAAGCTATGAACTGGAAGTCCAGTAATATTATCAACTTCACTTCCTACATTATCTCCTGCTTGTGCATATCCTCTAATTCCATGTTCAGCTGCAAATAATGTTGTTAAATTAGTATTTTGATATAATACATCTATAGAGCTTTTAAAATTACTATCTATACCAGATGGATTAGTTATAAGGCCTACTCTCTTATCTTTAAATATATCTAAGTTTTCTTCTAGATTATCTATACCAAGTTTAATACTATTAATATTTTCTTCATTGTTATTTGATTCCTGATAAATATAATACTTTTCTGTTTTAGCCTTAAAATCATTAGACTCCTTATCTACTATTGCAAATAATTCTTCTAATGTATATTTTCCTTCTCTTACATAGCTATTACCTGTTAACTTATCTATGAAATTAGTACTTAAATATTTAAACTTATCTGGATACATATCCCTAATTGTATATAACATAGCATATCCAGTTTTAACAGCATTAAAGTCATTTCTATCAGTTACATATACTTGCACTCCACCACAAACTTGATTTTTTCCAGTTGGATAATTAGCAGTATCTGATGCTGAATATTTTGAAAATGTTGGAGTAAATGATGCAGCTCTAAATTTAACACCTGGTAATCCTAAAGAATTTAATTTATTACTAAGAGCCATTGGATCAATCCAAGGAGCGCCAATTAACTCAAAAGGTCTAGTAGTTCCTCTACCTTCAGAAACATTTGTTCCTTCAAAAACACAAGTACCAGTATAAACTATTGAAGTAGTTAGGGTAGGCATATTTGGAGATGGCATTACCCATGTATCTAATCCTGTTTCATCATAATACATGTCACGAGTCCAGCCTTCCATTTCAACAACTTCTAACTTACAATTTATATTAAATTCTTCATTTATAAATTTAGCATATTCTCCTACTGTCATTCCATATCTTTGCACTATAGGATACATTCCAACAAATGAACTAAAATCAGTGTTAAGTAAATTACCTTGTACTTCTCCACCAATTGGATTAGGTCTATCAAATACAACAAATGTTTTATCATTTTCAGCACATGCTTCCATTGCATAAGCTAGAGTATTTATATATGTGTAAAATCTAGCTCCTACATCTTGCATATCATAAGCTAGTATGTCAACGTTTTCAAGCATTTCTGGAGTTGGTTTTTTAGTTGATCCATATAAGCTATGAACTGGAACTCCAGTAACCTCGTCAACTTCATTTCCTACATTATCTCCTGCTTGTGCGTTACCTCTAATTCCATGTTCAGCGGCAAATAAGGTTGTTAAATTAGTCTTTTCATATAATACATCTATAGAACTTTTAAAATTACTATCCATACCAGATGGATTTGTTATTAGCCCTACCTTTTTCCCTTCAAAAATTGTTAAATTTTTTTCTAAATTGTCGATACCTAATTTTACTTGAGCATTACTACTTGCATTTACAGTTTTTATATCTTTAATCTGAAATAATACTGAAGAAATTAAAAATCCACATGTAATTATTCCAATTTTTCTTTTTAACTTTAAATTCATGAAATTATCCCCCTATTTTATAACTATTTCTTAATAGATTAATAAGAAATATATACTAATTTTTTCATTTAAAAGTTTAAATAGTCATACAGTATAATAGAAACTTTAGTGCATCATAGTATAAATGATCAGGATAAAACTACCTAATCAACTTATCTTACGTATAGTTATTTTTATATTTTAATTCATTACAAATCTTTATTTCACATTATTCCCTCCATTCTTTTTAAAAGGTACACCTTTGTTTTTTATTAAATTTAAATATAGTTTATATTTAGTAATATATTCATATTTATAACAAATTATTAATTTTTCCTTATTTCATTTACCTATTTCAGGAATTTTCTTCGATAATAGTTATAGATAAATTACTTTAACTTTTTATTATAAAAAAATCTCAAGTACATATAATACTTGAGATTTTCATGTCTATTGTAGCTCAAAAGCTCCTGTATAAAGTTGATAGTATTTTCCCTTTTTCTCAATTAAATCATCATGGCTTCCACGTTCTATAATTCTACCTTGCTCTAGAACCATAATTACGTCTGAATTTTTAACTGTAGATCAACATCATTTAAAAATAATTTTATTTATATCGTATAGATTATCATTAGTTCTAAATTCTGTAGGCGACACTCCAAGGCTCTTCTTAAAAACTTTACTAAAATAATTCCCACAGGAAAATCCTACATTTTGCGAAATTTCTTCTACGGTCATATCCTTGGCAAATAATAAAAGCTTAGCTGCTGCTTGTATCCTTACCTTTAATAAATAATTTCCTGGAGTTAACCCAACCTCTTTCGAAAACTCTCTACATAAATAATATTTTGATACTCCTACTTTTTCGCATATTTCTTCAAGTCCAATTAATTTATCATAGTTATTATCAATATATTCCTTACTTTTACTTACTTTTGGATTTAAACTTAACTTCTTCTGACTATGGTTATAATAATCTAATAACTCCATAATTAATCCGTAAGCATAATTAGAACATTTATATACACTATCTATTTCATCAAATAAAGCTGCTTCGTAAACCTTCCACATTTGTTTTAAGAATTTTGAGTCTTCTTCTATATGTATTACATTTCCCTTAATATAATTTATATTATGAAAAAATGCCATTGCTTCTTTTGAAAACTCTATATAAAGAATTTCTAAATAATTTGAGCTTTTAGGAAGACAATAACAATGCTCTCCTGGTACATTAACTAAAAAACAATCTCCCTTTTCTAAAGAATAGGTTTTATCCTTTATTTCAATTTCCCCTCTTCCTGAAATAGTGTATTGAAGTAAACAATAATCTCCACTTCGCTTTCTCCCATCCCATATATAATTATGGTCAGTTATCTTTTCCCAACCTATTCCTCTAACCATAATTAGTGGAACATTAGATATAAATTTAAATCCTATTGATTTTGGAACTATTTCTCTAAGCAATATTTTACCCTCCCATAGCCTTTTTTACTCTTGTTTATACCACTACTCTCTATATATTATTAAATCATAGATAATTTTTTATGAAAAGAGGTTATGTGTAATGGCAATATTTTATAGCGATAGCAAAAAAATTTTCCACCTTCAAGGTAAGAATACAAGTTATGTCCTTGGAGTAATTAATGATGGATATTTAGTGAATTTATATTGGGGTGCTAAGGTTAAAGAATATAATATAAGCAATCCTATAGTTTTTGTAGATAGAGGCTTTTCACCAAATCCAACTCCTTTTGATAGAACATTTTCCTTAGATACTATTCCTCAGGAATATCCATCCTATGGTAATGGTGATTTTAGAACTCCTGCTTTTCAAGTACAATTAGAAAATGGCTCTACTGTAATGGATTTACGTTACAAATCACATAAAATTTATAAAGGAAAGCCAAGCCTTAATGGACTACCAAGTACTTATCCATTAAATAAAGATGAATGTGAAACTTTAGAAATAACTCTTCTTGATGAGTTAACTAACCTAAATGTAGTATTAATTTACTCAGTATTTAATGATTTTAATGTTATAACAAGATCTGTAAAGTTTATAAATAAAGGCAAAGAAAATTTAAAACTTTTAAAAGCATTAAGTGCAAGCATAGATTTCCGTGATGATGAGTTTGAGCTTATTACTCTTTATGGCTCTCACGCTAATGAAAAAAATATTGCAAGAAGAAAAATTGTATCAGGTACACAAAAGGTTGAAAGCTTAAGAGGTTCAAGTAGTGCTCAGCAAGCCCCATTTTTAGCTCTTGTCAGAAAAGACACTAATGAAGATAGAGGTGAAGTATTCTCATTTAACTTTGTTTATAGTGGAAACTTTACTGCTGAAGTTATGCTTGATCCTTATTACAACACAAGAGTTGGAATGGGAATAAATCCTTTTAACTTTAACTGGTTATTAAAAGAAAATGATGAATTTCAAACACCAGAAGTAGTTATGACTTATTCTTCTAATGGACTTTTAGAAATGTCTAAGACTTACCATGAGTTCTATACAACAAGACTTTGCAGAGGAAAATTTAAAGATAAAGAAAGACCTATTCTTATAAATAACTGGGAAGCTACTTACTTTGACTTTAACGAAGAAAAAATTAAAAATATTGCTTCAATTGGCAAAGAACTTGGAATAGAATTATTTGTTTTAGATGATGGCTGGTTTAAAGGAAGAAATTCTGATCTTACATCTCTTGGTGATTGGATTGTAGATAAAGAAAAACTTCCAAATGGACTTAACTCTTTAGCTAAGTATGTAAATGACTTAGGAATGGAATTTGGTTTATGGTTTGAACCTGAAATGATTTCTGAATATAGTGATTTATATAAAAGCCATCCAGACTGGTATATTCATGTTCCTAATAGAACACCTACAATTAGTAGAAATCAATTAGTTTTAGATTTATCTAGAAAAGAAATTTGCGATTATTTAATTAAAACAGTTAGCAAAATTTTATCTAATGCAAATATCACTTATGTTAAATGGGATATGAATAGAAATATAACTGATATATGGTCACCTTCTCTTCCTTATGATATGCAAGGTGAAGTTTCTCACAGATATATGCTAGGACTTTATTATATTATGGAAAAAATAACTTCAGCTTTCCCAAATATTCTTTTTGAAAGCTGCTCAGGTGGCGGTGGAAGGTTTGATGCAGGTATTCTTCATTACATGCCTCAGACTTGGACTAGTGATAATACAGATGCTATTTGCAGACTTAAAATTCAATATGGAACTAGCTTAGTTTATCCTCCAATAACTATGGGTTCTCACCTTTCAGCTTCACCTAACCATCAAGTTGGAAGAGTTACCCCTATTGAAACTAGAGGTCATGTTGCAATGTCAGGTAACTTCGGATATGAATTAGATTTAACAAAGCTAACTGAGGAACAAAAGAATATAATTAAAAGTCAAATTTCACTTTATAAAGAAATCAGACCAATAATTCAATTTGGAAATTTTTATAGACTACTTTCACCATTTGAATATAATAAAACTGCATGGAATTTTGTATCTAAAGATAAAAAAGAAATGGTTGGAATGTATTTTAAAATTCTTTCAGAACCAGGTGCAAAAATTAGAACTTTAAAATTTAAAGGACTAGATGAAAATGCTAAATATCAAAACCTTGAAACTAAAGAGATTTTTGGTGGAGATGAGCTTATGAATGTTGGTATAAGCATACCAATGGAAAAAAGAGACTTTGAAAGTATGCTTTGGAGATTTAAAAGAGTTTAAGTTATATAAAAATACTGTTTAATATAAACTATCAATTTTAATATAAATTTAATTTAATAAAAAGCAGCTAATATAAATGAACTTCATAGTAAAACCTTAGTTGTTTTACTCTAACAATTAGATAGTTCAAAGTACTGGCTGCTTTTTAAATGTTTTACTTTATTCTTCTTCTCTTTAAATTTAAAGGTAACCTATTTTATAGGAAATATTACTCGAAGTTATTTCCCAGAAAATACCACGACATTTTCTAGTGACCTTTCTTTTTTTCTTTCTTCTTTTGTTGTCTTTTTTGAAATTTTATTCTTTCTTCAATTTCTCTTTTTTCTTTTGACAAAAGCTTCTTTTCACTTTTTTTATTTTCATAATCAAGTTTAAGGGCTTGTTGACATTTTGTACCTAGTCCCTTTTCTTTAGTTGATTTTTTGATTTCTCTTTGCATTCTTTTAGGATTAATCTTTAATTGTGACTTTTCATCTAATATCATATCTTTACTAAATTTAAGCTTAAAGTAATTTTTTAAGATAAACCCATAAACTTCATAATCCTTAGGTTCCTGTCCAAAAACTACTCTACATACTTGAATTTTACCATTTTCTATCCTTTCAAAAACACCTATCCAAA
Source organism: Clostridium sp. CTA-7 (assembly GCF_054768095.1). Lineage (NCBI taxonomy): Bacteria > Bacillati > Bacillota > Clostridia > Eubacteriales > Clostridiaceae > Clostridium > Clostridium sp. CTA-7. Next base: position 12,464 of record NZ_BAAAAV010000008.1, on the reverse strand, counting down.
AAGGATTATCAAAAAATACTGTTAACTTTATCATTTTTCTCCTCCTGTTTAAAGCCTAATTAGAGAAGGGACAACCCCAGGAGGGCAGGTTACTGACGAATTTATTCGCATCCGGACTACCAACCGAATAGTGTTTTTATCTCAAAGCTATTTATTTCAGCAATATTATATCACTAATAAAAATTGTTGAAAATATATTTCTCTATCTATTATTTTTATCTCTATACTAAACTAATAAATTAGAAACTAAATCTTCATTAATCTCTATATCGAATTAATATTATAAAAAACTATTTATTCTTTTTCATTCTTATATTATTAGAAATAACTGTTGTAACCCCTGCTACACAACCTCCTATTCCCCATGCTCGTCCTTTTAATACTCCTACTATACCAATAGCAACAAGTCCTACTCCAAGTGATTTTCCAATAGTTCCTTCTACCCTCGCTATTTTTTCTGATGGATTTGTAAGTTTCTGCATTGTAGCATTAGATTTCTGTAAAGTTTCTCTTGATAATGTTTTTCTTGCTTCTATTAGCTTTTCATTATATTTTTTCATAATATATCCTATCTTTAATTCAATTATTTCTAATCAACTTCCATATTATTTATTTTATTTGCTAACTCTAAGATCTCCAAAGCTATAGAGCTTAAAATAATTAAAACAAATATAATTTGTTATTTGTAAGTCCATTTATAAATCTTTATCTTCTTTCCTTCAGCATAATTTTACTTATTGCTTCAATACTAATTCTTATGAACTTAATCACTAAGAATTATATATTGACTTGTGAAAAATGTGGTGAATCTTTTGAAATTAACTTAAAAGAAAATATTTTAGGAATTAACTCTGGAGTAAATATAAAAACTCTTTATTGTTCAAATTGTAATTGTAAAACAATCTGTAAAGGTGTAAGAATAAAATAAAAAATAGGAACAAATAAACTAATACCTATAGACTATGTACTAAAAAAGTATTTAAGTCTATAGGTGTTTTTTATAGGTTAAATAAAAACAGGATTGTACTAATAGTATAAATATTATTTACTAAAGAAAATATTAAGCATTATAACTTTTAGACAATTCTCTCCAAATTTATAGTAAATTCATTGTAAAAATGATACAATATAAATGGTATTTTTTGTTCTTTATAAATTAAATTTAAAATTATATTAACTTTAATTTATATTCTAAAATAACACTAATAATGGGGGTATATTATGAGGATTAAAGGTATTAAAATTAAAAGTATTAAAGCAAAGATGCTATTGCTATTACTTCCTGTAGTTATAGTTTCAATGCTTACATTAGGCTTTACCAGTTATTTAAGCTCAAAAAAGATAATAAGTAACGAGCTTGAAATAAATATGAATAGTGAGCTAGACAAAAAGTCACAGGAAATTGAGAAAAGTTTAGAAAGACATAAAAAAATATCTGAAGGCTTAGCTAAAGTGGTTCAATCTTCCTATTCATCTTTAACTAAGGACAATTCTGCAAACATATTAAAAGGTTTAATCGAAACTAATGATGAAACCTTTGGAGCAGGAGTTTGGTTTGAACCTTTTAAATACAATAAAGACATTGAGTTTTTTGGCCCTTATGCTTATAAAGATGAAGGTAAAGCGACTTATTCAGATCAATATAATAATACCAATTACACATCAGGCGATTGGTATCAATTAGGCAAAAATACAAATAAAAATGTTGAATGGTCATCACCTTATTATGATGATTTTTTAAAAATTTCCATGGTAACGTGTACGACTCCATTTTATGATTCAAATAATAATTTTATTGGAGTTACTACTGCTGATATAAATTTATCTACTTTACAACATAATATTAAAAATATGAAAGTAGGTACTAATGGTAGAGCATTTTTAATAGATAAAAATGGATTATATATTGCAGATGAAGATTTATCTAAAGTAATGAAGAATAATATAAAGGATGATAAAAACTCTACACTTGCATCTTTAGGTGAAAAGATACTATCTGATAAAAATGGACAAGGAACATTTGAGGATGATTATGGAGTTGAAAAAGTATACTATAAAACTATAGCAGATACTGATTGGATCATTTCTATATGTATTCCTGAGAATGAGGTTTATTCACAAGTTAATTCACTTATGTATAAAATTGGATTTATAATATTAATTTCAATTTTAATAGTAGTAGCATGTATAGTATTATTTACAAATTACATAGGAAAGAATATAAAAAAAGTTAATAATTTTGCTATGAAGATGGCAAATGGAGATTTAACAGAACAGCTAGAAGTAAATAGTAGTGATGAATTTGGTGAAATGAGTAATCATTTAAATAAAATGACTAAAAATATTCATTCTATCATAGAAGGAATAATGGAAAACTCTGAGAACATAAGTGCATCTGCTGAAGAACTTTCAGCAACAGTTGAAGAACTGTCTGCTAAAACTATAACAATTAATGAAGCTGTAAATACTATTGCAAGTGGTATGCAAGAATCTAGTGCCGTTACTGAAGAAATAAGTGCATCTATTGAGGAAGTAGATTCAAGTATAAATGTTCTATCTTCAAAGGCTATGGATGGAAGTAATAATGCAAGTAAAGCTAAAGAAAGAGCAAGCAAGGCACAAGACAATAGCAAAGTTGTAAAGCAAATAGCTAAAGATTTATATATTCAAAAAGAAGCTAATATGAAAAATGTTATAGATGAAAGTTCAGTAATAGATACTATTAGAGTTATGGCAGATACTATATCATCAATAGCAGATCAAACAAATTTACTTGCACTTAATGCAGCTATTGAAGCTGCAAGAGCAGGAGAACAAGGACGTGGTTTTTCAGTAGTTGCAGATGAAGTAAGAAAACTTGCTGAACAATCTTCTTCAGCTGTAGTAGAAATACAAAACACTATAGAATCAGTAAAACAAGTATTTAATAAAAGTATAGATACTGGTAGTGATATACTAAAGTTTATTGATGTAGACATAATGAAAAATTATGATGAATTTGAAGAAACAGGTAAGAAATATCATTCTGATTCTGATTTTGTAAGTAATATGTCTGAAGAAATAGCTGCTATGTCTGAAGAAATTACTGCTACAGTAGGACAAGTAACTGAAGCAATTCAAAATATGGCTGAATCTTCACAAGAGTCTAGTGAACAAGCAGAATCCATAAAGGAGAATATGCACGAAACTACAAAAGCTATAGAGCAAGTGGCTCAAACAGCACAAAGTCAAGCTGAACTTGCACAAAAATTAACTGAAATGATACAACAATTTAAAATATAAACTATAAAGAGGAACAAAAATTTTGTTCCTCTTTTAATTTAATAAACTCTACTTAGTCTATAATTTTAAAATTCTTACCTATAATAATAAATCTATGCTCATAGCTTTCAATATAAGACTTAACTTTTAACTCTTCATACATTTTGCATAACTCATTAAATGCATTATCTACAGTAAATCCTGGGAACTCCCATTGAATAATTTTCGCAAAATACACAACTGCCCCTACGTCGTAAAAATGCAAATATGGAAAATATTCATTTTTATATAATACTTGAAATTTATTTATATTAAATTCATTTAAGGCATAATCTAAATTCCAGCATTTATATTGAGGTAAAAAGTCTTTTATAAGCCTTTTTGAAAGTATTTCATTATTACTTCCACCTACTTGTTGGGTAATAAATATTCCATTAGGCTTTAATATTCTTTTTACTTCTTTCATACTATAGGATGCATGCTTATTTATAATTATATCAAAGGTATTATCTTCAAATGGTAAGTTATCATCATCAATAACTTCTTTCACTGTGATTCCTAATGGTTTTAATTTTTCCTTACATAATTCTATATTAGGTTTCCAAGATTCTGTTATTGATGTATTTTTATATGGATGCTTTAATGATAACAAGAATTCTCCTCCACCTGTCCCCATATCTAATAAATTATAATGAGGCTTTAAATAACCTTGTAATATCTCTTTATAATCCCAAGGTAATTTTTCCTCTTCCCATCTATTATCTAAATAAGAAAAATCCCACCCCTTAAAGCTCTTTTCTTCATCTATCTTCCATTGCTCTTTTAATTTATTATAATTCATAACTAATCCTCTTTTCATATTATTAAAATTCTATTTTTAAATTTCATATGAAAATCGATGCAGTTAACTGATAGTAAATTAAATTTTCTCGATACAATCTACTATCAGATTATACTAACTGCATTGAGTAGTTACTTCGAATTTTTTTCACTTTTAATACCCTCCTACTTTAATATTTCTTCTATTGAAATATTTTTAGGTTCAAAATCAAACTTTCCAATTTCTATATTAGGCTTAATTTTCCCATGAAAATCACTTCCACAAGTTATTAGCATATTATTATTTATAGCTTTATTATAAAAATACTCAACTTGATCTTTTGTATGATAACTACTATAAACTTCTATACCATCTATTCCTTCTTTTATTAATTCATCTATTAAATCTAAGTTATCCTTTAAATTATTCCCTGGATGAGCTATTACTGCTTGACCACCACTTCTATGAATTAAATTAATTGCTTCTTTTAAGCTGATAAATTCCATTGGAATGTAAGCAGGCTTTCCTTGTGCAAAATAATCCCAATAAAAATTTACATAAGGCATATCACTTCTATCTCCACCATCTTGATATGGCTTTAGTATAGGAGATTTTCTATTTTCATCGTCTTCTAAAAAGATTTCTGCAATTAACTCTCCTGTAACTACTCCATTCTCTGATCTTTTAAGTACCTCATCCTCACTAAGGTTTAATGCTGTATATTCTTTTATCTTTTTTATTTTTTCCTTTGAAGCTGCTATTTCTTGATTAAATATACTTTCTTCAAGTTCATAAAAATCTTTTTCTTTGTAATCTATATTATATCCAAGTAAATGTAAATCTATATTATTAAAGGTACAATCTATTTCTATGCCTGGTATTACCTTTATATTTTTTCCCTTGCTATAATTTAAAGCTCTTTCTATTGCCTTAACAGAATTATGATCACTTATAGAAATAATTTCAACATTATTTCTAATTGCCCTATCAATAACTTCTTCAGGAATAAACTCTCCATCACTAAAGCATGTATGCATATGCAAATCTATTTTGCTCATTTCTACCTCCTAAAATTTAATAAATTAATCAGTATATTTATAATAATATATTACATCATTTAAATAATATATAATTTTCAAATATAGAAAATTTTCCTCTCTATTTTTAAATAATCTATAAATATGACTAACATAAAAGAATGCCTTTCCTCATATTCCCATAAGAAATGAATAAAAATCAAAATTTTTAGATGGATACATTATTCTATGCGTATAGAAATTTCGAAAAGTAATTGACTTGATGAATCGGTACACAATTCGTCAATAAATGCAATCTCATAAAAAGGATCAATTAATTTAAGACTGTTTTTTATTGCATAATCATATATCTTCTTATAATAGTGGCTAGCACTTTCATATCCTCCTTTATGATACGTAATAAGGTATCGTCCAGCTTGTTTTTTAATTAATTTACTATTCACACTTTTATTAAAAGCTTTTACAAATAACTGAAAATATTGTTGTGTCAATTGTTTATCTATTTCACTTACACTTGTCATAGAACCAACTTCGTATGATGTTTGGATTCCATTGGATTTACAATAATCAAATAAATTTGTAATTTCCTTTGACAACTTAGCGGTATCAATAAATTGCATTTTAGAATTAACAACTAGGTATTCAGAATCAAACTCTTTTATAAAAATATCTGAATTGTTAATACTACTGCTTTTCTCTATCTTTTCAATTTTATAAGTAATAGCTTTTTTAATCCCATTCAAATATTTAATTTTGTTTTCAACTTCATTTAACTGAAGTTTCAATAAATCAATTAAATTATAAGGAGTTTTATTGTTAATGTAATTTTTTATATCTTTTAAAGAAACATCTAGTTCCTTTAATATGCTGATGACATAAAAACTTTCTATTTGATCAGTTGAATAATATCTATAACCATTATCTCCCTTTTTCAAAGGTGATAAAATTTTTAGTTTATCATAATGGAATAAAGTATCTTTAGAAACGTTGCATAGTTTTGCAAATTCTCCCGTAGTTAATAGAATTTTATTATTTAAAATCATATAAATCACCTCTTGACTATGGTGTAGCACTATACTTTAAAATTATAGCATAGGATAAAAAACAAATAAACAAGGCTAATTTAAAACTAAAATATTAATTATTTAGATGAGGTGCTAACATGATTAGAAAATTAAAAAAAAGTGATGATTTAGAAAAGGTTTGTGGATTAATATATGATACAGATGTAGGGATATTTAAAATGCTTTTTGGTGAAAGAGAAGAAGCTATTTCTATTATTATGAAGTTAATTGAGAGAGAAAATAATTCTTTTTCTTACAAGCATATATTCTGCTATATAGATGAAGAAATTAGAGGAATTCTAATTGGATATAATGCTAAGGATATTGATGAAAAAGAAGAAATGGCAGAACTTAAACAGATTTTACCAAGGTACGTACTGTTTAAACTCTTATTTAAGAGCTTAATTTTAAAACCAGTTATAGAAAAAGAAGAAATTATTGAATTATATATTCAAAATATATGTGTCGAAGAAAGTTATAGAGGAAAATCCATTGGAAATAAACTTATAGATTACTATTTTGAATATGCTAAAGAATTAAATCATCAAGCAGTTTTTCTAGATGTTTCCTGGGATAACTACAGAGCAAAAAAACTATATGAAGAAAAAGGATTTCTTAAAATGAGCTCAAAAAAAATCAAATTTATTAATGAAGGAATATACCGAATGAAGACATATTTATAGAATTAATATACTGCTGTTTTTCAAAATGTTCATTACTAATTTAGACAAATTAAGTAATAATTCACTTGATATCTAAATTCGATAAGATATGTATAAACAGAAATATAAAATTAAGTTAGGATATTTTACCTGGTTACGCCTGATTGGAAAAATTCCAATCAGGTCTTTTTGTACCTCTTTCATTAAAATCCTCTTATCTACTTAAATTACTCTTGTATTTTATAATCAGTAATTCCTATAAAGTTTCTTCCCTGTGCTCCTATAGTCCCATCAACATCAATATCCATTGGAATTACCTTTTGTGATCCATCAAAATATTCTACTAATGCAAAGCATACTATTGGTAAAGTAAAATCTCCATCTTCCTCACTACTATATTCAGCATAAATATCTCTTGAATTAGGTATTATTTGAATTATCTTATAATCTTCCATATGACCTTTGCCCTTTCTATAAAATTTCCTTATCTTTATATTTAAGTATTAATTGTACTATATGTAAATCAATTATATCATAAACATATTTTTATAGTTTATTTTAAATTTAGGCTCTATTAAACACTTTCCTCTAACATAGGCTAATTTATAAATTTTGTAAATTTTTAAACTCTTCAAATTTCTTAGCTAAATATGGTTGAATTAAAGGATATGTTAAATTTTCTGGTATTTTATCAAAAAGCTTTATTTCAACTATTTCATAATTAGGTAACTCACCAAATTCATATACTTCTGCATAATTTAAACTTCCAAAAGATTCGTCTTTATTGGTTTCAACAGAATATGTACAAATAGGAGTTATACTAAAACTTTTTGCACCAGTTTCCTCTACTAGTTCCCTTGAAGCTGCATTAGTAATACTTTCATTTTCTTCTCTATGTCCACCAGGCATTTCCCATGTTTGTCTATCTTTATGTCTTACATATACTAATTTCCCTTTATATTTTGTAACAATAACTGCAAACTTTAATTTACTATCATCTATTGTATTTAAATCATAAAAATTTACTTTTATCATAACTTCCTCCCATTATTCTAGTTATTACTTTCTAATATTATTCTTTTGTTTCAATTATATGTTCTACACAGCTTGGTAAATCCATAATTTTTTCTTTTATAAATAAAGGATATATATATAAATCCTTTATTTTTTCTAATGATACCCAAGTAAACATAAGGTCATGCTGTCCATTTTCATTAGTAATAAATTCATTACCTTTTTTAAATATACTTTCATCTTTAATATCAAGTAAATAATATAACCCTATTTCATGAAATCTATCTTCACTCTGCTCTTCAACAAATAAATTTTCAACTACCCACAGCAATCTATTTATTTTAGTTTCTATTTTTACCTCTTCTTTAATCTCCCTAATTATGGCGCTTTCACTAGTTTCATGCATTCTCACTCTACCACCAGGAATATAATAATAAGGTGAGTTATCATCCTTCATTATAAGCAGTTTATTATCATGAATTAATATACCTGCAACCCTATAGTTAAAGCGTCCAACTTCTGTTTTAAATGTAATATCCACTAATCTACCTCCTAACAAAGTTATTAATATACTATATAGCTTTAAAATATTTTCTTATTAAAAATTACTTTATAATTTAATCCAATAACGTTGTATTAATATATCGTTTTCTAATACTTCATTTTCAAGTACAGCACCATTTTTTATCATTGTTTTTGCTGAAGCCACATTGCTACTTTTACATGTAATTAAAACCTTGTCCATTCCCGTTTCTCTACATATATCAAGAGCTAATTTTAACATTTCTGTTGCATATCCCTTTTTTCTTTCTGTTGGACGAATTCCATATCCAATATTGCCTCCATAATTATATAAATAATCATTTAAACTATATCTAATATCTATAGCTCCTAAGATTCTTTTACTTTTATTATTGACAAGAAAAAATATATCTGATGGAACTCTATCATCTTGCAAATTAACTCCTAATGAGTTATTTTTAGCATTTTTAAGATATTCATTGTAATTAGTAGCTTCACCCTTAAGTGCAAATGGTGTTATTCTCTCCTTTACATTTTCTATTTCTGTAATAATATCTTGCCATTCTTCTCTAAACTCTTCTGATGGAAATACTAATTTTAAGTTATTCATTTTTACTCCTCCTTAAATCTATGTATTACAATAATTAATTTATGTATTATATAATAACTTTTAAAGTTTATCCTTAATATGCTTTTTTCATAATGTACATACATTCATATTTATCCATTGGATTATTAATTTTTACAATATGAATATCACATTTATTTATATACATTAATTATACCTAAATATCTATAATATAAAATTAAAAATACCAATTATTATATATTTTTACTGCTTCACTATGATAAATTTATCTATTACGGACCTTAATTAACAATTATAAATTTATAGCCTTTTATTTTATATATAGTATATAATTTTAATATACATTAATTAATATTTGTATTATATTATGTAGTAAAACAACTATTATTAATTGAAATAGGTAATAGGGAGGAAACCTTATTGATTAAGACAATAATAACTGCCTTTGTTTCATTTGCTAGTACAAATATTGATGATATATTTTTACTTATGCTGTTTTTCTCTGAAATAAATAATGGTATGAAAAAACAACATATTGTTATTGGACAGTATTTAGGCATTGGACTTTTAACTATAATAAGCATTATAGGTGCTTTAGGTATATCAATAATTCCAAGTGAATATATTGGATTACTTGGATTAGTTCCTATATATTTAGGAATAAAAGCTTATGTTGATCATAAAAGGGAAGGCAATAATAATGAAGATATAGTTCAGCAAAAGCTTCAAAATGGTGAGAATAAGAAAATTGGAGAAGCAACTGATGTACAAGAAAAACCTACACTGAAATTTTTAAAGAATTTTATTAATCCAAGTGTTATAAAAGTATTCAGTTTCACATTAGCTAATGGTGCTGATAATATCGGAATTTATATACCTCTTTTTACAAGTATGAATTTAGTTGATATTGTGATAACAGTGATAATGTTTATGCTTCTAATAGCACTCTGGTGTTTTTTGGGTATAAAATTATCAGAACACCCTTTTGTGCAAAAAAATATTGAGAAATATAAGAATATTTTTGTTCCAATAATATTTATAGGGTTAGGAATTTTCATCTTAATAGAAAATGAAACAATTGGTTTTATTTATACAAAAGTCTTTTAGATAGTTGATAATTTTCTTATTAACAATATTATCAATTAGATAGTAAAAGAAAGAACATACTATATATACATAGTATGTTCCTTTGCTTATTTTTTGACATTTCTTAAAAATTAGGTTTTGGTAATTTAAAAGCCTCTTTTAAGTAATTTTCTAATAAATCTATTTTAGAATTATTTATTAGGCATTAATTCTTTACCAAAAATTTGAATTTGACTTAATGCTGGGAAAGGTGATGGGTCATCAGCTTTTATTAAATCGCTAAATGTTAACCATTCTATTTCCTTCTCTGGGAAAGTTATAACATGAGCTTTATCACTTTTTTCTAAATCACATGTTAATTCTGAGTTATCTGAGAATCTAAAAGTAACCTTTACCCACCAATTATCGTGAGGAAAATCTGATCTTGTGTATAAAACAATTTTATCAGTTACTATAGTTCTACCAAAGTCTAGCTTAAAACAAGCATCATCTCGCATTCCTATTCCCCATGATTCATAAGGCCATTTTCCATGATCATGATTCTCGCAATTTCCATTTATCGCATTTCTAGCTGCAAAAACGGCTTCGCCTCTAGTTTCTATATTAGCTGATGCATGTGGGTATACACCAGTGATTCCTTGCTGATCCATTTTGTTAAGCGCTAAATTTTTATAACATTCAATTTCATCTTTTCTAGCAACTCTTACTGATAATAAATGTTTCTCTCCATAGAATACTTTCGGTGAATAGCTTACTCTTTTTTCTTCAAATGGAATTTCATAAGTTATTTTATTTTCTGTTACATAAACAAATGACTCTCCCATTGCATCATCAATTTCTGCTACAAGATAAATCCCGGTTTCTGATGTTTCTATTTGGATTTTATCTCCATTCTTATATTCTTCTTTAAATACAAGCCTAACTTCATCATATTCTGATATTTCAGCTTTAACATTTCCTTCGTTATCTAATATTTTTAATGTTAATTTAACCATAATATCTCCTAAATTTAAAATATATTAACCTAAAAGATTTTCAATATATTCTTTTATTTCATCATTTTTGCAGTTAGCAAAGAAGTGTTCTTTAAACTTAGCTCCACTTACAGCACCTTTTAACAACTCTTGGTCTATGTTCTTTAAAATTGTTAACATATCTGTATGTGTAACTTTCTTAACTTCATCTAGTATTTTCTTATTTCTTTGTTCTGGAATAACTCTATCTCTTGGATATCCTTGTCCGCTTTCTCCTTGGAATAATTTCTCAAATATATATTCAAGGTTTAATTCTGCTCCCCATCCAAATCCTTTTGCAAAAGGTAATGCTATTGCATTTCCATCGTTAATTTGTGCAAACATATATGCATCTGATGGATCTACAACGTGTCCGCATAATACTCCTGGGAAAGAATTGCAAGCAAGCATTGCTCCTTCTCCAGTTCCACAACCTGTAATTACATAATCTGCTGCTCCAGAGTTTAGTAATATAGCTGTTAAAATACCATTTTGAACATATGTTAATTGTGCTTCGTCTTCTGCACTATACATCCCATAGTTAAAAACTTCATGACCTTTTGGTTCTACTACTTTTTTTAAAGCTGCATATATCATTGAATTTTTTGCCGCTTGGCTATTTTCATTTATTAAAGCAATTTTCATTGTTCTCTCTCCTTTTTCATTTATTATATCCCTCCGGGCATAATATTTTCCATTTAATGAAACTTTAACACCCTAGGGGAGGCTATTTTACAATATTATTTTGGTTGTTTTCCGATGTATGCTAATATACCACCATCTACATATAAAATATGTCCATTAACAAAATCTGAAGCATCAGAAGCTAAGAATACAGCTGGACCGCTAAGATCTTCTGGTGTTCCCCAACGTGCTGCTGGAGTTTTAGCTATAATAAACTCATTAAATGGATGTCCGTCTGTTCTAAGTGGCTCAGTTTGTGGTGTAGCGATATATCCTGGTCCAATACCATTACATTGAATGTTATATTCACCATACTCAGATGCTATATTCTTTGTTAACATCTTAAGTCCACCCTTTGCTGCTGCATAAGCTGCAACTGTTTCTCTACCAAGTTCACTCATCATGGAGCAGATGTTTATTATTTTTCCATGACCTTTTTTAATCATTCCTGGTATTACTGCCTTAGATACTATAAATGGTGCATTTAAATCTACATCTATTACCTTACGGAAGTCTTCTGCTTTCATTTCAAGCATTGGAATTCTTTTTATTATTCCTGCATTATTTACAAGTATATCAATTACTCCAACTTCCTCTTCTATTTGCTTAACCATTTCATTTACTCTTTGTTCATCTGTAACATCACATACATATCCATGTGCTTTTATTCCATGCTCTGCATAAGCTGCAATTCCTTTGTCAACAAATTCTT
>NZ_BAAAAV010000007.1:0-202750 GCF_054768095.1 Clostridium sp. CTA-7 | reverse complement strand
CTATAAAGATAGGAGTAAAAAGGCTTATTTGTCGACCATTAAAGATGCATCTACTAATGAAATATTAGCCTACAACGTATCTGAAAGCCTTACTTTAGATATAGTTATAGATACTCTTACTAATCTAAAAAAATCAGAACGTGTAAAAWTTCATAATGAAGCTTTTATTCACTCAGATCAAGGTGCACATTACACAAGTCCCAAATTTCAAAAGCTAGTAAAAGATTGYGGCTTGGGTCAATCTATGTCTAGGCGCGGTAACTGTTGGGACAACGCGCCGCAGGAATCGTTCTTCGGACATTTTAAAGATGAGGTCAACATAAAGCCTTGTCAAACTTTAGAAGATCTTAGAAATGAGATAGACCAATATATGACTTATTATAATGAATATAGATATCAATGGAACTTAAAGAAGATGACTCCTGTTCAATACAGAAATCATCTTCTTAACTTAGCACGGTCTTTTTCATAATGTCCTTTACGAGGGGTACATTTTAATGAATAATACGGTATTTTTATTTAGATATTCTAAATTGAAAAACTTTACTCCTCAATAAATCTCACTAACTCTTCGTTAAATTTGTCTTTCTGATCATAGAACGCTCCATGACCGCTATAATTAAATGGCAGGAACTTTGAATTTTTAATGATTTTGTTTTGTATTTCACCAAGTTCAAATGGAACAACCTTATCATGAATACCATGAATAATTAATGTTGGAACATCTATAGTTTCTAGATCAGAAAATAGTACTTCATTTATCCAAGTATTTGCAATAGATGCAGTTGCCCATCCAGCTGCTTGTAATCCTAATTGGAAGAACCAATCTGAAAATGCTTGAGTTATATGCTGAAAGAAAAAGATGTCTCCGAAATCTCTAAGCATTTTAGGTCGGTCTGTATATGTCCCTTCAATTAGTTGCAGAACTGTTTCTTTATCTAATCCATAATTAAAATTAGGACGTTTTATAAGACTAGGGGCTGCTGCCGAAAAAAGAGCAAGCTTAGATACTCCATGTCCTTTATGGCGAGCCATGTATCGAATAGCTATAGCTCCACCAGTTGAATGTCCTGCTAGTGTGAAATTATTTAATTTTAGCGCATTAACAACACATCTAACATCATCTGATAATCGATCGTAATCATAACCGGAGTAAGGTCTATCTGAGTTTCCAAATCCTCTCATATCTATCCCGATGCATCTATATTCCATCTTTGGAAGTTCATCAAACTGATATTCAAATAAATTATGACTACCAGGCCAACCATGTAAAAATAATATTGTTTTATATCCTTCTGGATTAAGATCCTCTACATAGAGTTTTACATTTGGTTCTACACCAATATAGTAACCCAATTATTACCTCCACTAAATAAGTAATTATATAAATATAGTACTTACTTGAGCAATAATTTGTGAATGATATAGCATATTTTTAATTTCTAATCTCTCTATTTGATTCTATTGTTTTATGTTGTCCTATTGGTTTAACATTAAAGTTTGATCTATATTCTGTTTCTGCCCAGAAGATATTATCAGCAACTAATGCTTCAGGGTTTAATTCTACACCATCTAATATTATTTCCTTAAATTTATGGTATCCAGCTCTATCTATTAGATGTCCACCATGTAAGTATTCTGGCTTATAATCTAACGCCCAAGCAGAGAACTTTTGCCAATTTCCGAACATAGCTAGTACAACATCTTCAGTAACGAAGTTTAGGAAAGTTTTACCCATTCTAGGAGTTTGTTTTCCTGTTCTTCCTCCTAGGACAACTCTATAAAACTTCTTAGGACTTCTTGTCCATGCACTTGTAGGGCAGGCGATTACACATTCACCACAACCAACACAGCAGCAAGGGTCTTTATCTATAAGTCCTTTATCATTTAAGCTTAAAACTCTAGTTGCATGATGCTGACATGCTCTTTCACAAGCTCCACAGCCTATACATCTTTCTGGATTATATTCCATTCTAGCTTGACCAATAACACCAAAGTCTTGGAAGTGAGCTTTAGCACAGTCATTTGGACATCCAGATACTGAAACTTTAATGTGGTAGTGAGAAGGGAAGACTAAATTTTCTATTTTATTAGCTAATTCTTTAGTGTTAACATTAGCTTTTATGCAATGATTATTACCTAGACAAGCCATAATATTTCTAGCACCAATTGTCGGGTAACCATTCTCATCAATTTTCATGTCACAGTTACATTCGTCAATTTCAACTTCTTTTAGGTAGTTAGCTATATATTCATTAACAGAAGGAATATTTTCATATTTAATACCAGGTATACTAAATGTTTGTCTCATTCCAATATGGAAAGTACCATTACCATAGGTTTCAGCAATATATTTAACATCACCTAGATATTTAGCATTAACAGTACCTCCTGGAACACGCATTTGAAGCATAAATTCTCCAGGAACCTTTGATTGACGGAAACAGTTTAATCTAGTCTTTTTAACATTTATATCATGATTCATAATGAAATCCTCCTAATCTAATAATGTTTTAGCCTTAGTATAGTTAAATACTGGACCTTCTAAACATACATAAGTTTCATCAATTCTACAGTGGCCACATTTGCCAACTGCACAAGACATCTTTCTTTCAAAGGATACCCAAATCTTTTCTTCAGGAACACCAAGCTTTAGCATTTCAAGAGCAGTAAAGTGCATCATTATTGGTGGACCAACTATAACAACTTCATAGTTATCCTTAAATGATTCTAGGGGTAATTTTGATAAGTGTTTAGTAACAAGTCCTTGTTCCCAACCGTCTTTTTCACCATTATCTAAAGAGTAGATAGTGTTGAACTTATTCCTCCATTTTTCTAAATCATTTTTAAACAATATTCCATTTTCATTTTTGAAACCAAATACTAAATTTAATGATTTTACGTAATTTTCTTGAAAGTAGCATTTATTAATGATACTTCTTACTGGTGCAACTCCTGTACCCCCAGCTATTATAATTAAATTTTTATCTTTAAACTTTTCAACTGGCCATCCTTTACCATAAGCACCTCTTAAGAAGATTTTATCTCCAGATTTAAGCTTAAAAAGTTCATCTGTTACTTTCCCAACAGCTCTTATAGTAAAGTCCATATATCCAAGACCAAAGCCACTAACAGAAATAGGAGCTTCTCCGATTTTAGGTATTGATAATTGTAGGAATTGTCCGTGTTCAGGAACTATATCTGTAGCAACTCTAAAGGTGTACTCTAAATCAGTTTCATGAGTAACATTAATTATTTCATATGCTTTAGGTGTTAATATATTATTTTGCATATTATTTTCCCTCCATTATTTCATTTACTGCATTGTTTACCTTATTAAAGGTAGCTGTAATTGAAATATGTTCTGGACATCTATCAGTACATCTACCACATCCAACACACATATGTTCAGTTCCAAATTGCGCTTTATAATCATGTATCTTATGAAGAACTTTATATCTCATCTTATCAGCTTTAGTAGTTCTAAATTTATGTCCTCCAGCCATTTCATCAAATCCATTTACATGGCAAGAAGCTTGTACTCTTTTTCTTTCACCAATTTTTCCAGCAGGATCATATACAATATCACGAGTAGTGTAGCAAGAGCAAGTACTACAAGCTATTGAACAACTTCCACATTCGATACATCTCTTATTGTATTCTTCCCACATTGGATGGTTTTTAAGTTTTATCAAAGTTTCTTTATCCTTTATTTCTGGAATTGTTACATTAGCTTCATTGTTTTCAATAAACTTTAGTTCAAATTCTTCCTCTGTTTTGTTGTTAAAATAACTACTAAAATTCTCATCTTTTACATTGAAAAGTAGAGAAGAACAGTTAAATCTTACAGCTAATGAGTAGTCATCAGTTTTATTACTGTTCATTGATGTGCAGAAGCAAGTATCAAAACCTTCAACACATTCAATACATACAAATTTAACTCTATCTCTTATTCTTTTGTAGAAGGTATCTTCAAAGTTACCATTATGAAGATAAATCATATCCTGTCTTCTTTGAGCATTAATATCACAAGGTCTAGCAAAGAGTAATATCTTTTTATTATGACCTACAGAGCTTTCTTTAAATTCATCTTCTGTAAAGAAGTAAAGTGCTTGAGAAATAGGAGTAATAACTTCTTTTGCTGGATAATCAGATTTCTCTTTGAATTCGATTTCTTCAACAGTATAAACCTCATCATACCTGATTATATCAGTATCTGAGTATCTTCCTTGTTTTTTAAATCTTTTAGGTGCATAAATTTTGTATTCCTTTTTTAATTCTTCAAATAAAGTATTTACTTCCTTTAATGAAAGGTTATATCCCATATGAATACCTCCGAATTTTGTTTTATTTTTAACAATATTTGTAACTTTAGTATACTCTAATTTTATAGATAAATGAAATACTTAAAATATGTGTTAATGATAAGTAAAAGCCTATATAAAAATAAATAAGCTTTTTATAGGAATTTATGAGGGATTGCCTTTTGTATGATCACATTGTAGTAGATGCTGGAAATAATAAAAATCTCTATATCAAGGAGGGGCATATCAAAACGTTACATTGCTTATTAATTAGTTATATTAAAGAATCGTTATATAGAAGTAAGTCTAAAGTGAGAGATGATATAAGTGTTGTTTATTATTTGAGTAGAAAACAAGTTAACTGATGATTTTGATTGAAAAAAGAAATGGCATTTAAGCCTGAAAACATGAGCGATTAACTGATATATGCGAAGTTAAAAATATAGGTAAAATTAATGAAGAGTCATCAATTGCTTATCAAGCTTACAAAAAGTATAAATAAATAATTCACAATAGGAATAATATGTTAAAATTATAAGAGGTATATTGGACAAGGTTCATACCTTACAAGAGTCAAAAAAACCAAAATAATAAGGAGGGATGCCCTATGATTAAAAAGTTTATTAAAAACATAGCAAGAAGATTTAGTGGTATTATCCTAAATATTAGACCAATTGGATTTAACTTTGATATGAGTTACTCTTGTCGAGTATATTAGATAAGTATGAGAGGGAATTTATATGGATTGCTTTATAGAATTTGCTTATAATGATGAGTCTGTCTTTAGAAGAATTTATACTTTAATTGAATATATAAAAATTAAAAAAGAATTAGGTAAATTAGATTGTGAAGATTCTACTATATTAAATTTTTATAAAGAAGAGGAAATTCAATATTATTGGTGGCCAACAGAGCAAGAAAATAGAGAGTTTTGGGATAAATATTACTCACTTGATAATGAACAAAGATATCTTCTTTTAATGAATAAATCTTGGGATTTAGAATCTGTAATTGATGCTATTAGAACAGGTGAATATATCATTATAGGAGTAAAAGTAACTGCAAAAGGTGTGGGAAGGCTTTATTATGAGCCAGAGTCATATCCATATGGTGGAGTACAGCCTTTAGTAGAACTTATTAAACCTTTTGATATTGAAATAATTAGAGTGGAGAGTTAAATGGATCAAATAAATAGAGACTTAATTGAAAGTCTTCTTAATGAAGAAGATTTAAATAAGATATTACAAATTGCTCCTTATATAAAGGATTCAAGCATATTACATTTTATAGCAGAAAAATATAATTGGGATGATGGTTTTGAATTAGCAAGACTTATTATAGATAATCCAAATACGGAGTTAGCAACAGCCTTATTATTATTTTATGATGGTGGTGGATTTGAGTATTTGAGAGATTTATTAAATAAAGAAAATATAGCAGAAAAACCAAATTTTTACTTTATAGATAATTTGTATAGAAGATTAGTACGTCTAGAGTTTGTTAGAGGGAGTATTTTCTATGTTCCAAAATTAACTAAAGTTCAAATATATAAATTTAAAAAGCAAAATCCTAATGTTAGCGATTTATTTTATTATGGATTCCAAGGAGATGAGATCAAGTAATGGGAAATTTATCAGATGAGATAATTAATTATATAAATGGTTTAGATGATGAATGTGATTGGTTTTACAATTTCAATAAGCAGTTTTTTGAAGAAGAATTAAAAAGGGAATTGAATAACAATCATTTCTTATTTAATAAAGATTTTAAGGCTATTTTAAAAAATGAATGTAATGATGATGTAATTTATTATATTAGTGATGGTAGGTTTATAAACGTTCATCTAACTTATCAATTAGAGAATTCAAGCAATTATCCGAGATACAAAATTTTTGATAATATTGAAGAGTTAAAAGAGTTTATTAAGTCTAAAGATTAGTTATCTTGCAGGGGGAAACAATGGATTTGTATACTGAATTAGAAATTTATAGAATTGCAGTATTAGTTGGAATATACTCAAAAGAGGATTTAATTAGGCATTTAGATAAACTAATAGAAGAACTAGATGATATCCCTTATGAAATAATTGAAGCAAGCCTAGGTAAAAAAATAGATAATATTTTAATGACAATTAAAGAACTAATAAATAAACATAATATTAGAAAGAATTTAGTTTTAGGTTCATTAATAAAAATACTTAAAAAGAGATATAGTAAAAAGTTAATTAATGCCTTTGAAGGGATTTATTTTTTGGAGCAATTAAGAAAGCATTGTGATTTTAGTGATTATGATAGAGAGTATATAACCTATTTATCAGATGGTTATTATCTTGCTAATGAAAGTATATATGGTGAAATGAATAAAATTAAAACTGATTTTAATAGTTATTTATCTGATTTAATTTACAGGTATATAGGGGATGTATAAAAGTGAAGAATATAGAATATGATAGTGGTTCTTTTAGGCAAGAGTTAGAAGAAGAATTCTCTGTTATTAAATTCTAAGATGCTTATTTCTCAAAAGATGTAATTTTTGAATATTTATAGTTTCTTCATAATATAAAACTCTCTTTATAAATTATTTTTTATATATTCAAAGGGGGGCGCGTTTCGCGACCCCCTTTGTAAACCCTTGATTTTCCTAGGTTTATTAGTTTTTTTATTAGATAAAAAAATATCTATATACTGTTTAAATATGCAGAAAACTATAACTTTTAAAGATTTTAATAAAAATTTGTTATTAGTAGTGAATATATAAACATCTAGAACACAGCTAAATAATAAATTTGTACACTTTTATGGAAATGATATAATTTAATTAGAAATAATTAACTGCAATAGTTATGATAGCCTCAGGATACACAGCATTAATCAAAAATATGAAGGCATTTTTACAACATCGAGGGGGGATTTAATGTTAATAAAAACAAAAGTAGATGGTGATGAATATGAATGGAGGAGGAAAGAGCGTGAACCAATTAGAAAGAAAACAAAAATCTATAGAAATATTAAAAGCTAATAAAGTTCCATATATGGAGGAACTTCCAGTTATTGAGGATGTAAACGAAATAGAGGTGCGAAGTGCAGAAGAAATAGCCAAACGTGCTATTTCTTGTTTAATCTCCCTTCAAGTAGCCTGTGATATTAATAGTGGAGATAATATCGAAGAATCTAGAGAGTTTTTTAAAGGCTTTTTAGATAAGTATGAAGTAAAAGAAGAATTAACAGAAGCTGAGATGAAAATTATATTTGGTAATCCAGAAAAGCAAGATGTAATTAATATGGCATGGAAATATGAAGCTTATTGGACACTTATTTGGGCACTAGGAATTGTAGATAAACTAGAATATCCTTCGCAAATATGTGATTGTAACTTTGCAATTCATGCAGTAGCAGACTGTGAAGATTTTAATGATTTTATGAAAACAGTTAGATTAAAAAGTATAGACGAGATATTAGATGAGGCGGATTTAATTTATCGTTATAATTGGGCTTGTGTAGATGCCAGAATACATGGGAAAAATCCACCAGCAGATTTAGATTCAGGTGTAGTCTTCGAACGTCATTGGGGGTTAAACTGGCTTATTGGAAAAGGTACATATAATTATAACTGGGACAGTGTTTCAACGGATACTTAATAAATTAGAGGTTCTATTAGAAATTAAAGTATAAAAGCCATATTAGACTGACTTAATTTCAGTCTAATATAGCTTTTTTACTTATTAAGTAGAAGATTTAAAGATTTCTACCAAAGTTATATCCACATTGCCATATAAAAATAATTGATATTATAAAGATATTACATAAAGCATAGCCAAAAAGAAGACCTGTAAAAAATCTTTTGAAATTATTACTTTTATAATTAGTTGACAATTGTATAAAACCATCTAAGATCATCGGAATCATTAAAAGTAAATTGTATATTATATTAGGATTATATAGAGAGAATAGAAATGGCGAACAAATCATTCCGATTAGTTCGCCAGTACATCTAGCACATATAGGAAATTTCTTATTTTTAAAATAGAAAGATCTATCGGCTCTACAATGGCATCCGAAAATAATTGGTAGCCACTTATAAAAAATTTTTTTCAACATTTTTTAATAACCAGCCAAGGCTCCAGCAGCTCCAATAACAAAAATAAATACGTATAATAGCACTATAAGGAGAACTGAAACTAAAGCTCCAATACCAGCTGCTTTTGCTGATTTTGGTTTAGTATCTTTCCAAACTAAAAATAAAACTAGACCAACAATCGGAATACAACATCCTAATAATCCCCATCCAAATCCACCATTATCTACAACTGCTGGGTTTGAGTTTGTTGAAACTCCGCAATGCACACATATGGATGCTTTATCATCGATTTCTTTTCCGCAATTTTTACAAAACATTATAATTCCACCCCTTTCATTAAAAATTATATGTAAATATTGGTTGATTGTCAATATAATAGGGTTATTGTAAAATTATATGATTTTTGAATGTATTATATTATATCTTGTTGAAAATTAAAAAATAGTAAATAATATATGTAGTATATTTTATTATGCAGATGGCAATAAAATTCAATTATTTAAGAAAATATTTAATAATTTTATATTATTTATTTTTAAATGATTTATAATAGTAGGTAGATTTCTGGTATAATTATGAAAATATAAAAAGGAAATTGTTTTTTAAAGAATTTTTAGACAAGTGTGGGATAGAAGAAGAATTAATAGAAGCTGAGAAGAAAGTTATATTTCATAATCAATTAAATTTACTAGTTTAAGAGAACGTAAGATAAAAATTATAATGACATTTATTAAATATATTCTTAGAAAGGGTGAACTTGATGAGTGAATTCAACTCTTACTTTTAAAATTTATAGAAATTGAGGAGAAGAGTATGATAAAAAAATTAAATTTAAATAAATTAGATGAGGTAATGAAAGTCTGGTTAGATACCAATATAGATGCTCATGACTTTGTACCTAAAGAATATTGGATTAAAAATTATGATTTAGTTAAGGAAATGCTTAAAGAAGTTGATGTTTATATATTTGAAGAAAAGTATATTATAAAGGGCTTCGTCGGTGTTGTTGAAGATAATTATATAGGTGGAATTTTTGTAAAAAAGGAATATCAAAGGGAAGGTATAGGACAAAAATTAATAGACTTTTGTAAGGCTAAATATCCTTATCTTACATTACATGTTTTTACAAAAAATAAAAATGCAATAAACTTCTATCATAAAAATGATTTCGTAATTTTAGAGGAGCTTATTAATGAAGATATAAAAGAAAGTGAATATGCTATGTATTTTAGAAAGAAGTAATTTAAAAATTACAGTATAGTTTCTAAATGCTACAATATTAAACAATCTTAGTTTAATATAACTTTTTATTTAGAAATAGAAATTAATAATCCCAGAAAGACAAATTATAAATTGTCTTTCTGGGATATTTTAATATTATCTATAAAATTATAAAAGATGATTAAATTTTTGTGCATATAAGTATTTTTAGTAATACAATAAAATATAGTTAAAGTAAAATAGAGATAAATTAATAAAATGTGTAACAAAATATACATTTGTTTAATAAATTAATTATGAAAACTCTTTTAGATTATTAATTTTTATAAAAAATATTAAATTTATTGATAAATATATATTTACATTTTATGGAATTAAGTGTATTATTTGTTTAAATTATAAGAATAAATATATATAAAAATTGTATATAAGTTCTTTTTATTTTATAAAAAGAAAATCATTGGGGTTTAAATTTATTATTAAATAAGGAAATGAAAATTATAAATATCAAGGGGGAAATAAATTTATGAAAGGTAAAAAGTTTAGAAAAATTTGTGCAATAGCACTAACACTTGCTCTTGGAATGTCTGTTTTCGCAGGTTGCGGAAAAGATAATTCAGTAGATAATGGAAGGAAATTAATTTACAATTTAGGTTCAGATCCAGAAACAATAGACCCAACTCTAAATACTGCAACAGAAGCAGGAACTGTTATTGATAATACTTTTGAAGGGCTAATGAAGTTGGATGAGAATGAAAAGGCAATTCCAGGAGTTGCTGAAAAGATGGATGTTTCTGACGATAAATTAGTATACACTTTCAAGTTAAGAAAGGATGCTAAATGGTCAGATGGAAAAGACGTTACAGCTAAAGACTTTGAATACTCATGGGTTAGAGCTTTAACTAAAGAAACAGCAGCAGAGTATGCATACCAATTTTTCTATATTAAGAATGGTTTGAAATTCAATAAGGGAGAAGCTAAGAGAGAGGACTTAGGAATAGAAGTTGTTGATGATCATACTTTAAAGGTAACTTTAGAGGCACCAACAGCGTATTTCCCAGAATTAACAGCATTCGCAAATTATGTACCATTAAGAGAAGATATAGTTTCTGCTAATCCAGATACATGGGCAACTAATCCAGAGACTTATGTTTCAAATGGACCTTTCAAATTAGTTCAATGGGATATGAAAGATCAATTAATTTTTGAAAAGAATGATAATTATTGGAGGAAGAAAGAAATTAAGCTTCCAGGAATAGTTTATAAATTAGTTACTGACCAAAACACTGCATACGCTTCATTAAAATCAGGCGAATTTGACATGGTTGATACGGTTCCACCAGCAGAAATTGAAGCTGGCAAGAATGAAGGTTTAGTTATAATTTATCCAAACCTTGGGACATATATGTTAGCATTTAATGTTGGTAAGCAAGATAGTATATCATCACCAGAAGTTAAAAGAGCTTTAAGCAATAAAAAAGTAAGACAAGCTTTATCACTTGCAATTGATAGAAAAGGTATAGTTGAAAAAGTTACTAAAGCAGGACAAGTTCCAGCATATAGCTATGTTGCAAAGGGAATCTTAAATGATAAAGGTGAAGAGTTTGCAAGCAAAAAATACTTTAATCCAAATCAAGCTAATCCAGAAGAATCTAAGAAGTTATTAGCTGAAGCTGGATACCCAAATGGAGAAGGACTTCCAACATTTGAGTTTATGTATAATACTGAAGGATCTCACAAGGATATAGCTCAAGTTATTCAACAAGATTGGGCTAAAATTGGTGTAAAAGCTGAATTGACTAACCAAGAATGGAAGGTACTCTTAAATACAAGACAACAAGGTGGATATCAAATTGCTAGACATGGTTGGAATGGAGACTATGTTGATCCAATGACATTCTTAGACATGTGGGAAACTGGCGGAGGAAATAATGATACTGGATTCTCAAATGCAGAATACGATAAGTTACTTGCAGATGCTAGAAAAGAAACAGATGCAAATAGGAGATGGGAAATTATGAGAAAAGCTGAAGATATCCTTATGGATGAAGCTCCAATCATCCCATTATACTACTACAATAAAGTTAAGGGAGCTAAGCCAGAAGTTAAAGGTGTTAGAGTTTCAATGCTTGGACATGTATACTTTGATAAAGCGTATATAGAAGAATCAAAATAAAAAATAATATTAAAATCAATGATAATTAATTAAGAAAGTTGTATAAGATTAACTATTAAAATTAATATTATACAACTTTTATATTTACCTAATAAATGATGGAGTATCTTCTGTTAATTTATTGGGAGTTATTTTGATTAATATACAAGTTACTAAAAATTCGTATATTCTTAGCAATGGTCATAATATATATTTCAAATAGTTGTTATAGGAATTAATAATCCCAGAGAGACAAATTATAAATTGTCCCTCTGGGATATTTTAATATTATCTATAAAATTATAAAAGATGATTAAATTTTTGTGCATATAATTATTTTTAGTAATACAATAAAATATAGTTAAAGTAAAATAAAGGTAAATTAATAAAATGTGTAACAAAATATGCATTTGTTTAATAAATTAATTATAAAAACTCTTTTTGATTTTTAATTTTTATAAAAAACATTAAATTTACTGATAAATACATATTGACATTTTGTGTATTAAAGTGTATTATTTGTTTAAATTGTAAGAATAAATATATAAAAATTGTATATAAGTTCTTTCTACTTTATAAAAAGAAAATCATTGGGGTTTAATTTTATTATTAAATAATAAATTAAAAATTATAAATATCAAGGGGGAAATAAATTTATGAAAAGCAATAAGCTAAGAAAAATTTGTGCAATAGCACTAACACTTGCTCTTGGAATGTCTGTTTTCGCAGGTTGTGGAAAAGATAATTCAGTAGATAACGGAAGGAAACTAATTTATAATTTAGGTTCAGATCCAGAAACAATAGACCCAACTTTAAATACTGCAGCAGAATCAGGAACTATTATTGATAATGCTTTTGAAGGGCTAATGAGACTAGATGAAAATGAAAAGGCTAAGCTAGGTGTAGCTGAAAAGATGGATGTATCTGACGATAAATTAGTATACACTTTCAAATTAAGAAAGGATGCTAAATGGTCAGATGGAAAAAATGTTACAGCTAAAGACTTTGAATATTCATGGGTTAGAGCTTTAACTAAAGAAACAGCAGCAGAATATAATTACCAATTTTTCTATATTAAGAATGGTTTAAAATTCAATAAGGGAGAAGCTAAGAGAGAGGACTTAGGAATAGAAGTTGTTGATGATCATACTTTAAAGGTAACTTTAGAGTCACCAACAGCATATTTCCCAGAATTAACAGCTTTCCCAACTTATATGCCATTAAGAGAAGATATGGTTTCAGCTAATCCAGATACATGGGCAACTAATCCAGAAACTTATGTTTCAAATGGACCTTTCAAATTAGTTCAATGGGATATGAAAGATCAATTAATTTTTGAAAAGAATGATAACTATTGGAATAAGAAGGAAATCAAACTTCCAGGAATAGTTTACAAACTAGTTACTGATCAAAACACTGCATATGCTTCACTAAAATCAGGTGAATTTGACATGGTTGATACAGTTCCTCCAGCAGAAATTGAATCTGGTAAAAATGAAGGTTTAGTTACAATTTATCCAAATCTTGCAACATACATGTTAGCATTTAATGTTGGTAAGCAAGATACTATATCATCACCAGAAGTTAAAAAAGCTTTAAGCAATAAAAAAGTAAGACAAGCTTTATCACTTGCAATTGATAGAAAAGGTATAGTTGAAAAAGTTACTAAAGCAGGACAAGTTCCAGCATATAGCTATGTTCCAAAGGGAATTTTAAATAGTAAAGGTGAAGAGTTTGCAAGCAAAGAATACTTTAATCCAAATCAAGCTAATACAGAAGAAGCTAAGAAGTTATTAGCTGAAGCTGGATATCCAAATGGTGAAGGACTTCCAACATTTGAGTTTATGTATAATTCAGAAGGATCTCACAAGGATATAGCTCAAGTTATTCAACAAGATTGGGCTAAAATTGGTGTAAAAGCTGAATTAACTAACCAAGAATGGAAGGTATTTTTAAATACAAGACAACAAGGTGGATATCAAATTGCTAGACATGGTTGGAATGGAGACTATGTTGATCCAATGACATTCCTAGATATGTGGGAAACTGGCGGAGGAAATAATGATGCTGGATTCTCAAATGCAGAATACGATAAGTTACTTGCAGATGCTAGAAAAGAAACAGATACAGATAAGAGATGGGAACTTATGAGAAAAGCTGAAGATATCCTTATGGATGAAACTCCAATCATACCATTATACTACTACACTAAAGTTAAGGGAGCTAAGCCAGAAGTTAAAGGTGTTAGAGTTTCAACTTTAGGACATGTATTCTTTGATAAAGCATATATAGAAGAATCAAAATAAAAAATAATATTAAAATGAATGATAATTAATTAAGAAAGTTGTATAAGATTAACTATTAAAATTAATCTTATACAACTTTTATATTTATTCTAGTCTACAGAGAGCTAGTACGTAATTTGGGTAAAAGGTCATATCTGACTGTGTGATCTGATATTAATATCTAATTAGTATACATAAAGCAAACATACCAGCTACAACTGTCCATAAAATAACATAATCTCCATGCTTAAGGGTACCATTTAAAACAGAATCGGCTAAGGCCATGAATGGGCTTGTAACACCTGTATATCCAAATCTGTCACCTAGGAATGGAAATAAGGAATTTAAATTTGAATTAACTCTAAGTTTAAATATATTTAATTTCTATTATTATTTTCTTATTTATACATGAATTCATTGATGCTTTATTTATTCCAAATAGTTGTTATAGGAATTAATAACCCGGAAAGACAAATTTTAAACTGTCTTTCTGGGTTATTTTAATATTATCTATAAAATTATAAAAGATTATTGAATTTTTATGTGCATAAATTATTTTTAGGAATTCAACTGAATTTACATTAAGATGAATTGATAAAATGAATAGTAAAATACATATTTATTTAATAGATTAATTATAAAAGCTCTTTTAAATTAAAAAGTTTTATATAAAATATTAAAATTTTTAAAAAATATATATTGACATTTAATGTGTTGAAGTGTATTATTTATTTAAATTATAAGAATAAATATACATGAAAATTGTATATAAAATCTTTTTGCTTTATAAAAAGATTTTTATTGGGGTTTAATTTTATTATTAAATTTAAAATTATAAATATTAAGGGGGAAAAATTCATGAAAGGTAAAAAATTAAGAAAAATTTGTGCGGTAGCACTAACACTTGCTCTTGGAATGTCTGTTTTTGCAGGATGTAAAAATCAAGCAGAAGAAAGAAAATTAATTTATAATTTGGGAGAGGATCCAGAAACAATCGATCCAACTTTAAATACTTCATCAGGATCAGGATCAATAATAGATAATGCTTTTGAAGGCTTAATGAGACTTGATGAAAACGAAAAAGCAATTCCGGGGGTTGCTGAAAGTTATGAAGTTTCAAATGATAATTTAGTTTATACTTTTAAATTAAGAAAAGATGCTAAATGGTCAGATGGGAAACCTGTAACCGCAAAGGATTTTGAATATTCTTGGATAAGGGCCATATCTAAGGATACAGCAGCAGAATATAACTATCAATTATTTTATATAAAAAATGCGCAAAAATTTAATGAAGGTACAGCAACTAGAGAAGACGTTGGAATTGAAGTTGTAGATGATAATACTTTGAAAATAACTTTAGAATCTCCAACAGCTTATTTCTTAGAACTGACTTCATTTACAACTTATATGCCATTAAGAGAAGATATGGTTAGTAAGGATCCAGAAGGCTGGTCATTAAATCCAGAAACTTATGTTTCAAATGGACCTTTTAAGTTAGTTCAATGGGATATGAAAGATCAATTAATATTTGAAAAAAATGAAAATTACTGGAATAAAGATAAAATAAAGCTTCCAGGAGTAGTTTATAAATTAGTTACAGATATAAATACTGCTTATGCTTCATTAAAATCTGGAGAACTTGATATGGTAGATACAGTTCCACCAGCAGAAATAGAAGGTGGCCAAGCTGAAGGATTAGTTACAATACATCCAAACCTTGGGATATACATGCTAGCATTTAATGTTGGTAAGCAATCAAGTTTATCCGAGGATGTTAAAAAGGTTTTAAGTAATGCAAAAGTAAGAAAAGCTTTATCTCTTGCAGTTGATAGAGAGGGTATAGTTAATGAAGTTACAAAATCAAAGCAAACTCCAGCATATGCTTTTGTTCCAGAAGGAATTTTAAATGCTAAAGGGGAAGATTTTGCTGATAGAAAATACTATGATGCAGCAAACCCTAATATAGAAGAAGCAAAAAAATTACTAGCAGAAGCTGGATATCCAAATGGAGAAGGAATTCCAACTTTAGAATTTATGTATAATTCAGAAGGATCTCACAAATTAGTTGCACAAGTAATACAACAAAACTGGGCTCAAATTGGAGTAAAGGTAGAACTAACTAACCAAGAATGGAAGGTATTCTTAAACACTAGACAAGAAGGTGGATATCAAATAGCAAGACATGGTTGGCTTGGAGATTATGTTGATCCAATGACATTCTTAGATTTATGGGTAACAGGTGGAGGAAACAATGATGCTGGTTATTCAAATCCAAAATATGATGAGCTAGTTAATGCTGCTAAGGCTGAAGCTGATGCAGATAAGAGATGGGATATTATGAAGCAAGCAGAAGATGTTTTAATGGAAGATATGCCAATAATTCCACTTTACTTCTATAATAAAGCTACTGGAGCTAAGCCAGAAGTTAAAGGTGTTAGAGTTTCAATGCTTGGACATGTATACTTTGATAAAGCATATATAGAAGAATCAAAGTAAAAAATAATATTAAAATAAATAATAATTAATTAAGAAAGTTGTATAAGATTAAATATTAAAATTAATCTTATACAACTTTTATATTTATTCTAGTCTATAGAAGGCTAGTACACAATTTAGATCAAAAGGTCATATTTGACTTTGTGATTTTATATTAATATCTAAGTAGTATACATGAAGCAACCACACCAGCTCCAACTGTCCATAAAATAACATAATCTCCATGCTTAATGGTGCCATTTGAAACAGAATCGGCTAAGGCCATAAATGGGCTTGTAACACCTGTATATCCAAATCTGTCACCTACAAATGGAAATTTATGATCTGGTTCTTCTAAAGCTTCTCTTATCATATCAATATTTTTCTTTGCAAATTGAGATAAACAATATAATTTAACATCATCTTTAGTTAGATTATTTCGACCTAGTATTTCATTTATTGAATCAACAGAACTTGCGAATGCCTCATCTGTATTAAAATCTATCCACTCTATTATTCTATTATCTTTTGGTGTATCTTCATCTATTGGTAATACCTTAGAAAATCCTTCAGGAGGAAATTTTATATAGCAGCTTAATGAACTATCTACGTAAGATGAACTATCTATGAAATCTGATATATTATCATCAGTGTTTTCTAATAAAACAGCACATGCAGATTCTCCAAAATTAGCATAAGTAATAGCTTCTGATTTTCTTGAATATCTAACTACTAAATCTGAACCTACAAGTAAACTATATTTAATTCTGTTATTGCTTTTCATTGTTCTACAAACTTGATCCATTGCAATTATCATTCCTGCACAATTACCATTCATATCATATGCATTTGCATTTTTAGCTAAACCTAAAGCATTATGAATTTTAACAGCATTTGTAGGAGATAGATATTCTGGGGTACTAGATACAAATACCACTAAATTTATATCTTGTATATCTATATTTGCAGTTCTTATTACTTTTTCACAAGCTTCTATAGCCATAGTTAAAGAATTTTCATGAAAATCTTCAGAAATATATCTCTGGTCTCTTCCAGTAACATTCAATAACCCGGAAATATCTAATCCTTGCTCTGAAAAATGCTTCAAAAAATATTCATTAGAATAATTTGTTTTAGGAGTATAATACTCGATGTTTTTAATTTTTATGCTCATTTTATCTCCGCCTTATCTTTATTATTAAATATATTATTAATATTAAATATATCCATATTTATAATTATCGAAAAATATTTCAATAAATTAACATAATTATATGGAAAAATACATTTATACATAACTATACCATAATAAGGCGCTATTTGTATATTTTTGATGTAATAAAATGTATATTAATAGAATATAAGGATTAAAAAGAAAAAAATATAGGATATGGTAAAGTTATATAATAATACTACGAATAATAATAATGTGGAATGAAGTAAGGGGGAGCAGTAATGGATTATAAAAAAAATGCGGAATTGAAGAATAAAATAATGTTGGCAGGATTTATACTATCGGTAGGATTAAGGATAATTTTTGATATAATTTTAAAGGTAGATAGAAACGCCATATTAATATTAGCTGGGCTTTCCATACCTTTAGCTATAATTGATTTTATATTAATAAAAAAGAAATGTATTATTCAAACAATGTATTATACGGTAATGATGTACACTGTTGTTATATGTATAATGTTTATATCAGACCCAAATTGGGCTAATTTTATTTTGGTATATTATGGTGTTTTGGTAATGAGTGTATATCAAGATTTAAGGATATTAATTATTGAAGCAGTTTTTGCTATACTACTTGTAGTGTATTTCTTCTTAGGCTATAAAACAACCCTGTTTGCTTCTGTAGAATACTATGAATTAGCATTTTATATATTATATATAATAGCAGGATCAGTTATATTATCAATTAATGCTATTACTAGCAAACGTATTTATAAGGATTTAGAAGAAACTCATAAGGCTACTGAAGAAGCTAAATATAGAGCAGAGTTGCTACTTGAAAAAATATATAGTACTATAAAAATTTTAACAGTAACTAATGAGAAAATAAAAAGTGGAATTTCTGCAACAGGACAAATAGCAGAAGAAATAACTAGCTCTACGAGTGATGTTGCTAATAGTGCAGCCAGAGAAGTAGATGTAATGATTGAAATGAAAGCTTCAATAGGTGATGGAGTAGAAAAAGTAGAAGAAGTTACGAATGCCATTAAAACTATGGAGAAATTATCTAAGTCAACTGAAAATGTTGTGTTAGAAGGTAATAATAAGGTAGATATACTATCTTCGGAAATGAATAAGGTAAATACAAATATTTTAAATGTAGTGTCTATGATAAATGAATTAAGTGATGAAAATACAAAAATAGTTCATATTATTAACAGTATTACAAAAATATCAGAGCAAACGAATCTATTAGCTCTTAATGCATCAATAGAAGCAGCTAGAGCTGGGGAGCATGGAAGAGGTTTTGCTGTGGTTGCAGAAGAAGTAAGAAAACTTGCTGAGGATTCAAAAATATCTACAGATCAAGTAGAATCAATATTAAATAATATATCTAATAAGACTAAGGTAGTTGCAGAAGAAATATTAAAAGAAGAAAAGTCAATCGAGTTATGTAATGAACATACAAATGATGTTAAAGAGTTGTTTAAAGATGTTAATAAGAATACTTCTAATGTATTAAGTTATTCAAGAAGTGTTGGATCACAATCTATAGTGCTTGAAGATACAATGAAAAATACATTAAGTTCAGTAAATAATATTAGCGAAAATGTAGAAGCCACTGCAACTGCTATGGAAGAAATTTTTGCGGCTATTGATGAGCTTAATAATAGCATAATGGGTATAACAAGTAGTTATGACGAAATAGATAATATATGTAATGAATTAAACTCTATAAATGAGTAGAATAGATAATATAAAAGAATGGTTATTGCAAATTAGCAGTGACCATCTTTTTTTTATAGCAATAGTTATAAAGAATAATATTAAAAAGATAATTGATAATTATTTTAAATTATAATAGAGTATATTTATTAAGAGGTGACTTTATTAATGGAAATAAAGAACTTAAATTTCAGTTAACTCTAAATTTAAATCAAGATTATAGAGATAAAATGATAGTTTAAAGTATGTTGTTTTAAGATGATTTTAAGCTTCATTTGTAATAATATTAGTTAAGATAGATATTAAATTTATTAAACATTACTTATGAAGAAAATATTATTAATGAAGGGGATAAGTATGAAGAAAAATTATATTTTAATTGTATCTTTAATTGGAATATTCTTACTTGGTGTAATTGGAATGAATTTTTTTAATAAAGAAAGTAGTGAGTCTTTAATTGAAAATGAGGTTTATTCAGAGATTAATTATAAGGATGAAGATTATATAGAAGTAGTTGAAACAACAAGTTATGATAGAGAAATTGAGTCAATTATAAAAAGATATGCTGAAGGTTACGAGGATAATTTATCTTTATACTACTATAACTTTGAAACAAAAGATGAGTATTCTTATAATGGGGATGAATATTACGTAGCAGCAAGTACAACTAAAATTCCTTTAGCTATGTCTGTTGCAGATGATGTTTATAATGGAGAATACTCAATGGATACAGAAATAGAATATAGTTATGCTGATTACGAAGAAGGGGCAGGGGTTCTTTGGCAAGAAGATTATATAGCACCAATAACAGTAGATGATGCTATTTACTTATCAATAGTTTATTCAGATAATATAGCAAAAAATATGCTTAGAAGAATATCTACAATAAGTATATATGATTATATTTCAAATATTACAGGCAATGTATCATTAATTAATAGTGAAAATAAATATACAGCAAATCAATTAGGAGAGGTTTTAAAAAAATTATATCTTAATGAAGAAAAAAATCCTTATTATGATAATATTTTAGAGTATATGACTGAAACTGTATTCCATGATAGAATAGATAAATATCTTCCATACTATAATGTAGCTCATAAAATAGGAAACTATTATAGATACTATCACGATATAGGGATAATATATGCTAAAGAAGAGTATGCTCTGGTTATAATGACAAAAGATATTGGAGAACTAGATGAGGGGAATTATATAGATGAAGACGAAAGATTAATACTAGATGGTGGAGAATTAGCATCAGAAATAATGGCAAGTATATCTAGAGAAATCTACAATTTAATTGAGAATTAGTAAAACTAAAAAAGGGTGTCGCGTTTTGGTCTGAACCCCAAAAAGTAGACAATGAATAAAGGGATATAAATTCAGGAATTACAAGAATGGCTTCGATACTTAATTGGAGCCATATTTTTTAACTTTTTTTGAAATCTAATATTATTATAAAAATTTATATATTCATCTATAGAGTTAATTACTTCTTCCTCTGAATTATAGTTATTTAAGTAAATACATTCACTTTTTAAGTGGCTAAAAAATGATTCTATGCAGGCATTATCATGACAATTTCCTTTTCTAGACATACTTTGAATTATTTTATTTTCCTTTAGTATAGTATTATATAATCTTGAAGTATATTGAATACCTCTATCGCTATGCAATACTGCGCCATCTAACTTATTTTGGGCTAGTATATCTGTAATTGTATTGATTACTAAATCATTGTTGTTATTTGAACCTATTTTATAAGTTAGTATTTCATTGTTATATAAATCCATAATTGCTGATAAGTATAGTTTTTTATTGTTCTTATATTTAATTGTTGTTATATCCGTTACTAGCTTAGAGCTAGGAGTAATAGCTTTAAAATCTCTATTTAGTATATTTTCTTCTATAATTATCCCTTCGACAAGCGGAGCGAAAAACTTCTTCTTTGCTCTAACTTTTGATCTTAATCCTAATGATTTCATAATTCTATAAACTTTTTTATGGTTAATATTTATATTACGGTTTATTTTAATGAATGTAGTTATTCTTCTATATCCATAAATTCCTCTATGTTTATTAAAAACATCACGAATAAGAAGCTCTACTGAATTTACGTCCTCGCTTCGCATATCGGCTATTTTTCTTTTATTTAACCATTTATAGAATCCACTTCTTGATACTTTTAAAATATTGCATAGAAGAGATATCGAATATTTACTTTTAAATTCATTTATCACTTCAAATTTATAGGACTTTATGCATTCCCCCTTATTTTCTCTAATAACTTTTTTAAAACTTCATTCTCTGCTCTTAGTCTTGTTAATTCGTCATTTTTATTTTCTTTAGCCGCTTCGCGACGAGGCTTTTCATTTTCATAAAAGCTATCTGGACCTTTTTCATTATATTGAATTACCCATCTACTAAATGCTGATGTGCTTGTTATATTTAAATCCTCACATATTTTCTTTTGACTTTTTCCTGTTTTTATATATTCTTCAATTGCATTTATTTTAAATTCTGTACTATAAGTTTTGTGTTTTATTGACATAAAAAATCACCCCATTATGTAGATTGTACATAACCCTTTGTCTACTGTCTACATAATGGGGGTAAGACCATTTCGTTACCTCCTTTGTACCATCTTGAATTTACTAGGTCTAAGAGGATATTAGTCAAAAAATTCTATCTACTGTTTAAATATGCAGAAAACTATAACTTTTTTAAATTTTAATAAAAACTTGTTATTAATAATAAACAATAAAGTTAATAAATACTATGGATATAGATATATAGTGGGATTATCTCAAAATAAAAAGTGATTTTTATAATGAGATAGTCTCATTATTTTTTGAAACAATATATTAGTTTAAATAATAAAGTAAATTTAATATGAGATTAACTACTTTCAAGTTTTAACTATAGTTATTATTTGTGATTGTCTATTAAAAATCTTATTGAAAATTATCCTCAATAACATTAGAATTATATTAGAGTTAATTTAAAATTGTTTTAAGGAGGAAGTTTTGGATAGGAAGTTAATAGAAAAGATAATAGGTAAAAGGAATTACGTTAATCTAAATGATGAAATATATATATTAAGAGAAATTACAAATATTATGAGACAAAATATTCAAAATAACATAGCTTTTACAGATGAGCTTATAAATGAAGTTAATATAAAAGCTTCAAAGTCAAAAAGTATTGTTAGTGAAATAATTGATGGTTTGGAAAATGATTCATTTGTTGTAGGTTATACTAATAGTAAAAATTATTTATTGAAGTATTTAAAAGATGTTAATAATAATTTAGTTGGGATTATAGAGTCAAGCAATCCTTTTAAATATGATGAATTGATTATATATACAAATGGACTTATAGATCTTATATTGCTTTTCTAAGGATATTAAAATACTTATAAATTAACATTATAAGAAAATATAATGCTTCCTTTTATTATAGAATTATCTTTTTGGATAACTTTATAATAAAAGGGGCATGTGTATAACATATTTATTATATAATTTTATGATAGTACAAATTATAAAACAGGATCATGATAAATGGTAGATTTGTAATAGTAAAAAATCGAGAAAATTGACTATAAGTTTCTAATTTCATAAGCATAGATTTTGTCTAAATAAAAAACTTTTTGTAGAATGAATAAAATGTACTTCTTTTTGGGAATAATTTAAATAACAAATTATTACAAGAAGGATTTTTTATATGTGAAATATGTCGAAAAAACATTAAGAGAATAAGTGAATATCATAATTTACTCTAATTCTAAGTAAGTTATGGGCCATTCCAAGAATGGTTATTATAATTCAATGTAAAGGTTAGTTTTTTAACAAAAATAAAAATCGATATTTGTAGAAATACAAAGAAAATTATAGAAAAACAAGTGAAAATTGAGATAATTACATCTAAACTGTCATTATTCATAGAGATTTCTATATATTTTTATGATAATATCTTTATGGAATGATAATTAAATAACAAGAAGGAAGTGTTACAAATGAAAATAGCAATCGCTGGAGCTGGAGCTATGGGAAGTAGATTTGGACTTATGTTACATAAAGCTGGTAATGAGGTTGTATTAATTGATAAATGGGCTGACCATGTTAATGCAATTAAAGAATTTGGTTTAAAAGCAAATTATAATGGTGAGAATGTTGTTGAAAAAATACCAGCATTTTTCCCAAGTGAAATGGAAGGATATAAAGATACTATTGATACTGTAATATTATTTACAAAAGCTATGCAATTAGATGATATGTTACAATCAATAAAATCAATATTATCAAAAGATACTAAAGTGTTATGTTTATTAAATGGATTAGGTCATGAAGATACTGTTGAAAAGTATGTGGCTAAAGAAAATATTTTACTTGGAAATACTATGTGGACAGCTGGGTTAACAGGACCTGGTGAAGCAAAACTTTTTGGTAATGGAGAAGTAGAGCTTCAAAATGTACACCTAAATGGTAAAGAAGCCGCTTTAGAAGTTGTAAAAACACTTAAGGAAGCTGGATTAAATGGAAAATATAGTGAAAATGTAATGTATTCAATATGGAGAAAAGCTTGTGTTAATGGGACATTAAATGGTACATGTACTGTTTTAGATGCTAATATTGCAAGTTTTGGAGCAGCAAGTGTAACTGATAAAATGATTCGTACAATCATTAATGAGTTTGCAGATGTAGCTGAAAAAGAAGGAGTTATCCTTGATCGTGAAGAAATAGTAGGTCACGTTAAATCTACTTTTGATCCAAATGGAGTAGGTAAACACTATCCATCAATGCATCAAGACTTAATTCAAAATAATCGTTTAACAGAAATTGATTATATTAATGGAGCAGTATGTAAAAAAGGTGCAAAATATAATGTTTCAACACCTTACTGTCAATTCTTAACTGAGTTAGTTCATGCTAAGGAAGAAATTTTAGGAGCAAAATAATAACAGAGGAGACTTTAAATATGTCAGAGAGTAAAAAAATTACCCCTAAGGACTTTCTTAATAAAGTTCTAGCAGGTACAGCATTAGCAATTATTGTAGGTCTTATTCCAAATGCTGTATTAGCAGCTGTATTAAAGTTATTTGATCAAACACACTTTGTAGTTTTATTAACTCAGACAGTTGTTATGTTCCAATTAACTACACCGTTATTAATTGGAGCACTTATTGCCTTACAATTTGGATTTAATCCAATGAAAATGGCTGTTGTTGCAGGAGCTGCTTATGTTGGTTCAGGTGTTACTGTATTTAATCCTCAAATGCAAAATATGGCAACTCAAGCTATGGGAGCATATGTAAGTGCAGGAACAGGTGACATTATTAACACTATGATTACTGCATCAGTAGCGGTTATTTTAATATTATTAATTGGAGAAAAATTTGGTTCAGTAAATATAATACTATCACCTATTTTAATAGGTTCTGGAGCAGGATTAATAGGGTTGATAACTCTTCCGTATGTTAAGAGTTTCACAGCTCTAATTGGTAATGGGATTAATTCATTTACTAATTTACAACCTGTAGTAATGAGTATTTTAATAGCATGTTCATTTGCAGTGTTGATTATTTCACCAATATCAACAGTTGCTATTGGTATGGCTATTCAATTAAATGGTTTATCAGCAGGTGCGGCAGCTATGGGAGTTGCAGCAACAACAATAGTATTAGTTGTTCACTCTTGGAAGGTTAATAAATCAGGTGTTACTGCAGCTATTGGATTAGGTGCAATGAAGATGATGATGCCAAACTTATTCCGCTATCCCATTATCTTAATACCTATTTTATTTACTTCAGCGTTATCAGCAATACCTGTTGCATTATTTAACGTTATGGGAACAGCTTCCTCAGCAGGTTTTGGATTAGTTGGATTAGTTGGACCATTAGCATCTATAGATGCAGGACTAAATATATTTGTAGCAATATGCGTATGGTTTGTTATTCCTACAGCATTAGCAATAATATCATTAGTAATATTTGAACAAGTACTTAAATTATATAAAAAAGAAGAAGCTTTTGCTTATCTTGGATAAAATAATGAAAAATAACCAGGTCAAAGTTATTTGATCTGGTTATTTTTTTTATGCAGTAAATTCTGAAAACAAAGTTTCTAGAATTAGGATCCTGGATGTGAAAAAGATTAAAAATATTTAACTTATTTAACTTTTTGGATATAATAGTAGTATCAATGGACAGCAAAAAAACGGTTATATTAATGAGTCACTTTAATAATAGTTATAGTATTACTTTTTTATATGGAATCCAAAGATAACAAAGATAAGAGGTGAATATGGCGCAAGAAAATCTGACCTTAAAGAGAAAGAAAAAAGACCGAATAAAAATTAATAATCTAAAAGAGTTTAAGGATGAATTAAAAAGAGAAGGATATAAAGTAAATGAATCTGATGAAGAAAAATTTAAGGAAGAAATTACAAAGACTTTTAAAGTAGATAAAAGTATAACAGAAAGATTGCACATATCAATTAAGGATACTGAGATTACTTATAAAGCAAATGATATTAGGGATTTTATAGACTATATAGAAAAAATGATGTTATTTGAAAATGAGCATAACAAACTATGTAAAAAAATAAGTGAAATAAAAAAACTAAATATAGATAGAATTGAATATGAACGAGAAACAAGTTCTCAAGATAGTGTTGAACATATCATAAAAGCTATAGAAGAGATAAAAAGACATATATCTAGAATAAAAAGTGAAGAAGAGAAAATAAAATTAGAGGACTTAGAAAAAGAATTAGATAAGGATTATCTTTATGCAAAGGATATTGAACTATTAAAAAAAATGGTTCTTATTAGAAAAGAAGGCGTAAAAGAAAAATATAATGCCAAAACTAAAACTAAAACAATATCCATAGAAATACCGAAGGAAATAAATTATCAATATATTAAATCCAAGAAGGGGACTGTAGAGTATCATCAACATTTAAGCAATAATATACCAAGAATACAACGTTTAATAAGAAATATGGATAAATATATGAAAGTTGATGAAAAAGAAAAAACAACATTTAAAATAGATCAAAGCAAGGCATTACAGGACTCTATAAATATAGCATTAGCAATATATGACAATAAGGAGTTTAAAGCAATAAGTGGCAGTAACAATATAATAAATTATTGCATCGCGCCACCCTTAGAAAGAGCAATTTTTAAAAGTATTAAAGTTAATAAATTAGGTAAATTAGGGGTAGGATATAACAGGGTTAATGATAGTGAAAAAAAGATATTTGAAGAAATACATAAACAAATAGAAGCAAAAGTGTTGAGGAATGAAGGAAATCTTATTTTATATAGTAAATGGGAACCGTGTCCAAGCTGCTGTTTTGTAATTAGTCAGTTTTGTGAAGAGCATCCCAATATAAAAGTACAGGTAAAATATATTAAAAAATATGGTGAATAACAGAGCCATATATTTATTCAAAAAACTTGACTTTTAAAAATAAAATTTATATAATCAACTTGAAACCGGTTTCTAACACCGCAAGGATTTTGGAGAAAAAATATGAACATAAAATATATTGCCAATTTAGCAGGAGTTTCTAAATCTACAGTATCAAGAGTAATTAATAATTCACAGAATGTAAGTTTAGAGTTAAGAGAAAGAGTAGAAAAAGTATTAAAGGAAACAGGATACACCCCCAATTTGTTAGCTCAAGAGTTAGTTACTAAGAAAACAAAAGTAATAGGAATAATGATTCCTAGAATTGGAATTGATACATTTTCAAATATAACAGAGGGAATTATTGATAAATTAAATGAAAATGGATATAACGTAATATTGGCTAATTCAAGAGGAAAAATAGAGGAAGAATTGAAATATTTTGATATTTTTAAAAAGAAGCATGTAGATGGGATTATTTTTTTCCCAACTAACATTACAGAGGAACATATAAAAGTATTAGATGATATTAATACACCTATAGTAATGATGGGGCAAGAAAATAGCAAAATAGCTGCATCTTGTGTAATATATGATGATTTTAATGCAGCTAAAGATATGGTTTCGTATTTAATTAGCGAAGGTCATAAAAAAATTGCCTACATTGGATTGGATGAATCTAGAGCTGTATTTGCTAGCTTAAGAAAAAATGGATATTTATGTGCATTAAAAGAAAGTAAAATTAATACTAAAGAAGAATATATGGCAGTAGGAAATTTTAATATAAATTCAGGATATGATTCCATGAAACATATAATAAATAATTCTAAAGAAATGCCTACAGCTGTATTTACCGCAATAGATCGTTTAGCATTTGGAGCACTTAAGTGTTTAAGAGAATTTTCTTATAAGGTTCCAGAGGATATATCAATAGCTGGTATAGATGATATGGATATGTCATCTATGTTTGAGCCAACATTAACTACAATAAATTATGATTATTATGACTCAGGTAAAAATGCAGCAACGTTGATACTAGAAAAAATTAATAATGATTATATGGAAAATAGAACTATAGTTATGGGATATGAACTTATAACTAGAAATAGTACGAAAAAAATAAAATAAAATTAATAGAATTTTATTTTTTTAAATAATTAGAAACCGGTTTCTAATATAAAATTTCTGGAGGTAAAAAAGATGGATAATATGTATGAAAAAGTTTTAGAGTCAGCTGAATATATAAAAAGTAGAATTGAATTAATGCCTAAGGTTGGTGTTGTTTTAGGTTCAGGATTAGGGGATTTAGTTGAGGCAATAGAAGATAAAAAATATATTGATTATAAAGATATACCTAATTTTCCAACATCAACAGTTAAAGGACATAACGGTAGATTAGTATTTGGAAAAATAAAAGGTATAGATGTTTTAGCAATGCAAGGAAGATTTCATTATTTTGAGGGATATACGATGAAAGAAGTTGCATATCCAATATTTGTTATGAAGCAATTAGGAATTGAAAAAGTTATAATAACTAATGCTTGTGGTGGTATAAATACAGACTTTGAACCTGGAACTTTGATGATTATTAATGATTTTATTAATTTAGTTTCAGATAATCCATTGATTGGTATAAATGATGAGAGATTTGGCACAAGATTCCCTGATATGTCTGAACCTTTTAAGCTTGAGTTAATAGATAAAGCAAAGAAAGTAGCAGATGAAATTGGAATTGAATATAAAGAGGGAGTTTATGCAGGATTTATGGGTCCTTATTATGAAACAGCAGCAGAAATAAGATCAATAAGAAATCAAGGGGCAGATGCTGTTGGAATGTCAACAGTTCCTGAAACTATAGCTGCTAATTATCTAGGTATAGATGTACTTGGAATATCTTGTATTACAAACATGGCTACAGGAATACAAAAGCAAAAACATTCACATGAGAATGTTGTAGCCATAGCTCAAAAGGCATCTACAGATTTTTGTAAATGGGTAGCTAAAATAATAGAGAATATGGGTTAAATAAAAAAGAGGATTCTATTATGATAAAAAACGATGAATATTTTATGAAAAAAGCTATAGAGCTTGCTATGAAGTCAAGAAATGAAGGCAATGAGCCTTTCGGAGCAATTTTAGTAAAAGATGATGAAATAGTAATGAGTGGAGAAAATCAAATTAATACCTTATGTGATCCGACTCATCATGCAGAAATTGGACTTATAAGAAGGTTTTGCATAGAAAATAATATATTTGATTTAAAAGAATATACTTTATACACTAGTTGTGAACCTTGCGTAATGTGCTCTGGTGCTATGGTATGGGCAAATCTACATAAGGTAGTGTACAGTGTGTCACATGATCAGCTTTCACAGATAGCTGGAAGCAATATTATGATATCTTGTAAAGAAGTTTTTCAAAAAAGCCCAAATAAACCTATAGTTGTTGAAAATGTACTAAATGAAGAAGGATTAAAAGTATTCGATGAATATAAATTTTAGAATTTATAACATGAATTTATGTAGATTCTAACACTTTATGTA
This sequence comes from Clostridium sp. CTA-7, assembly GCF_054768095.1. Taxonomy (NCBI): domain Bacteria; kingdom Bacillati; phylum Bacillota; class Clostridia; order Eubacteriales; family Clostridiaceae; genus Clostridium; species Clostridium sp. CTA-7. The sequence continues at coordinate 173,368 of NZ_BAAAAV010000007.1, read as the reverse complement.
TCTTATTCTTTCAGTATATATACTAAAAAGAGAAGATTTTTTATAATACTTAATATACACTATAAAACCCACGACAATACAGAATTGTGTTATCGTGGGTTATTTAGTCTGTAGTAATTTAGAAAAATACCTTATATTTAGAATCACTATATAGATATTTATATATCAATTCAATATATGTAGTATATGAAAGAAGTGTAAATTATAAAGTATTTCTTTATGTTTTCAACCTTTTGGCTTAAATACCATAGCAGAAATAAATCCAAATATTATTGCTGCAGAAACTCCTGCACTCACTGTCTTTAAAACACCAGTAAATATTCCTATAAAGCCGGTTTGCTCAGCTTCAGTTATAGCCGCTGTTACAAGGGTATTTCCAAAACTACTTATAGGTACGAATGCTCCTGCACCTGCAAATTTAACTAAAGGATCATATAAACCAAAACCACCTAATATTGCACCAATTACAACCAGTGTACAAGTTGTATGTGCAGGAGTAACTTCTAAAATATCCATTATAAGTTGCCCAATAACACAAATTAAGCCACCTATTATAAATGCAAAAATAAATTTTTCCATAACTTAAATCACACCTTCTTTTTTTACATTTCTATAGAAACAGCATGGGCAACACTAGGGATGCTTTCCTTTTGTTGAAAGGAGACAGGAGACATTAAGGCACCTGTTGCAACAATTAGTATTTTCTTTAATTCTCCTTTGCGCATACGATTAAGTAAATGTCCATAGGTTACAACAGCAGAACAACCACAGCCACTGCCACCAGAGAAACTTGGTTGTTCTTTGGTATATATTAAAAGTCCGCAATCTGTAAATATATGTTTTGGCATATTTATACCATGTTTCTCTAATAAAGCATTAGCAAGCTCATGACCAACTTTTCCTAAATCGCCAGTAGCAATAAGATCATAATGATAAGCATCAATATTCAAATCTCTAAAATGAGCTTCAATGGTATCTACAGCTGCTGGCGCCATAGCTGCACCGACGTTATAAGGATCTGAAATCCCCATATCTACAACTCTTCCTATGGTAGCAGAGGTTATCTTTGGGCCATTACCTTTTTGACCAAGAACAACAGCTCCAGCTCCAGTTACTGTCCACTGAGCAGTAGGTGGTCTTTGTACTCCGTATTCTGTAGGATATCTAAATTGTTTTTCAGCAGCTGCATTATGACTACTTGCAGCTGCTATAACATATTTAGCTGCTTTGCTTTCTATTAATTGAGCTGCCAATGATAAGCCTTCCATGGAGCTAGAACAAGCTCCGAAAATCCCTAAAAAAGGTATTTCTAAAGTTCTTGCAGCAAAGCTACTAGATATAATTTGATTCATTAAGTCTCCGCTTAAAAAAAAGTTAATATCTTCTTTTTGTAAATTTGCTTTTTGTATTGCTCTTTGGCAAGAATGTTCAAGTAAAGCTCTTTCCGCCTTTTCATAACTATCTTGCCCAAGCCACAAGTCTTCATAAATTATATCAAAGTCATTAGCTAAAGCACCATTACCTTCAAAGGGACCAACAACAGCGGAAGAGGATAGTATTGTAGGTTTAGAATTAAAAATCCAAGATTGATGTCCTTTAAGCATTTACATCGCCCCCAACCATTTTATTGTCATTTTTATCGTAGCAACTACAAAGGCAGAAAAAACTCCATAAACTATAATTGCACCTGCAAGCCTAAACATATTTCCAGCTACTCCAAGTACAAATCCTTCACTTTTATGCTCAATTGAAGCAGATGCTATAGAGTTAGCAAAGCCTGTAATAGGAACAGCAGATCCACATCCGGCCCATTGACTAAGATGGTCATAAATCCCAAGACCAGTAAATAAAGCTGCAAAAAATATTAAAACTACAGAAGTAGGCCCTACTGATGTCTTTTCATCAAAATTAAAATAATTAATAAACATCCACTGTAATCCTTGACCAATTGTACATATTGCACCACCTACTAGAAAGGCTCTAATACAATTAGTTACAATAGGTCTTTTAGGCTCTATATTATTTACTAATGCATCATATTGCTGCTGAGTTGTGGTCATTTTTTTCTTTTTCATATTTGACATTTATCTCACCCTCTAACGTAATAAATATGGTTCTAATTTTTGCATTACTTTTTCTAATTTTTCAGCACTTTGTAAGTACATAGTTTTTGCACCTTCATTGTCGCAATCTAAAGAAAATGACATAAGATCTGCTTGACTTTTTTGAATACTAGCATATAGCATTTCTTTAACCTGTGCTTTAGGGATTTGTATCATATCATCGAAAATATCTAAATATAAGTCTCCAGAAGAGTCTACTTGCCCAAGAAAAACATTTTCAATGGAAACACCTTTCATTTCTAGCTGAGTTGTAAGCCAGCTTTTATTTAATCCAGCATTAGTAAGCCCTTCATTTAATATATTTCCATCTAAAATAACTGTTTGTGGCTCAGCTTTAGATGATACTTGTTTTCCTAAATCATATGGAGTAACAGGTTTCTTATCAGCTTTTAAGCTAACATTTATGTCTCCATTTGTTTCCATTACAGCAAATTCAACATCCGCTAAGCTAAATGCTTTTTTCGAACGCATTTCTTGTAGGAACTCTTGCCCTGTAATTCTCTCTTTAGATAAGTTATCTTCCATTACTTTGCCGTTTTTAACTAATACTCTTTCTTTACCATGTATTAGGTTATAAATTGATTTACTTCTCATAGAAGCAAAATCTAAGACAATAGGCATCAGTGCCCAAACAGCTAGTGCAACTAGTCCAAAGTAAATATTATCAATTATATTTAAAGAAATTAAAGTAATTATAATAGCGATTACAGCATAAGAAATAAAGTCAAAGGGAGTAGCCCTAGATAAAGTTTTCTTTTTCATATATTTTGTTATAACTATTGCTAAAAAAAATAAAACTATTGAATTAAATAATATTATTAACCAAGAACTCATATGCCACCTCACTTAGTTGCCTTTGTATTGGGGTTCTTCAAACTCCATAGATCCTATTCTTTTTTCTAAATCTGTTTTAATTTTGCTTATTTCTTTATATGTCTCATCATAAATAGCTCTAGACTCTTTATCACGCTCTTGTAATGAGTAAATCCTTAAAGTTGATTCAGCTCCCTTTAATGTAGCTAATGTCTGTTTTACCTTTGAAATAGCAGTCATATAAAAGTCTCCTTTATATTTATTAAATTACTTCTTAACTTACTTTAACCAATAAGCCTAATTTTAATTCATTTCTTAATATAAATATTTATTCAATTGTTAAAAGCTAATTGATAAAGTTCAATAATTATAGATTAGATTTTAAAAGGAATATATTTCATTATAAATAAACTGAATATTTAAATTGATTATGAACAAAATATATTTGCAATAAAAAATTATAAAGGAGGAATTTTTATGCCAACAGGAACTAAACTTGAAACAGCATTAGCTAGTGCAAAAGGATTGGCTGCTGATATGAAGACATTTTCTTTAGACACAGATAATCAAGATGCAAAACAAATGTTTAATCAACTTGCAACTACAATGGAGAGTGTGCAGCAAAGCCTTCAATCAAGACTTGATTTTGTAAAACAAGAAGAACCTCAATATAATAAACAATAATAAAATAATAGATATTTTTATATTATTTGTTGATCCTATATATAAGAGATTATCTATATATAAAATTACGGATAAGATTTTGTCGAGGATATTATTATACTTAAAAAACAGTTAGTATATATGCTAGCTGTTTTTTGTTTTCTAGGAAATTATATTTTTATATTCATTGTGAATAACTATTGTAAGATATTTAGTTATTAAAGTTATCTCCTAAATAGTATAGATATGAATATAGTGTGCATAATTTTGTGATCAGAATAACAGTATGTAAAAAATTTCAAAATTAATATATATTTAAATATTAAGGAAAAAAGTGAATAAAAATTTATGTTATGATAGAATATATTTATGATGCTTAATAAAGTTATTAAGGGGGAAAGTGAATGTCTAAATTAAAAGATGAATCATTATCTGGCTCTAAACTAGTTAGAGTTTTATTTCCAGAAATTCAGGTATTTGATCATATAAAAGAAAAAGGAATATTAGATAAGCAATTTATTAAGAAGCAGAAGAAAGCAGTAAATAATACTGTCGTAAATGCGAAGAATACTATGAGTCAAAAATCCAACGTTAATATGTCTAATGTTTCTAATTTAATAAATAAAGAGGAACAGAATATTACAAAAGTATCTGGTAATGTTTGTTCAAGTACAGTAAAAAAAGATATTAATATAGAAAGAAATACTAAGGTAAATAAATTAGAATTAGATAATGTCTTTAATTTAGTAGAGAATACTCTTTCAGACTATGTGCTTGGACAAAAAGATTATTTATCTAAATTAGCAATTGCATTTAGAAGACCATTTGTCTATGGAAAAGAAGATGGTATAAGTAATACAATATTTATAACAGGGCCTAAAGGTTCTGGAAGACATTTATCTATAAAAGCAATATCAAGATTCTTAAAAGAATATAAGATATTAAAAAGTAGCGAAGTATTATCAATAGATCTTTCCGAATATAAGATTGAAAAGGATGCGGAAAATTTATTTTTAACTGATCTTTACAATGGGCTTTATGGAAGCAATAGAATTATTGTATTTGATAATTTTGATAAGTGCCATCAAAGTGTTCTTGATTTAATTAGTAATCTTGTAATAGATGAGAAGCTTGAACTTAACAGAAGATATATAGAACAATTAGGTCAAATGGTGGATGTTACAGGAAAAGGAAATCTTACATTAAATACAACAGGTGAAATACAAGCAAATGGGAAGTACTTAATTTTTATAACTGAAAAAAATGAGGACTATATTAGAAATACTTTTTCAGGAAATTTTATGAAAAAAATTAGGGATATTTTAAATACAGAATATCTTATAGATAAAGATCTTTCTACAATATGTAAATTTATACTAAATGATTGTAATACTAAGATAAACAATAATTTAAATATGTTACTAGAATTTGAAGATTCAGTATTAAACAACGTAATTGAAAATTTTGACAGGACCATTGGAACGCATGGATTGTCTGAGTATATTGAAAACAATATATACGGCCCTCTAGTTGAGTTAAACCTAAATGGTGAAATTAATAGTGGACAAGCATATAGATTAAAAGAGGAAGAAGAGTCTTTAGTTATTTTTAACGAGCTAAATTCTATAGTACTAGAATCTTTAGTAAAACCTAATGAATTAGACAATTTAGATGCTTTAAATAAAGAGCTAGATAACATTATTGGATTAAAAAATGTAAAAGATTTTATAAAGAAGCTTGAAGATAATATAAGAGTACAAAATATAAGAAAAAGTAAAGGGTCAAAAGAAGCTAAGATTTCACTTCATATGATATTTACTGGGAATCCGGGTACAGGTAAAACTACAATGGCTAGAATAATGGCTAAATACTTAAAAGCGTTAGGGTATTTAACAAGTGGACATTTAGTAGAAGTATCTAGGAATGATTTAATAGGTCAATATGTAGGTGAAACAGCACAAAAAACTATTAAGAAAGTAAATTTAGCTATGGGTGGAATATTATTTATAGATGAAGCGTATTCCATAGCTAGAGATGAAAATGATACTTTCGGAATAGAAGCGGTAGATACTATAGTTAAAGCTATAGAAGATAATAGAGATAATTTAGTAGTAATTTTAGCAGGATATACTAAGGAAATGGAAGATTTCTTAAAGATAAATAGTGGACTTAAATCTAGGTTTAATTATACTGTTGATTTTGAAGATTATACACCTATAGAATTACTTGAAATTTCTAAAATAATAGCTAAATCAAATGGATATATAATAGATGATATCTTAGATGAAAGATTAGTAGAGTTATTTGAGACTAAACAAATAAAGGGTAAAAATGATAGCGGAAATGGAAGATTAGCAAGAAATATTATTGAACAAGCAATTACAAATCAATCAAAAAGGTTAGCAACTTTAGATGAGGATAGTATAAATCAAGATAATATAAATAAGCTTATAGAAACAGATTTTGATCTTGATAAGAAGGAAGAATTTGATTTAGATGAAGAGTTAAATAAAATAATTGGATTAGATGATGTAAAAGAATTTGTAAGGAATTTAGAAAAACAACTAGTAGCAAAGGAAAAAAGAAAACAACTTGGTATAAATGTTGAATCATCTCAATCTCTTAATATGATATTTACTGGAAATCCTGGTACTGGTAAAACAACCGTGGCAAGACTAATAGGTAATCTTATGAGTAAAATGGGAATGTTGAAATCAGGTCAAGTTGTTGAAGTTGATAGGAGTACTCTTGTAGGTCAATATGCAGGAGAAACAACTAAAAAGACGGCAGAAGTGTTTAAGTCGGCTTTAGGTGGAGTATTATTTATAGATGAAGCGTATTCTCTTATGTCTTCAGAAAATGATCCCTTAGGTAAAGAAGCGGTTGATACTTTAGTTAAGCTTATAGAGGACTTCAGAGAGGATATAATAGTTATACTAGTAGGTTATGATAAAGAAATGAAAGATTTCCTAAATACAAATTCAGGGTTAAGATCAAGATTCCCTCTAAATGTAAACTTTAAAGATTATGAAGTAATTCACTTACTTCAAATAGGTAAGTTAATGATAGAGAGTAAGGGGTTTGTACTTGCAGGAAATTCTGAAGATGAACTTGAAGATGCTATAAGAAAAGAAAAACAAAAAAGTGGGTTACAATCTGGAAATGGTAGAATGGTAAGAAATATAATAGAAAAAGCTATAAGAGAACAATCTTCAAGAATAGCTGGTATGGATATAATTGATAAGGATTCAGCAATATTATTAACTGAAGAAGATTTCGGAGTTTATGTAAAATCAACAAATGAATTTAATCTAGAGGAAGAATTAAATAAAGTTGTAGGACTGACTGAAGTAAAAGACTTTATAAGAAGCCTTCAAGCACAGTTAAAAATACAAGAACAAAGAAAGAACTTAGGGCTGCCTGTAGATGAATCACAAACTCTTCATATGATATTCAAAGGTAACCCAGGTACTGGTAAAACTACAATGGCAAGAATAGTGGGTGAAGTTCTATATAATATTGGAGTATTAAATAGTAAAACCTTTGTGGAAACAGATAGAAGTGGTTTAGTTGCTGGATATGTAGGACAAACAGCAATAAAAACTAAAGAAAAGTTGGAGTCTGCTCTTGGAGGAATAATTTTTATAGATGAAGCTTATTCATTATCTCAAGATGGAGGTATTGGAAGTAACTTTGGCAAGGAGGCTATAGATACACTTGTAAAAGTTATGGATGATAATAGAGATAATCTATTAGTAATATTAGCTGGATATAGTAATGATATGGACGATTTCCTAGAAACAAATCCAGGCTTAAAATCTAGATTTGCAAATATTATAGAGTTTAAAGATTATTCAGTTGAAGACTTATTAATTATTGCAGATAATTTATTTAAGGGTAAAGGATATATATTAACTGAGGAAGCTATAAATAAGATGGGTAATATTTTTGAAGAGGCTTACAGAGTACCTGACTTCGGAAATGGAAGATATGTAAGAAATATATTTGAAAAAACTGTTAGAAACCAAGCAGTAAGACTTGAAAAAATTAATAATTTGACAAAAGATAATCTTATCACTATTGAAGCATGTGATGTATCTAAAGTTGATTTATAGTAAAGAGGTGATAATATGAAATTTATATCTAAATTAATAAGTAATTTAATAACTATCGCTTATGGAATAATATGCATGCCTTTATTAATATTAATGGCTATAATATTTCCAATAAAGGCAACCTCAGATGCTTTTAAGATAATTACTTCAGGATATACTGTAACTGGTGACTATATTAGTTTACTTATAGGTATGACAGCAATTATGTATTTCTCTTTAAGATTTAGGGCTTTAAGAAGGATATATATGATTTTTCCATCTTTATTTGAAACTATTAAATATTTACTAATAGCAAGCATATTTATTGGAATAGGAACAGAGATACTTAATTGGAGCTATATATCATTAACAACATCTAGAAAGATAATAGGAATATGCTCATTTGTAGGATTTATAGTGATTTGGAGAGCAGTTGTTTCATTATATTACAAGAAAAAACCTCTTTCAAAAGTTATGATGCAAAAAGAAGAAAAAATACAAAACTATAATACAGAGATCGTCTAGTGAAAGGTGGTTATTATGAGAAGATTTAAAGAAAATGATTCAGATAATTTGAATGAAGTAGATAAGTCTAGTGTTAAATTTTCGAGTAAAGAAAATGATATAAATGAAGACAATGTTATAGAAGAAAATGAGAATATTGAAGACCAGACTCTTAAAGTTTTAGAAGAAGAAAAGAAAGATCCATATATAAATTCTTCTATGAAAAATTTCAGACTAATTATTGGTGTAGTATGTCTAATTCTTTTTATATCATTTTCATTTACAAAAAAAGTAAATAAGGATTATAAAGATCAATTAACATCTGGAGTTGTAGAAAATGTAAATGTCGGTGATGTATTAAGTAAAGATGCCTTAAAGCTAGATGCAAAAGATGCTTCTATAGAAGTTTCAAGTGGGTATGGAAATATAGAGATATCAATATGGAATTTTGCAGAGAAGGAAGATAATGATTATGTACAAGTTTTTATTGATGGAGTCGAGCAAGGAGCACCTTTTTCTATAAGGCATAAACCTGCAAAAATAAGTGTTCCTGATAAAGCGGTTATACAAGTACAAGGGGTAAGAGATGGAAGTAATAATGGGATAACTTATGCTGTTCACTTCAATAAAACAGGAGAAACATATTTAAACACTGTTCCACTTAATGCTATGAATACTTATACAATTATAAGCAGATAATTTGTTTCAGTTAAAATAATCAGTTTTTCTATAATGAGTTAGGCTCTTTCATTTTATTAAAAAAGTGTGATAATCTAATAGAGTAACAATAGTTCAAGGAGGAGCAGCAAAATGATAAAGCTTATAGCATCAGATATGGATGGAACTTTACTAAATAATGATCATGATATAGATAAGGAAACAGTTGAAGCAATTAGAAAAGCTGAAGAGGCTGGTATAATTTTTACAATATCTACTGGTAGAGACTATGAAAGTGTTAAGGAACTATTAGATAAACATAATATAAAAGCTCAGTGTGTTCTTTTAAATGGAGCAGAGTATAGAGATGAGAATGGGAATATATTAGATGTTATCAATATAAGAGAAGAAAATGCAAAGAAGATAATAGAGATATTAAATAAAAATAAACTATCAGCTCGTATATTTACAAATAATGGAGTGTTTACTACATCTACAAAAGAAGAGGCCTTTCAAGAAATTGTATTTAGAACTATGATCTTAAATCCTGCTTTAACAGAAGATGAGGCAAGAGAAATGGCTCAGAACCAAGGCTTTTTAACATGCTTACAGTATATTGATGATATAAATAAATTCTTTGAGAGTGGAGTAGAAGTTAGAAAGTTTGTGGCTTTCCATAAGGATATAGAACTTATAGATAAGATAAAAAAAGCTATGGCAGAAATTGAAGGATTAGAAATATCCTCGTCATTTAGAGATAATATAGAAATAACTGATATAAATGCTCAAAAAGGGATTATTTTAGAGAAAGTAGCTAAGAAAATGTCAATAGCAATAGGGGATGTTATGATCATTGGAGACAGCTTTAATGACTACTCAATGTTTGAAATATTTAAGGAAACTGTTGCAATGAAGAATGCTATAGTAGAAGTTAAGGCTATAGCTAAGTACATAACAGATAGTAATGATAATTTAGGTGTTGCTAAAGCTATCTATAATGTAATTAATGATGAAATGGATAAAATGATAAAGTAATACTAGTAAAGGGATGCAGTTATATATAACTACATCTCCTTGCTTTAAATGATATCTTCAAATTTTATTGTTTCTTGTATTCCAGTATTCATATTTTTTATATTAATAGTTCTATTTGTCTCTTCTTCTTCACCTAAAAGAATAACCTTTGGTATAGCAAGTTTATTAGCATAATTCATTTTTTTCTTTAATTTATCATCTTCAAAATATATTTCTACAGATCTTCCAAAGGAATTTAGTTTTTTATATACTTCACCACAATAACTTAAGGTATCTCCAATTGGTATTATTAAATACTCAACTTTAGAAGAAACAGTATAGTTTTCAATAAAACCTATTTCTTTTAAAACAAAGAATAGTCTAGTTAATCCAATGGATATTCCAACTCCAGGCAATATATTATTAGTATAATTTTCTGCTAAGTTATCATATCTACCACCAGAACAAATTGAACCATATTCTTCATTGCAAGTTAATAAAGTTTCAAATACTGTACCTGTGTAATAATCTAGCCCTCTTATAATTTTTAAGTTTATTATATATTCACTATCATTTACTCCAAGTATTTCTAGAGTAGTAGTAACTTCCTTAAGCTCATTTAATCCTAATATAAATTTTTCATCTTTTATATTTAATGAATTTAATTCATCTAAAACTTCATTTTTAGTTCCACTTATATTTATAACTTTATTTATTATTTTCGCTTTTTCATCACTAACTAATTTAGTTAATTCAGATTCAAATGTTTCTTTGCCTATTTTATCGTACTTATCTATTAAAATCATAACTTCAACTAGATTCTCTATATCTAGTGAACTTAACAATGCAGATAATATTTTTCTATTACTTATTTGGAACTTATAATCTTTTAATCCTATAGCTTTAAAGGCTTTTGATGCTAAACTTATGACTAAAGCATCATTTTTAATACTTAAAGTGTCTTTTCCTATAATATCAACATCACATTGATAAAATTCTCTATATCGTCCTTTTTGATTTCTTTCTCCTCTATATACTTTTCCTATTTGATATCTTTTAAAAGGGAAAAGCAAATCATTATAGTATTGAGAAGTATATCTAGCAAAGGGAACTGTTAAGTCAAATCTTAATGCTAAATTATTAGATCCCTTTTGAAATGCATAAACTTGCTTTTCTGTTTCACCAGCACTTTTAGCAAGTAAGACTTCAGCTTTTTCAATAATTGGTGTATCTATTGGAAGACATCCATTTTCCTCGTATATTTTTGTGATTTTCTCTACTATATCATTAAATTTTCTTTGATCTATAGGTAGTAGTTCCATAAATCCTGGTAAAATACTTGGTTTAACTTTATTGTTTTTCATATTACATTTCTCCTTTATTTTAAAATAACAAAAAGCCATGTAGGCAAATATCCTACATGGCTTACTAAATATGATTGCACTAAACACATCATAGCCTAGAGATACAAGCCTAAGGAAATAGACTTGCATCCTTTAAAAAGATGAAGTCCCTCTAGCGATGATGATGTATTAAATTAACTAAATTACTTAGTGCTTTCATAATTTTTCCTCCTAAATTTGATAAATATATTATATATCAATTATTATTTTCATTCAACGATATTAGACTGATTTAAGTTTTTAATTGAATTAAAAAGATTTAAGCAAAAGAATATCATATCTTTTTTAGATGTTCTACATAATCTTTTTCATTGCTTTTCCACATCATTGTACCTGAAAATATACCGGATAAACCACCTATTATCACTCTTATAAGAAAGTCTCCAATTTCAAAAGTGAACTTACCTTTGATAGTATAAACAACAAAAATAACTATATTAATCATAACAATAAAATATAATGACCATAATAATGTGAACTTTAACTGTCCTATTTTACGGTACTTTTGCCATCTTATAAATTCTTTTTCTTTCATAAAATCCTCCATTTAAGAATTGTTAATTTACTATAAGCGTGTACTAAGTTATGGTGATGATATATGATAATTATAGCATTAATTCCAATATAAAGAAAATGACTAAACAAATATAGTTCTATTTCTTTAAAATCTATTATATTAGTATAAGCGTGTGCTACATTGCATTGAACCAACACATATAGTTATTGATATATTTAGAGACAACACTATTAAAGCCATTAATCAACTTTTTTAACCTGATATGAGCAGCATTAATGTGTTGAATATGGTACATTACTTCTTTATGTTCTCCTCCTTTTACATGCTTACATTCATTTATAACATAGTTAAAAATAAAAAGTATTCACATTTTTTAATAATAAATAGTATCAATATAGAGTATGAAAAATATCAATAGATTTTTATAGATAATTAAAAGAAAATTTAGTCACTAAATTTTCAAAAAAAGATAATTTAAATAAATTATGGAAAAATTTGATTTAATTTAGTATTTATAGTAAAATATTGATGAAATTTATCAAGGGGGTAAATATATGAAACTACTAAAAAAAATATCAATAGTAATGGCTTTAATGCTATCAGTTACTACTTTTTACGGTTGTAAAAGTAACTCACCATCAGATACAGTAAAAACTTATTTAGATGGAATAAAAAATGCCGATGAAAAAACTATTTCTACCTTATTAGACGAGGTAGAAAAAGAAAATGAAGATACTCAAAGCAATTCTTATAAAAAAGTGGTTAGTGAAATTCAAAAAATCACATATACAATAAATTCTGAAAGTGTAGATGGAGATAAAGCAACTGTTAATGTTAAAATTAATGGACCAGATATTGCTGGAGTAGTGGCTCAATCAATTCAAAAGATGTTTACAAGCGCTTTATCACAAGCATTCTCTGGTACTGAAATGACAGAAGAAGAGCAAAACAAATTATATGATGATATTATGTTAGAATGTTTAAATGAAGTTAAATTTACAGATAGAACTGGAGATATAACTTTAGAGAAATCAGATAATGAATGGAAAATTACTGATGAAAATGAAATGATTAAGTTAATTATGAATATAGATCCAGCTACATTTGATCCTGCTAATACTAATACAGAAAATTAGAACATTATAAGGATTTATAAATTTAATATTTAAACAAAAAAGAATATGAGTTTAAGGCATATTCTTTTTTATTTAAAATTTATTTATTAGTATAGTTAATTTATGGTATATTTATATATAAGTGAATATTATACAATGGAGGATAGAATATGGCATTAAATAAAAAAATTACAGAACTAAAAGAGTATTTAGGACAATATGAAAAGTTAAATGAAGCAATAAACTTAATTTATTGGGATATGAGAACAAATATGCCACCTAAAGCAGGAGAATCAAGATCTAAAGTTTTAGAATATCTATCAGGAGAAAGCTTTAATATGATTACTAGCTCTAAGGTAGGAGATTTTATAAAGGATTTATCACAATATAAGAATGAAATGAATCTTACTGAACTTAGAATGTTAGAAGAGCTTGAAAGAAACTATAATGAAACAAAAAAAATACCACAAGATAGATATATAGCTTTTGTTGGTGTTTGTAGCAATTCAGAGTTAGCTTGGGAAAAAGCTAAGGATGCAAATGATTTTGAGATATTCAAGCCTCATCTAGAAAAGGTAGTTGAATTCCAAAAGGAATTCATTAATTATTGGGGATATAAAAATGATAAATATGATACCCTTTTAGATAAATATGAGTTAGGACTTACAATTGAAAAATTAGATAAGGTATTTGCAGAGTTAAGAGATGGAATAATAGAAGTATTAAATAATATTAAAGCTAGCAATAAAAAGATTAATAATGATTTCTTATTTGGAAGTTTTGATACTAAAAAGCAAAAGGATTTATCATTATATATTTTAGAAAAAATAGGTTTTGATTTAGAGGCTGGTAGATTAGATGAAAGTGTTCACCCTTTTACAACAAACTTTGGAAACAAAGATGTAAGATTAACTACTAATTATCATGGAGATGAATTTGCCTCAGCTTTATTTAGTACAATTCATGAAGGTGGACATGGTATTTATGAGCAAAATATAAGTGATAATTTAGAAAATACAGGACTTCAAACTGGAGCTTCTATGGCAATACATGAATCACAATCAAGATTTTATGAAAATATATTAGGAAGAAGCAAAGAATTCTGTTCTTATCTATTGCCTATAGCTAAAGAGTATTTTGAAGACTTTAAAAATGTTACTTTAGATGAATTTTATGAAGCTATGAATTATGTTGAAACATCTTTAATTAGAACAGAAGCAGATGAATTAACATATGGACTTCATATTATAATAAGATATGAAATAGAAAAAGAATTAATTAATGACAGAATAACAGTAGCTGAACTTAAAGATTTATGGAATAAAAAATACAAAGAATATTTAGGAGTTGAGCCTAAAACTGATAGCGAAGGAATACTTCAAGATATGCATTGGTCAGATGGTTCTTTTGGATACTTTCCAAGTTATGCTTTAGGTAATTTATATGGGGCTCAAATGTTCTATAAACTATTAGAAGAAAAGCCAAATGTAATGGAAGCTGTTAAAGAGGGTAACTTTATTGAAATAACAAACTGGTTAAAAGAAAAAGTTCATATTCATGGTTCTTTATATACTCCAGGAGAAATTATAAAAAATATAACTGGAGAAGAACTTAATCCTAAATATTTTATAGATTATTTAAAAAATAAGTATTATAAAATATATGATATAAAATAGTACAAGAATTTTAAGGTGCTGTATCAAAACAACTTTTGATACAGCACCTTTTCATATAAAATATTTTAATCATATAAATATTAAAATCCAATAAAAAATATATATTGAAAATTTAAAGTACTAGAAAATAAAAGATATAAATAATACTTATTTTAACATATAAATTTAAGTAAATAATATATATGAAATATGTAACATAGGTAATTAATAAAATATAGATTTGTTAAATTAAACTCTATATTTAACTAAATAAGAAGATACATATAGTATAAGTAATGAAAAAAGAGAGGTAAATATGAACTATAGCAATGAGCTAATAAAAATAGAAGATGGATTACCTATTAAAATTTATATATATAGTATTTACGAAAGTAAACTTCAATGTCATAAAGAAATAAAAATTATATTAATTTTAAAAGGGAGCCTTAATATTAGAGTTGGTAACAATATATATTTTCTTAAAGAAAGAGACCTTATCTTATTAAATACTAATGAAGTTCATAATTTAATAAAAACTAAGGAAGATAATATTATACTAGAAGCTAATATAGATAGTGATTATTATTCTTTAATATATACTCTATTTAATAATACTAAGTTCGATTGTAAATCTTTTATTTATAGCAATGATGAGCAAAAAAAATTTGATGTTATAAGGTATTATTTAGCTAAAATAGTATGGGAATTAACTGAAAAAAGAAGGGGTTATCAGTTTATAGTTGGAAGTGATATAAATTTACTTGGAGCACATTTAATAAATAATTTTACTTATGATATTGAAAATAAGGAAAGTATAACTAAAGATTTAGCTAGAATTCAAAATATTTTAAAGTATATTAATGAGAATTTAGATAGAAAAATAACCTTACTTGAAATAGCCAATAGAGAGAATTTAAGTATTTATTATTTATCTCATTTTATTAAAAAGAATATAGGAATATCATTTCAAGAATATATAAATAATGCAAGAATAGACAAAGCATTAAACTTACTATTAAGGACAAAGAATTCTATAACAGAAATTGCATATGAAAGTGGATTTTCAAGTACAAGAACCTTTAATGAGCTTTTCAAAAATATTTATAAATGCTCTCCTAGAGAATATAGAAAAAATAATAAATATCTAAGTAGCAACTCTAATATAGAAGAATATAAAAATGAATATAAAACAGAGATCTTAAGAAATATATTTTCATATTTAAGTCTATGTAATAGTGATATATAAAATTCTAAAGACCTGCTCATATGTGATCACGCAACTATCATATCAACAAAAATATCTGACAAATCCCCAATTTTAAATACTATAAATATATTATATAAAAATAATTAGTTTCTTTTAAAAATAATTATCCTATAGCAAAAAAGTGTATATATAATAGCAAAAACAATATAGATGAATTTGTGGGAATAAATTACAATTCATATGCGTGATAAAATATGAAAGGATTTTGTAATGATTTCTAACAAAAAAATTAAACCTAAGATAATGTCGATTATTGTTACCATATTTTTTCTTATTCAAATGTCTTTCCCTGCATATGCTAATGATAATTTAACTAAAGATGAAAATAAGGCAATAGATACTATCAAATCTGTAGTCTTGAAAGATTCAAAGGGCAATATAATTGATGAAAATACTGAATATCCAATGGACCAAGGAGCTAAAGTATCCTTATTTTATAACTGGGAAATAAGCAATGGAGAAGAGGTTAAGGCTGGAGATTATACAGAAATACAAGTACCTAAAGTATTTAGTATATATAATACTGTTGAAGGTGATCTTTATATAGGAGATGGAGAATCAGTAGGAAAATTTTATCTAAACATGGATGGTAAACTAAGACTTGTTTTTAATGATTATGCAAATACTCATTCAAATGTAAAAGGAACAGTACAATTTAATAGTGAGTTTAATAAAGAAGTTATTAAAGGAGAAAATCCAGTCAAAATTACCTTCCCAATTTCTAATAAAGAAGAAAAAACAATAGTAATAAGATTTAAGCCAGAAAATATAGCATCTTCAGTAGAAAAGAGTGGTATAGCTAATAAACCAGTAAATTCAGATAAAATAGCATGGACAATAGATGTAAATAAAACACTATCAAAAGTGGATAATGCATTAATTGAGGATATTTTTGATGAATCCTTAAGTTTTGAAGAAGCTTCTCTAAAGGTATATAAATTAAATGTAAATTTAGATGGAAGTACAACTTTAGGGGATATAGTAGATTCAAGTAAATATACATTTGATAAGACAAAAAATGGTTTTAAACTAAATTTAGGAAGTATAAATAGTGCATATAGAATATCTTATAGCACAAAAATAATTGATAGAAGCAAAACCTTATTTTCTAATAAAGCAAATTTCAATGGAGAAGAATCTACTGGGAAAGTTACTATAAATAAAGGAAGCGATCTAAGTAAAAAGGGGGAAGCAGATAAGACATTTAATAGTAGTAGAATTAAATGGACTATTGATATAAATAAATCAATGTCCAATATAAATGAAGCTATTGTTGAAGATACAATGCAAGCAGGATTATCTTTAGATAAAAGTTCCATAAAGATATATAAATTAACTTTAAATGATGACGGAAGTATTTTAAATAAGACTATAGTAAATCCATCTGAATATACTTTAAGTTTTGAGCCTTATGAAAACCCATCTTTATTTAAGGTGAATTTAGGAAATATATCTGATTCATATCAAATAGAATATGATACAAGTATTACAGATAAAACTAAAACTAGTTTTTCAAATAATGCTAGTTTTTCAGGTCAAAATGTATCCTACACAGTAAATATAAGAAGAGGAAGTTTAATAAGTAAAAGTGGTAAAGAAACCATAGGTTATAATGAAAAGTATATTATATGGACAATTGATGTAAATACTGGGGAAGAATCAATAGATCAAGCTATAGTAGAGGATACTATTAAACCAGGTTTGAGCTTTGATAAAAGCTCACTTAAGGTTTATAAATTAAAGTTAGATAACAATGGAAATGCTACTATAGATGGAGATGCTTTATCAGGATATATAGCAGAAGATATAAAAAATGAAAATGGAAATACAAGTTTTAAGGTTAATTTAGGAAGTATAAATAGTGCCTATAGATTAGTCTATAGAACTGATATTACAAACATTGATGAAGTAAGTTTTAGCAATGAAGCTTTTCTTAATGGAGTTGGAACAGGAAACATTATTAAAAGACCTACAATTACAAATAGTTTTACAAAATCATCAGATGGTAGTATAGATTATTCTAAAAAGACAATGGGATGGAAAATAACTATAAATCCATTAAAAGAGCCTATTAAAGATTTAGTGGTAACAGATACATTTCCAAATGGAGGATTATCATTAATTAGTGATACTTTTATAGTAAAGAAAGGTAATACCACTTTAAAAAAGGATATTAATTATAAGCTAGAACTTATAGAAGCTAATAATTTAACTAAAGGATTTAAGGTTATATTTTTAGAAGATGTTAAGGATGCTTTATATACAATAACTTATAGAACAAATTTTGATCCTGAAATACATTTGAATATAGCTAATAAAACAAAGTATGTAAATGAAGCTGTATTTACAGGAAGCAATATAAAAACGCCGATAACTAAATCAGCAACTCAAACAATAAGCAATATAGCAAGTGATAATGGTAATAAATCAGGGGTTTTAGATAGAGACAAAAAAGAAATTACTTGGACAATCAATTTAAATTATTTATCTAAAAATCTAGGAAGTATAGAAATTTTAGATACTATAAAAGATAATCAAGTAATAGATAAGGATTCTATAGAAGTTTATGAGTATTCAGTTGAAGCAAATGGTAATATGAAGGTTGGGAAAAAGGTAGATAGTAGCAAATATACAATAAAAGAAATAAATGAAAAAAGCTTTAAAATAGAAATAAATAGTGTGAGTAGTCCTTATAGGATTATATTTAAAACAAAAATCATAGGTAAATCTCAATCAGAATACCTAAACACCGCAACTGTAGGTGATGTTGATTATTCAGGAAAGGTAATTTATACAGATCATGATAAGTTTGTAGAAAAAGAAGGGCAACAAATAGGAAAAAACATCAAATGGAAAATAGCTGTAAATAAGAGTTTATCAGAAATAGAAAATGCAACTTTAGTTGATACATTAAGTGAAGGGCATCAAGTTATAGAAGATAGTTTTAAAGTTTATAAAGCTTCAGATAATAGTTTATATACTGACTATAAGGTTACAGTTAGCCCACCAGATTTGACAAGTGGTAAACAAATATTTAAATTTGAATTTTTAAAACCAATTGATACTATGTACTATGTGGAATATGAGACTAAGATAATAACAGATGTAGATTATTCTAAAATATCAAATAGTGTTTATTTCGAAGGTGATGGATTTACAACTGAAAACCAACCATTTGAAAAAGAAATAGTAGTTAGAATTACAGATGGATCAGGTACTGGAAGTGGAGAAGTAGGTAGTCTAAGAATAGTGAAAATTGATGCTGATAATGAAGAAATGAAGCTAGCAGGAGCAGAGTTTGACTTATATGATTCAAAAGAAAGATTTATAGGAAAGGCAGTTACTGATGAAAATGGTGTTATAGAAGTTCCTAAATTAAAATTTGGAAGATACACACTTCAGGAAGTAAAGGCTCCAGTAGGATATCAGCTCTTGGATGAAGAGAAAAATATAGAAGTATCTATAACCTCAAAAGAAAAATTAGATCTTGTAGTTAAAAACTATAAATTAGGTAGTATTTCAATAATAAAAACAGATAGCAAAAATAAAGAAAAATTACTACAGGGTGCTAAGTTTGAACTTAGAAATTTAGATAATGAGGTAATTGAAACAGTAGTAACAGGAGAAAAAGGTGAAACTAAATTTACAAATATACCATACGGAGAATATAAACTAGTAGAAATAGAAGCTCCAAAGGGATATGTTTTAGACAATAATGAAAGAGAAATTAAAATAGATAAAGAAGTTAAGGATATTAACTTAAATATTGAGAACGAAGAAATACCATCAATTCCAGTGGAACCTGAATTATTACTAGGATCGATTTCTATAAAGAAGGTAGATAGCAAAAGTAAAGAAAAGTTATTACAAGGTGCTAAATTTGAACTTAGAAATTTAGACAATGAGGCAATTGAAACAGTAGTAACAGGGGAAAATGGTGAAGCTAAATTTACAAATATACCATACGGAGAATATAAACTAGTAGAAATAGAAGCTCCAAAGGGATATTTATTAAAAAATAATGAAAGAGAAATTAAAATAGATAAAGAAGCTAAGGATATTAACTTAAATATTGAAAACGAAGAAATACCATTAATTCCAGTGGAACCTGAATTATTACTAGGATCAATTTCTATAAAGAAGGTAGATAGTAATAATAAAGAAAAATTATTACAAGGTGCTAAATTTGAACTTAGAAATTTAAAGGAAGAGGTAATTGCAACAGTAGTAACAGGGGAAAATGGTGAGGCTAAATTTATAAATATACCATATGGAGAATATAAACTGGTAGAAATAGAGGCTCCAAAGGGATATGTTTTAGATAAAAAGGAACAAAAAATTACTATAAATGAAGAAAATAAAGATATAAAATTAGAAATTAAAAACTCAAAAGATTCTATAAAAACTGAAGAACCAAGTAAACCTAATAAAGATATTACAATAACCCCAAAAAAAAATAAGGGTTTGCCTAAAACTGGAGGCAGAAGTACTGCAGGATTATATGTTTTGGCTTTAGCAACAATATCATTAGGATTATATTTAAGAAAAAATAAATAATATACAGGCTTAATAGTATTAAAAAATATTATTAAGCCTATTTTATTAATTGAAATGATATAATGTATATAAATTAGGCTGTGTTAGAGGAAAGTATCGATATGAAAGTCACTTTATATAATATAAACAAAAATACCTAACAGAGACATAAATTAAAAAGATGGAGTATTTCAATGGGAAAGTTTAAAGATTTATATATTAAATATTATAATTTAGATAAAGAAACTAAAGAAGTTATAAAATCTTACTCTCAAGAATTTATAATTGATAAAGATAATAGAAAATTATCAATAGCACAGTATATTTTAAAATCTAATAATTACATATGTGAAGTTAAAGCAATTGAAGGAACGGCACACCTTTGGACTTGGAGTGATTTTAGAAGAGAAGCTAAAGCTAGGGTGTTAAGCTATAAGACTGAAACTAATATTATATTAAGTCAGCTATTAGAGTTTTATAGTGAACCTGATTTAGAGATATTAAATAAATATGAATTAGAAATAGTAAAAACACTTAACTAAATATTATTAGAATTATAATAAATTTTATATTAGGATATTTACTACAGAAAGAATGAAATTCTAAAAATTTGTTTGTATGTGATTACGGAACTATCATATCAACAAAAATATTTAACAGAGCCACGGTTAAGGATGTATCTTAATGGAGGGATTAATAAGATATGAATTTTAAGAGTATTAGAGGAACATTTAAATCATTTCAACAATTATTAATTACTATGGAAAATTTACAAAGAAAGCAGTCAACCCTTTTAATTGGTGGTGTTCCGATTCATTAAGTGATTGGCATAGAGTATCTGTTGGTGGAATTGTAATTATAGAAGGTGTATATTCAACGAGAAAAGAATTAGCAGATTTTTATGATTTTAAAATTTTCGTTGATTGTCCAAGAGAATTGAGACTGAGAAGAGGAATTGCACGTGATGGAGAATCAGTAAAGGATATATGGGAAAAAGTATGGATGGTAGAAGAAGATAAATACATGATAGAACATAGACCATCTGAAGGAGCAGATTTAGTAGTAAATGGCTGTGGAGATAATTAGAAGATATTGTCCTAATATTCTTATAAAATAATTAATACAGAGAAACTAACTTTAAAAAGTAGAGTCAATAAATATTTTTATTAGCTCTACTTTTATATTTAGTTACATAACATACAAATATATAACTTCCTAAAGTATTGTTAAAACAAAGCTTTTTATAGTTTAGGTCTAGATAATTAAATATATTTTCTGGGAAATAATGGAATAAAAATATCGACGATAATACATTGTGGTCACTTGAACTAGTATATAGTTATTAAGAACTAATTTATCGATATTATACTTCTCCATAATATTGTGTAAAATACAAAAATCCTAATTCATAATAAATACATGAGTTCTTAATGTAATTTGAGGTGTAATATGCAATCCAATAAACAACATTCATTTTTTATTATATATTTCAAAGTATAAGAACCAAGTTATGGTGTGTCGTTGGAGGAAGATAGAATAATAAAGTCTTTATGTAAAAACTTTACAATATTGTAATGTTATTTTAAAATAATTATAGAGTAATATATATTTTGAATTTATAAATTAGGAGAAAAATATGGTAATACATGACTATCACAATAAAAAATATATTGAAATAAAAAATGATAAAATAATCTTTTATAGATTTTTATATAAGAGTACTTTAAACTTAAATAAGGTTAGAGCAGCTTATATAGATGATGACTATTTTTTAAGAATATTATATGGAAAAAGAATTAGAATTTACAAAATAGCAAATATAAAAAATGATGAAAAGCCTTTATTAAATGTATTAATAGAAGAATTAAATAAAGAAAAAATACTTTTTTCAACAAATGTATGCTATATGTACCCACAATGGTTTTGGATCATATTAATTTCTATTAATATAGGAAATATAATCAAATCTGATAATATAAATAAATCTAATATTATTTTTGACCCAGTTTTTTGGCTAATAGTTTTAACAATTATTTTAATTATGTTATTTTTACTTCCATATTCCTCTTCTAATTTCATTTATGATTATAAAAATAGTTTAATTAAGCTAGAAGGAATTGCTTTTAAAACTAAAGAATATCACTTAGAAAAAGACAAGTTTAACCTTATATATAAACCTGTAGATAAAATATATAAATTAAAGGTAAATAAAATTGATACTGTTTTAATAAGGTCTAATATAATTTATCCAATAGACTATAAAGATAAGTTACGTGAAGTATATAATATTAGTCAAGGATAGCATTTGCTATCCTTGACTTTTTAAATTATTAGCATATTCAATTATATCCTTTAATGCTTTTTCTCCATTCATAGTTCCAAAGGTTTTCATATCTAAAACATCACATTTAATTGAATAAGGTTCCATGATTTTCTTTATTGAAGGTAATAAAAATCTAACTTGAGGGCATATTAAAATTAAATCAATAAGATTATTTAAACTATAATCATTTACTGAGGATTCTTTTACAAATTCAGCAGGACCATAAGCAAGGATAAGATTATATTTCTCGTTATATTCTTTATAATTTAATATAACATTCATAATATCTTCAATAAGAATAGTATCTTCAGTAGAAGCATTTTTTATTTTTGAACAAAACAAACTAGAAGTAAGCCCTCCAGCACAACATATATAAACTAACAACTTAAATCTCCCCTTATAAATTATAATGTATATTAATAATAACTAAATTTATTAATATAATATATAGATTTCAAATAACTTATTAAATGTTATCTATTAGATTAGATAACTATTATGATAGATTTTGCTATAGCTTAGTTAACCTATTACATTATAGCTAATATTATGGAAAAAATTATTGGTTTTATATAAATTTAGGAGTGATACTAAGAAAATAAAAGAAATAATAAGTTCTATATGTCTAATCTTCTTAGAACACTTCATTGTATAATATAAAAATTTTACTAATATATTTTTATTTAGTATTATGT
This sequence comes from Clostridium sp. CTA-7, assembly GCF_054768095.1. Taxonomy (NCBI): domain Bacteria; kingdom Bacillati; phylum Bacillota; class Clostridia; order Eubacteriales; family Clostridiaceae; genus Clostridium; species Clostridium sp. CTA-7. The sequence continues at coordinate 149,989 of NZ_BAAAAV010000007.1, read as the reverse complement.
AAACTGAAATAATAAAATTGGGGGAAGAAAAATGGAAAAACGTATAGATGAAGTGGATATAATTAAAGGTATAGCAATTTTATTGGTATTTATAGGACATGCAGCAACAAATTCATTTTTGCCTAGACCTAGTACATATGAATTTATTGTTCAATTTATATATGCTTTTCATATGCCATTATTTTTTATGATATCAGGATTTCTTTCAGTTAAATCTTTTAATATGAACTTAAAAAAAGATTATATTAAATTTATTAAAAATAAATTTAATAGATTAATGATTCCATTTATAACTATATCATTAATTACAAATGGATTGATGATAATTGCTCAAGTAGTAATTAATAAAGAAGTAAATATACAAAATATTTTTGAAATGTTCAAAACAACAGCTGTATATCCCGAAAATGCTATTATGGGCGCTTTATGGTTTCTATACGCATTATTTATAGTTAGTGTACTTTCACCAATACTAGATAAGTTTTCTTGGAAATTTATAGTTGTTATAGGAATATTAATAAATATATTTACTCCAAAGAATTTATATTTTCTAGCATTAAATAGAGTATCATTTTTTTTAATATACTATTTCATTGGAATGTATATTAGAAAAGTTTATGATTTAAAAAACAAAATAAATTATAAGTGTAATAAATACATAATAATAGTTTCAGCAGCTATTATTGCTATATATTCAACAATTATTACTAAGGGAATTATTCTAAATCAGATTTTAATGAATATATATATGCTCATTTGCGGGATATTGGGGATAATACTAGCCTTATATTTTGCAATATTTATAAAAAAATATAATAGTTTAAAATTAATATTTAGTAAATTAGGAAATTATTCAATGGATATTTATATTTTCTCATGGTTTTTCCAAGTAGCATCTATGATTTTTATAACAAAGGTAATAAAATTAGATAGTTATAATATATTTTTTATAAGTAATTTTATTATTGGAAGTTTATCACTACCATTTTCAATTTTTATAGTTAGGCGAATACCTTTAATAAGATTCTTATTTCTAGGAATTCCTAATAAGGTATCTGTATATGTAGAATCTAATATGTATAATACTTGATTTCTTAGTAAGATATAGAAAATGAGATTAATAATTGAGATATAAATTAAGAGAATAGCTAGGTTTATTATCTTTATTATAAAGGGTAGCAAATTGCTATCTTTTATTTTTTTATTTACAAAAAATACTTAGGTCTTAAATCATCCAATTCTATTGAATAGTAATAAAAAAAAATCTATTATACATAGGAAGGAAGGTGATTTTATGAAAGAAAAAAGTTTGAAAGCCCATGAAAAATGGAAAGGAAAAATAGAAGTTATAAGCAGGTGTCCTGTAAATAGCAATGAAGATTTAGCAGTTGCATATACTCCTGGTGTATCTTATCCTTGCTTAGAAATCGAAAAGGATAGTGAAGCTTCATATAAATACACTAGACGAGGAAACTTAGTTGGTGTAATTACTGATGGAAGTGCTGTGTTAGGACTTGGGAATATTGGGCCTTTAGCTGCAATGCCTGTTATGGAGGGTAAATGTCTTTTATTTAAAGAATTTGCAGGAGTTGATGCATTTCCTATATGTATAAATGATAATGATGTAGATGTGTTAGTAAATACAATAAAGCTTATAGAAGGTAGTTTTGGTGCAATAAATTTAGAGGATATAAGTGCACCACGTTGTTTTGAAATTGAAGAAAGATTAAATGAAATTTGTGATATTCCAGTTTTTCATGATGATCAACATGGTACAGCTATTGCAGTTTTAGCAGCACTTTTAAATGCTATTAAAGTTGTAAAAAAAGGCTTTGATATTAAAATTGTAGTTAATGGAGCTGGGGCTGCAGGAATAGCTATAGCTAATTTAATATTTGAAGCTGGATTTCATAATGTTGTAATTTGTGACAGATATGGTATAATCACAAGTGATAATTCAAGTAATAAATATCAAAAAGAATGTGCTATTAAATTTAACAAAAATAAAGCTGGTACACTTAAAGAAGTATTAGTTGGAACAGATGTATTTATAGGGGTTAGTGCTGGAAATATACTAACAGAAGAAATGGCAAAATCAATGAGTAAAGATGCTATAATATTTGCTTTAGCAAATCCAACTCCAGAGATAATGCCTGAAGTAGCTAAGGAAGCTAATGTAAAGGTTATAGCTACTGGAAGAAGTGATTATCCTAATCAAATAAACAATTTATTAGTGTTCCCAGGAATAATTAAAGGAACTTTAAAAGCACGTGTTAATAAAATTACTACAGAAATGCAATTAGAAGTTGCTAAAGGAATTTCTAATTGTATAAATGAAAATGAGCTAAATGCTGATAATATAATTCCAAGCGTATTTGATAAGAAAATTGTAGATTTAGTTTGTGAGGTAATTTGTAGTTTTAAAAAGTAAGGAGTTTTTATGGAGAAGTTAGCTAAATTATTTAACAAATTAACTAATAGTGAGCAGAAGGTGTTTACATATATTTATACTAATCAACAAAAAGTAATAAAAATGAAAATAAGTGATTTAGCTAAGGAGACATTTACTTCTAAAACTGTAATTATTAATTTGTCACAAAAACTAGGCTTTGAGGGTTTCTCTGATTTGAAATATTATTTAAAGTCAAATAATAATGCCGAAGATGATATAAAGGTTTTAGAAGACTTACAATATGGACTAAGACAAAATATCGAGAAAACCTTTGTAATCATAGAAGCAGATTTATATAAAAAAATTTCTAGAGAAGTTATAGAAGCTAAAACTGTGTACGTTTTTGCAAGGGGGACAAGCAAGGCTGCTGGTTACTATTTAAATCATATCCTATTGACTTTGGGAATTAAATGTATTTTTGTTAAGGATTATAACTTATTAACCTTAGTTGGAAGTACATTAGAAAGTGATGAATTAGTTATTTTAATATCCTTATCAGGTACTACTCAAAAGATATTAGAGGTAGCTAACATAGCTAAAGTTAAAGGGTGTAGAACTATAGCTATAACATCATTTGGAAATAACGAACTATCAAGAATTAGTGATTACACCTTACATTGTGTAGCTAGTGAGACAGAAACTAAATTTAACGATAGTATATCTAGAATAGGAATGTTTATTGTAATTGAAATGCTAGTAAATTCAATTAAAGAGTTTAATAAAAAATAGCTCGTATGTATGCGGGCTATTTTTTTGTGACCTAGTTCACTTCTTGTGACCTGAGACTTTATAAAGGAAAAGAGTATCACTTATAGTTATTGCAACATTTTCTAACAGAAAGTAAAATGTTTATTGAGAAGAGCGCTCTTTTAAGTAAAGGTATTCATAAAATATATTTAATTTAATAAATGGAGGAAGGCGAAATGTCAAAAGAGTTTAGTCAAAAGATTCAACAATTTGGTAGAACATTATTACTACCAATTGCAGTTATGGCGCCAGTAGGAATGATTCTAGGTATAACGGGAGCCCTTGTTCAATCTTATATGATTGCAAGATTCCCATTCTTAGGTAATCAAGTTCTTAATACTATATTAGTTAACATAAGAACTATAGCAGGTGCTGTTTTTGATAATATTCCATTAATGTTTGCAATGGGTGTTGCATATGGAATGTCAAAAAAAGATAAGGGGATCTCAGTATTTGCAGCAACAATAGGATATATAATTTTAATTGTATCAATGAATGTATGGTTAAATGTAACTGGAAAGTTAGCAGCACCAGAAGTTATGAGTCAATTTGGTCAAATAAAAGTATTAGGAATACAAACCATGAATGTAAACGCTTTAGGCGGAATTATAACAGGTTTAGTTGCAGCATGGGCAACAGATAAATTCTATAAACTTGAATTACCAATTGCATTTGCATTCTTTTCAGGTAAAAAATCAGTTCCTATAATAACAATGGGAATAATGGTTGCAATTGGTTTAACAATACCATTTATATGGGAAATATTTGTAGCTTTATTAACTAAGTTATCTGTAGTTTTCTTAAGTCCAGTAGGACCATTCTTTACAGCAGCAGGTGAAAGATTATTTATTCCTTTTGGACTTCACCATCTATGGAATGCTTTATTTAGATTTACAGAAGCTGGAGGCTCTTATGTTATAAATGGAGAAACCTTTGTTGGTGTTGTTCCTACTTTAAATGAAGTATTATTCAAACAAGGACCTACTAGTGAATATTGGAGCATGATGCCTTCATTAACAAGATTTATGGCACAACAACAAATGCTATGTACATTATTTGCTTTCCCAGCTATAGGACTAGCAATGTATAAAACAGCTTATAAAGAAAATAAAAAGTTAGTTAAGTCTTTAATGATAACTTGTATTGTAACAGCTCTTTTAGGTAATGTTACAGAACCATTAGAATTTTCATTTGTATTTATTGCACCATTATTGTATGTAGCTTATGCATGCATAATAGGAATAGGAGCAGTAGCATTATCTTTTGCTGGTGTAGCAATAGGATATATAAGAGGTACTATTTTCGACTTTGCAATATTTGGATTACTTTATGAAAATACTCATTGGGTTAGCTTTGTGATAATAGGTTTGATACTAGCAGTTGTAACTTATTTTGTATTCAAATGGGCAATAATAAAATTTGATTTAAAGACTCCAGGAAGAGAAGATTCTCCATCAGCAGACAACACACTTATAAAAGAAAAGAGATATGATGAAATAGCAAAAATTGTTATACAAGGTTTAGGTGGAAAATCAAATATTAAAAATGTAGATAACTGCATAACTCGTTTAAGAATAGACTTAGGAGACGTTAAAGAAGTAGATCGTAAAATTTTAGAGAGTTCTGGTTGTACGGGAATATTCTTCCCAGCAGCTAAGCATATTCACATAGTTTATGGACCTTTAGTTGAATTTGTTAGAAATGCAGTAGATGAAGAATTAGAAAATATGTAAAATAAAAAAATACAGTGGAGGGATAGAAATGAGAAGTAGTAACATAATTACAATAACTGGAGCAGGAAGTGCAAGAACTCCGGCCTTAGTAGGAAGCTTAGTTAAATTAAAGGATAGATTTCCACTAAAAAAAGTAATATTCTATGATATAGATAATGAAAGAACATCAAAAATGGAGGACTATATTAGATTAGTTTTAAAAACTTATTGCAAGGAAACAGAAGTTATTTTTACTACTGATCCAGATGTAGCATATGAAAAAACTGATTTTGTATTTTGTCAAATGCGTGTAGGGAAAAATGAAATGAGAAGCTTTGACGAAAAAATTCCTCTAAAACACGGATTAGTAGGACAAGAAACTTGTGGACCAGGAGGATTTGCTTATGGAATGAGATCCCTTGGAGCAATGGTGGAAATGGTTAATCAAGTACGTAAGCATTCAAAGGATACATGGATATTAAATTATACAAATCCAGCTGCAATAGTAGCTTTAGGATTAGATAAAGTGTTCCCAGATGATAAGAGAATATTAAATTTGTGTGATCAACCATATTCACTTATGAGATCTTATGCAAAAATTTTAGGAGTTGAACAAAAGAATTTAAGAGCTACTTATTTTGGATTAAATCACTTTGGATGGTTTACAGAGCTTAAAGACATAGATGGTAAAGACTATTTTGATCAATTAAGAACATACTTAAGAGATTATGACTTTAAACCTTATAATGCAGAACAACGTTCTAAGTCTTGGTTAGATACTTACTTAAGAGTAAATAAATATATGAATTTCTTTGATGAATATATTCCAACAACATATCTTCAATATTACTTCTTCCCTGAAGAAATAGTAGCTGAAAGTGACCCTAATTATACTAGAGCAGATGAAGCAAAGGATTCAAGAGAAAAAGAAGTTTGGGATATATGTGCTAAAGCTACTAATACTGATTCAGTTGAAGATATAGAATTAATAACAAATAGTGTATTTGGAGATTTAATGATTGAACTTGCTGAATCAATAGCATATGATCTTCATAATGAATTTATTCTTATGAGTAGAAATAATGATATAATAACTAACTTTAGTAAAGATGCTATAGTTGAAGTTTCAGGAACTGTAGGAAAAGATGGAGCTCATCCTTATAAATATGGAGAAATAAAGCCATTTTATAAGGGATTAATGGAAGCACAACATGCATATGAACTTCTTACAGTTGAAGCTTTCTTAGAAAAAAATTATACTAAAGCATTACAAGCATTAACTTTAAATAGAACAATTGTAAATCCTGAAAAGGCTAAAGCTGTATTAGATGATTTAATGGATAAGAATAAAGATTATTGGTATTTAACTTAATATAATATTAGAGCCTTCTAAAAATGAAATTATCTTTTTAGAAGGCTCTATTTTTTATTTTTCTAATATTACTAAAGTTAATACTATATAGTAGTACTATTTAGATAAAGAAAATATTAATGATATTTTTTAGTTTATAAATATAAAAATTAAAAAAAGTCTTATGAAATGATTAAAAATAGGGGGCATACGTCAATACTCTTAATAAAAGAAGATGTGGGGTATATTTATATGAAAACTAGTAAAAAAATTTTAATAGTGATTTTCGCTATAAGTATATTTTTAATAGCTGAAAGAATAAGAGTTTCTGCAAATACATATAAAGATCTAGAATCTATAGGTGTAAATAGTGAAAATCTTATTGAATATATAAATGATTTAGAAATAAATAAAAATGATATTGAAGATATATTAGATAAAGGAAAAGACTTAGCAGAGGATATTAAAGATAAAACTAATATAAAGGATTTTAAGTTAAGTGAGATATTGAATATGTATAAAGATGTTACTTCAATTGCAAATAAGTTAAATTTAAGTATAGGCTTTAGTTTTAAAAATGGTAATTTCTCTATTAAAGATAAAAATACCAATGACATAATATTTGAAGGTAATGTTAATGAAATAAACAAATATTATGAATTGTGTAAAGATAATATGCAAGGAATTACAAAAGAAGTTTTAGGGGATATTAATAATAAAGGAATTATTGAAAATATAGAAGAGGCGATAGAAGAAGAGTTTGGAGAATCAAAAGAAACATTAAGTAATGATTCTAAAGTAAATCAAGAATATAAAGAAGATAATATAAACTTAGAGAACTCCAAGTATAAATTAAATAGGGATGAAGAAAATAAAAAGATAGTAAATAGCAGTAAAACTTTAGACAGTAATAAAAATAGAAAGGGAATAATGTTTTCCATTTTTATTGTAATGGGAATGTTTTTTACTATATTAATCTCCTATATTAAATTTAGAAAATAGATATAATAAATATAGTTATAAGAAGTTAATTTACAGTTACAGCTTTCTGTATTAAATGCTATAATAAAATAGGGGTGTTTAGATGGACAACTATAATTTTATAAATGATTTATTTAATAAAATAAATGAAGAAAATAATAAAATAACACCAGCTAATATTATGTTAATTGGAAAAACTGGAGTTGTAAAAAGCACTTTAATAAACAGTATTTTTAGAGAAAACTTAGCTAAAACAGGAATAGGAAGACCAGTTACTGAACATTTGAAGAAAATAACTAAAGAAGGTGTTCCTATAAATTTATATGATAGTAGAGGCCTAGAGTTAGATAAAACTATTCAAGAAAAAGTTAGAAATGATATTGATACTGAAATAGATAGAATACATAAAAGTAAAGACATAAATTCTGATGATTTAATACATATCGTTTGGTATTGTGTAAATTCTTTATCAAATAGAATAGAAAATTTTGAAATAGAATGGATAAAGGATTTATCTGAAAAAGTTCCAGTTATTATAGTTTTAACACAAAGCTTTAGTGATAACTCTATTGAGCTTGAAAAATATATAGATAATTTAAATTTAAATATAAGATGAATTCAAAGAGTACTTGCTGATCCAATAAAGTTCGGAAGTATTGAAATACCTAGCTTTGGCTTGGAAGAACTTGTAGAAAAGACATATGAAGTTTTGCCTCAAGGAATAAGACGGGCTTTTAATAATGCCCAGAAGGTAGATATAAAAAGAAAAGTAGATGCAGCTACTAAATGGGCTTTAGGTTATGTAGGTACTTCATTCGGAGTAGGGTTCTCTCCAATACCTTTTTCTGATTCAGCAATACTTATTCCTGCACAAGTTGGAATGCTTGCACATATAACTACGATTTTTGGTGTTAAAGTTGATAAAGATTTATTGGTAGCTATAGCCTCAGGCGTTGGGGGAATAGCAGGTGCAACTATAGCAGGAAAAACAATAGTTGGAAACCTATTAAAGTTTATCCCAGTGGCAGGTACAGCCATTGGTGGAGCTATTAGTGGTACAACTGCTAGCGTATTAACTACGGCTTTAGCCTTTTCTTATATAGAAGTTATGAAGAGAGTAGCAATAAACCAATATGAGGGAAAGGTAACTAAAAGCGAGGAAATATCACAGATGATGCATGATGAACTTAAAAAGCATTTTAAAAATAGGAAATAAAATAAAGGGTAGCTCAGCTACCCTTTTAAATTTCTATTGATTTATCAATATAGAATTTTTTTATATTTTTACTAGCCCATATAATTAGTAAAATAGATAAAAGTAATATTAATATAGCTAGTGTATAATTTACTATTTGTCCTTTAATTAAATTTCTTATAAATAAGTCTAATAGTAGATAGCCCATTGAATTTTGAAACATTATTTCTAAATCTATAGGAGCAAAGGTAAAATGTTTTAAATACAATATTATAATTTCTTTAAAGCTTATGTTTTTAGATATAAATTTATTTATTTGTTCTAAAAAATCACCATATAAAAAAGGAATGTAAAATAAATTAATAAAAAAAATAGACATATAGTTATCTGATAATATTATTATAATTATATTTAGAATCATTAGAGTTAAAAGCTTTTTAATGATTATCACCTCTTTTAATAAGATATACTAACTGTATATAAATTACATATATTATACCATAATTACATATATAAGTAATAAAAATGTGCTAATGATTATTAAAAATCATTAGCACATTTAAATTTTAATTACTTTCTATTGTTTTAAAATAATTACCTTCGATAATAAAATCTGCAATTTTAAATGAATCCTTTAAATGATTTTCTTCATTTGAATCCTTTGGAGTACCCATAATATCGCCATTATTTAAAATAGTTGCATCTCTATTAGTGTTTACAAGAACTCTTCCCATAGAAGTATTATCAAATTCAGATCTATCTACCCCTAAAAGATAAGATATAGTTGGCAGGAAGTCTACTTGTCCACCTGATTTGGAAATAGTTGTTCCTTCTATATCTTTATTATAAATTATAAAAGGTATTTTTTTATAATTTTCTTGCCACCAATCTTCATTTAAAGGAGCATTTTTTATTTCATCTTGATAGAATTTATGAACACCGCAATGATCTCCATAAATCATTAGGACAGTATTATCTAATTGACCATTTTTTTCTAGTTCTTCTATAAACATTTTTATTGCTTCATCTGTATATCTAACACTTTGAAAATATTTCCCTAACATATTTTCATCTAAATCCTTAGGTAAGTCTAATAACTTCTTATCCTCTGGTATTTCAAAAGGTCCATGACTTGTAAGGGTTGCCAAAAATGTATAAAAAGGATCATTTTCAGATTTTAGCTTAGATGAGATTTGTTTTAAGTAAGACTCATCAGAAAGTCCTAGTCCAATGATTTCATCTACATTAAATTCATTTATATCCCATAGTTTATCAGTACCAAAAGATTTATGAGGCTCTGCCCAATTCCAACTTCCAGGTAATTCAGCATGAGTTGAAATTGTAGTATAACCTTCACTCTTTAATATATTTTGTAAACTATTATATGATGTCCAAGGATATGTTGGAAAAGTACTACCTTCTCTTACTGGGAAAATAGATGTATTAACCATTAAATCTGCATCAGAACTCGTCCCTGAATTATTTTGCTCATATATATTATCAAAATATAAACTTTGTGATAATAGCTTGTTTAAAGTAGGAGTTATTTCTTGACCATAAACTTTTTTGTTTATAACAAAGTTTTCTAATGATTCAACTTGAATAGCAATTAAATTTTTGCCTTTTAAAATTCCTTTGTATTCATTGTCAGGAATATTTTCTTTGTTATTATTAAGCCATGTGTTTACTTCGTTAATATCTGAATCAGTTAACTCTTTATTTCTTCCTGTAAAGTAAGTTAAATCAAAACCATGATATCCAAGTGGACTCATATCACTAAAGGTTTGGAAAGGAGCCCAAGATAATCTAAATAAGGATTGCCCTGGAATTTTTCCTTTTATATCTATAGTATAGTGAGAAATAAAAATCATAAAACCACTTACTAAAAATACTGTAGATGCTTTTAAAATTCTTAAACTTAATTTTGAATTATCCTTATAATTCCTTACTTTATTTAATCTAAATAAAATAAAGATAACTATAAAGTCTATAAAGAATATTAAATCTACAGCTCTGAAATTAAGTAAACTTTTTCCAGTAGGATTAAATATTTCTGGGTGTAAAATGTGTCTAATTGATAAAAATGTACCGTTATTTCTGTAATACCATATATCAGCTATAAATAAAGTTGTAATAATTACATCAATTATTAGTGCTGCTTTAACCTTCCCCTTGTATTTAAATAAATACATAACACTTAATATTAATGCTATTATTAAAAGGTGTGTTCCAATAGCAGGGACTCCAAAATACATAGTAGCAAAGTTTATGCTTGATGAGTTAGGAGTTCTAAGCATTGATAATAAAAGCATTGATTTTACTTGTATAACTAATAGCATAAATATAAAAAGCCAATTATTTAATACTACTTTCTTTAATTTTTCTCTCATATAGTATCCTCCAAAACATGTATGTTTATTTCTTGTCTAATTTATTTTATATCAAATATTAAATTATATCTATATTAATAATTATTATATTAAAAAAACAGGAATTTTTTATTTAAAATAACTGTTTATTTAAAACAATTAGATGATTTAGTAAAGGCACTAGATAATATTAAGGAAGTTATTGTTGAAAAAGAAAATGATTTAAAAAATTTATGAAAATACTGTGAAACAGCTAAAAGATGGATTAAATAGATTGAATACTAATTTAGAATATTTAAGGAATTGTAGTTTTGAAGGTGAGGCAAAAAAGGCGTTTTTTGATATTCTGTATGCAGATTGGGAAGTAGGTTTTAAGAAACATATTTCAGATATAGAGTTCTTAAAAGAACAATTATCATACATAGCAAATGAAACTAGGATAGAAGAAGAAAAGAGCAAAAAATTAATTAATATATTATAGAAAAAGGGTAAGAGTTAAATTATAATGTATGGTATAAGTATAGATTATAAATTATGTAGCCAGGCTGCAAATAATTTAAATAATATAGCACGGGAAATGTTACAAGAGATATCATATATAAATAGTGCTAAAGCAGAATTATATTCCTTAAGTAGAGAATATAGATCAGCTAATAGTGAAATTGAAGCATTGATAAGATTAAGTAGAAAACTAAATGAGGAAAAGGGAAAAGTAAGTTCACTAGCAAGAGGAATAGAAAAACATGTTAATAATATGAAAGATCTTGATAATAGGTTAGCAAGAGGTATATCAAGAAACTATAAAATGAAAATTATTTATGGGTATCAGTTTCCAACTAGTCCTAAAGATGATTATAGGGTTATAGGAGGAACACACTTATATCCAAACGGAAATGTTAATGAAAAAATATATATAGATCCTGAGATAGAGAGATATCAAAAGTTATTAAACCCGAATTATTCATCAAATTTTTTTAATTATTGTTTAGAGAAAAGAATAGAGAGTGAAAAAAATATTAATAGAATAAAAACTATAGAAGCTTCAAAATGTAAATATGAAATAAATCTTAGGGACATAAGGAATAATATTTATAGAGGTAATTCTCAAAATCTTGAAGGTAATCTAGCAGCATATTTATATAATAGAACAGCCGGATTATTTGGTGAAGATAATGCAGAGTTTTTAAAAATAAAAGGAATTGATCCGAAATGGGCAGATTTAGCTGGGGACTTTGTGGGAGGTATGCTCTTTGAATCTGTATTTACAATTGGTATTTCGGGAGTAAAGTCTATAAAGTACAGTAAAAATAGTACTGTAGGAAGTGGACTTGGAAATTTATAAAAAGTTAATTCTAAACCAGTAAAAAATTTGGAGAAAATTGATGATTCATTATTAAGGAATATGCGTAATGTTAATGAAATTGGCGATGATATAAAGGGGGTTACACAAGCTGATGATATTATAATCCAAAGACATGGAACATTGAAAAATAATAAGGATATAGTAGGACAATCACATCATTTAAATCAAGATGCAGCATTTAGAGATGTAATTCCAAGAGAAGATGGAATGGCAATAAAGTTAGAAGGAAATATATTTACCGATATAGGAAGTCCGCACTATAATGCACATAAAAGCATGGAGGGCTTTTGGAGTAAATATAGAAAGGGTGGAGAACTATACGGCTCACAACCACAAATGGTTGAGTATAATAAGGCATTATATGAGGCATTGCAGAGTGCGAGGCTTAGTAAAGAACAGAGTATTCAGGCTATGAGGGAAGCGGTCAATCAACAATTTAATTATGGATTGACAAGTAAGATGGATGTGCCTAGAATGCCAGGAAGAATAAATCTAAAGTGAGGAGTTTATGATGGAAATAAATAAAGATGTTGTTAATAGAATAAAAAGAATTAAATGGTTTGAAAATTGTAGTAGCAAATTAGAAATACCACTTATATATGATAAGAGTTATGCAAAGGATGTTAAAAGTGTAATCAAGCATGTCAGTAGTACTAGGTGGGAAAATATAGGTATTGAAGAAAAAAACAGATTGACATCTTACTTGTTTAAGAATTATCCAGATAAATATCATCAAGTGTGGAATAATATAGTAAAAGATATAAAGGAAAATATATTGCCTGAGATTAAGGAGAATATAATAAATAATACAAATGAATTTAAATTAAATGAATCAGAAATAATAACTCAGATAGAGTGGGATATGCTTATGATAATAATGGCATATACTTATTATGATTATATGGAGCCAATTTTCTATGGAGAAATACTCAAAATCTATGAAAATGGTAATATTCCTTGCGGATGGAAAGGAGTATATCCTAACGGTAAAATAATAATCTATTAAAGGAGTGGAGGAGCTAATATGAATAATAATTTTGCAATGTATTCTTCGAGAATGGCAGATGATTTATTTAAAATATTAGAAATTAATTTAGAAGAAACATCAGAGGTTGAAAGACAAATAATATCTGCATTTGCATTTGGCATGATTAATGCTTATGCAATGGAAGAAAAAGTTGAACCAGCTACAGTTCATGGTGTAACTATAGGAATATTAATAAATGAGTTTAAGTATTCAGAAAAACAAGCAAGTGAATTTACACAAACATTAATTAATAGTACTAATAGAGAATATCATCCAACTATGTATACTATTATTCATAGAGGTATACAAGCTTATTATGATTATAAAAATGCTAAAGAAAAAGAAGTATATGATAATTTAACATATATTATAGATACTATAGTAAGTAAAAAGTAATTAGTATGAAGAGCCTAACTACAAAATAATGATATATTTGACTTCATAATAATATATATTCGTAAAATTATAAAAACTAATTAATGAAATAAAACAAAAGACTGCATAATTGTAATAATGCAGTGAAAAAGTAACAAAATGAACTAGCTAAAAAAATAAGTAGGCTAGTTAATTACTTTTTAGAATGATAAAATATTGATAGATGTTGAAAACAGTAGACTCTACCACTAAAAGATAATAAGACAGACTCAGCCCCAAGGGGGTAAGTAAAGCTGATAATATAATCACTGATGGAAGTCATATACAGAATGGTAAGCTAAAGCCAAATTCTACATATAAGACTGGAGAGCATGATTACATTTATGAAACCAATCAAGATGGGCTTATAACAAATGCAAAAACAGACAAATTAGATTTAAAGAATCATGAGGGGAGACTGAATCATAAGGGTAATACTCTAGGTAAACAGGAAGGTGACCATGCAGGTCATTTGTTTGGAGATAGATTTGGAGGTTCTCCAGAACTGGATAATTTAGTATCACAAGCTAGAAAAGTAAATCTTAGTGAGTATAAAATTATTGAAAACCAATGGGCAAAGGCATTAGAAAAGGGACAGAAAGTAACTGTTGATATAAATATAAAGTATTCATCGGGAGGAGAACGTCCTATTTCATTTGATGTATTTTATACGATAGATGGAGTGCCATTTTTTCAGACGATAACACAATAATTAGTTGGAGGAATAGAGAATGAAGAAAGTATTTGAAGATGAATTTATGGATTTACAATCAGAATTTGTTTCGTTATGTTTAGAGCTTACAGGAAATACTGTGGATAATATATATATTTATATTTCAATTGAAGAAAAAAGTAAAATGTTTAATGCTTTTTTTAAAGTTGGAAAGGAATTGAAGAATTTAAATCAATTAGATATTAATAATTCTTCAATTATGAAATTTTTGAAATTAGGAACAGAAGACATAGAAAGAATTAAAAAACTATGTAATGACTATACTATGCCGATTCCTAGTGAAATGAAAATGTATTATGAGGTGAACACTGGTAAGTATAATGTAGATTGTAAATATGAATCAATTTGTTCTGTAAAAACAGGAATTAGTGCAAGAGAAATTTTTATGAACTGGTTTATGGAAAATAAATAATTTAAGTTATATTAAGTTATATATTGTAACAAATAGAATGCATAATAAAGAATAGGTTAAATGCATAAAAAATAATAATATCAGAAGATAATTAAATCAATAAAAGTAATAAAATTTAATACTGCATAATATTAATAATGCAGTGAGAAAGACACAAAATGAACTGGCTGAAAAATAAGTAGGCTAGTTCATTGCTTTTTAGAGTGATAAAATGATGGTAGATGTTTAAAATAGTAGACTCTACCACAAGGGGGTAAGTAATCCTGATTTTACTGGTAAATTAAGAGGGGAAGATGTTACATTAAAGAATGTTAAAACAAAAGAAGTAACATATGTCAAAAGAGGTCTAGAGGAAAGAAAGGCTTTAAGAAAAGCTTTTGACAGTACTGAAAGAAAGAATTTCTTAATAAAATTATCAGATAATGAACAACTATTGAAAGATGCAGGTTTAAGTGAAATTGATATATTAGATATAAAAGATGGATTTGTTCCAGAAGGATGGCAGGTACATCATAAATTACCGTTAGATGATAGTGGAGATAATTCCTTTGAAAATTTAGTTTTAATTAAAAATGAACCATATCATAAGGTAATAACAAATTATCAAAATTCTATAGTTAGAGGGTTAAAAGAAGGGGAGATTAAAAAGATTGAATTTCCAATACCAGAAGGAAGTATATATCCATTAAAAAAATAGATAGGAGGCATAGATAAATGTGGAAAGAAAAGTTAGAGGTAATTAAATTAAGAAGAGAAAAGAGAAATAGATATCTGAATGAAGGATGTTCATTAAAAGAATTAGAATTTTTTCAACAAAAAGTAAAGAATAAGTTTAAATATGATTTACCTAAAGGATATATTGATTTTTTATCTGTAATAAATGGGTTAGAGTATAATGGATTAGTTTTATATGGTATTGACGAGAATATAGTTGATAAAATAAATAACCAAAGAGTTAAAGGCTATATAGATACAAATGAAATATGGTATGAAAATGATGAACAAAAAGAATATATGTTTTTTGGGGATAGCAATATGAGTTGGTATTGTTATAATATTAGGGAAAATACTTACGTAGAATTAGATAAGCCATCTGGAGAATTAGAACAAGAATTTAGCGACTTTACTGATATGCTTGAAAATGCTTTAGAAAGTAGTTTAGTCTAATTATTTTTAATGATAAATAGCTAAATGCATAATAAAGAATTAATTAACTGCATAAAAAATAGTAATATTAGAATATTGTAAAATCAATAAGAGTAAGAAGATTTAAAACTGCATAAATTTAATAATGCAGTGAAAGAAGTTGAAAGGATTAATGTTTCAGTAATTGGAGCATTAATCTTTTTTCATGTAATGTCTAATGTAGAAATAAAAGAGGTAGCATGATAAAATAAGGGGAATAGATTATGGGAAAATAATGTTAAAAAATCTAACTACATAATACTAAAAATAGTAAGTGAGTAAAAGTAGTTAGAAAATAGTGTGAAGCATTGAAAATACTAGAATAATAGAAAAGATGGACTCTGCCCCAAGGGGGTGGCAGACCCTAAAAAGATAAAAGATACTTTAAATGGGGGATTAGATGTACATGAATCAATGGGAGGTCATCTATTAGAAAAACATGTAGGGAAATCTGAACAAGAATTATTGGAAAGGTTGAAAAACCAACCTAAAATATCAGGTTCATCTTCTTTTTCTGATGAAAATATAGCTGAAGATGTATGTTATAAAATATTATGTGATAAAAATAATAAGATTAAAATTAATGAATGGTTATCAGATAGTAAAAAAGGAAATAAGTTAGTATTAGACTATAAAGGGATAGAAGAAGATTTAATAGGTATTGGGGTTAAGAGAGGGGAAAGTTCAGCAAAAGATATGTACAATGGAATGATTGTATTAAAAAAAGATGGCAAAGGTGGATACTATATACTAACAGGGTATCCAACTAAATAAATGGAGGAAGACATATGTTAGAAAGTGAAATGAGAGATGATTTTATAAATTTTTTAAGAGGAAATTTTCATCAAGATATTGAATCAGTAGAGGATGCAATCGAGGAAATTTTAGATGAGGAGGGTAGGGATTATCTTATATATGCTACTGAATTCATCACAATATTTCTTAATTCAGATACTAGTGATGAAAATAAGATTAATGTAGTAAGAGAAAATACATCAATATTTTATGAAGATAAAAGCCAGTATATATTGTTAATTATTAATATATTAAACCGTATAAAGAAAAAATTGGAGAAATCATAAATATTAAATATTAAATATAAATAACTTAATGCATAAAATGCAATGATTTGGATGCATAAAAGTTAATAATAGCTATAGGAATATAAAACAATAGAGTTTAGTTATATTTATTAATTCATAATCTAAATAATGCAGTAAATAAGGGGCAAAGGGGGAAGAGTGGAAGATAAAAATAAAAAGTAAATTCTAGTTGATGAAACTAAAAATACTTTCTAGAATCTTTACCACCTTATCCCCCTTTCAACCTAAAGTAAAAGAAAATATTGTTGTAACTGAAATGTCGATACTTCAATTACAACGGTATTTTTTTCTTTATGTGCATTACCTAATGTAGAAAGAAAAGAGGTTGCATGATAAAATAAGGTTAATATATTAAGGAAAATTAAGGCTAAAAAAGTAACTACATAACACTAAAAATGGTAAGTGATAAAAAGTAGTTAGAAAGTAATGCAAAGCATTGAAAGTACTAGGTTCATAGAAAGGATAGAATCTGCCCCAAGGGGGTGGGTAAAGCTAAAACAGATATTCCTTCTGCCTTCAAGCAAAAAGAATTCGCAAGTTCATATGAATCAAGGATTAATCAAACGCCTGCTGATGTTAATATAAAAGCAGTTTTTGAAGGAGGCAGAGATGAATATTTATGTACCCTTAAACCACCACCAGATACAGAATTAAAGAAGATATTAGATAATGCTGGAATTAAAGGTATTGAATACAAAAACGGATTTCCGGATTTTTCACCATTTTCAAAAGCAGAAGTTGAGATAAATTATATGCTAGGAGGAAAAGGGGTAAATGGAAACAAGGAGAGAAACTTAAATTTTGAACAAGCTAATATGGAATTAGCGAAACAGCTCAACAAATCCCCTGAATTAGCAAAAGAATTTGATATGGTAGCTGGGAGTATTAAACCGTCTGATATTGAAAAATATAGAGTGAAAAATAACTTAACATGGCATGAATTAAATGATACGAAAACAATTCAGCTTGTACCAACAAAAATTAATTCAACTTTTGGGCACCTTGGAGGGGTTGGAGAGATTAATGAAGGTGCATATAAAAAATAAATAAATTTAAATAGTGTACAAGTAGGTACACTTAAATATATAGGAGTGATTTATAATGATTAATGATTCAATCTTTGGGCAAATAGAATATGAGTATATTTGGTCTAGAAACAGTAGGATTAATTTTTTAAATAAAGAAGTTGATATTATGTTAATTATAGCTGGAGATGATGATGGCAAATTTGAAGACGGGCAATATGAAGCTTATCAAGTGTTAATTAATTATTGGAATGAGATTCAGAAAACGCTTTTAAAGTTTATTTTAGATTATTATAAGGAAAAACGTAAGGAATTAGGATATGATATTGAATTTAATGATCATTATCCAGAAATAAAATCAACTAAAGAACTATTAAATTATATTACTTTAGTTGGAATAAAGGTTCCTTATGCTAATATTTATGGTGGAAGAAGTATAGGTATAAGTTTCGATTGTACATGGGATGAAGAAAATGGGGTAGGGCTTAGATTAAGTGATGAACAAGTTATTGAAGTTGGATATCAAGATATAGCTATTTAAAGTTAATAAAATTCACTAAGTATAATTAAGTACTTTACGTTGTAAATATTAGATTCATAAAAAGGAAAATAAAATTTTTAAATGTAAATCTATAAAAAATTCATTTTAATAACCTGCATAATCTAAATAATGCAGTTAAAGAAGTTAAAAGGTTAATGTTTCAGTAATTGGAGCATTAATCTTTTTTCATGTAATGTCTAATGTAGAAATAAAAGAGGTAGCATGATAAAATAAGGGTAATAGATTATGGGAAAGTAATGTTAAAGAATCTAACTACATAACACTAAAAATGGTAAGTGAGTAAAAGTAATTAAAAAATAGTGTGAAGTATTGAAAATACTAGGTTGATAGAAAAGACAGACTCTGCCCCAAGGGGGTTGGTAACAATGGTAGTAGGGCATATGACCCAACTAAACCTATGAGTCCATCAAATTATCCTAATCCAGACCTAGATTTTACAGCACCACCAGTAAGATATGAACCAAAAACAATAGATGAAGTTGAAAGAATGAGAAAAGGTA
This sequence comes from Clostridium sp. CTA-7, assembly GCF_054768095.1. Lineage (NCBI taxonomy): Bacteria > Bacillati > Bacillota > Clostridia > Eubacteriales > Clostridiaceae > Clostridium > Clostridium sp. CTA-7. The sequence continues at coordinate 130,858 of NZ_BAAAAV010000007.1, read as the reverse complement.
GAGGTCCAACAACTAAAGCTACTCATGGAGATAGAAATATAGAGGCTAATCATACAAGACATACCGAACCGTCAGAACTTACTCCAGCTCAAAGAGCTAAAGAAATAAGGGAATATTGGAAGAAACGTGGTAGTGAATATATATTACCAGGAGAGGGGATATAAAAATAAAAAATAGAGGTGATAGCGGATGGAATATAATGAAATAGAATCTATATTAGCAACTATATTAGAAAAAGAAACAGATACATTAGATAAACCAACAGCTGAGGAGTGGCAAGAATTAAGTAATAAGTTTAATTGCTCATTTAGTGATGAATTTAGATACTTTATTGAATTGATGTCAGTATGGTCATTTCCAGGGGATATTTATAATGTATAAAATGGAAATAATAATGGAAATGATACAATAGAAGATGTATATAATCATGAAATGAGAAATGGTAATTGGAATGCAAATATTATACCATTCTATGAAATAGGAAATGGAGATTATTTTTGCATAAGCAGATTAGATTCAAAAGTATATTATTACTATGATGATAAAGGGAAAGTTGAAGAATATTGTGATAGTTTTAAGACATGGATAGAAAATCTACCTAATTTTTTATCATAGTATATTCAAACTAATCGTCATAGTGATACTGAAGAAACCATGATTGAAATTAAGGATAAAGATAAAATCGAGTGGCTAGATTATACAGATGATGAAAATATGTATACTTTAGAAGAAGCAGAGAAATATCTTAAAGGTGGGATTTAGGGGAGTGGTTTGTATTCTGGTAATGAAATATCAGATTTACCTAAACAAATAATTTATGAAAAGGTAGATAATACATATTTAAAAAAGGAGATAGATTATATTTAGATAATATTCATAAGGATCACTTAGAAGTCTTTGATAAGAGAGGGAATATAATAGCAGTTTTAAATTTATATGGTACTTTAAATGATATTAAAATAAAAAATTCAATGGGAAGGAAGCTCAAATAAACGATATGTGTATAGAAAATAATATTACAAATACTTTTACATTAATAAAAGATATAAATAATAAAAGAAATAATTCTATTATCTCGAGTGAGGAAGAACAAGAAGAAGAAGAAAATATTAATGAATTACCTGAGATTATGAATAGATTTAAGACTATATTAGAAAATATAGATAAGTTAAAAGATGGTGAAGACAGAAAATTATTAGGTGAGCTTATACAACTTCACTTAGTTATCGGAGATATCGAATGGCAGTATGATCAGTTACACGAAATAGTTAGAAAAGCTATACAAAGTATTGATGTTGAAAATTAATAGCACATTAAGAAGTAGTAAACTCAAAACTAATAAGATATAATTTTTAGCAAAATAGATTGTATTTAAAAATAGTGCTCACATGATTTATTTGGGAGGAAATCGGAAGCTGTACTAAAAATCATATAGGCACTATTAAAAGTATTATAAATAAAATAGTATTAACTTAATTTAATTTTTTATTCAGAGTGGAGATGAAAATCTTTGCTCTATTTTTTATTAAACTCTAGATCTTTTATATTATATAAATCTGTAAAGTCTTTACCATTAGCATAATTAAGAAATCTCTCTAATTCAGTAGAAATTATTTTTAAGCTTCCAAGTTTTAGTGTACTTATATGACCGTTTCTTATAAGACCATAAACTGTATTTGTATTAACTCTTAATTTTTTTTAAACTTCTGAAAATGTAAACAATTTTAGATATTTTTCTGAACTCGCAAATTATTTTGGAGTAATTATAAGATTATGAATTAGAGAAAGTTGTTAGATCTAATTCAATGCTATCAAGTAATAAGGCATTGTTGGTATGTGAGGAATATATTTTGAGAAAATATATGAACAAAACTCTTATGATAAATGCTATGATATAGTTGAAACACTTAGGAATAAGGAGACGCTAGAGAATATAAAAAATCAATATGAAGTATCTAAAGAGTGGGAACGTAGTTATTATGAAAATTTTAAAGGTAACTACAATAATTATAATTCATATGGTAGTTATCAGAGTAATAAAGATAGTAACCACAATGAGAAAGATAAAAGTAAATATAAGAAACTATATAAGACTTTAGCTAAGGCATACTATACAGATATATCGAAAGATGAAGAGGAAAAGAAGAACTTTATTTTAGAAATTGAAAATGCTATAAATTTAATTAAACCAAAAGTAAGTAAAAATTATTTAGTTGAGAATTGCAATGAAAAAAGAAAATTAAATAATCAACGGGAAAAGAGATAATTGTTAAATTATCTCTTTTAATTTCTTTGATAACCACTGGCTATGCCAGTGGATAAAATGGCTTTAGCTCTGAGCAAAAAAAGAACTCCTATGATAGAATGAAAGAAACTGACAATCACAAAACAAAAAATCATAGGAGGTGTCGTATGTGTAATGACATAGAAAGTTAACCACATACAAAATTGAGGTTTCAATATCATATAGTATTTTTATCGAGATATAGAAGACAAATTATATAATGATTCATTATTAAAAATATGGACGATGTTAATGAAATTGGTGATGGTATAAAGGGGGCGGTTGATGCTGAAAAGATTTTAGGAAAAAATGGAACTAAGTTTGAAAGTAAAACAACTTGGCAGAATGGAAAAACTGAAAGAATTGATATTGAAAAAAAGCAATTTTATAATCAGAAAACAGGTAAATTAGCACCTAAAAAGATACAAAAATTATTAAAAGACAAAGATGTTATTAATGCTATAAATAAAGGATTGAAATTCTTAGGTGAAGATAAGTTAAAGTAAAACAGGATGGTGAATTATGTTGATTAGAACTAATAGAAATATGATAGATTTATTGGAAAAAGCAAAAATTAAAAAAGAAGAAGTAATTAAAATAAATACAGATAATCTATCTAAAATAATGATTCCAAACTTTAAAGGGGTGCATGATTGCATTATAATCGATATGAATAATGAAATTAAGATAGAAAATGTAAATTTCAAAAGAATACTTTCTATGTTTACAGATAGAACAGGCTATGAGGCTAGTTGCAACGAAATAAGAATAAATGATTATATTGATTATTCTAATGAAGTTGCAGTTCTACAATTAGCTGAAATTATTATGGATACATGGGAATACAAATTAAAAACGGAATATCCGCAATATAAGTTTTGTATAATTCTTAGTTTTAGTGAGGGATACGTTACTATGAGATTTCATGTAGTTAGAGAAAATGAAAGTTCATGGTTAAAAGCTGATTTAGATGAATATAAGGATGAAGCTATAATGGTTAAAGAATTTTAAAGATAAGAAAAAGAGATATTTAAATATACTCTAATATTAACTACAATAAAAGATAGTAGTTAAATGCATAAAATAAACAACTTAAATAATATATATAAACTAATAAAGTATGAGTAATATTTTAATGCATAATTTAATAATGCAGTGAAAGAAGTTAAAAAGGTTAATGTTTCAGTAAAAGGAGCATTAACCTTTTTTTCTTGTAATGCCTAATGTAGAAATAAAAGAGGTAGCATGATAAAATAAGGGTAATAAATTTAAGGAAATTAATGTTAGAAATCTAACTACATAACACTAAAAATGGTAAGTGAGTAAAAGTAGTTAAAAAATAGTGTGAAGAATTGAAAACACTAGCTTGACAGAAAAGTCAGGCTCTGCCCCAAGGGGACGGGTAATCCTGAAGCACATAATGTAGTTAACTATATGAAACTAAAAGAACAATATAAAGTAACAGAACTAGGCAATAATGTTGTTGAAAGTCTAAGAACAACTGGTAAGTTACCTAGTGAGTATATAACTGAACAAGAGGCACTTAATGCAGGATGGAAAAGAGGTAAAGCGTTAAATAATTATGCACCAGGTAAAAAATATGGTGGTGATATTTTTAAAAATGATACTAAAGTACTACCTGATGCACAGGGTAGAGTCTGGCATGAGACTGATGTAGGAATAGATTATAATAGGGGAAGAAATAATAACCCTGGTTATAGAATATTATATTCAAATGATGGTTTAATATATGGAACTTATGATCATTATGAGTCAGTATTTAAGATTGGCACATATAAATAATAAAATACAAGATACAGATTAGTTCTGTATCTTGTACTAAATATTCAGGAGGTATTATGACGATAATAGAAGTTTTAAGCATGTACACAAAGGATTATTTATCTAGTAATGAATTTGAACAATGGGTATATCAAAATGAAGAGAAATTAAGTAAATCATTTGATGATATCCTATATTATGAAATTATCTCGACTGATTACATTAATAAGGAAGAGGTAATTAATTTGAAAAACAAATTAGAGGAATATCTAAATAGCAATTATACTAATGAATTTAATAATATTAATGATTGTTATATTGATAAAGTTATTGATACTAGTGAAATAGAAAATCCAATTATAAAATTATTAAAGGAAAGATATGGGCGAAAAGAAAAGGTTGAATTTGACTGTATTAATATAAATTCTTTAAAAGAATTACACCACAATATAAAAGATAAATTTAGTTTTTCACAATATTATGGAATGAATTGGGATGCATTAAGAGACTTTTTAAGAGAAACTGAATTACCTAAACAAATAATTTTTAATGGGTGGAGCCATTTGATTGAGATAATGCCTAAGGACTCAAATATTTTAAAAGATATATTAGTACAATATGGTTCTAATGAATGTGAAGTAATATATAATTACTAGTTAAATATATTTTGGATACAGATAAATAAAGTAAAAATTTATTGAAAATATAAAGAATAATTAGATAAATTATAAATAGGATATTTGGTATTAATTTATTATTAAGGAGGCACTTAGAATATGGAATTTATATTATTTTAACAAGGTATTTTAAAAGGAATTTAATCATTAAAATGGAAGAATGTCAGACTATTTTAGTAAGCAGAGTTTTCTGGCTTGACATTACTGCTAGAGAAATTATAGTTTCGCTTAAATTTTAGGTATGTAGCATCATTGCTAAACAACTTAGAATTCAATAGGTATTTCTATCGTCTCAATTGTTAATTGAGACGATAGAAGGGATATATACTAAAACATTGATATTACTAATGTGAATAGGATTTATCAAAAGAAAAATTACTGAAAAAGTAGTAATTGTCATTGGGATAATTATGTCCAAAAATATATTTGAAATTCATTAGAAATAATTTATGCAATATCACTAAACCTTGAATATCTATAGAAATTTAAACAATCAAATTGATAAGGTATTTAGTCATACTCGTCAAGGTAGCATCAAAACTAGATATAGATATGAAGATGGAATGAATCATTTTGCTAAGTTTTTATCAGAAAGTTTTAAAAAGCAAAATCTAAATAAGATAGAGGATAAACACTTGCAGGCTTATGTGGAGCAGATACAAGAAAGTGGTTATTCAAAATTTTATATTACAACTAATTTATCTGCTGTAAGGTATTGTTCTTTAATAGAAACTCAAGTAAGCAAGGGACAATTGAGCAAACAGAAACACAGAAGAACTTTAATAGTAATTTAAAGCAAAGAGATATTAAATTGTCTGAGGTGGTAAGTAAAGCTGAACAAGGTGTTTGAGATATGTCAGTTGGTGGAGGAACAATTAATGGAAGAAAGTATTCACAACATGCTATGGAAAGAATGGCACCAAACACACCAGAGGTGAGAGCAGAACTATATGGAAGGGCAACTCAAAAGGCAAAAGAGTTAGGTTATACACCTGGAACTAAGAAATATTCAGATTTTGTCAATAAGTATGTTGAGCCTAGAAATATACCATCAAGTGTAATAGAAGATGCAATAAATAATACAAAAGCAGTTTCAGAAAACAAAGTAGATACATTCGTCCATGAAACTGACAGTGTTAAAGTTATAGTAAATGGAAATGGTGATGTAATTACAGTGATGCCGAAGTAAAGGAGTAGAATATATGTTTATTAAATATGATGAGTATGAGTTATTAGAGTTATTTTGTAATGAACCTATTAGTGTTGGAGAGGTTGAAGCTGGTGAACTTATTTATTCTTTAAAGGATGATAAAGGATTTGAAATAGTTATGTTCATGGATGTATATAGGAAAATTTGTGAAGTAACAATAACTTTTCAAGAATTAATAGTTTTTACTTGTAAGATTGAGAATGTTGAAAGCATTAATAAAATAGGTGATGAAATGATAATGAATGACAAAAGTAAAAGCATATTAAAAGTAAAATTTAAAAAGCAAATAGGAGTTGAGTTGTTATGGAAAAGACTAAAGTAGACTCAATGTAAGACTTGGTAAAAACTCACTGGAAATTTTAATATTGAGAAATGATATTACAAGCTGATTAATTTATATGGATATATAAATTAATAATACTGCATAATTATTATAATGTAGTGAATAGGGGGCAAAAGGGCAAGAGTGGCAGATAAATTTAAAAAGTAATTTTAGTTGAGAAAATTAAAAAATACTTTCTAAAGTCTTTATCGCATTATCATCCTAAAGTAGAAGAAAATATCGTTGTAATTGAAATGTCGATACTGCAATAGTGTCGATATTTTTTTCTTTAAGATTGAGAGTAGATGTTAAATCAAAAACTGAATATGTAATGCCTAATGTAGAAATAAAAGAAGTAGCATGATAAAATAAGGTTAACAGATTTAAGGTAATTAATGTTAAAACACTAACTACATAACACTAAAAATGGTAAGTGATTAGAAGTAGTTTAAAAATAGTGTGAAGCATTGAAAACACTAGGTCTATAGAAAAGATAGACTATGCCCCAAGGGGGTAAGTGAAGCTGTTGAAAAGGTAAAGGTTCCTACGGTAAAGATTGGTGAATTTAATGACTGGTTTAATTCATTAAGCATAGATGAATTAGATAGTATGTGGCAGAATAAATCAACACGAAAAGCTATTGAGAGACAGTTACGTGCGCCAGGAGGAATGCATGAATGGCATTTAGTTTCACGTGCACCTGAATTCAAGAATTAGGAAGTTAGTGCAGAACAGATTAGAGATTTAAGAACTGCGATAAGTGATGTTGAATTCGTAAATCCAGTAGGAAAACATGGTCAACTTGGTTCTACAAAAGCTCATAATGAATTACTAGATATAATTGACTCTTCAATTGATTATGATATGTTTAAAAGTAGATTAAATAATTGGGCTAATTATAGACTTAAAGGTGGAGTAGATTCTTTGCCAGAATGTCTTAGATTAAAGTAAAGGAGTATAGTAAATAATGGAAAGAAAAGGATACGTATCTTTATGGATTGGTAACATAAAATCAGATGATGAACTTTTAGAATATGTTGAACTTGTTTATACAGATGATGGAGATTGCTTACCATCTCAATTTTCAAAAGATTTTAATATCGATATAGATGATTTTGATGATGATTATACTGAGAAAGTATGTCTTGAACAGAATGTTACTTCAATAACTGAACTTATTTCAGGGTGTTCATATGATGATATAGTAATACCCAAATATGAGAAAATAACTGATGGTGTTTCAATAGCGAAATGCAATGCAGGAATTTTGCTTTATAATTTTCAATATGATGAAAATGTGAAGAGTGTAAATAATAAAGACTATGAATTTAAATTTATAGGTTTAGTCGGATATGTTAAATAAAAAATTAAATAGTTCACTGCAAAATTTTTAATAACTGACTACAAAAACAAGTAACTATGATTTTAAGATGATAAACTTTTTAACAACAATAATTAATGAAAAGTTTATGGAGAAAAAGTTATTGTATAATTGTAATAATGAAGTGAAAGAGGTTAAAAGGATTAATGTTTCAATAATTGGAGCATTAATCTTTTTTTCTTGTAATGCTGAATGTAGAAATAAAAGAAGTAGCATGATAAAATAAGGTTAATAGATTTAAGGAAATTAATGTTAAAAAACTAACTACATAACACTAAAAATGGCAAGTGATTAAAAGTAGTTTAAAAATAGTATGAAGCATTGAAAATACTAGATTGATAGAAAATATAGACTCTGCCCCAAGGGGGTAAGTAAAGCTGATTTAGAAGTTAAACCATTTAATGAAGCAGGTAAACTAAAACCTAATATTAAGTATAAAGCAGGAGAATATGATTATTTATACAAAACTGATGAAATGGGAAGGATAAGTAAATTTGAGACAGATAATCTAAAATTAACAGAAAGGGAAAGTAGATTAGCACATAATCCTGATACACCTGGAAAATTAGCTGGAGACCATGCAGGACATTTAGCTGGTGATAGATTTGGTGGTTCACCTGAGTTGGATAATTTAGTTTCACAATCGTCTAATGTTAACCTAAGTCAATATAAGAAAATAGAAAATCAATGTGCTACAGTTATTAAAGAAGGAAAACAGGTAAAAGTGAATGTTGAAATTAAATATGATGGAGATGGTTTGCGACCGTCAGAATTTAATGTACAGTATGAAATAGATGGTAAATATTTTGAGAGAGATATATTAAATTAGTTAGGAGATTAATGTAATGAGTAAAGTATTTGAAGATTATTTCAGTGAATTACAAGCTGATATGGTATCTATATGTTTGGAATATGTAGATAACCGTGCAGAAAAAATATATATCTACGGTTCTTTTGAAGAAGGAGTCTTATCTAGTGATTATTTTTATAATATTAATGGAAAGGTATTAGAACGTCATAAATTAAATGATGCTCTAATAAATACAGAAAAAAAATATGATACATCTGTTGAGAGACAAAAAAGCGTGATTAAAATTTTAAATACTGATATAAAGAGCATGCTGAAATTATGCAAAGAATATCAAAGAGAAATGCCCAGAGAAATAAAGTTAGTTTATGATGTATTAAAAAATAGTCTGAGAGCAGAATATGAATATGATTTAGTCTATTCTAATGACCCAGTTAAGACTGCTGATGATATTGCTATGGAGTGGCTTGAAAGAATTCAATTGGAAAATAGTAAATAGTAAGTATTATAAAGTAAATTAATGCATTTTTATAGTTGAACTAACTGCATAAAAAATAGTAATATCAGAATAGCGTTAAATCAATAAAAGTAAGAAAATTTAATACTGCATAGTTGTAATAATGTAGTGAAAGAGTTTAAAAGAGTTAATGTTTCAGTAAATGGAGCATTAACCTTTTTTTCTTGTAATGCTGAATGTAGAAATAAAAGAAGTAGCGTGATAAAATAAGGTTAATAGATTGAAGGAAATTAATGTTAATAATCTAACTACATAACACTAAAAATGGTAAGTGATTAAAAGTAGTTAAAAAGTAATGTGAAGTATTGAAAATACTAGGTTGATAGAAAAGACAGACTCTGCCCCAAGGGGGCTACACAAACTAAATATGGGGAAAGAAGAATTTCAGATGAACTATATAATGAATTAAGAGGTAAAACCCCATCACGAAAAATACAAAAAGAAGTTAATAAGGATATTGATAAAATAATAGGAACACCTGATCCAGCTCTTCCAGGTGAAAAGATTACGGGAACATTGCAAGCTGATCATATTGTATCAATGGATACAATAACTAGAATGGATGGGTTTGAAAAACTAACAAAAGAACAACAACTACAGGTTCTGAATAACCCTGAAAATTTTACTGGGTTGAGTGAGGCAGCAAATAAGTCAAAGGGTGCTAAATCTTATTCAGAGTGGACTGTTTATAAAAAAGAAAATATTGAAGTTGACCTTAATTTTAGACAAAAAATGATATTAAAAGAAAATGAACTCAAAATAAATCTACAATGTCAAATTGATGATTTTATTAAATTAAATAATAGTAGAAATTAGCAATTAAGGAGTTGGTTAATATTATGGAAAATAAGTTAGAATTCTTAAGAAAATATCATAGGAATATTCGATTAATAAATATCAAGGAAATTAACTCTAAATCAATACCAAGCGAGTGGCATATGGCTTTTATGGAAAAAGATATTAAGTGTAGAATAAAAAAAATTTTAAGTATATGGGAAAAATATTCAGGTATTGAATTAAGAAATACTATATCTTATTTGTATGAAAATATTGTGGAGATTGATTTGATAGAGTATGATGGTAAATACTCCATTTTGTACAGCATAAAAACATCAGATGGGGAGATTGAATATTATGAAGGAGGAAATACTGAAGAGAAATTTAATAATCCTGAATTAGAAATGAGTTGGAGTAAGATTCCTGATTCGATTCGAAGATTCTATGAAAATGTTCATGATGGATTTTATTTCTATGCAAGTCAGTCAATGGGATTAGTAACTAGACAATCTGTAACCTATTTCAATGATGATGAATGGGGGATTATAGAGGATTTAGAAGAATCAATTAAAATTGATTTAAGAACAACATTTGGATTTTTCAAGAGTGGTATGGTCGGTTATGTTGCTATTGACTATACTAATTGTGACAATAATAATGCTACTTTATGGTTCTCAAACAATCAACCTAGATATAATATTAACTTTTGGGATGTAGTAGATGAATGGATAGTTATTGGATTTGAGTAATAATAGTTTTAGTTTATTTTTCTGTAAAACTAAGAGTAATTTAATTTGAAAATAAGTATTTAAAGAGGTGTAGTAAACCCGATAAATAAAATGAATAACTTACTGTATAAATAATAGCGTAGTGAATGCATTATTAAATAAATTTCAGAAAGTTATAAATTAGATAAAAAAATAATAGTACTATTCACTGTATAATTGTAATAATGTAGTTAAGCAATTAAAAGGTTAATGCTTCAGTAGTAGGAGCATTAACCTTTTTTTCTGTAGTGATAAAACTGAATATATAATGCAGAATGTAGAAATAAAAGAAGTAGCATGATAAAATAAAGTAAATAGATTAAGGGGAATTAATGTTAAAAGTCTAACTACATAAAACTAAAAATGGTAAGTGATTAAAAGTAGTTAAAAAACAGTGTGAAGCATAGAAAATACTAGGTTTATAGAAAAGGTAGACTTTGCCTCAAGGGGGTTAGCAGCCCTTATGATTAACATCTAAAGATATACCATCTGTAAGAAATGATGAATTTAATAAATTTTTTAATTCATTAACTTCTGAAGAATTAGAAGTGATATGGAAAGACCATAAGTTGAGGCAAACAATAGAGGATAGATTAAGACAACCAGGTGGATTACATGAATGGCATTTAGTTTCCAGAACTCCTGAGTTTAAAAATTGGAATGTAACAGCAGAGCAAATTAAAGACTTAAGAAGTTTAACTAAGGATGTTAAATCCGTAAATCCTAAAGGAGTTCATGGAGGTAGAGGTTCAACGACAGCTCATAATGAATTATTAAAAATAATAGATAATTCGACTGATTATGAAACATTCATAATAAGACTAAATAACTGGGCAAATTATAGATTGGATGGCGGTATAGAGTTATTACCTAAGGGTTTACAACTTAAATAGAAGAGGAGCTATATATGCAAAAAGAAGGAAAAGTATCATTGTGGTTAGGATGTTTTAGTGATGAAGATAGTTTTAGAAAATTTATGGAGATTAAATATACAGATAATGGAGATTCAATACCATCAAAATTTAAAATTCAATTTAATATAGATTATTATAATATAGATTTTTCAGAAATAGATTTTATGGAAGAAAAATCAGATGAACTACAAGCTTTATTAGAGGGATTTTCTAATGATTATGAGATAATACCGAAGTTGGATAAAGAATATAATAAATCCATGTATAATTCAATAGTGCTTCTGTATGATTTTGAATATGATTGTAATTCAGAAAACTATATAGATGGAGAAAATAAACTAAATTATATAGGATTTGTAGATTATACAAAATAATAAGATGTATAATAAAGAATAGATTAACTACATAAAAATAATAATAGCAGAATATAGTTAAATCAATAAAAGGCAGGAGAGATCACACTGCATAATATTAATAATGCAGTGTGATTAAAATAGAGAAACTAGCTGAAAAATAAAGTAGGCTAGTTTCTAGTTTTTTCTGAGAGAAGCATTGGAAATACTAGATTTAATGGGTAAAATGTAATAAGACAAACTCTGCTCCAAAGGGGTGGCTGATGATGTATATGATAATAATACAGGTAATTTTAAGAATGGAGCTTTAGAACATGTTTTAGAAGGTGAATTAAATGCTAGTGGTAAGACTGTGGGCTTTCATTATGAAGGAATGCCCAACAGCAAAGGGGAATATAATTCAAGGTACTGAGTCAGTTCCTAATCAATTTGGTGTATATACAGCTAGAGTAGAGGTTAATAGTGTGCCTAAAGTAGGAAATGGAGGAACATCAACATTTTTCTCTAAATCATATACTCAACAAAATATTGTAGATTCAATAAATGAAGCTTATAGTTCTAGACAATTTATTTAAGGAACTAGAAATACTTTCAGAGGACAAATATCTTCAGGCATAATAGTAGAAATGTATATAGATAGTTCTACAGGTAAAATAATATCAGCATTTCCAAAATATTAGGAGGAATAAAATTTATGAAATACACTTTTGAATTTAATGGGATAAGTTTTAATAATGAACAAAATGATTTAATAATAAATTTACAGAAAGAGGTAGAACTAGTTGCAACTTTTTTAATGTCAGATGTTCAAGGATATCCAGCTTATGCAATAGAAGCATTAGAAAATGTATTGAATGGAAAAAGTGAATATGAAGAGCTAAATGGAAATGTATGTGGACTAGAGATAAGAAAAGAAAAAACTACAGTTTATGATAATCTAGCTGATGATGGAATGGGTAATTGGTGTGAAATTGAAACTGGAGAACTAAGAGAATTAGTAGATATATGGATAAACAAATTGGGGGAATTTAGAAATCAAAATCCATATGGATAATATATTTTTAATGCATAATTCCAGGAAATCTAAATGCATAAAAGTTATTAACTAAATAGAATGAGACAAATTAATTATCTATATAATATTAATTATATGCATAATCTAAATAATGTAGTTAGTAAGGGGCAAAGGTGGAAGAGTGGCAGATAATTTTTAAAAGAGATTTTAGCTTGATGGATTATAAAATACTTTTAAAACTCTACCATCATATTCCCTTTTCAACCTAAAGTAAAAGAAAATATCGTTGTAACAGAAATATCGATACTAGAATAGTGTCGATATTTTTTATATTTAAATAAGTTGATAGTGGATGCTGAAGAAAAAACTGAATAAATAATGCCTAATGTAGAAATAAAAGAAGTGGCATGATAAAATAAGGTTAACAGATTTAAGGAAATTAATGTTAATAATCTAACTGCATAACACTAAAAATGGTAAATGGTTAAAAGTAGTTAAAAATAATGCTATATTGAGAGAAGTTAATGGAAAAATAGAAATTTTATGTTTATAGGTAAAAGATTATTTAACTAATGATGAATTTGAACAATGGGTATATCAAAATGAAGAGGAATTAAGTAAAGTGTTTGATGATAACCTATATTATGAAATTATCTTAACTAATTACAATAATAAGGAAGAGGTAATTAATTTAAAAAACATATTAGAGGAACATTTAAATTGCAAATTTAAAAATATTAATGAGTGTTATATTGAGAAAGTTATTGATACTAGTGAAGTAGAAAATCCAATTATAAAATTATTAAAGCAAAGATATGGGAGAAAAGAAAAGGTTGAATTTGACTGTAATAATATAAATTCTTTAAAAGAATTACATCACAATATAAAAGATAAATTTAGTTTTTCACAATATTATGGAATGAATTAGGACGCATTAAGAAACTTTTTAAGAGAAACTGAATTACCTAAACAAATTATTTTTAATGGATGGAGTCATTTGTTTGAGATAATGCTAAAAGATTGTAATATTCTAAGAGATATATTAGAGGAATGCGGTTCTAATGGTAGTGAAGTAATATATAAATAATTAATATTGATAGTTAAATATTAAAAAAATAGGATGATTAAAATAAAGTAAAAGGTGATAAAGATGGAAAAGTTATTAAATGATGTTTTTAATAAGATATATATAGATAAGGACTATGAGTATTTTAAGGATAGATGTAGAAGCAAAATAGTATTTAGTAAGGAGTTTTATACCAAAACAGAAGTATATGTTAATGATATAATTGAAGAAGATATAGATGGTGCTCCATCTCAAATATGGTACTTTAAATATAGTAATTATGAGAATGGTAAATTAAAAGTATCATATAAGACTCTGTTACAAATATCTAAGATTATACCTGTTTTTTATATTCATCATGAGTTTGAGGTTGAAAACTATGATGAATATAAAATGAGTCCTGTACTAGATGGATTTGGACCGCAACCTTATATTAAGAATCAAGCTGATTTATATGAAATTACAAAAGAATATTTAGAAAAAAATGGATATGTAGAAGTTGATTATTCTCAACTTAATGAGATAGTACTTAATAAAGATAATAATAGTACTAATTTAATAAATGGAGAAAAATTTTCTGTAGAAGAGTTAATATTTTATGATAGATTTGAAATTGAAAATACAATTATTTAATATAAAATTAGAACTAGATATGCGAGTAAATAGAATGTTTAATATATTTTTATTCAAATAAAATAATGCTCATGCGATTTATAGTATGTTAAAGATGCCGAATTTAACAACTGATCACACGAGCACAATTTTAGTAAATATAATCTTTGGAATGATGAAAAATAAGACAGAATATGTGATGAAATATAGACATGAGAGAATAGCAAGTTAAAGGTGGTAGTTAGGCTATCACCTTAGCCTTTAATCAATTTTCATTTGATTGAGGGGGCGGCTGAAGCTGATTTCTATGTTGGACAAAAAGGTAAGACATTATCATCACAGTATAAAGAATGGATTGGCACAAATAGAGGAAAGGAGTTACTTAAATCTGCAGAAAATTCAAAGTTACAAAATGCTATAAAACAGTTGTATAGAGATGAGTCAATTATTGGTGATGGTGGAACAGCAGATGTAATAAGATTTGAGCGTGAGAGTGGAATGAATCTGGGGATAAATGGTAACACTCATATGCAAAAGGGTGCCGATATGCAAAAGTATTTACAAAAGATAATGGATGCTTAAAATCTTAGTCCGTCAGATTTTAAGCTAACAAATGAGTTATTAAATGATTTAAAAAATGCATTAGGAGGGAACTAACTTGAAATATGATTCATTAATTGAAGATATATTTAAAGCTATACCAGAGTTAAGAGAAGAATATAATTCCAAAGCAGAAGAAAACTTAATTGATGAAGAGACTGGTGTTCATATTGTTTTTGGAGTAATAATAGTTCCGTACTTGGTAGAATTATTAAAAAAAGAAAATGATAAATATAAAGAAGTAATAAGACGTACATTCATTTTTTTTGAAGAAATGGCTAAAAATGATGATGTATTAATTCAAGAAGTTTTAGAATTTACAATAATAGAAACTCTCATTGATGAAGGAAAAGAAGTATTAAACAATGCTTATAATTATATGTTGGAGGAAACAAAAAAATCAAGCAGTGCAGTAGAACGATTTTTTAGCATTAAATAATTTATTCAATGCATAATTATAAGTTAATAGATGCATAAAAGTAGGACTACAATTGAATTCAGTTAAATCAATAAAAGTAAGAAAATTTAATACTGCATAATTTAAATAATGGAGTTAAAGAAGTTAAGAAGATTAATGTTTCAGTAATTGGAGCATTAATCTTTTTTTCATGCAATGCCAACTGTAGGAATGCAAGAAGTAGTATGATAAAATGGTAGTAATAGATTGAAGGAAATGGATGTTAAAAAACTAAATACATAACACTAAAAGTGGTAAGTGATAAAAAGTATTTAAAAAGTAATGTGAAGCATTAGAAACACTAGGTTTTATAGATGTAAGACAATAAGACAGACTCTGCCCCAAGGGGGTTAGTAAAGCTGACTATAGTTCTATTAGTGCTTATAAAGGAATTGATGTTGAGAAAATTCCAGTTGAATATAGAGCAGATCCCAATTTAACAACTCAAATGGATTTTAAAGGTAAAGGAAAAGGAGGTACTAATGCTGCTAGATGGGAAAGGAATGCAGGTAAATATTTCAATGAATTATTAGAGAAAAATCCTGAATATTGGAGCGAAGTAAATACTATAAGGATAGAAGATGGGTTGGTTCCAATAGTAGATGAGCAATTTGCTAATTATTTTCCACAATATAGTGATAGAATAGGTAATAAGTTAATTCACCATCATATAGGTGGAGGTGGTCAAGCAGCTGCAGTACCAGAAACATTGCATAAAGGATT
Source organism: Clostridium sp. CTA-7 (assembly GCF_054768095.1). NCBI lineage: Bacteria > Bacillati > Bacillota > Clostridia > Eubacteriales > Clostridiaceae > Clostridium > Clostridium sp. CTA-7. Next base: position 114,593 of record NZ_BAAAAV010000007.1, on the reverse strand, counting down.
TGGTGGAATACACAATGTCGAAAAAGAGAATGGAATTAGAGGCAATGATATATTAACAAATATAGCTGAAATACTATCGAAAGATTATAAAAAGTGATAAATTACTAGGAGGTTCTTATGATAAATTCAAATGATTTTAAAGAAAAGTGGAATACAGAGATATATCCATTAATAGAATATGACGGGAAAAGAGTTAATAAATTAGAAATACCATTAGAAAGTAAGAACTTTTTAATAGAGGCTGGTTTACCTGAATCAGCTACACCATTTTTAAATTTTGAAATAATGAGTAATGGTGGGTTATTAACTTTAAAAGAAAAATATAATACTGATAAATATGCAGAAGATACATATATTGGGTTTACAGGAGATGGTGATATTATAGCGATAGAAAATAAATCAGGAGTAATTATAACTATAAATCATGAAACATTTGAAAAATCATATGTGAATAATTCTGTTCCACAGTTAGCTGAGAGCTTGTTAGAATATGCAGAGTTTGTAAAAAGAATTAAGAAATCTAATGGTAGGCGTGCATATTTAAATAGGGATTGTGCACAAGAAGAATTAGAATCAATTAAAAATAAACTAATTTTAATTGATGGTAAAAGTATTGATAATAATAGTTTTTGGTGGAATGAAATGAGTCTTTTTGAATAATATTAGAAAGAGTAGTTTGTGTTGAAAAATAAACTACCCTTTTGATATTTATAAAAATACTTGACTTTTAATAATTAAGCCTATTAAAGATAAATAGAGTAATTTTTTATGAAAAGGAGCATTTATTTTAACTACCCAAAAAGGATATCAATTTGAATCATAGTTGTATGATTCAAATTGATATTTTCGATTCTAGCAATAACATTATTTAATTAAAATGGTATATGCAGGACTTAATTTAGTAGACCTTGGATTAAATCTTCCACATATGGTTAAGGGATTAAAAAATATAAAAAATATAAAACCATCATTAATAAATGCTGGAAAAGCAATTAAGAATTTTCCAAGTAAAGTAACTGGTATGGTAAAGTCATTTGGTACAAAAGGAACTGAATTTATAAAAGATACTGGTAAAGTATTTAAAATGAGCTTTAATAATCATATTTCAGATACTAGAAGCGTTACTACAGGGGCAAACCTTGGAGGAGAATTCAATAAACTTGGTGGTAGTGTTAAAAAAGCGATTTCTGATCTAGGTGATATTAAGGCACAGTCTGAAATAAGAAGAGTAGTTTTAAATAATATTGAGCAAAGTAAAATTGCTAGAGAAGCTTCAAATTATCAAGAGTTTGCAAAAAAAGAAGCACAGATATATGATGAAATAAGTAAAAAGAAACTTCTTGAGGTGGGAGGAGAAAGCGGCAAAATAAATAAATATAGTTTATCTGGTGAAGAACATTATCAAGCATTAAAAGAAATTTTTGGTGAAGGTAATGTAGAATGGACATCAAAAACAAATATTAGCCAATCAGAAAGACTTAAAATTAATAATTGGGATTTTACTCCTAGGGAAGATTTGTATATAAAATATAAAGATGTTTATAATAATGAACTATACTATAACCAAGCAACAGGTAAAATAAATTGGCCAAGCAATAATGGCTTTCTTGAAGAAATACCTAATGAAGTAACGGTAAATCCGTCTATGATATTAGATAGATATGGAGAACCAACTGGACAATTTATGGCAAATGCAACAGATTCATATGGATCACGAGCACTAGCCCCACATAGTGAAAAGGCAAAGCATTACTATTATAGACCTACAGAAGAATTTACTATGGATGCCGGAACTGCTGCACCTTGGTTTGGAAGTAATGGTGGTGCTACTCAATACTTAAAATATCATTCAAATGGAGAATTATATACAGTTGAAGAATTATTACATGATGGATTTTTGGAAGATATAACAGATTTGGTTAAGAAAGGTTTGATTAATGTTGGCAAGTGAATTAAATAAATTATTAAATACGAATTATAAAGTACTTGAAGAAGCGGATACTATAGAAATATTTCATATAAGCTATGGCAATATCGAACAAGAAATGTATATAAAATGCAAAAAAAGTTCATTGGGATGGACTATATATAAAAATGTGAAGGGAAATAATTATGAAATTGGAACTTTCGTGGAAGAAGAATACGCTATATGTATGCTATATGTAGTATGTATAAAAAGTTTTGAAGGAGCAAAAGAAGATATTAATTTGAAACGAAGTTTAAGGGCTTGCAATGGAGAGAATGCAATTGTTCAGGCGGTTGAAATTATAAAAGGTGAATGTGAATTAGAGTATTTCTCTTTAGATATTTCAAAAAAAAATACGATTTGTATGGAAAATGTAAATGGGTTATATAATATTTTCTATTTATGTGAGGATGATAGTAGAATTAATATTGTTTCTGATGCAACTTTTAATAGGGCACTTGTAGTTGTATATAGCTATTCAATTTTATTGAAGGAATTTAATAAAATATATACAAAATTATCAATATATTACCCAATATGCCAAAATTACTATAAAGAATTACTTAGATGTTATTTTAATAAATAAGATAATAAAGAGTAGATAATATTTTGCGTATCTAAAATTGAAATATCAAAGTTTAAAGTAATTAACTGCAAAATTAAGTCTTAATTGAAAGCATAATATAAATAATGTAGTGAGATGAAGAAAAAAGCTCATTAAGTCACTAAAAATAAAAGTATAAAACAATAGAAATTCAATTGTAATAGGTGCTAAAAATAGTTGAATATATAATAAAAAATAATGGCTTGATGGGCTGAGAAGAAATTGTAATCAAAAAGAAAATAAAAAATATATAATAAATATGCTAAAAGCTAATGTTTGAAGTAAAGAACATTAGCTCTTTTTAGCATGCAAAGAGAAATAGAAGGAAGTAATCAGTAGGTGTCAAATTTTAAAGAAGGAGAGAAAAGTGTAGTTAAGGTAAAACTTTATGGTGGTATTGATTATGTAACAATAGAATTCCCAGAAGAACTAACTGATTTAAACTATAAGCTCAATACATATAAGAGATTTACTCCTGAGAAAACTAAAGAATTTGATTATGAATTTTTTGTTCCGATGGGTTCAGAGCATAAGGTTTATACTGTCGATGTAACAGGATATAAGAAGGGTAAAGAAAAAATTGTATATCCCAAAATGGAAGTAATAGGGAATATATTAGATAAGGTTAGGACAAGAATAAGATAGTGTAAGCTTATTGTTTATTTAAAGGAGGCAGAAAACTATGGATGTTTTAGTAGATATAAATAGGGTTAATGAGGCAAGAAGTATATATAGAAAATATGGAAATGAATTAAAGGATACAATAAATAGACTTAAAAGCGCAGTAGATAAAATAGAAGCTCAGTGGCAAGGAGCTTCTAAAGATAGTTTTGCAAATAGCCATTTTCCAAAGTTATATGAGTCAATGATAGATCATAATAAGAGAATTGAATATTTAGCTAGGGAGTTAGATTGTATAGCAGAAGAGTTCTCATCACTAGGAAGAGACATAGATAATAGAACTAGGTAAAGGAGAAAAAATTTGAGTACTATAAGTTTAGGTGGAAGTGGCATAATAGGGATATCCTATGGAGAGACAAGCCTATTAAAAAGCAATCTATTAAGAGCAAAAGAAAGAAGAGATAGTGCAGCAAGTAATGCAAATTCAGCGAAGATGAAGTTGCAGGTAAATGGAAGCTCAGGTAGAATAAGAGTGGAAGCAGATAATCTTCAAAGTTATTATAGTAGCATAAAAAATAATAATGCAAAGATAGATAAAGTAATAAGAGATATAGATTATATAGTAAGAAGATTTAAAGAAGTTGATAGTAGGTGTGCAAATAGGATAAAATCAATAGGAAGAGGTTATAAAGTAAGATCAGGTATAAGTAAGATAGGAAACTCATTAATATCTTTTGGAAATAAAGTGTTTAATGGTATAAGTAGTTTTTTTAATGATGGAATGAATGCTATAAAGTCAATGGGGAGTTCGGTAAAGAATTGGTTTAGTTCTAAATATACGGCAGTAACAGGATGGCTTGATAGCCATCCAATTGTAGGAAATACAGCATCATTTGCCTTAAATGCATTAGCAGTAGTAGGAGCAGGAGCTACGCTATTTTTCGGTGGTCCAGTAATTGCAGTAGTAGGAGCTGTCATAGGAGGGGCATTAGCATTAAATGGACTTATAGATGATGGAACAAAAATATATAATAACGTAGCAAATGGAACTAATAAAGGATTTAACGCCTTAGAAAGTGGATTGAAAGCTGTAGCTGGAGAAAAAACTGGAGGAATGGTATATGCAGGACTTAATTTAGTGGACTTTGCATTAAATATTCCACATATGGTTAAGGGATTAAAAAATATAAAAAATATAAAGCCATCATTAATAAATGCGGGAAAAGCAATTAAGAGTTTCCCAAGTAAAGTAACTGGTATGGTAAAGTCATTTGGTACAAAAGGAACTGAATTTATAAAAGATACTGGTAAAGTATTTAAAATGAGCTTTAATAATTATATTTCAGATACTAGAAGCGTTACTACAGGGGCAAACCTTGGAGGAGAATTCAATAAACTTGGTGGCAGTATTAAAAAAGCGATTTCTGATCTAGGTGATATTAAGGCACAGTCTGAAATAAGAAGAGTAGTTTTAAATAATATTGAGCAAAGTAAAATTGCTAGAAAAGTTTCAAACTATCAAGAGTTTGCAAAAAAAGAAGCACAGATTATTGAGGGAGTAAGTAATGATAACTTCTTAAAAAGTAAGATACTTAAAATGAATTCATTTCAAGAAGATATATCATCTATATTAAAAAATGAGAAAATTACATTAGATGAATTTAATTCAATTAGGATGAAAGGTGCTTCTGAACTGACTGATGAACAAAGAAGAATTATGATGAAGATAAGAGAACAAGTTCCAAATCCGAACAGTGATACAACATTACAAAAAGTAATTGATGGTGGAAAAATAGATAATTATATAAAAGATGATAACCCATGGAATACAGTAGGTGGATTTATAACTAAAGCTCAAGATACTAAAGAGTTAAGTACATTACAAGAGGTTTATGATGGCTTAGCGCTTGGGTACAAGGATACTCCATTTACAGTAGGAGTAGATAAGGATTATGGAATAATAAGATTTAAAACAGATGTGGTAGACAAAATAGATATACCATATGGACCAACTATGGAGGGAGTAGGTGCAAAACCACCAACTGGTGGATTTGATACATCACCAGACCCGTTTACAGGACATGGGTTTACTAAAGATATGAATGGTAATATTATTCCTGAGTACACAATGCAATATTTGAAGCCTAACGAAGGTGCAGAATTATACAGGGTAAATAGTAAAACAGGAATTGAGGAATTAATTGCGAAATATAAGGATGGTAAGTTTGTAAAAATAAAATAAATGGAGAGGAGTTATTTATGTTACTTGGTAAATATACGTTATATATGGGTAGACAGTATGAAGTTGTTGATTATGACAAAAAAAATAAAATTATTAAACTAAAATCAGATGATAGTAAGATAAAATATAAAATTGTAAAAAGAAGCGATGTTGAAGAAATATACTATATACAGACTAATTGTTTTTATAAAGGATACAAGTTTCAAGTTATATCAGAAAAAGGGGACAGTATATTGATTTATACTAGTAACAATGAAGTAGGAGTTAAGTTAAATATGGAATTCATAGAACGTTCTATATATCATAAATGGATAAGAAAGAGCGAAGTAGATAGAATATTGGAAGATAAGACTCTATTGAACTTATGAAATTTTACTTAACCATTAACTGAAATTATAAAGTTGAGGTATGAAAATGTATAATGATGATGTTAGAAATAGAATTATAGAAATAAGCAAAAAGCAGGAGTACTTACAGGAGTTATTACAAATGCTTTCAAGAGAGGCAATGATATATTATTGCCCGTATAATTCTGAAAATTCACTGGCTAAAGTAATGATGGACAAAAATGAATATGTAGTAATAGCTACAAGTAAAGAGGTACTAACTGAAAGTAAGCAATATTTAGATATTAATAAGATTATTGAGATTAATGCTATAAGTATAATTAGAAATATTTTAAGAATGGAAAATAAAGGAGCTATAATTAATTTAGGAGATGAATCTCAATTAGTTCTCGATACCAATATGTTAAAACTTTTATATAGGGAAGTCATAGTGGTGGATTTATATATGAAAGGAGGAGCATATGTAATACAAAATAATGAAGATTATCTTTTGGTTGAAGTTGAAGGAATTAAGTTTTTTAATATAGCATTGACAGAAGATGATGGTAAAAAATTGAAAGAGGAATTAAATCAAAAAGGAAATATATTATTTAAGAGTTGGAAAGAAATTTTTCCTTACTTTGTAATGACTAAATGTAAAGCATTGATTTATAATTTTAATAACAAAGACATGGTTTTGGTTGGGGAACCATATTTAGGATGGCTTTATGATAGTCCGTTTCAATAACTTACTACAATTTAATAATTGTTTAACTGCAAAAAAAGTAGATATTCAAAAAATGTATAAAATTAAAGAAACTATACTGAAAACAATACTGCATAATATTAATAATGTAGTGATTAGGGGGCAAAGGTGGAAGAGTGGTAGATAATTTTTAAAATATATTTTAACTTGATGAGATTAAAAAATACTTTTTAAAAATTCTACCACCTTAACACCTTTTTCACATAAATTAAAAGAAAATATAGCTTTAACTGAAATGTCGATACTTCAATAGTCTCGATATTTTGTTGTATAAAGAATAAAACCTCCAATGTATTATAAAAAGTAGGTTTGCCGACCACAATTTATAAACAGAGGAGGATCCATAATGGATAATAGCAGTTTAGAACATAGCAAATAGAATTGTAAATATTATACAATATTTGCACCTAAGTATAGAAGACAAATAATATATGAAAAGATAAAAGCAGATATAAGAGTAATTTTAAGAAAGCTTTGTGAACAAAAAGGTGTAGAAATAATTGAAGCGAATGCGTGCAAAGATCATATCCATATGCTTGTCAGTATTCCACCAAAGATTAGTGTATTTCAATTTATGGTGTATCTTAAGGGAAAAAGTTCTCTTATGATATTTAATAGACATGCAAATTTAAAATATAAATATGGAAATAGGCAGTTTTGGTTCAAAACTGGAAAATTAATTTATGCAGGCAAGCCTAATCCAACTGGATATTTAACGACTAAGTCAGGGATAGATAGAGTAGGTAATGATGCTACAAAAATTTTTGAAGGATTGCAAGTAAAACCTTTTTACAAAGAAGGAATGGATAGTGCAATCTATAGGAAAACAATGATGGCATATGAACCAACAACTGAGTTAGATGCTGCATTTGGAATTGCAAAGTCTAACCCGCAATTTGGAAATGGCAAATTACCTCAAATATATATTGATAATTTTAAAGAGTTGGTACACAATGGATACTTAAGAAAAGTTCCTCAAAAGGCTATAGAGTTACATAATTACCAAATGCCATATGAAGAATATGAAAAGATTATAGATAAAATAATTGAATTAGGTGGAAAGGGGTATTAAGCAAAGGTTATGAACAGAGTAGATTCTAATATTGAGATAAATGGTAAAGATATATGTAGTACAACTAATAAATATAATTTCATAGCATTATTTTCTAATGAATTAAAAAAATATAATGATAAGACTAAGGTGTTTAGATTTAAAAACCCAGTAAAATTTGAGGGATATAATAGTTGGATTTTAGTAGCATTTGATGATTTAGATAAATTAAGTTTAATACAAATAAATGATGCAAATCCAGAATTAGTGAATACTTATGAAAATTGGTCTAATTATAAGGCGAAATTAATAAAGGAAAGTCAGGACAATTTTATAAAATCAATACTAGGTAATCCAGATAATATAAGACCAGGAGTTATAGAATATTCAGTAGATTGGGCAACTATTACTTCATATGAAGACCCTAGAAGTGGAGATTCTGCAATAAATATAAGATTTAATCATTAAAAGAAAATATAGTTTTAACTGAAATATCGATACTACAATAGTGTCGATATTTTCTGTTTTAATAGAGGGTAATGGGGAATTAAAATTTTTTAATAGTTCAACAGATACAAGTATCTGATAAATGAAATCCTAACTAATCAATACTAATACCTTTAGGAGTAAGTAAAACAAGTATAAAACTGATGTGTAAGATGATAAGCTAGGAAAAACTAAGGTCAATAATTCTACTTAAAAGTTAATGTAATTAGAAGAATATAATATGTACTAAAAAAATAGAAAAGCATTAAGAAATAAAAAGAATTGATAAAATAAACATATAAATTAATACAGCTTGAGTAGAATAACTATGGACTTGAAAATTAGAACCGGGAAAATAAGACTAATAACAAAAATAATAATGCAAAGATAGATAAAGTAATAAGGGATATAGACTATATAGTAAGAAGATTTAAAGAAGTTGATAGTAGGTGTGCAAATAGGATAAAATCAATAGGAAGAGGTTATAAAGTAAGATCAGGTATAAGTAAGATAGGGAATTCATTAATATCTTTTGGAAATAAAGTGTTTAATGGTATAAGTAGTTTTTTTAATGATGGAATGAATGCAATAAAATCTATGTCTAGCTCGGTATCAGATTGGTTTAGCAATTATAGTTTCTTTGGTACTTCAAGATTAGGAAATTGAATGGAGTAGGATATTTAGGATCTGGAATACCAGGAGTGGGTTTAGGATGTGGTTTACCAGCATTATCATTTAATCGAGATGGGATTAATGCTATAAAGTCAATGGGGACTTCGGTAAAGAATTGGTTTAGCAATTATAGTTTCTTTGGTACTTCAAGATTAGGAAATTTGAATGGAGTAGGATATTTAGGAGCTAGAATACCAGGAGTAGGATTGGGATGTGGCTTACCAGTAGTATCATTTAATGGAGATGGGATTACATATGCTGGTACAAGTATATATAATAAAATTAAATCTTTTATTTCGAGTATTGGAGATAAATATAATAAATGGGTAGAGAACCGTCATATTAATGATGAAAAAGCTGTGATTGATCTTAGAGATAAAAATAAAATCGAGTGGCTAGATTATACAGATGAAGAAAATATCTATACTTGGGAAGAAGTAAAGAAGTATATTGAAGGTGGGATTTGGGGAAGTGGTTTGTATTTTGGTAATGAAATATCAGATTTACCTAAGCAAATAATTTATAAAAAAGGGATTTATACATATGTATCTATATTAGAAGAAGATATAGAGTATTTTAATGGAATACCATTGAATATAGGTGATCCAATTACTTTGAAAGATGGAACTGTAATAGATCACAGGTTGTATAAATACAAAATTGTTGATACTGATGAACCTCCAATATCTGCGGGAATAGTTTCTATACCTGGTAGTTTAAGAGTTCCTAAAGTAGGAAATATGAATGAATTCTTTAAAGGTGAGTTTGGAAGTAGTCTTAAGGGGGTTACACAAGCTGATAAATTAAAAATAAATTCTTGGAAATATGCTCCAGATGAAGAACTATATTTAAAATATAAAGATGTATTTGATAACCCTAAGTATTATAATCAAACAACTGGTGAAATAAATTGGCCAGGGCAACATGGAGATCCTAACATAGATGGATTTCTTAATGGTGAGTTTAAATTAGTAAGTTTGAAACCAGGGAAAAAAATTGATAGATATGGGGGAAATAACGGAACTTTTTTTGCAGATGAAGGTATTCCTACTGAGAATAGAGCTATGGCTCCTAATTCTGATTTTTCATCTCATAATGTATATGAAATAAAAAGAGAAATTCCTATGAGAAGAGGGGAAATAGCCCCATGGTTTGATGAAGTTGGAGGAGGAATACAATATCAGATTGATCCTATATTCGATAAAGAAATAAGAAATAAGCTGAATCGTGGAGAGAATTTCATCGATGGATTAATTAGATTAGGATATTTAAAACGTTTATAAGGAGAAGAAGATGAGTTTAAATTTAGAAAAATCATATATTGATAATTTAATAAAATATGTAGGGAAAGATTTTAAAATTTTTGAGTATGAAAATAGAATAGAGATAATGCAAGAGTATGAAATAAAATATATCTTAGAAAATGATTTAAATAGTATTTATAGATTTTCTTGTGTAGAAAGAGGAGAATCATTAGAAATAGAAAAGTATTTTTCAGAGCAAGAAATGAAAAGAAAATTTGCAATAACTATAAATGGATTAATAGGTCAAAAAATTGATTATAAAAATGGGGAAAAATTTGAAGAAGCAAAAAGTATTACAGAAGTCGAAAAATTAATGGATTTATATGTAGGGAAAGAATATTACTCTATTATGAATGCTCAAAAAATGAAAATTAACTTAGAAAAGAATGGGGAAAATGAGTATAGCATTTATTTATTAGGAGAGAATGGGGAAAAACAATATAAAGAAAAAAAATTAGATGCACCATTTATGTTTTTTAGATTTTATAGCGAAGCATTATTCTTTAAGGATAGTATTGAAAGAATTGATAAATATCAATTATTATTTAATGATATATTAAATAGTCAAGAAAAATATGATTTAATTGCATATTAGTTGTAAATGTAAAAATAATAATTAAAAATCTGCGTAGGGAGATAGTTTTACCTACTCAGATTTTTATTATATATAAATTGCAAAATTACTATTCTGAATAGATTCAGTATGGATAAAGTTAATAGTTTAGTTGATAAAGTAGATTATGTGGCAGATATTACTAGGGGGTAGGAGAAGCTGCCGCTTTTGAAAAGAAGATAAGCCAAATGCTGCCGAATAACCGTGTAGCGGCGGTAAAGACTGAAGTAAATCGTATTGCAAATGAAAACGGGTTAATAAAAGATAATAAATTAACCCAAATTAACAATCGTACTGTATATCGGAACCCAAATACTGTGGAAATCTTTGCGGTTGATACACAACATGGGAGATTCGAAAGTTTAAATCCTAAGAATGGTAAGCACTTAGGAGAGGTTGATTTTAATCAAGTTCCAAATTGATAGATAAATTGGGTGGACACAACCTAAAAATGAAATAGTGGAGGAAAATTATGTTAAATGTTGTTGAAGATACTATAAATCGTATTTATAGAACAAATGACTATAAGTTTTTTGTTACTAAATGTAACAAAGAGCTCGAATTACCAAAAGAACTGGATAAGTACATAAAAGAACAAGGGTATAAACTAATAGGGATATTTGATAATCAAAGCCCTTCAAGAAGGTGGTATTGCTACTTTAGTGATTTTGTAAAAGGAGAATTTAAAGTACTATACAAAACTATGTTTGAAATCTCAAAAATAGCACCATTATTTTATATACAGCATGAATTTGAGGTGGAAAATAAAGATAATAATAAAATTAATCCTGTACTTGATGGATTTGATAGTCAGCCATATACTAAGGAACAAGCAGGGTTAAATGATGAAATAGTATCGGTTCTTAGTAAATATGGATATAAAGAATTATCTTCTTCTGAAATGAATGAAGTTGTTGTAGATATTAAGATTCCAGAAGACGTTAGTGTTTTTGGAACTCAAGCTACTGTTGAACATCTATTATTTAATGACATTTTAGATTTAACCAGTAATTAACAAATAGGTCAAGCGATATTTAGGTATTTTTTCGTTAGTTAGCAAAGTATAGTACTTACATTGAAGTAGTTACAGTCTTACTGCATTATTTACTGAAACTATCTGCAAGAAGGATTGCAGTAAAAGCATATTTACAAAAAGCCATAGCAAGTAAATAAACCCTTGCTACTTACCAGAAGAAAATTGGTTGCATAATACTAATAATGCAGTGAAATAGGATGATGAGTCAATTGAAATAGATTGGCTCATTATTTTTTTACATTCAATTAGGTTGATAGTAAGGGATAGATAAAAAAGTAGATACCATACAAATAGGAGCAAGTAGGACAGGGCTTATACTAACGACGTAAGCTGAAAGCTAAGGAAATACTAGGCTCAATAATTCTACTTGAAATCCGGGATCTTGAAGCATTAAAAGGAATTAATATTAAAAAGATAAGTAAGCCATTAAAGACAGGTAAGTTTTATAGAGTTTGCTTAGATATTGAATAAGTGAGGGTGTTAAATGAAAGTCGTTGACATAACAGATATAATTGATCTAGTAGAAAATACAGATAAAATAGTAGCTATTATTGATAAATATGGATTAATATAAGATTAGTCAAATATATTTATGCTACTTAATTATGACGAAGCATTTAAAAATAAAAGTGTAGATACTAGATGAAATTTTGAAGTAACCACGAAAAAGGTGATTAAATAATGTATTGCGTAATACAAAAAATAGATACATTAGTTGAAGAAATAGAAAAAGAGTACACGAAAACAGATGAATATATAACTCACGAGAAACATAGAAAGATAATCAATAAATACTTAGAAGATAAAGCGGATTTTGAGAAAATATATTGATAAAACTCTTATGATAAATGCTATGACATAGTGTGAAACACTTAGGAATAAGGAGACACTAGAAAATATAAAAAATCAATATGAAGCATCTAAAGAGTGGGAACGTAGTTATTATGAAAATTTTAAAGGTAACTACAATAATTATGATTTATATGGTAGTTATCAGAGTAATAAACATAGTAACCACAATGAGGAAGATAAAAGTAACTATAAGAAACTATATAAGACTTTAGCAAAGGCATACCACACGGATATAGCAAAAGATGAAGCGGAAAAGAAGAACTTTATTTTAGAAATTGAAAATGCTATAAGTTTAATTAAGCCAAAAGTAGGTGAAAATTATTTAATTAAGAATTGCAATGAAAAAAGAAAATTTAACAATGCAGTTAAAGAAGTTAAAAAGGTTAATGTTTCAATAGTGGAGCATTAATCTTTTTTTTGCAATGATAAAAGTGAATATATAATGCCGAATATAGAAATAAAAGAAGTTTGATAGAAAATACAGACTCTGCCACAGGGCAGTAAGTAAACCTCTATTTATACGAGAATATTGTCTCAAAATAAGAGGTATTAAACAATAAAAGTAGAATAAATAACTTAAGGTATCTAAAAATGCTTAATAAATTTAAATTCTATGATATAGCACTAATAACAAAAGTTAAATATAATATATTATTAGTAATTAAATAGGAGTTTTATTATGGAAAGTCCCTAAATTAACGCCTTTAGTAATATTTATAATTTGTTCAGCTGTAAATGATAATTTAAACTATATTGAATATTTAATTATTAGATATAGAAAAAGAATAGATAAACAAATATATAACATAAATAATGATGATAAAATACGAAAAATAAATAAAAATATAGAAGACGTATTTAAAGATTTATTTAAATAACCTAAAAAAAGACCTTAATGCTGAAGCAATACTTTAGGGTCTTTTTTAGGTTTATAATATATAACTATTGAATTAAATAAATTTATAGTAAAAATTAAAAATGATAAATTGTACAAAATAAATTACTATATGATGTGCAAATTAACAATTATATTAAAATAGCAATTTTGTTATATTTTTTGATGTTATAGTACAAGAAATGGTAATGCTTTTATTTTATAATTACATTATGATAAATTATTAATAAATTTCAAAATGACTTAAGGAAATTTAATTATATAAGAATAGAGGGTGTATTTATGTTTGGTAAATTATTAAATTACGAAGTAAATAATAAAGAAATTACAATAAAATATGAAAATAGTGAAGCAGTAATAACAATTATTAATGATGAAGTTATTAATTTCTTTGTACCATTGCATAGAAAAGAAAGAAATTCAAAGGCAGTTGAAAATTTAATGCTAGGAACTTCTAGTTTTTCAATAGAAAAAACTGAAAGTAGTTTAAATATAGAAACAGCAAAGCTTAAAATTAATATTGGTGATGAATTTAAAGTCGATATTTTTGATAAGAATGAAAAGGTTTTATGTAGAGACTATAGAGGTAAGAGATTACCTTTTAAAAGAAGAGGAAATGGTCTTGAACTTGCAGCAGAAGAAGGACATGTTTTAGATGGACACCAGGACTTTAAAGTTTATGTTTCAAAAGTTATGGAAGAAGATATGTATTTCTATGGATTAGGCGAAAGAACAGGCTCTTTAAATAAAAAGGGATACCATTATAGAAATTGGAATACAGATGATCCTAGTCCTCATGGGGAAACATTCCAACAATTATATAAATCAATTCCATTTTTAATATCAATAAAAGATGAGGAAGCTTTTGGAGTATTTTTTGATAATCACTTTGAAACTCATTTTGATATGGGTAAGGAAAATTCAGATTACTATTACTTTGGAGCAGTTGATGGTAATTTAGATTACTACTTTATTTATGGACCATCAGTAAAGAATGTTGTAAATGAATATACAAATCTTACTGGAAAAACACCTCTTCCTCAACTTTGGACATTAGGTTACCAACAATGCAGATGGTCATATGCACCTCAGGAAAGAGTTATGGAAATAGCAAAAGCTTTTAGAGAAAAGGATATTCCATGTGATACATTATATTTAGATATAGATTATATGGATGACTTTAGAGTATTTACTTGGGATAAGAAGAAATTTAAAGATCCTAAAGCATTTACTAATGAACTAAAAGAAATGGGCTTTAAAGTTGTAACAATAATTGATCCAGGAGTAAAGGTAGATAAGGGATATAATATATATGATGAAGGAATAAAGAATGAGTATTTTGCTAAGGACAAAGATGGAATAGTATATAAAAATAGAGTTTGGCCTGGAGATTCAGTTTACCCTAATTTTATGAGTTCTAAAGTTAGAAATTGGTGGGCAGAAAATCAAAAAATTATGATGGATTCAGGAGTATCTGGAATATGGAATGATATGAATGAACCTGCAAGCTTTAATGGACCTTTACCTGATGATGTTATGTTTGATGAAAATGGCATAGAAGTCCCACATAAGGAAATTCATAATATATATGGTCATATGATGAGTAAGGCTACTTATGAAGGAATAAAGAATACTACTAATAAAAGACCATTTGTAGTAACAAGAGCATGTTATGCAGGGACACAAAAATACTCAACTATTTGGACTGGAGATAACCAAAGTACATGGGAACATTTAAGAATGTCAATTCCAATGCTTATGAACTTAGGATTAAGTGGATTTAGCTTTTGTGGAACTGATGTTGGAGGATTTGGTCATGATTGTACAGGTGAGCTTTTAAGTAGATGGGTACAAGTTGGAGCATTTACACCACTATTTAGAAATCATGCTGCAATGGGAACTAGGGATCAAGAACCATGGGCATTTAATCAAGAAACTGAGGATATAAATAGGAAATATATAAAACTTCGTTATAAGTTACTTCCATATTTATATGATTTAATGTGGGAATGTGAAAATACTGGAGCACCAATTATAAGACCATTATTATTTAATTATCAAAATGATAAAAATACTTTTGAAATAAATGATGAATTCCTTTGTGGAGATAGCATATTAGTTGCTCCTATTGTTGAACAAGGTATGAGGCAAAAACTTGTATACTTACCTAGAGGAAACAAGTGGATAGATTTTTGGACTGGTGAAGAATATAATGGTGGACAGTATATAATAAAGGATGCACCTTTAGATACTTGTCCTATATTCATAAAAGAAGCTTCAATAATTCCTATGTTTATGGAGCAAAATTACATTGGTGAAAAAGAAAATAATGAATTAACTTTAAATATTTATTTAGACAATGATATTGAAGAGTTTAAATACACTCATCACCTTGATGATGGCGAAAGTTTTGACTATAAAGAAGGAATATACAATGAGTATGAAATAGTTGTATCAAATAGAGAAGAAGTTAATATTACTTTTACTACCAAAAGAAATAATTACAGTAAGGAATACTCAAAGGTAAAGTTTATAATAAACAACTTAAATAATAAAAATATTATTTTAAATGGAGAAAAAGCTGTTTTATCTAATAATACAATAGAATTAAATATTTAAAATATAAATGCTAGTAGTATATAAAAACCTACTAGCATTTATTCTTCAATTTACATAGAATTTATTAAAATAACGTTATTTAATGAATTCAACTACATCTTCAAAGGATCTTCTTGTTTTAGGGGTAGGATTTTCATTTCTATATCCAAGTGCTAACATACAGGATAAATTAAAATGATCAGTATCTAGAATATTCTTTTCAGATAGTATTTTAGTTACAGCTTCAGAATCAAAACCGCCTATAGCACAAGAGTCAATTCCAAGTAAAGCAGATGTAGTTAACATTGTCCCAAGAGCAATATAAGTTTGTTCTCTTGAATAATGGTTTATTTCGTTCTTATTATTTTTAAATCTTGTTTCATTTACGTTCTTTATCATATTTAGCCTTGTATCCGCAGCTTCTTTTGGCAATCCCTTATCTTCACTAAATAATTTTTTTAAATATTTGGAATCGAAATTTAAATCATCAGCAGTTCTATTTAGAATTAAAATTAAATGACTACAAGTTGGTAATTGTTTCTTTCCACCCAATGTAACGCTAGCTAATTCATCTTTCAAAGCTTCATTGGTAATAACTAAGAACTTCCATGGCTCGATTCCTATTGAACTAGGAGATAATCTGGCACTTTCTAAAATTAATCTTAAATCCTCATCTTTAATCTTTTTATTTTTATCAAATTCTTTACAAGCATATCTAAAATTTAATGCATTTAAAATTTCGTTATTTTTCATATTAATAGCTCCTTTATAATTCATTTTTCTACGCTTTACAAGTAAAATTATAATGTATGTTTTTTACTAGTATAGTAAAGAATATACATTTAAACAAGTGGGAAAATTTTCTTTAGCTGCTTATAAAAATGTAAGTAATGGAGGAGTTTTTTATGAAAGATATTATATTATTATATAAAAGTTGACATAGAAAATAAAAAGAGATATTATATAAACAAATAAATTGTATAAAATTAAATTTAATAAAATATAAATTTAAAATAATGGAGGAATGATCATGAATTTTTATGATTTTAGTGCAAAAGATATTAATGGACATGAAATAAATATGAATGAATATAAGGGGAAGGTATTATTAGTAGTTAATACTGCAAGTAAATGTGGATTTACACCTCAATTAAAAGAATTAGAAGAACTTTATAAAGAGTATAGAAGTATAGGATTAGAAATATTAGGATTTCCATGCAATCAGTTTTTGAATCAAGAACCTGGAAGTAATAATGATGTTAAAAACTTCTGTGAGATTAATTATGGTGTTACATTTAATATGTTTGAAAAGATAGATGTTAATGGAAATAATGCTCATCCTATATTTAAATATTTAAAAAGTAAGGAAAAAGGTATTTTAACTAGTGAAATAAAATGGAACTTTACTAAGTTTTTAATTGATAAAGAAGGAAATGTGGTAAAAAGATATTCTCCAACAACATCACCTTCTAAAATAAGAGCTGATATTAAGAAATTACTAGATAAATAAGTCTATTAATAATTTTTAATATTGACATAAAAGATTTTAAAATGTAAAATCATTTTAAATTTAATAAAATTAAATTTGATAAATTGATTTTATGTAGGTGAAGTTTATGAATAATTATAATTATCTAAAATTAGATAATCAAATATGCTTTTCTTTGTATGCAGCATCAAGAGAAATAATAAAATTATATAAGCCAATATTAGATGAATTTAATCTTACTTATACTCAATACATAACAATGCTTGTATTATGGGAAGAGGAAAAAGCTACAGTAAAGCATCTTGGTAATAGATTACATTTAGATTCTGGAACATTAACTCCACTTCTTAAGAAATTGGAAGGGATGGATCTTATAAAAAGATATAGAGATAAAAAAGATGATAGAGTAGTTATAGCTGAATTAACTGAAAAGGGAAAAGAACTTAATGAAAAAGTTAAGGATGTTCCAAGTAGAGTATTTTGTAATATTAAAATAACAGAAGAAAAAGCTATAGAATTAAAAAGAAGCTTAGATGAACTTCTAAAAAATTTAAAATAATTATAAAAAGTGTCAGTCTTAGAGTAATTTATAAATTATTTTAAGGTTGATACTTTCTACTAATAAAATAATACGGGACTTTATAAAAATATATTGACAGCATAAACTAAAAGTATTAATATTTAAATATAAGTAATCGTTTTAAGTGAATATTGATTGTTACTGATTCGATCAGGCGAGACCTTAAATAATAGAAAAGAGATTATATGTATCTTTTCTTATTACTTGAGGTCTTTATTATTTATAATATACAATACTAAAAAATGAAATTCACTTATTAGGATATAAAATAAAAGTCCGAGGGGGCAAGTATGATAATTAAAAAAATATTTAATAATAATGCGGTAGTAGCAAAAGACTCATCTAACCGTGAAATAGTTGTTATGGGCTGTGGAATTGCATTTAAAAAGAGTGTAGGTGAATATTTAGATGATAATAAAATAGAAAAAACTTTCATTTTAAAAGAAAAGCAAGCTTCAGAAAAATTTAAATTATTATTAGAAGATATTCCAAGCGAACAAGTTTCTCTTTGCTATGACATTATTGAATATGCTAGAAATGTATTAGGTACTAATTTAAATGATTATATATATGTTACCCTTACAGATCACATAAGTAATGCTTTAAAATTGGAAAAAGAAGGATTAAATCGTTCAAATGCATTAATTTGGGAAATAAAAAAGTTTTATCCTAAAGAGTTTGCTGTAGGTATAAAAGCTATTGAATTTATAGAAAGTGAACTTGGAGTTAGCTTACCAGAAGATGAAGCAGGAAATATTGCACTCCATTTAATAAATGCTCAAATAAATAATTCATATAACAATGTTGAAAATGTAGCTAAACAAACTAAGATGGTGAAGGATATATTAAATATTGTTAAGTATTCAAATAATGTTAATCTTGATGAAGGGTCTTTAAGTTATGAGAGATTTGTAACTCATTTACGATTTTTCTTCCAAAGGTTAAATAAAGATGAAAAAATTGAAACTGAAAATGATGACTTTTTATTAGAACAAGTTAAAGGAAAATATAAAGATGCGTATAATTGTATGTTAAAAATAGAAAAATATCTTAATAAAGATTTATCTAGTGAAGAACAGTTATATTTAACTTTGCATGTACAACGCCTTACACATAAATAGCTTAATATGGATTGTTACTGGTAATGCAGGCGAGACCGAATTAGATGGAATAAATTTATATTCTTTTAGTTTGGACTTGCTTTTTTATATATAGAATAAAATAGAGGAGAGATTTAACATGAAATATGAAAATTTAGCAAAAGATATACTAAAAAATGTCGGCGGAAAAGAAAACGTTAATAGCTTAACTCATTGTATTACACGTTTACGTTTTAAATTAAAGGATGAAAAAAAATCAAATACAGAAATTTTGAAAAATATGGATGGAGTAGTTACAGTTATTAAAAGTGGTGGACAATATCAAGTTGTTATTGGTAACCATGTACCTGATGTATTTAATGCTGTAGTAGAAGTTGGAGGATTACAAAGTTTAGCAGAGTCTACTTCTGATACAAAAGAAGAGAAATTGAATCCATTTAATAAATTTATCGATATTATTTCAGGTATTTTTGCACCAACACTTGGTGCTTTAGCAGCAACTGGTATGCTAAAAGGATTTAATGCATTATTTTTAGCATTAGGATGGTTAACACCAGAATCAGGAACTTATCAAATTATACAAGCAATAGGGGACTCATTATTTTATTTCTTCCCAATATTCTTAGGATATAATGCATCTAAGAAATTTAAAACAAGCACTTATTTAGGGATGTTAATTGGAGCAGCTTTAGTATATCCAAGTATATTAGGATTAATGAATGGGGAACCTTTATATACTTTATTCCAAGGAACTATGTTTGAATCACCAGTTCATATTACTTTCTTAGGTATTCCTGTAATACTTATGAACTATACATCAAGTGTAATTCCAGTAATAGTTGCAACTTACTTTGGTGGAAAGATTGAAAATGGATTCAAAAAAATAATTCCAGATGTTGTGAAAACTTTCTTAGTTCCATTATTCACTTTATTAGTAATAGTACCATTAACATTTATAGTAATTGGACCAATAACAACATGGGCAAGCCAACTTGTAGGAACAGCATCAATTACTGCTTATAATTTTTCACCACTAATAGCAGGCTTATTATTAGGTGCATTCTGGCAAGTATTTGTAATCTTTGGATTACATTGGGGATTAATTCCAATAATGTTATTAAACATGTCAAATATGGGCTATGATGCAGTATTGTCACCAATGTTTGCAGCATCATTTGCACAAACAGCTGTTGTAATGGCTATATTCTTTAAGACTAGAGATAAAAAGTTAAAATCATTATCAATACCTGCAATTATATCAGGATTCTTTGGAGTAACAGAACCAGCTATTTATGGTATTACACTGCCAAGAGTTAAAGCCTTTGTAATAAGCTGTATAGGTGGAGCTATTGGTGGAGCTATCCTTGGATTTACAGGAGCTAAACAATATGTAATGGGAGGTCTTGGATCTTTCGGATTCTTTAACTTTATAAATCCAGCAAATGGAGATACTAGTGGAGTGATTAGTGTATTAATTGCAGTAGCTATAGCTATGATTATAAGTTTCATTTTAACTATAATTGTATATAAAGATGAGGAAGTTAAAGAAACAGATAAAGAAGGCAAGAATGAAGAACTAATAAATAAGGAGGTTATTGCTAGTCCATTAACAGGTAAAATAGTACCATTATCTGAGGTTAATGACGAAGCTTTTGCACAAGGAGCATTAGGGAAGGGAATAGCAATATTACCAACTAAAGGTAAAATAGTCTCTCCAGTAGATGGTGAGTTAATAACTTTATTTCCAACGTATCATGCAATGGGAATAAAATCAAATTCAGGTGCTGAAATATTAATACATGTTGGTATGGACACAGTAAAGTTAGAAGGAAAATATTTCACAGCAAAAGCTAAACAAGGTGATATAATCAAAAAAGGGCAAGTATTATTAGAATTTGATATAGAAGCTATAAAGAAAGCTGGTTTTGAAATTGTAACTCCAATAATTATAACAAATTCAAATGACTATTTAGATGTAATAGAAACAAAAGAAAAAGACATTGCTTTTGAAGAAGATTTATTAAATGTAGTAATTTAGTTTAAGCAAAGTAGAATATATATACTATTATCCTTCCTTTAATTAAAATAAAGGAAGGATAATAACATTAAAGGAAAGTGAGGAATAGATATGAGCTTTAAAGAAGGATTTTTATGGGGGGGAGCAGTTGCTGCAAACCAATGTGAAGGTGCATATAACGTAAATGAGAAAGGGCTTAGCACAGCTGATGTTGCTACAGCAGGTTCTTTAACTAAGCAAAGACAATATACAGATGGTATAGTAGATGGAGAGCATTATCCATCTCATGAAGCCATAGATTTTTATCATAGATATAAAGAAGACATTGCTATGTTTGGAGAAATGGGATTTAAGTGTTTCAGAACATCGATAAACTGGACTAGAATATTCCCAAATGGAGATGAAACAGAACCAAATGAAGAGGGGTTAGAATTCTACGATAATCTTTTTGACGAATGTTTAAAATATGGAATTGAGCCGGTAGTTACTATTTCACACTATGAAATGCCATATGCTTTAGTTGAAAAATATGGATCATGGAGAAATAGAAAATTAGTAGATTTTTATGTAAACTACTGTAATGCTATATTCAATAGATACAAAGATAAAGTAAAATATTGGATGACATTTAATGAAATAAATGTTATAGCATTACATCCATTTATACCAGCTGGAATTAAATTTAAAGAAGGCGAAAATAAAATGGAAGTTTGCTATCAAGCGGCTCATCATCAATTAGTAGCAAGTGCTAAAGCTGTTAAATTAGGTCATGAAATTAATCCTGATTTCAAAATAGGATGTATGGTACTTTTCCCACAAGCTTATGCAAAAACATGTAATCCAGATGATGTACAACTTACAAATGACTTTATGTATGGAACTTATTATTTTGCTGATGTACATGCAAGAGGATATTATTCAAATAAAGCTAAAAAGTTCTTAGAAAGAAATAATGTAAAACTTAAGATGGAAAAAGAAGACGAGGAAATCTTAAGAGAAGGAAAGGTTGAATATATAGGATTTAGTTACTATATGACATTAGTACAATCTTCAGATAAAAATGAAGAAGATACAAAAGGAAATATGTTAGGTGGAGTTAAAAATCCTTATTTAGAAGCATCAGATTGGGGATGGCAAATTGATCCTAAAGGATTCAGAATTGCTTTAAATAATTTATATGATCGTTATCAAATTCCACTATTCTGCGTAGAGAATGGATTAGGTGCTGTAGATGAAGTAGAGGAAGACGGATCAATTAATGATGATTATAGAATAGAGTATTTAAGAAAACATATCGAGGAAATGAAAAAAGCTGTTGAAATAGATGGTGTTGATTTAATGGGATATACTCCTTGGGGATGTATTGATTTAATTAGTGCTGGAACAGGTGAAATGAAAAAACGTTACGGATTTATTTATGTAGATAAGGATAATGATGGAAATGGTACTTTAAATCGTAGTAAGAAGAAATCATTTGATTGGTATAAAAACGTAATTGCAACAAATGGAGAAGAGTTATAATAAAATACTAGTGATTATATTAATGAAAATAATGATTATTAGTCAACTAGTGCAAATATATACTATTAATTTTACTAACAGTTAGCAAGTAAGGGTAAATTCTTACTTGCTACCTTTGGTTTTTAAGTGGCCATATGTAAGTTTGCGTTGACTTGTAGCAGAGCGACGGAATAAGCAAACTTACATATATCCACTTTTTTATTGAAAAAATTTTTAATAGTGCTAAATATAAATAGAATGGTATATTAAAATTCAATTATGCTATACAATTAATCTATATTTTAAAATTAAGATTATTTTATATAATAAAATAAATTCTACTGCAAAATGGAGGTTTTTATGGATACTTTTATATATGAGAAAGTAAATTTAAATAAAGATTTACCTGCAATGATAGCATATGTAGGAGAAGAGAATATTGATATAAAAAAACATTACTATATAGCCCCTCATTGGCATAGAAGCATTGAAATGACATTAGTTACAAAAGGTGAAATAAGGGTACGTATTAATAATAAAAGTATAACTGTTAAAAGCGGAAATTTTATTTTGGTAAATAGCGGAGATGTTCATGAACTTGAAAAATATCCAAATGAAACAGGTGGAGCAGTTATTTTAATTTTATCATATGATTTTATAAAAAAAATATATCCTAATATTGATAGTGTTCAATTAGACATTAATATTTCTAATTATAAAAAAGATAGATTACTAGAGATATTTTTAGAAATGAAAGATTTTTATTTGAATCCAATGGAATTAGATTATATTAAGATAAATGCCTATATTCATGAGATTCTATATATTTTATTATCTAATTATATGATTCCTAAAATTGAAGATTATAAGAAGGACTATTTTAAATATAAAGAAAGACAAAAGGAAATTTTAACATATATTAATGATAATTATAGAGAAGATTTAACTTTGGATAATATATCTAAACATTTCTATATGAGCAATGAATATTTTTCAAGAAAATTTCACCAGTGGTTTGGTATTACTTATAAATTATATTTAAGCAACTTTAGAATTTATAAAGCATATGAAGATATCATAAATACTGATAATAATATTCAAGATATTGCAATTTCTCATGGGTTTTCAAATGTTAAGTCTTTTATAAGTTTATTTAAACAAAAGTATAACATGACTCCATTTAAATATCGTCAGTATTTTAATGAATCAAAAAGTGACAATAAAATGGACAAAAAACAACAACAATAATTCAATAAAAAATGATAACATTTAAATAGAAAGATAAATGCGCATAGTTCAATATAAATGAAGTATGCGTTTATTTTTACAATTTTATGAAAACGCTTTAATTAATTATAAAATATATAAACTTAAAGTTTAATATTTTAAATTTATGTGTTTAAAAAAAGAGGTGGAACAATGAAAAAATTAGTTTTAGACATTGGAGGCAGTGCAATAAAATATGCTGTTATGAATCATAGAGCTGAAATATTTCAAAAAGGGGAGGTTCCTACTCCATTAGATACTATAGAAAATTTAATGGAGGCAATCAAATCAATTTATGAAGAGATTAAAGATGAAGTAAATGGTATTGCTATTAGTATGCCAGGCAATATTGATTCAGCAATTGGTCATGTTTATTCGCCAGGTGCATTATCATACAACGCAAATGTTAACATTATTGATAAAATTCATGAACATATTAACTTACCAATTTCTGTTGAAAATGATGGGAAAAGCGCTGCATTAGCTGAAGTTTGGAAAGGAAATCTAACTACTTGTTCAGATGGAGTTGTTATGATTTTAGGAACTGGTATTGGGGGTGGAATAATTAAGAATCGTAGAATTCACAAAGGAAACCACTTTTTTGCTGGTGAATTCTCATTTATTATGCAAGATGCTAATAATTTAGATTTTAATAATGTATTTGCTCTTAAAGGAAGTACATCTGCACTAATAATGGAAGCAGCAGCTGTAAAGAATGTTGAGCCTCAATCTATAAATGGACATGATGTATTCAAATGGATTAATGATAATGATCCTGATGTATTAGAAGTTTTTGAAAAATTTATAATGAACTTAGCTATTCAAATATATAATTTACAATGCATCTTAGATCCAGAGAAAATTTTAATTGGTGGAGGTATTTCTAAACAACCAATTTTAGTGAAAAAAATTAGAGAAAATTTAGAAAAAATATATGCAAAAATTCCATTTGATATTCCACATGCCATAGTAGATACATGTAAATACTTTAATGACTCAAATTTGATTGGCGCTTTATATAATTACTATCTGCAATTTCCAGAAGAATAAACTAGGAGAAACATTAAAGAATGTAAGAAATAAAAAG
Organism: Clostridium sp. CTA-7; assembly: GCF_054768095.1. NCBI lineage: Bacteria > Bacillati > Bacillota > Clostridia > Eubacteriales > Clostridiaceae > Clostridium > Clostridium sp. CTA-7. The sequence goes on along the minus strand of NZ_BAAAAV010000007.1, from coordinate 89,522 downwards.
GAGAGAAGTTAAAAATGGGTAGAAAATATTCACAAGAATTATTAGAGAAAATTAAAGAAAAACAAGAGATAATAAATTATAAAGGAGCAAAAATAATAGTAAAAAACATTCCTGACAGTGATGAAAAAGGCGCAATGGATCCTCGTCTTTATAAGGATATGAAAAAACAATTTACAATAATGAGATTTATGCCAAAAGGCATGATGAAAATGGATACATCACCTAAGTCAATTGGTAAATTAAGAGCTATGTTTGGAGAAATTAAAAGTACTCCTATAGTTGAAAAGAATATTGATATTATACATGAAACTGTTAAAGCTAATGATGGATATAGCATACCAATTCGTATTTATAAATCTGAAACTATGAAGGAAAATGCACCAATTCTTTATTTCATCCATGGTGGTGGATTCTTTGGTGGATCTCCTGATGTAGTAGAAGAATTAGTAAAGTTAATAGTAGAAAAAACAGATATTTTAGCTGTATCAGTTGATTATCGTTTAGCACCAGAAAATCCATATCCAGCAGGTCATGAGGATTGCTATTCTGTATTAAGATGGATATATGATAAAGCTAATACTTTAGGAGGAGATAAGAAGAATATCTTTGTTGCGGGGGATAGTGCAGGTGGAAACTTAACTCAATATTGTACAACAAAAGATTTAGAAAGTAATTTAGGAATGGTAAAGGGACAATTATTACTTTATCCTACTGTTAATATGGCAGGTATTGAAGATGAGTATTTTAAATGGAGTAAGGATGAATATGAAATGGCTCCTAAATATAAATCTGGTCTTGAAATGATGCTAGGTATGTTTGATGGATTATCAGGTGGCTTAAAGGATGTTTTAGGTACTGATGAAGTTAAAAATGGTTACTTAACTCCATATATTAGAGATTTAAAAGGCTTGCCTCCTACACTTGTTACAGTTGGAGAACATGACTATTTGAAAGTAGAATGCTTAGCATATGCAGCAAAGCTTACTAAAGCAGGAGTAGATACTACAACTATATTATATAAAGGGTTAGGACATGCTTATGGTGATAACATAGGAGTTTATCCACAAAGTGAGGATTGTGCAATAGAAATGGGTAATTTTATTTTAAAATATAGCAAATAAAATTATAAATAAAGGGTGAAAAGGGTATGAAAAAGAATTATGTAGTTGGTTTATCAATTATCGGAGTTCTATTAATAATATTTGCATTTACAGATTTGCAGATCTCTAATGCAGTTTATAATCCAACAAGTAAGTTTGGGCTACTATTTGAAGCAATTGGTGAGTTTCCTGCAGCAGTTATTGCAACTTTTTGTACAGTAGGTTTAATGCTAACTAGAAATAAAGATAAATCAGTAAAATATATTTTAGGGACAATTGGCTATATTATTATTTTATGTTTATTCTCATTTATGGCAGTAGCCTTACCAATAAAATATTTTAATGGACCTAAATTATTGATTCCTATACTTGCTGTTCTATATATTACAGCTTCTTACTTTATTGCTAAGAAATATTCTATTACTAATAGAGATGAATTACGAAATGCAGCTATTGTTGGTGTATTAACATTTGTATTTGTTATAATTTCTTTCAACTTAATTAAATTGGGCTGGGGAAGAGAGCGTTATAGACATATGGTTGCTGAAGGGTCATTTGAAGGTTTTTCTAGATGGTTTATTCCTCAAGGGAAAGCAGCAAGTAATGAATTTATGTCATTCCCATCTGGACATAGTGCAAATGCAGCAATTATGATTTGGATTACATTAATACCTACTTTCGTTGCTAGGTTAAAGGATAAGAAAAAATGGTTTGTAGGTTTTGCAGCTTTGTGGACAATAATAGTTCCAATTAGCAGAGTTATAGTAGGAGCTCATTTTGCATCAGATGTTACAATGGGAGTTACGATAACGTTCATAATATTTACATTATTGAAAAATAAATATATAAAAAATTTAGAGGTGAAAAATAGAGAAGAAATTGTGTATACACAACTATATGATTAAAAAAAGTATTATTAACTTATTTTAAAAACTCTCACAACTGGATTTGCTGGCGTAGTTATTGGATATTTTGTAATAGTACCTACACTAACTGAAGATAAGTTAGCTTTAGAAAGGGCATAAATATAAAGGTTCTCATTTTCTTATAAAAAGTGAGAGCCTTTATATTTTATTTATATAATAATTTTACTTAGGACTGATTTTAATATAAACAATAGACATTTTTTAAAATTAGATAGTAAACAAAACTTATATTTTAAAAAAAGTTAGTTATCTATTTTTATAGACATTTGTATTGTAAAATGTTAAAAAGAATATATAGGTTCTATTAAAATTTATACTATAGAAAGTATTTATTAAAAGTACGGAGTGATTTATATGGAAGAAAGATTACAAAAATACATGGCAAGATGCGGAGTAGCGTCAAGAAGAAAATGTGAAGAAATCATATTAGAAGGTAAAGTTAAAGTAAATGATAAAATTGTTACAGAGCTTGGAGTTAAAATAAATTATGAGATAGATAAAGTATTTTATAATGGAAAAATAATAACACCTGAAGAAAATAAAGTATATATAATGTTAAATAAACCTGAAGGATATATAACGTCAGTTAAAGATGAAAAGGGAAGAAAAACTATACTAGATATAGTTAAAGTAGATGAAAGAATATATCCTATCGGAAGGCTTGATTATGATAGTTCAGGACTAATTCTTTTAACTAATGATGGAGATATTTATAATAAAATTATACATCCAAGAGTTGAAGTTCAAAAAAAGTATATAGCCTTATGCAGAGGTATATTCTCTAATGAAGAAATTAAAAGGTTTGAAAATGGAGTAGATATTGGGGGATATATTACAGCTGATGCAAAATTAAAGGTTATAGATAAAGAAAAAGACAAAAGAACTAATGAACTTAACTCACTAGTTGAAATAATAATCCATGAAGGAAAAAATAGACAAATAAGAAAAATGTGTTCAGCCTTAGGTCACGAGGTAATATCTTTAAAAAGAGTATCTATAGGTGATATAAAACTAGGTTATTTAAAAAGAGGCCAATGGAGAGATTTAACTAAAGAAGAGTTAAATTATATAAATTCATTATAAGAGGTGCATTTTATGTATAAGTACGTAGGAAATATAAGTGATTTATCACATTATATAATAGAAAATTTCATTACAAGTAAAAAAATAGCTGTAGATGCTACCTTAGGAAATGGTCATGATACAGACTTTCTAGCTAGTAAGTTTGAATTTGTTTACAGCTTTGATATACAAAAAGAGGCCTGCGAAAATTATATACTAAAAAAAGTTAATAATGTAAAAGTTATAAATGATTCGCATCATTTATTTAATGACTATATTAATGAAAATGTAGATTGCATAATGTATAATTTAGGCTTTTTACCAGGAGGAGATAAGACTATAACTACACTACATAATACTTCACTACAAAGCATACAAAAGGGACTTGATATTTTAAATAGTGGTGGAATAATGACAATATGTATTTACAGAGGTCATTATGAAGGTAAGGTTGAGGAATCTTGCATTTTAGAGTATCTAAAAAATTTATCTAAAAATCAATTTGGTGTTATGACTCAATCCTATCTAAATAGAGATGAAATCTCGCCTATGCTAGTAGTTATAGAAAAAAAGTAGAATTGACAACTTTATATTTTATTACAAGTTTTTATAATGAAAATATACTAAAATGAAATGAATATTGATGAATTATTCAAAAAGTGATAATATATAATTATTAGGTTGTTAAGTTTAATGAAAAGAAGGGATACGGATGGATAATAATCTTAATGATAACTCAAAGGATTTAATGCGATTAATACAATCAAGGTTCCCAAGATTAAGTAAAGGACAAAAGTTAATTGCAGAATACATTTTAAAAAATTATGATAAAGCTGCCTTTATGACTGCAGCTAAATTAGGAGTCTCTGTAGGTGTTTCAGAGTCAACAGTAGTTAGATTTGCTAACGAATTAGGTTTTTCTGGCTATCCTAAACTTCAAAAAGCATTGCAAGAGTTGATAAAAAATAAGCTTACAACAGTTCAAAGGTTAGAATTGTCAAATGATTATATAAGTGAAGGATATGCTCTTAAAGGTGTATTAAAAGCTGATATGGAAAATATAAGAGCAACACTTGAAAAAATAAACTATAATACATTTGAAGATGTTGTAAATAAAATATTTGAAGCTAAAAGAATATATATAATAGGTCTTAGAAGTTCAACTGCATTAGCTGAATTTTTAGGATTTTACCTAAATATTATTTTACAAAATGTTAAAACTGTAGGATATGGAATTTCTGATATATTTGAGCAAATGATAAATGTAGGTGAAGGAGATTTAGTAGTAGGAATAGGATTCCCAAGATATGCATCTAGAACAATAGATGCACTTGAATTTGCACAAGATAGAGGTGCAGATGTAGTTGCAATTACAGATAGTCTTTTATCACCTTTAGCTGCAAGAGCAGACTATTCATTAATAGCTCAAAGCAACATGGCATCTTTTGTTGACTCACTTGTAGCTCCACTATCTGTTATTAATGCATTAATAATTGCTGTTGGTATGAGAGAAAAACAAAATATAACAGATGTATTTAGTAAGTTAGAACAAATATGGAAGGATTATAAAGTATATTCTTATAATAATAGAAATGTAGGGGAAGATTAATATTAAAAGTGTTAAGTTATGTTTATTAAACATTTCTTAGCACTTTTTAATTATCTAGTATGTTGAATTAAAGAAGTTAAGATGATATATTTATTAAGATAAACCAATGCATTAGGAGGATTAAAATGAAGAAAGTAATAGTTATAGGAGCAGGACCAGCAGGAATGATGGCAGCTATAACAGCATCTAAAAGTAATAATAATGTTGTACTGTTAGAAGGAAATGAAAAGATAGGAAAAAAATTATTCATTACAGGTAAAGGAAGATGTAATGTTACAAATATAAAGGATATATCAGAGTTTTTTGATTATATACCAGGAAATCCTCATTTTTTATATAGTGCATTATATACATATACTAATGAAGATACAATGAATTTTTTTGAATCTCAGGGAATAAAGCTAAAGGCAGAGCGTGGGGGGCGTGTATTTCCCTTATCTGATAAATCTTCTGATATCATCAAAGGTTTATCAAATGAATTAATTAAGAATAATGTAGAAGTAAAATTTAATAGTAAAGTTACAGATATAAAATTTAAAGATAATAAAATAGAATCTGTAGAAATAAATAATATTCATAATATAACAGGTGACTATTTTATTATTGCAACAGGTGGGGTTTCTTATCCTTTAACTGGTTCTACTGGGGAGGGATTAAAGTTTTCTAAAAAATTAGGACATAATATAGTAGAATTAAAGCCATCTTTAGTTCCTATAGAGCTACAAGATAATTGGATTAAAGATTTAGCAGGATTGACACTAAAAAATATAGGAATTTCTCTATTTAAGGAAAGTTCAAAAAAATCATTATATAAGGATCAAGGAGAAATGCTATTTACAAGCTATGGTGTATCTGGACCTCTTATACTTAAGGGATCAAGATATGTTATTAATTCTGATAATTATCATATTATGTTAGATTTAAAACCTGCTTTATCCGATGAAGAGCTTGATAAAAGAATTCAAAAAGATTTTAAAAAATATATTAATAAAGATTTTAAAAATTCATTAGATGAACTACTTCCTAAAAAGATTATACCAATTATAATAGCTCTATCAAATATATCAGAGAATAAAAAGGTAAATGAGATTACAAAAGAAGAAAGAAAAAATCTAGTGAACTTAATTAAAGGAATTAAAATGAAAATAAAGGGACTAAGACCTATAGAAGAAGCTATAGTAACAGCAGGAGGAGTGGATACTTTAGAGATCGACCCTTCAACGATGAAATCTAAGATAATAAGTAACTTATCATTCGCTGGAGAGGTTATAGATGTTGATGCTTTTACTGGTGGATATAATGTTCAAATTGCATTATCTACAGGTTTTTTAGCTGGAAGTAATATATAAGTATACTTGTTAAATATAAATAATAATAATATAATTTATATGTATATGAAAATGTTTTTCAAATAGGAAAGGTGGAATATAATTTTGAGGATATCAGTTGCTATAGATGGACCAGCAGGTGCTGGTAAAAGTACAATTGCAAAGTTAGTTGCCAATGAATTTAACTTAATGTATATAAATACAGGAGCAATGTATAGAGCAGTAGCTTTAGTTGCAAAAGAAAAGAATATAGAGGATACAAATATTGAAGAGTTATGTAATTTAATAGATACTCTTGAAATGAAGTTTGAGAATGATGACTTAATACTTAATGGAGTTAATGTTCAAGAACAAATAACAATGCCAGAAATAAGTGCTATAGTATCTAAATATGCATCGATTCAAGAGGTAAGAAGTAAGTTAGTTAAGTTACAAAGAGATATGTCAAACAAGTTCGATGTTATAATGGATGGAAGAGATATCGGTACTGTAGTTCTAAAAGATTCTAAATTTAAGTTTTTCTTAACTGCAACTCCAGAAGCTAGAGCTGAAAGAAGATATAAAGAGTTAAGTGAAAGAGGAGTAAGTGTTAATTTCTCTAATATATTAGAAGATATAATAAAAAGAGATTATATAGATAGTAATAGAGAAATAGATCCTCTAAAAAGAGCAGAAGATGCTATAGAAATTGATACAACAGGTTTATCAATTTCTGAAGTAACAGAAAAAATATGTTCAAATATTAAAAAAAATATTTAATTTAGATAATATAGTCTAAAGAATTAAAAATATAATATACTTAAAATATAATATGTAATTTTATACTTAGGAGAATTGATATGAGTAAAGTGTTATTAGCTGAAAGTGCAGGCTTCTGCTTTGGTGTTCAAAGAGCTGTAGAAGAAGCACTAAAAGTAAAGAAACAATATGATAAAAAAATTTATACATTAGGACCATTAATACATAATAATGATGTGGTTAAATATTTAGAAAAAAATGATATATATGCTATTGATTATAATGAAATTGATACATTAGAAAAAGGAGATGTAATTGTAATTAGATCTCATGGAGTATCAAAGGAAGTTATTAGTATTCTTGAAGAAAAAGGTTTTATAGTAGTAAATGCTACTTGTCCTTATGTTACTAACATTCATAAGAAGGTTAATAAATATTCAGATTTAGGATATAATATTGTTATATTAGGTGATGACAAGCATCCTGAAGTAGTTGGTATAAATGGATGGTGTAAGGATAGTGCTATAATAACTAAAGATGGTACTTTTGAAGAAAATCTGCCTAAAAAGATATGTGTTGTATCTCAAACTACAGAAAAAGAAGAAACTTGGAAGAAAACTTTAAGTAATTTATCTTCAAACTCAAAAGAATTATTAGCATTTAACACTATTTGTTCAGCGACTGAAGTAAGACAAAAAAGTGCTAACGAATTATCTAGAACTGTAGAGGTTATGATTGTAATTGGAGGAAGAAATAGTTCTAATACAACTAAACTTTATCAAATATCAAAAGCTAATTGCCCAAATACAATCCATGTTGAAAATGCTAAAGAACTTACAAAAGAGTTCATAGAGGAAAATAAGGGTAAAGTTGTTGGTGTAACTGCTGGAGCATCTACACCTGACTGGATAATAAGAGAAGTAATTGATATTATGGAGGGAAAAATTAATATGGAAGATCAATTAAAGCTAATGGAAGAAATGGACAGAAGATTTAGAATTGGGGATGAAATAAAGGGAGAAGTATTATCCATAGGAAGAGAAGAATTAACTATTTCTCTAGTTGGATATAAATCAGATGGGGTTATTCCATTTAAAGAATTAACTTCAGAAGAAAATTTAACTTCATCTCTTGATTCAATAAAAGTAGGAGATGAAATAGCAGCAAAAGTTATAAAGCTTAAAAATGAAGATGGAAATGTAGTTCTTTCAAGATTAGAATATGAAAAGAAAGAAACATTCACTGAGCTTGAAAAACTATTTAATGACAAAGAAACTTTCTCAGTTAAAATTAAAGATGCGAAAGAAAAAGGAATAATTGGATATTATAAAGGAGTAAGAATCTTTATACCTGCATCTCAAGTAGATATAAGATTTTCAAATGATAGGAGCAACTTAATAGGTGAAGATTTAGAAGTAAGACTAATTGATTTTTCACTAGAAAACCCTTCAAAAATAGTTGCATCAAGAAGAATCATATTAGAAGAAGCAAATAAGATCAAAGAAGATGCTGCATGGGAAAATATAAGTGTTGGAGATGTTGTTAAAGCTGAAATTAAAAGATTTACAAACTTTGGAGCTTTTGCTGATATAAATGGTGTAGATGGATTAATTCACTTATCACAAATATCATGGAGCCATGTAAAATCTGCAGAAAGTGTTCTTAAAAAGGGACAAATCATTGATGTTAAAATAATAGAAGCTGATAGAGAAAATAATAGACTTTCTCTTAGCATAAAAGCTTTAACTCCAGAGCCATGGAGCAATATAGAGGAAAAATATCCAGAAGGATCTGCAGTTTTAGGAAAAGTAGTAAGAATTAGTAATTTTGGAGCTTTTGTAGAGTTAGAACCAGGAGTAGATGGGTTAGTTCATATTTCAAAAATAACTCACGACAGAATAAATAATCCTGGAGATGTTTTAAAAATAGGTGATGAAGTTAAGGCAATAATACTTTCAGTAGACACAGAAAATAAAAAGATTGCTCTTAGCATAAAGGATGCTGAATAAAGTAATATATATTTTAAGACACACATATAATTTATATGTGTGTCTTTTTTACCTTTTTTAATATTTATTATCTTGACCATAATATTATGTAAGAAGTATACTAGTTATATAGAGAATAGAAGGGGTTTGCAATAATGTTAGAGAAATTGACATTAAATAATATGGAATCTTTTAAATTGTTGTATAATAAAAACTTGCAACAAATTAGTTATGATAAAGATTTTTTTAAATGTTATGATAATCAAAATTTTTTAATGAAATTTTTGTTTAGAAAATTTATGAGAATAATTAAATTAAATGATAGACCTATTGGCTATATATGGTATGAAGCTCCATTAGATAGATTTACTAGAGTATGGGCATTATACATCGATGCAGATTATACAAAATTAATTAATAAAAGAATATTATCATCTTTTGATAATAATATTTTATCTTACGAAGCAATAGATAATATAGAAAATTCATTAATATTAGATAAACTTGGTTTTAGGAAAATAAAATATACTATCCTCATGGAAATGAATATTGAAGACTATAGTAATAATGAAAAAATATATGACATCTATGATAATATGATAAATATTTTAAACTCAAAGAAAACTTTTGATAATAATATATCTTTTTCAACAAGAAAGTTAGCAATAGGTAAAGATGAACAGTTAAGATGTAATATTCAGAATGAAATATTTGGTGAGTGGAATAGAAGACCATTAACTGTTGAGGATATATATACAGATATGACACAAGATTACTTTTTGAAGGATTTATGTATATTAGGTATGATTAACAATTCATATATAGGATATGGGCAAATAATATTTAATAGAGAAATGTTCACTATAGTTAACTTTGGAATAATAGATGAATTTAGGGGTATAGGATTAGGCAAACTATTACTACATGATATTATACTTTATGCAAAAAAAGCAGGAATAAAAAATTTATCAATAAGAGTAGATTGTAATAATATAAACGCTATAAACTTATATAAATGGATTGGCTTTAAGGAAAAATATAAAGTTGTAGTTTGGGAAAGAGAATAAAGTAGATTGTAGATACCTAAAATTCATTCATTCATCAAGGAAATATAAATGCTGTTAAATGGTATTTTAAGTTGAAGCCAATGCTTTTAGTAGCATTGGCTTTTGTTTTTCAATAAAGGTCAATTTAGTAAATCAACTTAAAATGATAATAAATATGCGGTGTAATTTAGTATTAATAGTATATATCTTTCATAATATAAGAACGTTGCCGTATCCATAATGGAATTGACAAAAAAACTTGCATTATATATAATTGCTATAGCAAGTAATTAGATGGAGGAATAGAATTGGAACTTGATAATTATATTGGTTTTATTTTTAATAATGTTACAAGAAGATTTAGTCAGTTTACTGTAAACTTTTTTAAACAATATAATGTTACGCCTGAGCAGGCTGGAATCATCAGGAGATTGGGAGAAGAAGAAGGCATAACACAAAAGGACTTAGCAATACGAATGGCTAAAGATCAAACTAATGTAACGAGATTATTAGACCAATTAGAACGAAAAGGTTTAGTAATGCGAAAGCAAAATAAAGAAGACAGAAGATCCTTTTTAACTTATCTAACAGATGAAGGTAAGAAACTCAACGAAAATATAATTCCTACTGAACAAGAAATAATGAATATTGTACTGAGAGGAATTTCAGAAGAAAGAAAAGCTCTATTAAAGGAAATAATAGATGAAATAACAGAAAATATAAATTTACATAGTAAATTGAATGACAATAATGTGAAGGATAATAGAAATGAAAGAACATAGCATTTAGATCAAAGATTACATTTATATTTAAATTAGCAGCTTTTTTTATTACATTCTACTTACTTATACTGGTAATTCTAATGCTTGTTATAAATAAGTAAAAATATTATTTTTAATATATAAATTGAAAAATCAGGAGGAAAAAAATGAATTTAGAAAATATTAAATCATCCATTGTAAATAATGTATATCACATTCCTTCAGATAAGAAGGTTCCTTTACACAAGCATCCAAAGCACGACGAAATTTTCTACTGCATTAAAGGTGAAGGCTTCGGAGTGCTTGAAGATAGCGAAGTAGAGTTGACTGTTGGAAAAGCCTTTATAGTTAGAGCAGGAGTAATGCATGCCTTACGTTCAGACAGTAATTTGTATGTCACTTCATTCTTAATTCCCGTTGTAGAAGAATAATATTCGTAGCTAATTAAATTATATTTATAGATTAGAACATATATTGTAATTAAAGCCAATGTTTTTAAGAGCATTGGCTTTTGTTTCTATAAAATATTCTTTAGAAAATTGATTATAGTAAATATATGGTATAATTTAAAGTTTTAAGAGTTTTAATATAGGCTAATTGTAAAATGAAATTAAACTAAATCATGAATACATAAGAATTTTATACAAATGCACCTACTGTACAGAAGATCGTAATTACTAAATTATAAACTTCGCGTTATAAATGCGAAATAATAGCTTTTTTCTATAAGTTTATTTATAGAAAACTGAAAACTATAGTTTTTTCAAATCTTAATATCTTACAAATAGCTTAAAACTTTTATTTTTTATTTCTTCGTGAAAATTCCATTCAGCGAAGTTTTTTAACAACAGCCAAATAAATGGTATAATTTACATATAACGTTTTACGAGTGGTCATGATTCTTATAGGATTTTATAGATGCATTGGAAAACATTACATTTTTACATTAATAGACATAATATTTATATTGTGATATTATGTAAATGAATACATTAAGAGGGGATGTATCTATATGAAAATAGGGCTAAAAAAAATCAATAGAGCTATAATTGTAATGTTAGGCACAATTTTAATGATTAGTACTATACTAACAATTAATGTACAAGCAGCTACGGTGAATGGTGTAGTAAATGAAGCTTCTAAACATATTGGAAAGTCTTATCAGTGGGGAGGGACAGGCCCTGATGCATTTGATTGTTCTGGATTTACACAATATGTATTTAATCAGGTAGGAGTTTATTTACCTAGAGTAACTACAGCTCAAGTAGGTTATGGAACTGAAATATCATATGGAAACCTTCAAGAAGGAGATTTAGTATTTTTTGATAATACTTATGATGGATCTAATCCAACTCATGTAGGAATTTATGTTGTAAATGGGACAATGATTCATTGTGGAGATAATGGTGTTGAATATAAAAACATATCATCTGGATATTGGAAAGATCATTATTCAACAGCAAGAAGATTATAATAATAATATACGAACGTAATTTTATTTTTTATTCAGAGCAAAGATAAGTCTTTGCTCTATTTTTATCAAAAAATTTACTATAAATATATACATTTATTTATATATTTACACAGTTTTTATCCTTATAGATTTTATCTATTCTATTACATCAGTATTTTCATATAAAAACCAATATTAATTCCAAAGAAATTAGATAAACTTACAAACCCCTGAACTAAAAAACAAGAACTATTTATTTTCTCTCATAATTTTGTTATAATACATTAGGATTCATAAGAAAAGATGAGATGGAGGATTAGCATGGCAATTAATTATAATGAAGAAATTAAAGGTTTAAAATATTACATAGAGACATGGGGATGTCAAATGAATGAAGAGGATTCAGAAAAGTTATCTGGTATGCTTAAAAGTGTTGGTTATACTAAAACTGATGTATTAGAAGAGGCTGGTATAATTATATATAACACTTGCTGTGTAAGAGAAAATGCTGAAAATAAGGTATTTGGAAATTTAGGTGAGCTAACACATCTAAAGAAAAAAAATCCTAATTTAATAATTGCAGTATGTGGATGTATGATGCAACAAGAGGGAATGGCAGATAAAATACTAAAAAAATTCAGACATGTTAATATTATATTTGGAACACATAATGCATATAAGTTCCCTGAATATTTAAATAGAGTTAGAACAGAGGGTGTTCAAGTTAAAGAAATATTTAATAAAGAAACAGATATTATAGAAGGTGTTCCAATAGACAGAGAAAGTGATGTTAAAGCATTTGTTACTATAATGTATGGTTGTAACAATTTCTGTACTTATTGTATAGTACCATATGTAAGAGGAAGAGAAAGAAGTAGAAAATCAGAAGATATAGTAAAAGAAATTGAAGATTTAGTTTCAAAGGGTTATAAGGAAATAACACTTTTAGGTCAAAATGTTAACTCTTATGGAAAAGGCTTAGAAGAAGATATTGACTTTGCAAAACTTTTAAGAAAGATAAATGAAATAGAAGGATTAGAAAGAGTAAGATTTATGACATCTCATCCAAAGGATTTAAATAAAGATGTTATTTTAGCTATAAAAGAATGTGATAAGTTATGTGAGCAAATTCACCTACCAGTACAAAGTGGATCTGATAAAATCCTAAAGAAAATGAATAGACACTACACTAAAGAGTATTATTTAGAATTAGTTGATATGATAAAGAAAGAAATCCCAGGTGTATCATTAACAACAGATATAATAGTTGGATTCCCTGGAGAAACTGAAGAGGATTTCCTAGAAACTTTAGATTTAGTTGAAAGAGTTGGATATGACTCTGCATTTACATTTATTTATTCAAGAAGAAATAATACACCTGCTGATATGATGTTAAATCAAGTTCCAGATGCAGATAAGCACCATAGATTTGATAGACTTATAAAGGCTGTAAATAATGGTGTTATACAAAGCAACAAAGCATATGAAGGAAAAGTAGTAGAAGTATTAGTTGAAGGTTTAAGTAAAAATGATGAAACTAAATTTACTGGAAGAACAAGAAATGGTAAATTAGTTAATTTCGCTGGCGAAAATATAAAAGCTGGAGATATAGTAAATGTTAAAATTACTAGAGCACAACCATTTTCACTTATAGGAGAAGTTCAATAAAACTTTTAAAGTTTATTTATGGTAAAAGAACCTATATATTAGACTTGTATAAAAAGTCTATTTATATAGGTTCTTTTTTTATACTATGATATAAAATCAAAAAAGTTTTCATATAATACCAAGAATAATGTTTTAGAAGGTAGAAGTTATATGAGGGTAAAGAAGTCTTTTTTTAGTTTAATATTTTGGATAGGTTTAGCTATATTATTTAATATATTTATATATTTTTCAATGGGAGTAGCGCCAGCAGTAGAATTTTTAGGTGGGTACATAATAGAGATGTCTCTTAGCTTAGATAACTTATTTTTATTTTTAATGGTATTTTCAACCTTTGCAATACCATTACAATATCAAGAAAGGGTTTTGAAATATGGAATAATAGGAGCCATGATATTAAGACTTGTTTTTATACTATTAGGTATACGTATAATAAATAAAGTTCATTTTATTGTATATATATTTGGTGTCCTTTTAATGCTTAGTGGTCTTAAAATGATATTTAGCAATGATAATAAGATAGACTTTAATAAAAATCCATTAATAAAGATATTAAAAAAAGTAATGCCTATTCATGACAAATTAGAAGGTAATAATTTTTTTATAAGAAAAAACAGAAAACTTTATGCTACACCACTCTTTATTATTTTGATAATAATAGAGAGTTCAGATGTTATTTTTGCTTTAGATTCAATACCTGCAATTTTTTCTATAACTCAAAACCCATTTATAGTATACACATCTAATATTTTTGCTATAATCTGCTTAAGAAGCATGTATTATGTGCTTAATAGATTAAATAGTATGTTTAAATTTATGAAATATGGAGTAGCTTCAATATTAATGTTTACTGGATTAAAATTATTATTACTATTTTTCAATATACAGATATCAGTGTCACTATCAATACTAATAATATTAGTAATTCTATTATGTAGCATATTGTTTTCACTAATATTTTCAGAAAACAAAGAAAATAATAATTTAAGAATTAGATGATTAGTAATAATAGTTTATCTTTTTAGTTAAAATCTATTGAAATTTTTCTGTTTTATTATTATAATAATAAAAAAAATAGAATATTTAAAAAGATAATGATAAGGAAGAGTAATTTAACTAAACATTAAAGAGAACTAAAGTTAGGTGAGAGTTTAGTATGGTATGTTAAATGAAGCAGCCTTTGAATCTCGTATTGAAAAATAAGAACTTAAATTCTTAATTAGATATTGACGTATTTTCTCCCGTTATAGAGAATTGAATATTAAAATAATATTCAAGCTGAGTGAGTAAATTTTATTTACTTATTAGGGTGGTACCGCGAAACAATATCCTTCGTCCCTTGTTTGGGATGGAGGATTTATTTTTTTTATATGGAGGTTTTTAACATGGAAGAAATTTTAGAAGTTTTAGAGAAAAATAGCAGGTATAAGGATGAAGATATTGCATTAATGACTGGAAAAACTGTTGAAGAGGTTAGAGATGCAATAAGAGATTATGAAGAAAAGAGTATAATTGCTGGATATACAACACTTATAAATTGGGAGAATACAGGTAAAGAAACAGTAACTGCATTAATAGAAGTTAAAATTACACCTCAAAGAGGAGTTGGATTTGATAAAGTTGCAGAGAGGATATATAGATTTCACCAAGTTAAAGCTTGCTACTTAATGTCTTCAGGAGGCTTTGATTTAACAGTAATAGTTGAAGGCAAAACAATGAAAGAAGTAGCTTTATTTGTGTCAGAAAAGTTAGCCGTACAAGAGTATGTAACAGGTACTGCAACTCATTTTGTATTAAAAAAATACAAAGATCATGGAACTATATTTAAAGAAAGAAAAACAGAAGATAGGGAGGCTATATTTATATGATTTTAGAAAATATGATATTAGATAATGTAAGAAATATGCCCCCGTCAGGCATAAGAAAGTATTTTGATTTAATTAATGAAATGGAAGATGTTATTTCTTTGGGTGTAGGTGAACCAGATTTTATAACTCCATGGAATGTTATAGAGGCTGGAATTTATTCTCTAGAAAAAGGTCAGACTCATTACTCTTCCAATGCAGGGTTTATAGAACTTAGAGAAGAGATATCCAAATATTTAAATAGAAGATTTAATTTAAGCTATAATCCTAATAATGAAATATTAGTAACTGTTGGTGGTAGTGAAGGGATAGATTTGGCCTTAAGAGCTCTAGTAGGTCCAGGAGATGAAGTTATAATACCAGAACCTAGCTTTGTAGCTTATAAAGGATGTGCTACATTCTGTGGAGCTACACCTAAAATAATCAATTTACGTGCAGAGGATGAATTTAAACTTACAGCTAAACTTTTAGAAGAAGCTATAACTCCTAAAACAAAAGTTGTAATAATTCCATTTCCTAATAATCCAACTGGAGCTATAATGACAAAGGATGAATTAAAGGAAATTGTTGATGTATTAAAGGATAAAGATATAATAATACTTTCTGATGAGATATATGCGGAACTATCTTATGATAAAGATCATTATTCCATAGCTAGCTTTAGTGAGGTAAAAGATAAGACTTTAGTTATAAATGGCTTCTCAAAGGCATATGCTATGACTGGATGGAGACTAGGTTATGTATGTGGACATCCAATATTAATTGATGCGTTAAAAAAGATACACCAGTATGCAATAATGTGTTCACCTACAACAGCCCAGTATGCTGCTATTGAAGCACTAAAAAATGGTGATGATAGTGTACGAGAAATGGCAAGAGAATATAATAGAAGACGCCGCGTTCTTGTTGAAGGCTTTAGAGAAATGGGATTAGAATGTTTTGAGCCAATGGGAGCTTTATATGTCTTTCCTT
This sequence comes from Clostridium sp. CTA-7, assembly GCF_054768095.1. Taxonomy (NCBI): domain Bacteria; kingdom Bacillati; phylum Bacillota; class Clostridia; order Eubacteriales; family Clostridiaceae; genus Clostridium; species Clostridium sp. CTA-7. The sequence goes on along the minus strand of NZ_BAAAAV010000007.1, from coordinate 73,009 downwards.
GCATAAAATCAACTGGAATGAGTTCTGATGAATTTTGTGAAAAACTTTTAATGGAAGAAAAAGTATTAGCAGTGCCAGGAAATGCTTTTGGAGAATGTGGAGATGGCTTTATAAGAGCTTGTTATGCCTCTTCCATGGAAGATTTAGTAGAAGCAGTTAAAAGAATAAGAAGGTTTGTAATTAGAAATAGCAAAAGTTCTTAATATAGCATTGAATCCTTTTAACAAAGGAAAAAAGGAGAGAGAAACTTGAATTTTAAAAATAAATATATACCAACTATTATAGTTTTAATAGTGATGGTGATAATGGCTACTGCAGAAGGTTTTATAAATATATTTGGAAATACTATAAAGTCAGAATTTCTATTAAACGATACAAGATATTCTTTAATGTTTACATTAGGCTCAATAGCTTATCTAATATCAAACTATATTGGTGGAATTCTATGCAATAAAATTGGTCAAAAAATATTATTAATTGCAGGATTATTTGGTGCAATATTAGGAAATATAATTTTGGCAACATCTGTAAATTTTAATATGTTTATTTTAGGATTTGTACTTATTCAATTCTTCTTAGGAATGATGGCAATAAGTATTAACACGATAATTCCTTTAATATGGATAACTGGTCAGGCTATTATAATGAATTTAACACACTTTGCTTATGGTGCTGGGTTATCAGTTACACAAAAGATTTCAGGGATACTATTATCTAATAATATAACATGGAGAAAAATATATGTAATATCAGCAATGATTACTTTATTAATTGCATTTATAGTTATTATTACAAAGTTTCCTATTAATAAGGAAAGTGATATAGAAGAGAAAATATCATTAAAGCAAGTATTATCAAATAAAATTTGTTGGCTATTTATAATAGGCATAGGTTCTTATATATTTGCAGAACAAGCTACTGGAAGATGGTTACCTATTTATTTTAAGAACTCAAACTTAAGCTTAAATGATAACCATATATCCTCTATAATATCTTTATTTTTCCTTTTACTTACAATTGGAAGGTTAATAGGCGGATTTATTATAGAAAAAATAGGAATAATTAAAGGTGTTATTATTTTTTCCTTTATAGGTGGACTCTTATTTTTTACAGGATTAATTTTAAAAGAAAATGGATTATATTTAATACCGATTTCAGGATTCTTTTTTTCTATAATTTTTCCAACCACAGTTATTATTATAGGAAAAATATTTAAAGTTAATTCATCATATATAGTTGGCTCTATAATAAGTTTTGCAGGAATAGTAAATACTTTAATAAATTTAACAACAGGAATCTTATCAGATGTTATAGGAATATCTCTAGGAATATTTATTATTCCTCTATGTTTACTTACAACATTTATTAGCATATTATTAGTAAATTTAGATACAAAAGATAAAGATATTAAAACAAGCTAAAAATATATAATAAATTAAGTTAAAAAGTTTAATAGAAAAATTTTCTTCATTTAAAATTTTATATTCTTCATATAATAATAATGTGAATATATAAGTAAAAAGGAGGTACAAAAGATGATTAAGAAATTAGCTACACTATTTATTTTATCAGCAACAATTATAAGTTTTTCAAATTTTAATTACGTGCAAGCTGATGAGGTGAAAAATAAGGCAAATGCTTTAAGAGTATCTAATGATTATATTACCGATTTAGGTAAGGAAAAGTTTGATGACTTTTGGACTCCCGAAAATGAAGGTTACCTTAATGCATCACAAAAAGAAAGATTCAATGAATTAAAAGAAAAAGCTGCTAAAGGTGATTTACTATCTGGATTAGAAAAAACAGAACTTAAAAATATGAAAGTAGATGTAATAAAAATTAAACTAGGTGATGCTAAGTTTCAGGAATTAGAAAAACTAATAAAGAAAAGAGAAGGCTCTTTAGAGCTTACTAAAGAAGAAAGAGCCAGATTATATGAGTTAGATAAAGAAGCTACAGGTAAGAAATGATAATTTAATATTCACAAGGATGGAAAAGCATTAAATCTTATTTTAATGCTTTTTCTTTAAAAAAATATTAGAAAAGTCAAGTAAATAATGGTAGAATTATAAAGACCTATAATTTATAGTTTAATATTTGCGTTGGAAGGGATGTTTAATATGGAAAGATATAAGGAAGATTTTATAGAATTCATGGTAGAAAGTAATGTATTAAAATTTGGCAGCTTTATTACTAAAAGCGGAAGAAATACACCTTTCTTTATTAATACTGGTAACTATACAACTGGAGAGCAATTGAAAAAATTAGGAGAATTTTATGCCAAAGCTATATATAGCAACTTTGGAAGTGATTTAGATGTGCTATTTGGACCAGCTTATAAAGGTATTCCATTAACAGTAACTACTGCAATATCTCTTAATGACTTATATGACTTAAATGTTGAATATTGTTCAAATAGAAAAGAAGTTAAAGATCATGGTGAAGGAGGCATACTTTTAGGTGGATCTCTTAAGGATGATAAAAGAGTAGTAATAGTGGAAGATGTTATGACTGCTGGAACATCTATCTATGAAACTGTGCCAATATTAAAGTCTCAAGGTAATTTAGATATAAAAGGTCTTATTATTTCTGTAGATAGAATGGAAAGAGGAAAATCTGATAAATCAGCACAAGAAGAAATAAAAGAAGTTTTCGGAATAGTTACATACCCGATAGTTACAATGAAAGAAGTAGTAAATTACTTATATAATAGAGAAGTTAACGGTAAAATACATATAGATGATAATATGAAAGATGCTATAGAGGATTATTACATTAAATATGGAGTTAATTATAATAATTAATAAAAGGCTAGCTTTTTATAGCTAGCCTTTTTATTCTATAGGAAATTATATTTTTAAAATGTGTGAAAAAAAGTTGACGGTTCAGTAAGCTCGCCTTGGCAACTTTTTTATAATGAAGTATTTATAGTAAGAAATTTTAAAATTTCAAAAGTTAAAGCGGTTATTTCTTTTTTACTAAACCCATCAAAATCATGTCCTCCAGAATCTAAACTTAAAAACTTAGATTTAACATCTAGTTCTTGAAGTTTGTTATATAAATCTAGCGAATTTTTATATGGAACTAGTTCATCATTTTTGCTATGTATTATTAAGGTGTTTGGAGAGTCTTTAGTAGCATAATTAATAGGGCTATATAATTCTTTAAAGAGAGAAGTATTTTTTATTTTTGAAATTTCATCTTTAAATTCATCTTCTACTAATGAGAAATCTAGTGTAGATAATTCAGTTGGACCAAACACATCAATAACATATTTAACTTTAGCTGGATAAGATGATAGCTCTTTATCACCAATAAAGTCATCCTCGTTTGAATAAGCTGCTAACAAAGATAAATGTGCTCCAGAAGATATTCCAATTAAGCCAATTTCATCAGTATCAAAATTATATTTATCAGCATTTTTATAAACCCATCTTATAGCATCTTTTACATCACTTATAGGATTAGAAATAGGGGTATCCTCTTTAAGTAGTTCATAAGATAGGCTTATTATGTTAAATCCTCTTTTATTAAATCCTTCTACAACAGGATCTAATCCTATTGGTATTCCATTATCACCATATAGCCAGCTTCCACCGTGAACATAAATAATAACTGGTGAAGGTTTATCATTTTTATTTGATTTATATATATCTAGAAACACATCGTTCGATAAACTATCCTTATATCTTAAACCCTCAATATCCATTGAAGTAGAGCAATAATAATCAGTTAGCTCACTTAATGTTTCTATACTTTTATTAGAAGTTTTTAATTCATGAAGTATATCTACTGTCAGTATAAGTGCCCCTTTGAAGTAAAAAGCAATTAGTATGCATGTTATTATAAGTGTTACTATGGGTAATGCTATAAATTTTAAAATTTTCTTCAAAAGATCAACTCCTTATTTTTAAGCTATTAGTATTATAGACAATAAATGAAAATTATAATTTAAAATATGATTATAATTTGTAATTTTTATGAATATATTGTATTAACACTATTAACTTAAAATAAACAGGAGGGAGTTGCTTTAAATAGCAGCGTGATTTAATAAATGGTAGGTAATTTTGCTGAAGAACAAGATATTTTTAAAGTATCTAATTTGGATTATATAGGAGAGTTAATTTTAAATTGTTCATATACAGAAAATAATTTATTAGTTAACAATTGTGATGAAGATTATTTAATGTCTATACTTGAAAATATATTATCTAATTTAATGTTTAATAAAAAACAAGTATTAATTATATCTAATAATTATATTGATAAAATAAAGAAAATTGATCTTATAAATAACCTAGGAACAGAAGTAATTGATTTAGTAGAAGAAAATATTAAACATAGTTTAAAAGAAGAAATATTAAATTTACCAGAATCAACTGGTAAGACAGCTATAAATAAGGTAGACCTATTATCCAGAAACATAGATAGAAAAATAAATGATTTACTAAGTATAATAAGGTTTTTCTCTATAGAAAAAGAAAATTCTTTAGCAATGATAGAGAAATACTCAATTACTAATAAAAAATTAAATAAGTATGACCCTATTTTTAAATACTACAAAATATATAGAATAAAGAAACCTTTAGAAAATTATAGCTATAATGAAATAAGTGATTCTGTAAATAGAATTTTAAACTCAGATGTAGTTAGAAAATACATAAAATATAGGCGATTTATAGATAATAATATATTTAAAACTTTAAATAATTCAACAGATTATAATAAATTGAGTTTGGCAATATATAAAATTGATGAATTAATCAAAGATAGTGTTTTTAAAGTGCCTTTTATTTATTCTCAATACACTGAGGATTTTATAGAAACATTTTTAGTCAATCCTTCTACGAATGATATGGATATAAGTAATCTAGTTAATATAGTAAATTTTAAATATAATTGTAATTTATTAAGTCACAAAAAACAAAGAGGAATTTTAAGTATATTTAATAAAAAAAGGAACAATACTATATATGAAAAAAATTTAAATGAATTTTTAAATATCAAAGAAGAAATAACAAAAGAATACAGGGATAATTTTAAAATTTTAAAACTATATATTGAAAATATTAAGTTCTTAAAAGATATACTAAATAATGAAACTTATGAGGAACTATTATCTAAATTAGTCCAAGGAGATGATATAAAGGATCAGTTGATTCTATATAGGAAAATAATCAATATATCATACAATATAAAGGATACTATTAGCTACATTAACACCATAAGAAGAATAGATAGAGATATATTAGATTACTGCTATGCAAATATAGAAGATAAAAAAGAATTAAATGATATTATTTTAAGTATTCCTAAATTAAAGCTTTATTTAGAAATAGAAGATGAGGAAACTACAAACCTTGATATTCTAGATAAATATAAAGATTTTGATAAATTAATTCATGATATAGAAGAGGATTTAATCACAAAAAATAATTTAATATTAAATTCTATTAATTGCGTATGGAATAATATATTACGGGAAAAATTGCATGTTTCAATAAATACAATAGAAAAAATTGATTTTACAAACAAAGAACTATATGAAAATTTATTTCCTTGTGTAATCACTAATTTAGATAACTTAAATCTTTTTAAAGAAGATATAAATACTTTAGGTTTTGATAAGATAATAATATTAGATGACTTAACTAGCTCTTATATTAATAATTTAATTGATCTTCATAAATTTGATAACAATCTAATAATATTATCTAAGAATAAGATCATAGGCTTAAATTCTTTAGGTTTCAATAATTTTGATATAGTTGAAACTAAGAAGTCATTAGTTAATAGGGACTATAGAAATAATCCTATAGTAAATTATATATACAAATATTTAGAGCGCTTAGGATATCTAGTTGAATACAATGTATCCATAGATATATTTAGAATTCCTCTTGCAGTTAAAGATAGAAAATTAAATATACTTGTATTAATTGAAATTGATGGAGAAATTATAGGAGGAAGTTCAAGTTGCTCAATAAAGGATATTTATTTAAATGGTTATTTAAGAAGTAAAAATATAAAACTCTATCGTATATGGAGTAGAGATTGGTGGCTAGATAAATCTAAGGAGTTAACTAATTTAGTTAGTTATTTAGATAAAATTGTAGCTATACATTGACATTATTAAGATTATAAATTATAATGTTGTAGAAAAATTAAATAAGACAGTTCGTAAACCTCCTGTCTATAAATAAAACTACGGTAATTAATTGCAATTTATATTAAGTGTGATTTTATTCGTAGAGGGTTCATTTTTTGAGTCCTCTATTTTAATTTTATAACTAGTAAATTTGTAGTATTATTTAATTCGTATTTTTTGAGGTGTCTAATTTTTAGGCGCCTTTTTATTATAAATAATATCATTTGGAGGAGATTACTTTGAAAGAAAACATTACAAAAAAATTAGTTAAAACAGCTTTAGTAGCAGCCATTTATACAGTTTTAACTGTAGTACTTGCTCCTATAAGCTATGGACCTATACAATTTAGATTATCAGAAGTTTTAGTTTTATTAGCTTTTATAGATCCATTTTACATAGTTGGGCTAACTGTAGGATGTTTATTATCTAATGTATTTGGAGGATATGGAATCGCAGATATGGTCTTTGGAACAGCAGCTACTTTTTTAAGTGTATCTGCAATATCTCTTACATCTAAGTACATAAAATCTAAAAGATATAGTTTAATAATAGCATCATTATGGCCAACTATATTTAATGGGATTATAATAGGATGGATGCTTAGTGTTGTTGCTAATTTACCTATGGTTTTAACAATGCTTCAAGTAGGAATTGGTGAATTTGTAGTAGTTACAATTGTAGGTGTACCAGTATATAAATTAATAGAAAATAAATATAAGAGCAGAATAGCCCTACAATAAAAGATAAGCTTAGATAATTTACAGTTGTCTAAGCTTACTTTTTTATTTAAAATAGATATATATACTAATAGATAAATAGTTTAAGGAGAATTATATGAATTTAATTACATTAGAAAATGTAAGTAAGACTTACAGTGAAAAAATATTATTAAATAATATTACATTAAATATAAATGATGGTGATAAAATTGGTTTAATAGGTTTAAATGGAGCAGGGAAGTCTACTTTATTAAAGATATTAACTGGAAGAGATGAATTTTTTGATGGAAAGATAGTAAAAGGAAAAAATATAAGAATAGAGTATTTAGCTCAAGATACAAAGTTTGATGATAAAGCTACTATTTTAGAACAGATATTTAAAGGAGATACTCCTGAAATGAAGCTTTTAATGGAGTATGAAGAATTGTTAGAAAAGGTGAATAATGATATATCATTAAATGATAAATTGATAGATCTTCAAAGTAAAATAGATACCATGAACTTATGGGATCTAGAAAGTGATGCTAAAACAATATTAACAAAGCTAGGAATAAATGACTTTAATAAGAAGATGTCAGAACTATCAGGTGGGCAAAGGAAAAGAGTTTTTCTTGCTTCATCATTAATAACTCCTTGTGAATTATTAGTTCTTGATGAGCCAACTAACCATTTAGATTCAGAATCAATAGAATGGCTAGAAGAATACTTAAACTCTAGAAAAGGTGCCTTAATCATGATTACTCATGATAGATACTTCTTAGATAGAGTAACGAATAAAATAGTAGAGTTAGATAGAGGAAATCTTTATTTATATGAAGGTAACTATAGTGATTTTCTAGAAAAAAAGGTTGAAAGATTACAAATTGAAGCTTCAATGGAAGAAAAAAGACAAAAACTTATAATAAAAGAATTAAAATGGGTAAAAAGAGGAGCTAAAGCTAGAACTACAAAACAAAAAGCCCGTCTTCAAAGATTTGATGAGTTAGTAAATACTGAATATGTAACAGTTAATACTGATATTGAGATGCCTTTTATAGGAAGAAGATTAGGTAAAAAGATTATAGAAATAAACAATCTATCTAAATCATTTGATGATAAAGTACTAATTGAAGATTTTAATTATATATTTTCTAAAAATGATAGAATAGGGATAATAGGAAAAAATGGAGCTGGAAAGACTACTTTAATAAATATGATTATGGGCTCATTAACACCAGATAAGGGGAATATAGAAGTAGGAGATACGGTAAGTATAGGGACTTTTTCACAGGATAATAGTCATATGGATTTAAATCAAAGGGCTATAGATTATATAAAAGAGGGCGGAGAAAATATTCCTACAGATGATGGTTATAATATTACAGCATCTCAATTAGCCGAAAGATTTCTTTTTGATGGAACCATGCAATATACTCCTATAGAAAAGTTGTCTGGAGGAGAGAGAAGAAGATTACATTTATTGAGAATTCTAATGGAATCTCCTAATGTACTTATATTAGATGAGCCAACAAATGACTTAGATATAGAAACTTTAAAACTTTTAGAAGATTTCTTAGATGAATTCCTTGGAGTTGTTATAATAGTATCACATGATAGATATTTCTTAGATAGATTATGTAATAAAATTTTTTCTTATGAAGGTAATGGTTATATAAAGCAGTATGTAGGTAACTATAGTGATTATTTAATACATAAGGAATATGAAAAATCAGTAGAAAAACCACTATTGCAAGAAAAAGTAAAAAAATCCGATCAAAAGGAGTATAAGAATACATCTAATAAACCTAAATTCACATTTAAAGAACAAAAGGAATTTGAAGAAATATATTCTGTTATAGAAAACTTAGAAAATTCTATATCAAAAATTGAATTAAAAATGAGCAAAAATTCATCTGATTATGGAGCTTTAAATGAACTTATGAAAGAAAAAGAAACTATAGAAGAAGAACTTTTATTTAAATATGAGAGGTTAGAATATCTGGAGGATATCTCTAATAAAATAGAAGAGTATAAAAATAGATAAATTAGTGAATTGCTTTAGGCATCTTCAAAAAATAAGCAAGTCAGAATGTTCGTCTATTTTGTGTTATACTGCGTCAACAGAACCCTTAGATAGTGCTACTATCTGCGGAACCTGTTTCCTTGTCTAACTCAAAATATACTTCCCATCTTTGACTTATTATTTATTTTCAGATGCCTTATTGACAACCTTTAAAATATTTGATAATCTTTTAAAGGTTGTCAATAACATTACATAGGAGGAAATCATGGAAGAAACAAAAGAAGTAAAAATTTTAGTTGCAGATCCTTCAGCATTGGGATTATTTGGACTAGCTGTTATAACACTAGTTGCTTCATCTCAAAAATTAGGAATTACACAAGGGGTATCTCTTGTATTACCATGGGCTATATTTTTAGGAGCTACCGCTCAATTATTTGCCTGTATAAACGATTTTAAACATAACAATACTTTTGGAGCTACTGCCTTTGGAGCTTATGCATTCTTTTGGTATGCCATGGGAATGACTTGGCTTATACAAAATGGGGTTTTCGGAGAAAAACTTTCAGCAGCTGCTGATACAAAACAATTAGGCTTTGCATTTTTAGCTTATTTAATATTTACATTATTTATGACTATAGGAGCTATGGAGACTACCAAGGTATTGTTCTTTATTTTCGTTCTAATAGATTTACTTTTTATAGGTTTAATGCTAAATTCTTTTGGTATTATGCCACACTTTTCTCATAATTTAGCTGCCATTTCAGAACTTGGGATTTCAATTTTTTCATTCTATGGAAGTGGAGCAGCAGTGTTAAATAAACATTTTGGGAAAGTATTTTTACCAGTAGGTAAACCATTTAATATTTTCAAATAAAATATGGTATTATAAATATAGTATAGTTATATTAAAATGTAACTAATACTATATTTTTTATTTTAAATATTATTAATAGAGGGAGTATGAAAAGAATATGAAAGTATCAATATATTTAAAAGGTAGAAAAGAGCCAATTACATATATAGGAGATAAAATAGATGTAATAGATTTAAATTTAAATGGTATAAATTATAAACAAGTTAGATATTTTAAAAATGGTACTTCAAAATCAGAATTAATTCTTAAGGAGTTAATTATAAAAATTATAGAATTATAAAAAGTGCAATAATCACTTTTTTTGTTCTAAAAGTTAAATGTTTACAATAAAATAATAATGAAAAGATACTAACAGCCCAATTAAAAATGTATCTTGAAAAGACACTTGCAGCCATATTTATATGTAATATTTATTTTTATAGCGTGTCTTGTATTGATTTAAGGAGGTAGTTATGTCTAGTATACTAAATAAAATAAGAGAAGAATTATATAAAGTCTCAGAAATTGGGGTAGATGAATATGAAAACAATAAAAGTGTTATAGAAGAGTTTCTAGAGAATATCTCCTTGTTTAGATTTGCGAAAGAAGAAGATATTATAGAAAACTATCTAAAAGTCTTTTATTATGACTCCGCATATAGCTTAAGACTTTTATTTTTTATTAGAGATAAAATAAATGGATTAGGAGAAAAGAGAATTTTTAGAATTTTAATTAAATACCTAGCAAATGAACATACTAAATATATAAAGAATAATCTAACTTTAATCCCTAAGTATGGACGTTGGGATGATTTATATTATTTATTTGACACTAATCTAGAAGAAGACGTTGTTAAATTATTTAAAGACCAAATAGAAATAGATATAAATTCAAAAATACCGTCAACCTTAGGTAAATGGCTAAAATCTGAAAATACATCATCTAAAGAGTCTATAATTTTAGGCAATAAGACTAGAAAATTATTGGGATACTCTCAAAAAGAATATAGAAAACTCTTATCTAGTCTAAGAGGAAAAATTGGTATAGTAGAAAGAGATCTAAGTAGAAAAGATTACTTAAATATAAATTATAAAAACTTAACAAGATTAAATATTATTAAATACAAAAAAGCTTTTATTAAAAGAGATAAAGAAAACTTCGAGAAATATATAAAAAGAAATGTTAATAGTAATTTTCCATTTAAGAATCCAGAAAATATAGTCTCTGATATTATAAAAAACTTGAATAACTTGGAGATGAACAGTACAGAAGATATGTATATAAAAAATTGGCAATATATTATACAAGAATATAAAAGCTGTGAAGATAATATTGAAGATACATTAGTAATAAACGGCATAGAAACAGAAGTGTTGAAAAGAGATAGTAGGTATTTTGAAATTTTAATTACAACAATACTCTTATATAATAAAATGAATTTAAACAGCTTTAAAAACTACTATATGTCCTTTAAAAACAATCCTAAATTCAATAAAGTAACAGGATTGAATATTGTTCAAGATATAAAAATAATTTTAGATTCCTGCATTAATTATAATATTGATCTATCTTCAGCATTAGACTTGTTGTTATTTACTATAGTTAAAAAGAATTTTAAAAATGAAGAAATTCCTAAGTCTATAATTTATATATATAGTAGTAGCGAAGATTTAGATTTAAATAGTTATGGAAAGTTTAATGAAAAATGGTTAAGTTTAGGATTAAATACTCCAAAAATAAAACTTTGGAATCTAAAAAGCGTATCCCAAAAATTTTCTATAAGAGATATTGATAATAATAATGTAGTTATAAATGGTTATGATAAAAGAATGTGGAAGTATATATTAAAATCAAAGGAGACTACAGAATATAATATTAATATAGATAATTTTAATGATAATAATTATAAAGATGTAATAATTTAAACAATGCTAAATAAAAGCATTGTTTATTAAATTAGTTTACATAATGTTTAATATGTTTATTTTATTATTAAAATTAATAAATTAATAATTGATAACAACAAGTGGATAAAAATGTGAATATAATTATTCGATAATTATGTATAGCAAAATAAGCTAAAAATATTTAATAAATTCATTTTTGCTATAAATAAAGACAAATAAATTTATTAAGTTTATACTAGGTAAAATCATGTCGTTATTTTAAATTTATATAAAGAGATACAGAGGGTATATATAAATTTAAACATTAAGATAGCTTAATTAATAAAAATATTATAAAAACACCTTAAAAAACAGCTAATTTTATTTCGCTAAATATACATTTATTATATTTCGTACTATTGTAACTTTAAAAACGCTATGATATAATAAAATCAAGGCTTTACAATGATTTTGGAGGTGAAAAATGTCTACAGGACGAACGAAAACATATAAGTATAAAGATTTTTTATATACTAGCGACGTAAAAAATCTTTTAGTTGTAGAACTATCAAGTAAAGATAAGAAAAAACTTCATTCGGTTTATTCCAATTACTACGATTTAGGTGTTGAACGTGGATATGAATATATAATTGAAGATCTATTTAAACTTGCTGAAATACACAAATTATCAACTTCACAGCTAGCAGAAATTTATGATACTGGAGTTAGAAATGTTCAAATTTGGCTTAAAGAACTTGGTATAAATCGAAGCATAAAAAAAGCTCAAAAGATATATAAGAAAAATTCCAAGATGAGTATAGAGTTGAATTCTGTCGATAAATTGAATTTGAACGATAATTCTATTATAAATAGGTATGGAATTCAACAAGTTGAAATTAGAAACTTACCAGAATCAGTTATAAATTTTTTGAATTATCTAGAAACTATTAAGGGGAAATCCCCTAATACTATAAAGGGATATGAAATAGATTTAACAATGTTCTTTAGGTTTTTAAAGATATACAAAGGACTTATTAAAGATGACTCTTTGGAATTCTCAGAAATAGATATTAGAGAAATAGATAATTTCTTTATTAAAAATATAAAATTAACAGATATATATGCTTTTTTATCTTTTACTGAAAAACAAAGAGAAAACGGAAATTATGCAAGGGCAAGAAAGGTCGCTACTTTAAAATCTTATTTTAAATTTCTTCATGGTAAAGCAAAAATAATAGATGATAATCCCACTTTAGAATTAGAGTCTCCTAAAATAAGTAAAAGGCATCCTATTTATTTGACTTTAGATGAAAGCTTAAATTTACTAAATTCATTGGATAAGGAAAATAAAAATTATTATAGGGATTATTGTATTTTAACATTGTTCTTAAATTGTGGTATGCGTTTATCAGAGCTTTGTAGCATTAAAATAGATAAAATTAAAGGTGATACTTTAACTATAATAGGCAAAGGTAATAAAGAACGAACTGTTTATTTAAATGAAGCTTGCTTAAAAGCTATTAATAATTATTTATCTGTAAGAGATAGTTCTAAATGCACAAGTGAAGATAAAGAGTATCTACTACTCTCCTCCCGCTTTAAACCTATAAATAAAAGAACTGTTGAATTGTTAGTTAAGAAACATATAACTAATTTAGGATTGGTTGATAATAAATATACTCCTCATAAATTAAGGCATACAGCTGCTACATTAATGTACAAGCATGGAAATGTAGATATAAGAAGCTTACAAAGTATATTAGGACATGAAAATATATCTACTACTCAAATCTATACTCATGTAGATGAAGAAATCCTAAGAGATGCAGTAAAATCAAATCCTTTATCTAAAATATAAATGGTTAAGATATCTTTATATCTTAACCATTTATATTAAAGGTATATTAAAACTTCCCTTTTAACTTTCTAACTCCCGGAAAAACTTCTTCTGTAAGCTCTTCTAATGAATCTTCTTCAAATAATTCTAAATCATCAATATATTCAATATGATCAAATGCATCTACATATTCTGAAGATTCATTTTCTAGTGAATACTCTTCTTTTAATTCATTTTCCTTAGATAATAATTCTTCTTCTTTTAATGCCTCTAGCATTTTTTTATATTCATTTTCTAGATATTCATTTTCTTCAACAGTTTTTGCTATATCCTCTATTTTTATAGCTCTTACATCTATACCTTCTTCTTCTAAGCAATCACCGCAATTATCACAGATTCTATTAGGATATATATCACAATAATCATCTTCTTTATATTTCTTAATATCCATCACTACACCACCTATGTTTATAAAATTAAAACAAATTATATTATATCAAATATATATTACATAATCAAACATCAATGGAAAGAACTCTAGTTTCCAGAACATAAGTTTGATATAAACTAAACTTTATGCTATAATGTTAATAATAGAGTGAGGTGTTAAAATGAACGAAATAAAAGATAAACAATTAGAAATTTATGAGTTCTTAAAAATATATACTGAGAATAAAGGTTACCCACCTTCAGTTAGAGAAATTTGTGACGCTGTTAATTTAAGATCTACATCAACTGTTCACGGCCATTTAAAAAGATTAGAAAAAAAAGGATTAATAAGAAGAGATCCAACCAAACCTAGAGCATTAGAAATTTTGGAAACTTCTAATGTAAAAAAAGAAATGCTAAACATTCCATTAGTAGGGAGAGTTACTGCAGGAACTCCTATTCTAGCAACTGAGAATATAGAGGATACTTTTCCTATTCCAATGGATTATATAAAGCATAATGAAGAATTATTTATGTTAAGAGTAACAGGAAACAGCATGATTAATATAGGTATTCATGATGGAGATTATGCAATTATAGAAAAATCTCAAACTGCTAAAAACGGAGATGTAGTTGTAGCATTAATTGAAAATGATGCTACTATAAAAACCTTTTATAAAGAAAAGGATCATATAAGACTTCAACCTGAAAATGATAGCTTATCCCCTATTATTGTTGAAGACTGTTCTATTTTAGGTAAATTAGTTGGTTTATTTAGAGCATATTAAAAAATAAGAGTCATACAATATTGTATGACTCTTATTTTTTTATTACTATTTTAGGAGGTGTAATTTTGAAGTTTTCTCTTTTTAAAAAAGATAGTAAGACAAATGATTATTTTATAAATGAAGATAGCAAAGGGTATATTATTAAAAAAGACTTTTTTTCTATAGTATTACTTATGAAAGTTATTGTGGCTTCTATATACGCTTTTGGATTAGGCTATAGTTTATTTTACCTTGGTGATGATTTTATAAAAGTAGGTATTAAATTCTTAGTACTATTAGTTGTGTTATACTTTATATTAGAAATTCCTTATGCTTTCTTAAAAGCAGTATTCTTTCCAAATGCATTTAAAAAGAATGTTGTTAAATTAGAATTTAATCCTTTAAATATGAATATTTATGTTTCTTCTAATAAACCTATAAAAAAAGTTAGACTAATATTATCATTAATACTTCCTTTTATACTATTAGGTTTTATACCAACTATAGTTAGCTATATACTAGAGTTTAATATTTATATATATGCCATTGCTTCTTCCTGTGCAATTATATCTGTTCCAGATTTAATATTTTCAATATTAATTAGTATAGATGACTCTATTGGTGAAGAGTTAATTGTAACTCCATTTGAATATATTGATTCAAATATTAGTGTAACAGAAATATGTGTTGATTTAGATAAAGAAAATGATTCAGAGTATGAAGATGAATACTGTTATCAGATACTAGAAAATATAAACGATAGTGAAGCTAAAAAAACTTTAAAAGATAAAGATAAAAATATAGATATAGAATATATTAAAGAAATGATTTTTCATATAGATGAATAATAAAAAACACCACTAGCTATTTTATACAAAAGCTAATGGTGTTTTTTAGTTATATATTACTTTCTTACTATTATACTATATTATTTAAAGAGATTAAAATACCTATCTTAGCATGATCAAAAGTAAGTCCACCTTGAAGGTATGCAATATAAGGCTCTCTTATTGGAGCATCAGCAGATAATTCAATAGAAGATCCTTGTATAAAGGCTCCTGCTGCCATTATAACCTCATCATTATAACCAGGCATAGCCCAAGGTTCACATTCAACAAATGAATCTATTGGAGAACCTTTTTGTATTCCCTTACAGAATTTGATTAGATTTTCTTTATTTCCAAACTTAATAGCTTGAATAATATCACTTCTTTTTTCATTATATTTAGGAAGAACATCAAAACCTGCAAGCTCCATTATTCTTGAACAAAATACAGCGCCTTTAACAGCTTCCATGGCTATATGAGGAGCTAAGAATAAGCCTTGATAGAATTGTCTCATAACTCCAAATGTTGAGCCACACTCTCCTCCTATTCCTGGTGTAGTTAATCTAAAGCTAGCTTGTTCAACATAAGGCTTTTTACCAGCTATATATCCTCCGGTTGGTGCTATTCCCCCACCTATATTCTTTATAAGAGAGCCTGAAATTAAATCAGCTCCAACATCTGTAGGTTCTATAGTATCTATAAACTCTCCATAACAGTTGTCAACAAAAACTACTATATCTTCTCTTATGCTTTTTACAAAGTTAATAACTTCACCAAGCTCACTTACTAGAAATGAATTTCTCCATCCATAACCAGTACTTCTTTGAATATGTACAAGCTTTATTGAAGAATCAGTAGATAGCACTTCTTTTATTTTATCAAAATCAAATTTACCATCTTTTAAATCAACTTGTTTGTAGTTAACTCCATATTCTCTAAGAGAACCTATATTTTCTTTACCACTTATTCCTATTATGTTATGTAATGTATCATAAGGTGCTCCTGAAATACATACCATTGTATCTCCAGTTCTTAGGTTTCCCATTAAAGCACAGCCTATGGCATGTGTACCATTAACAAAGTGAGGTCTAACTAATGCACTTTCAGTATTAAATACTCTTGCATAAACTTTATCTAAGGAATCTCTTCCTATATCGTCATAGCCATAACCAGATGAATTTGTAAAGTGTGAATCACTAATCCTTTCATCTTGGAAAGCCTTTAACACCTTTAATTGATTGTATTCTCTTATTTCATCATAAGATCCAAAAACCTCTTCAACGTCTTTTAAAGCCTCTTTATACAATTCAAAAGTCTTTTGTTTAAAATTATAATTTTTCATCATTAATTCTTCTGTTTCTCTTAACATAATGTATCATTACATATTTATTAATAATATGTAAACTCTCCCTTCTAAGTAATTATGTATAAACTATATATATCAGATAAATTAAATATTATCATATTTTAATTTATTTTCAAAGCAGAATAATAAAAAGTAGGCATTATTTGCCTACTCTTCTTCATTATTAAATAGTATTGGTTTTAGAGGGGTAATAGTTGTTATAGCATGTTTATATACTAACATTTGTTTTCCATCTGAATCTAGTACAACCGTGAAACTATCAAAGCCTTTTACATACCCTTTCAATTGAAATCCATTAGTTAAATATATAATAACGGAAATTTTATTTTTTCTTGCTCCATTTAAAAATATATCTTGTAAGTTGTTAGGTTGCTTAGTCAATTAAATCACCTCCATATGATTTTTATATAATAAAATTATATATTTTATAGTAATAAATCATTAACTATTTTTTTAAATATATCATCTTCAGTAATAATATCCTTATCTAAGAATATTGACCTAGGATCTCTTCTAAACCAAGTTAATTGTCTCTTAGCATAATTTCTTGATCCTTGTTTAATCATTTCAACAGCCTCATTTAATGATATTTTATGTTCTAAATAATAAAATATCTCTTTATATCCTATTCCTTGCATTGACTGTACAGATGAATTATACCCCATTTCCTTTAATTTTATACACTCATCAAGTAGACCTCTTTCCATCATTATGTCTACTCTTAGGTTTATTCTATTATAAAGTTTTTCTCTATCCATATTAAGTACATAATAATTTACATCATAAGGTCCGTTATAAAACTCTTCGCCTGCATTAAAGGAACTAAAAGGTTTCTTAGTTAATTTATATACTTCTAAAGCTCTAATTACTCTTTTTTTGTTATTATAATGAATTTCTTTGTAACTTATAGGATCTATTTCTTTAAGCATATTATGGATATATTCATTTCCATAGCTTTCTGCAAGCTTTTCTAATTCATTTCTGTACTCTAAATCATTTTCTGCTTCTGTAAAATTCATATTACAAGTTAAAGCATTTATATATAACCCTGTACCACCAGCTAATATTGGAAGCTTTCCTCTAGATAAAATATCATCTATACACTTTTGTGCCATTTCTTTATAATCAGCAACGGAAAATGGTATACTAGGATCTACTACATCTATCATATGATGCTTAACATCACACATTTCTTCTTTAGTAATTTTAGCAGAGCCAATATCCATATACTTATATATTTGCATTGAATCAGTAGAAACTATTTCCCCATTTAATTCTTTTGCTAACTTTATAGATAGATCTGTTTTTCCAACTGCTGTTGGACCTGCTATAACTAAAACTCTGTCTTTCATTGTTACTCCTTTTATACAATTCTCCTAAATTTTTTATCCAATTCGTAGTTTGTAAACTTTATTATTACAGGTCTACCATGAGGACAATGGAATGGGTCATCTATATATCTTAAATCATTTATAAGTTTTTCCATCTCTACGTGATTTAAGTAATCATTAGCTTTAACAGCAGCTTTACATGCAAGTGTTGCAATTCTATTGTATTTTACTTCTGTTGTCTTTCCACTACCTAATGATTTTATATTATCTAAGATATTTATAAATAAATTTCTTGGATCTAGTTTACCTAAGAAGTATGGTACTTCTTTAATTGCTATTGTATTTCCACCAAAGCTTTCTACATTAAATCCTGCCATAGTAAATATATTAGAGTTTTCTTCATAATAACAAAAGTCATCATTAGTTAGATCTATTAAGGTTGGTACTAGAAGTTGTTGTACTACTATATCACCCTCTTCTATGCTCTTTAAGTACTTTTCAAAAAGAATCTTTTCATGAGCAGCATGCTGATCTATCATATATAAAACTTCATCATATTCTGCTAATATATATGTTTTATTAAACTGTCCTATTATCTTTAAATTAGGGAATTTTGCATTTCTAATTTCTGAATTATTTATGTTTTCCTTAATAATTGATACTTCTTCATTTATTTCATTATTTGCAAATTCTCTTTTATCTTCACGTACTACATTATTTGAATCATAGTCTATAGGATTATATTTATTGCTATTACTATTATCTTCATTATTTAAATTATTAGGCATCTTAATATCTAATTTACCAAGCTCTTTTAGATTTTTAAGATTATTATAAAGCTCTTCTTCTCTTCTTAAATCATCATAAGAAATTCCTTGTATATTACTGCTTAATTCATTTTCCTTACTCTTATTATTAATATCATCATATTGCGATAAAGGTAAGTTGCCTGAATAAGTATCATTTAAATTTATATTGAATGAAATTTTTTCTACTACTTCAGTAGGTACCTCATCCTTTTGCTCTTTTTCTTCTTCAGGAATATAAAAATCATTAAAGACTTCACTTCTAAAAGCTTTATGAACTGCATCAAATACCTTTTTAAATATTCCTCTATCCTCTTTAAATTTAATTTCAGCCTTAGTTGGATGTATATTAACATCTACAAACTCAGGATATACTTCAAGGAATAACACAAAGAAAGGAAATTTATTTACAGTAGCAAAAGATTTAAATGCATTTTCCATAGCAGCAACTATAGTTTTATTCTTTATATATCTACCATTTACAAATATGCTTTGATTATTTCTAGAACCTCTAGCTATTTCTTCTTTACCTATATATCCATATAAATGAATTGCATCTTCTGCACTTTCAAAGTATATTAAATTCTCACTTATAGACTTTCCATATACAGTTCTAATAACATCCTTAAGGTTACCTGTTCCATAGGTATGTAGTACTTTTTTACCGTTATTATAAAATTTTATTGATATATTAGGATTTGATAATGCAATCCTTGAAATTATATCACTTATTAATGCACCTTCCCTTGAAGTAGATTTTAAAAACTTTCTTCTAGCGGGTACATTATAAAATAAATCTCTAACTTCTATTATTGTTCCCTTATTAGTTCCTGTTTCATTTACAGAAAGTATTTCACCACCTTCTATTGAAATTTCAGAACCGAAATCATCTCCATCCATTTTACTCCTTAAAAGTACTTTTGATATAGATGCTACAGAGGCCAATGCTTCCCCTCTAAAGCCTAATGTCATAATAGAATATATATCCTCTACATTTTGAATCTTAGAGGTTGCATGAGGCATAAAAGCCTTTTTAATATCATCCTTATGTATTCCATTACCATCATCTATAATTCTTATTAAAGAAATACCACCTTCTTCTATTTCGACGGTGATATTTTTAGCATCTGCATCTATTGAGTTTTCTACTAATTCTTTAACAACTGAAGAAGGGCGTTCAACCACTTCTCCAGCTGCTATTTTATTAGAGGTATGTTCATCTAATAGATTTATTCTTTTCATATATTCACCTCAATTACTTTACCCTCTTAGCTTCAAGTGTTAACTTGTATAATGTATTCATTGCATCCATAGGAGTTAAAGCCATAACATCTATATCAGCAATTGAATTAATTAAATTATCTTTTTCTATCATAGTAAAATCTATTTGATAATCATTTATTTCATCATTAAAATTCTTTTTATTTTTAGATTCTTTCTTTATATTAGTATCTTCCAATACATTATTATTTATAGGCTCTAATTCTTTTTCTATAGAATTTTCTTTAATATTATTAGAACAATTAACTTCTGAAATTTCTACTGCCTTTGTATTATTAATAGACTTATTATCTTCATCCTTATCAGTTGCAACTTCTTTAATTGAAGTAATATCTAATGAATTATTTTCTGAAGAGCTTTCTAGTGAAGATAATATTTCTTTAGCTCTATTGATAACTTCATTTGGTAATCCAGCAAGCTTTGCAACTTCTATTCCATAGGATTGGTCTGCGCCACCTTCTACTATCTTTCTTAAGAATATTATAGTATCATCAATTTCACTAACAGCAACAGAATAATTTTTAACACCTTCAATAACGCCTTCTAGCTTTGTTAATTCGTGATAATGAGTTGCAAAAAGAGTCTTGCATTTAAGATCATTATTTTTAGATATATATTCTATTACTGACCAAGCTATACTTAGCCCATCATAAGTTGAAGTTCCTCTTCCAACTTCATCTAGTAATACTAAGCTTTTAGATGTAGCATTTTTTAGTATGTTAGATACTTCCCACATTTCAACCATGAAGGTAGATTTTCCCCCTGCTAAGTCATCTGAAGCACCTATCCTTGTAAATATCTTATCACATATAGAAATGTTAGCAGCCTTAGCTGGAACAAAGGAACCTATTTGAGCCATAAGAGTTATTAATGCAACTTGCCTCATATATGTAGACTTACCTGCCATATTAGGACCAGTAATAAGTAGTAATCTATTATCATCTGAATTTAAGGTTGTGTCATTAGAAACAAATTCACCTTTCCCAATAACTTTTTCTACTACTGGGTGTCTACCTTCAGTTATTTCTATAATACCATCTTCATTTACATTAGGCTTAATATAATCATTTTCTACGGCTATTATAGATAAAGTAGATAAGGCATCTAAATTTCCAATAATTCTAGCACTTTTTTTAAGTCTTGCAATTTCCTTTTCTATAGATTCTCTTACAGATATAAATAAATCATATTCTAAAGATACTAATTTTTCTTCAGCTCCTAAGATTTTATCTTCCATTTCTTTTAATTCTTGAGTTATAAATCTTTCAGCGTTAGCTAAAGTTTGCTTTCTTATATATCTACCTTCAGGAATTGAGCTATAATTTGCTCTTGATATTTCTATATAATAACCAAATACTTTATTATAACCTACCTTTAGTGATCTTATTCCTGTAAAGTCTCTTTCCCTATTTTCTAATGCAGATATCCATTCCTTACCATGAAGCTTAGCCGTTCTTAAACTATCTACTTCTTCATTATATCCATCTCTAATTATGTTACCTTCTTTTAAGGCAATAGATGGATCATCTAAAATAGATTTAGATAAAAGTTCCTTAATATCAGTTAACTCATCTAATTCTTTATACCATTCCTTTAAAATACATGAATTAGCTGAAGATAAATGTTTCTTTATTCCTGGTAGTTTTTCAAGAGAACATCTAAGAGAAACTAAATCTTTAGCATTGGCATTTTTATTAGAAATTTTACCTACAATTCTTTCTACATCATAAATCTCTTTAAGTAGAGCTCTTAAATCTTCATTAAAATATGCATTATTATAAAGCTCTTCTACACCTTCTAATCTTTTTTCTATTTCAGATTTTATTATAAGAGGCTCTTCAATCCACTTTCTTATGGCTCTTCCTCCCATAGAAGTAGAAGTTTTATCTAATACCCAAATTAAGCTACCTTTTTTAGATTTTTCCTTTAAGTTTTCAGTAAGCTCTAAATTTCTTCTTGAGTTACCATCTATAGTCATATAGTTAATTATGTCATAATACTCTAATAAATTTATATTAGTTAATGTCATCTTTTGAGTATCATAAATATATTTTAATAAAGCTTTAGAAACAGTTTTAGATAAATCATTTAAGTTAGCTACACATACTTCTGAAAACTGCTCTAGAAGTTCTTTTTCAGAACAAATACTTTTACTTAGATCTCTCTTAGTAATTAATGCAGAAGATATAGAGGTTATTTCTGATAATAATTCCTCACTTATGTTTATATCTACAATTATTTCTTTTGGAGCAATTTTAGTTATTTCATCTAATAAACTTGCTTTTATTGCTGTAAAACTAGTTACCTTAAATTCTCCAGTAGATATATCAGAAGAGGCTAACCCGTAATATCCAGCATCTTCAACTATGCACATTAAATAAGTATTTTTATACTCACTGTCTTCAGTGTTTTCTATATATGTACCAGGAGTTATAACCTTTATAACATCTCTTTTAACTATTCCTTTAGCAACTGAAACATCTTCAACTTGCTCACCAATAGCTACTTTATATCCCTTATTAACAAGTCTTGCTATATAAGATGAAGCTGCATGAAATGGTATTCCGCACATAGGTGCTCTCTCTTCAAGGCCACAGTCTCTTCCAGTTAAAACCAATTCTAGTTCTCTAGAAGCTATTTTAGCATCTTCAAAGAACATTTCATAAAAGTCACCTAATCTAAAAAATAAAATACAGTCTTTATAATTTTCTTTTATCTCAAAATATTGTCTCATCATTGGAGTTAACATATTTTTTTATACCTCACAAACATAAATTTAAGTACAAACCTGTAAATATAAGGTTTTATGACTATTATACTATAAAGTTACAACAATAAAAAGTCATAAGTTAAAAAGCAAAATAACCTTATTAATTCATTAAAATAGCTAATAATTCTTTAATACTAAACACATCATTTGTTTCAAATAACTCTTCTAATGTTTCAATATTTTCTTCTAAATGCTCTACATCCTTAGAATAAGTATGTGCTATATCCACCATATCTGTTTCTGTAAAATCTTTATTTTCTAAATACCTTACTACACATAATTCTTTAATCATTATATAACTTACTAATGCGATTTTAATTTTAGCTAAAGCATCATAGTCAAAAACAGCCTTCATAAAGTATCTAAATACAAAATAAACTAAGATTTGTTCAAAGTGATAGCTTTTACCCTTATAATATTCATTAAAGCTTTTATGAATATCTAAATAAATAGCTTTATCATCTTCATTTTGCCAAAAGTATCTTAATGCATCTTCTAAGCCTAAAATATCATTAGGTTTTATATGTTTTAAATCTCTAAAGACTTTAATAACTTCATTTATATTAAGATATTTTTCATTTCTCTTTTCTTTAAATTTTTCAAGTTTATTGATAGTTTCATTAATAAAGTCGTTATCTAAATATTTATCCTTAACAGTTTTAATTGATTGTATATCATTTAAATCTATCTTCTCTTGAATTTCATTTACAAAAATAAGTACTAAGGAGCCTCTAATTTTTAAATCTAAATTTCTATTTTGTAAAATATCAAAAACTATTTTTCTACACTGCATAAGATTAATATAAACCATTGGATTTATATCATTGTAGCTATTAACTTCTTCAGCATTTTCTGTTAATTCAAATTCAACTTTTTTAGTTGTTCTTAGTATTATTCTTGCAGCTTCAGGACAGGATAAAGATATTCCAATTTCACGTAAGTTACCAAATTCCTCTAGGTAACGTGGATATTGTCTACATGTATAGCAAAGACTATCTGCTCCTAGTTCATTATATATATCACAGAAATTATTTTCGTTTAAAAATGAACATCTATCTCCTTGTAAAGCAAAAATATTTTCTCCATCTTCATTAAGTATTTTACTTCTTAATTCATCTCCAAATTTACCTTCTACAGATAAATAACGCTTATGAGTTTCTTCATCTATAACTATTCCCCATCCAGCACAACAAGTATCTTCACATTCAGAAGCTATACATTTAAATTCATCAAAGTAACCTGGTTTTCGTATTTTCATTTTCAACCTCACATCATATGTATGTATTTATATTTTTATAACAAATTAATTTTAATACTCATTATTGATCTCTTCAAGCTTCTGTTTACTTTTTATTTAATTTATATAAAGAAAAAGGGAAATCCACCTAAATTCTTGGCGGATTCCTATTCTATATTATTAGCATTTATTTTGATTTGTGTTATCCTCTTTCAATAATTGTTGGGCAATTGTTAGTCCTATAAGATATGCTGGTGCAGAAGTGTTACCATCTGCAACAAATGGGATTATTGAATTATCAGCAACAACCAAATTCTTAACACCAAAAACTTCTCCTTTGAAATTTACAACACCATCCGAAGCAGAACGTGCCATTCTAAGCGTACTCTCCTCATGGAACGTCAAACTTAGATTTTGTCTGATAAAGTTTTTAAGTTTTGTATCATCATTAATTACATCAAGTGTTGGTGAAAGAAGTTGATACCTAGGATCAATAGCTCTAAGATTAGCTGCAATGTTTTTAACATACACTTTAAAAGTATCTTTTAATAATTTCATGTCATCCTCATTCTCTAAGAATTCTTCATCTCCAAGTTCAATTTTAAGTGAATCATTTGCCTGTATCATTTCAAAGCCACGGCTCTTAGGTTGTATAGGAGATATTCCTACAATTAAAGTATTGTTGGAGAAAAATGGTTCTATCTGTACCGCTCTCAACTTTGGATTTGATCCTGGCGCTGGATTTGGTAAGAAAGCTCCTGCTATCAAATGAGCATTTGGATCATCAGGTGGTACTGGTTTATCATTCGGATTAGTAGAAAATATAGCAGCTATTATGGGGTGATTAGCAAGGTTTTTACCAACATTTTGATTATCGAATATAACAGAAATTCCTTTTGCTCTAAGTTCATTTGCTGGACCGATTCCTGATAGCATTAACAGCTTAGGACTTTTAATAGCACCTGCGCATACTATAACTTTCTTTCTTGCAAATGCGCTAAAGTAGAGACCCTCTCTTAGAAAATCAACGCCAATAGCAATATTATCACAAAAAATTATATTAACAGCAGTAGATTTAGTCAGCAACATTAAATTTCTTCCATTTACTCCGCAGCCTTCTTTATCTACTATTTTTCTTGAAAGGAATGCAGTTGAAGAGCTTTCACGAGTGCCATCCGGTTCTTGAGTGTATTGATTACGCGTATACGGCCCTATTGGTGTATCCGGATTGTTGTAATCTAGTATTTCTTCAAAGTCTGTTGCTCTTTCAATAGCCAAAGCAAGTTTTTGAGCCATTCTAGTCGGATTAACAGGAGCTTGTCTAACATCTACAGGCCCTCTGAAGCCACGAGCCTCAGGATTATTTGTACGTCCATTGTATTTTTCTAATTCTTTGAATCTTTCAATTACCTCTTCTGGAGACCAAAGTGGACCAAGTAGCGCTTGCCATTTTTTATTACTGCAGTTGTAGGTCTTACCCATAGTTGACGGTTAACTGAAGAAGCACCTCCTAATAACCTTCCTGTGGTCCAAGGGAATGTTCTATTATTGAGCTCGTCTTGAGGTACTCCTTGACCCTGCCAAAAGTATTGTGGGAAAAAGAGACTTTGTAGTACAGGTGCAAAGGTAGAGTTACGAATTGGTTCATCATTATCATTATTTTCTCCTGCTTCTAAAACCAATACTGAATTTTCTCTGTTATCCGTAAGGGTTTTTGCAATAGTAGCACCTGCTGTACCAGCCCCTACAATTATATAGTCATAAATTTGATTTTTCATTTGATTATCTCCTTTGTGCCTCTATTATTCTTTTGTTACTCACCTTATTACTATAATTCAAGGATAATATATTATATTATTTTTTTATGTAACGTGTCATATGTTTATGAAAAACAAAATAACTAACATTAGTAAGGATTCCATGATTAGTTCACAAAAAAACTAACAACTTATTCTAAAGCAAGTTATAATAGTCATCATTAATAGTATAAATAAAAACTCTTATAAAAAAAGTAGCACCTAGGACAATTACTCCCAAATGCTACTTTGCTTTTATATTTGTTATTTTTACTAATAAATCATGTATAAAATTCGATCCTCTACTCATTAATATTCCAATTAGTACAACCCCTAAGAACTTTATGTCTAGTAATTGTAAAACATATAATCTAGTGCCTAGAACATTTAATTCATTAGATAATAAGGAATTAAGTGATATTACAGAATTAGACATCCAAAAAACTGTTGACTCTTTGCTGAAAAATAATCTAATTATTTTAATACACTTTCTTTACAAATTATTTGAGCAAAATTTTCATTATTATATTCATTAATCAATTTACAGATTCTATCTTTCTCCTTTATGTTTACATTGTATCCTATGGTTACCTCCATATTATATAAAGCTTCTTTGTTTATATCTACATCATAGTGATCAATAGGTACTTTTTCTAGCATACAGTAGTTACCATTATTTCTTTCTAAGTAACTACAAACTATTAATTTATATCTCCACTCTTCTTCAAGCTTATAAGATAAGTTTTTATATTTTCCTATATTTTGGAGAAATACTCCCTTACCTATATTATTCTTTTGAAAAATTTTAGGATATATTTTTTCTTGATCATTTGTATGCTCAACTTTATATATTTTTCCATCTCCATGAACTATATATTTTATATCTTCTCTTTTATATTTCTTTGTAAATCCATTAATTAAATCTTTTTGAAATTTTAATCGTACTCCTTGTCCA
Organism: Clostridium sp. CTA-7; assembly: GCF_054768095.1. Taxonomy (NCBI): domain Bacteria; kingdom Bacillati; phylum Bacillota; class Clostridia; order Eubacteriales; family Clostridiaceae; genus Clostridium; species Clostridium sp. CTA-7. The sequence goes on along the minus strand of NZ_BAAAAV010000007.1, from coordinate 45,996 downwards.
TATTCGCTGTTTGTATTCCAAAGCTCTACACTTTCTTCATTTTTATTGTAAAACATGAAACAAAAATATTAGATCCATAATCAAATAAGTTGCTAGATAAATTTTCGCTTTTACAATCTACATATTTTAAAGAAGTAAATCTTATTTTTCTGCTTTTTAATATATTTTCTAACCCATGAACATCTGTATAGTGATATAAATCCATAACCTCTCCCCTTACTTATAATTATGAAATTTAGTTAATAAGCAGTCACTGCAATACTACTTATAAATAATTAAATCTTTATCATAAACTAAATTATTTACTACATTCATTACAAATACAATAAATTAATCTAGAGTACTTAAGTTCTCTTTCTGTCTCAACCCTAGGTACTCTTTTTACTACCTTACTACATTTATTACATATATATTTATCAATTATTTTGCCTCCTGTTGCCTCAGAGACAACAGTAATCTTTTTTACTATTTTCATCATTATCCCCCAAAACTTAATATTTTTTCATCATTATCCCCCAAAACTTAATATTATTTCCTGCTGGTTATTATAAATTATTATTTACTATTAAAATGATTTAAAATATTTATCTTAATAAGAATTAATATAGAGAGTTTTTATTAAATGATTGTTAATTCATTGTTAATTGTTTGTTAAATTCGGCATATATATTTAATTTTCTTAAATTTTCGATAATATTTATAAAATAAAAAGCACTTACTAATGTAAATGCTTTTTATTTTATAGTACTAGTAAAACTTTTATTAGAAAGCTTTATCTTTTTTATTTCTTTATTATATAAGTTTATTATCTCTAATTTTTAATAATTATCATTTATAATTATTTGATTTGGTTTTCGTATTGTTCTACCATTCTTTTAACCATTTCTCCGCCAACACTTCCGTTTTGCTTTGAAGTAAGGTTTCCTTTATCTGTGTTTTCATAATTGTTTAATCCAACTTCAGATGCAACTTCATTTTTTAATCTGCTTAAACCATTTTTTGCTTCTGGTACTAAACTTCTATTATAGTTTGCCATGTATTCCACCTCCTTTATATATTGTTTTCTTTTACAATAATATGTTAACCATAGTTAATGCATAATAACCTATAGAAATATTAGTAAAACTAGAAGTGAAAACTTATAATGGATAATTATATGTTATATTATTAATAAAAAGCTTACTTTAGAAGGTTACATTTCATTAGTATCTCTTAAGACTTTAAAGTTATAAAATAAAAAATATCGCATATTCATCTTGAAATAATGCGATATTTTCATAATTCTTATATAATAAGTATTTGTATAAAAATAGCTACTAGTTAATTGAAAAAAGATTTAATATATCTTCCTCGCTTAAAGTATTAATACTCGTTATATCATTTTCATTATCAATTATTCTTTCTATTAGTTTTCTTTTTTCATCTTGAAGATCTACTATTTTTTCTTCTATTGAATTTTTAGATATTAGCTTAATTACCTCAACAATATTAGTTTGCCCAAATCTATGTGCTCTATCTGTGGCTTGATCCTCTACAGCAGGATTCCACCAAGGATCAAAGTGTATCACTATATCTGCTGATGTTAAGTTTAAACCAGTTCCTCCTGCCTTTAAACTTATTAAGAATACAGAATTATTACCTTCATTAAATTCATTTACTAATTCTAATCTCTTTTCTGCTGGTATAGATCCATCTAAATAGCTATACAATATGTTTTCAGAATTAAACCTAGTAGCAATATTTTTTAAGACTGATGTAAATTGTGAAAAGACTAATATTTTATGCCCCTCTTCTATTCCTTGATTTAAAATTTCAATAAGTGCATCTATTTTACCACTAGTACCAAGATAATCATTAATTAAAACAGATGGATCAAGACATATTTGTCTTAACTTAGTTATATAGGATAGAATTTCTATTTTGCTGGTTTTCAAGTCATCATCCTTAACTTTCTTTTCAATTAAGCTTTTAGCATGATTAGCATAAATAGAATATATCTTTTCTTGCTCCTCTGACATAGATACTAAAAGTTTTTTCTCTATTTTTAGAGGAAGTTCTTTTATTACATCTTTTTTATATCTTCTCAATATAAAAGGTTTTGTAAGCATATTTAATTCTTTTAATACTTCTTCAGATTCATTTAGCTTTTTATGATATCTTACACTAAATCGCTTTTCATCAAATAAGTATCCTGGCATTATAAAATCAAAAATTGACCATAGCTCCATTAATGAATTTTCTACAGGAGTACCTGTTAATGCAAACTTTCTAATAGCTTTAATTTTTTTCATAGCTACTGCATTTTGAGAAGAACAGTTTTTAATATATTGAGCTTCATCTATAAAGCAATAATCAAATTGTATTTTTTCATATTCTTCTATATCTCTTTTTATTAGATTATAGGTAGTAATTAATACATCATAATTTTCAATATTTCCTAATATATTAATTCTCTCATCTTTAGATCCATTTATAATGGCATATTTTATAGTTGGGGCAAATTTTTCAATCTCACTGCTCCAATTATATATTAATGATGTTGGTGCAACTATAAGTGTCTTAGCTGGTAAATTAGATAATATAAATGAAATAGCTTGAATTGTTTTACCAAGTCCCATTTCATCACCTAAAATACCTCCAAATCCTAAGTAATCCATAGTTTTAAGCCAATTATACCCTTCCTTTTGATAAGGCCTAAGATCCGCCATTAAATTTAATGGTTCTTTAAAAGTTAACTTGTTAATGTCTTTTATCTTTTTCTGAATTTGTGATAATTCTTTTTTACCCTTAATATATCTAATAGAATTATCTTTAATAAAGTTATCTATATAAAGACTCTTACTCTTACTAAATAATACGGTATCTCCATCTATATCATTTTCTAAAGATAGTACATCTAAAAGCTTTAAAAAGTTCTTAAGTTCAATTTCTTCAAGATCTAAAAACTCTCCACTTTTAAGCTTATAGTATTTAAGATTATCTCTAAGAGCTAGTATAATATCCTTAACTTCAGTTTCTGGTATATTATCAATTTTAAACTTTAACTCAAAATAATCTAGCTTACCACTTTTTATTTGACCTACTATATTTTTATTATTTATATGTTTTATAATTTTAAAATTCTCTGAATAAAAAACTTCACCAATATCTTGTAATTTCTCTATATCATATTTAAAGAATTTAAATAAATATTCATCTCCAAGTAATAAATAAAATCTATCCCCAGATGATTCAAAACCAAGTGCCCTTAAGCAAGATAATATTTCATTTTCTTTATTTAAATCTCTATATATAATTTTATTTGTGTATTCATGAAAAATGTTAAATTCGTGCTCTCCATATTTAACTTTTAATGTTAATGTTGTATCTTTATTAATTTTGTCAAAATAAAATTTAAACTCAACCTTTTCTTTTACAATTTTATTTTTTATAGCTTTATTAATAGTTATATCATCTGATAGAGTATATAATTTAGGCAAAAGCTTGGATAGAACTCTAATTTCATCATCTTTATCAATAGCTATAGCTTTAGTATTATTAAAAATATTTAAATAAGTGGAAATATCATAACAGTACTCAAAATTAGGTACATAAATACTACTTCCATATAAAAATACTGTACCCTTTTTATCAATCTTTTCAGAAATTCCATCATCTAAGCTTAAAATATATTCATTTTCTAATGCTTTTAAAGAAATTTTTATATTTGGTTTATCAAAAATAATTTCAGTTTCTACAGGTCTATAAAAAAAGCCCTCATTTAAGTAAACTCTATTCTTTGATATTATATTAAAGAATTCTCTAGTAAGAAAATCTGGAATTATAAGTGTTTTACCATCTATATATTTATCCTGTCTTCTTATAAAATTTGAGGATGCTGATTCCATATCTTTTATTTTTTCTATAAAATCTAGTATTTTCTTTTCTTTTAGGCCAAGTCTTTGATATTTTAAGTCTAAAGTAAAATCCTTTCCATACTTAACTGGAATTTTATTATAATAAGCTATTAAAAGCTGATTTATATCTTTTACAACATATAGCTTATTAGATGATAATCCCTTTAATCCTATTTTAAATTCAGCTGCTAATCTATTTTTAAAACCTTGTTTATTTATATAAACTTCAATTTTAATTTCTGTTTTATTTTCATCTTCTAATAATAAATCTAATATATTGTCTTTTTTATTTTTGAAAATAGATTTATGGATAAAATCATTATTTAATTTAGATTTAATTTCATTATATTCATCTAATTCATTTAAGAATTTATAAAAAGTTGCAAACAAATGCTTACAACAATAATTATGTTTACGAAGCTCATTTCTTTCATAATCATCACAGCTACAAAAAGTAGATAATATATCTTTACTTTTTATATCCACTTCTATTTTAGAATTATATTCACTAAAATAATTTTCAGATATAATTTTAGAATCTATATAAATTAAATCATCATCACATTTTACCTTTAAATCAGATATTAATTCATTTTCTAATATCCTTTTTCCGCCTAAATCATTTTTGCCACAAGTATCTTTATTAAATTTTTCTACTAAAATTTGTTTTATCATATTCGTCACCTTGAAAATTAATTATCTCTTTATTATAACAAAAAGAAGTGGTTTTTTCCACTTCTCTATATATACATCCATAAATCTTCTATTTTACATCCATCATCTTTAAAGTCATAGGAAGGTTTATATTTAAATTTCCTCTTTATAATATATTTTTTAATATCATTTTTGAAGTCATTTTTGACTAATGTAGTAGAGATAATGATATTGTTAGAATCAACAAAGCAAATTGGCAATTCCTCTTGAAACATAAGCATTTCCATATGCTCTCTGTGAAAATCGATTTCTAAATTATATATTCGTCCATAAATAAATTTATTACTTTCAGCAAATCTAAAAAGTAATAGAATAGAAGATTGTCCACCAACACTCATCTGAGATGCTTTCATTTCTACTTTTGATTTATCTAGTATATATTTTAAATTATTAATATTTTCTTTTAAGTAAAAGCTAGAGTATATTTTGTTGTCTTCAAATCTTGCAATGTAATTACCTATATCTCCACAGCCTAATACTGCTAAATTTTCAGCGTAGTTCAAAGCATTTCTCCTCCTAAGAATACAAATTTATCTTTAAGTAATTATACTATGATAAAAGTGTAATATAAAAGGAGTATATACTGGGAACATTGCCATTAATATTTACGAAAGAAATAATAGAAATTCTTAAACTAGCTAATTAGTAATGAAGTCACTTTCGTATCAACATTTGCTTCTAACAAAGCCTAATTTTATATTAGTTATATAATGGTTTTTCAGCATAAAAGAATAATTTTAGAAGCATTATTGATGAATACTTTAAATCAAAGAAATTATTATATTCAGTTATCAACTTTGACAATCTAGGATCTTTTATCATATCACTACTTATTTTGTATCTAAAATTATCCTTACCTAAAATATCACTATGATTAACTACTGCTTCAATATCTAAATTAATAAATCCAATTGATTTTAATAGTGTTATTAAGACTCTTCCGATTTCTCTATTACCTTTTAAGTTTGATTGTACTTTAGATAAACTGTCATTTAAAAATTTAATTAAATTGTTTTTAGGATAGGTTAACCCCCAAAGTTCACTATCAACATCTATTATAATTACCTTCCCTCCAGGCTTAAGTATTCTAAATATCTCTTTTGCTGCAGAAAGTGGATCGCTTAAATGCTGAAAGACAAAACGAGCAATTATACAGTCATAATAATTATCGGGTATAGATGTTTTAGTGATATCATCTTTAACGAAGGTGACTCTATCACCATATTTAGTCTTTAAATTGTTATATGCAAACTCAAGAAACTTATCATCATTATCTAATGATGTTATTTCACATTCATTAAAGTTATCTAACAAAATTTTAGTGAAAAAACCTGGTCCACTACCAACTTCTAAAATTTCGCTATTACCATCAATCCCCATTAATTTAATCATTCTTATTTCTTTTTCATATCCTAAATATGCTTGTTTTTCTAGCCTTTCAATTTCCCTTTTAAAACCAAATTTTTCATAAAACTCATTGTATGACATAAATATTTCTCCTAAGGATTTATATACATCTTATATTATATACTTAACTATAAAATTTGTTCTATTAGGTATTCTAATAAAAAAGTGAAGGCTACACATTAAAAATAGGATAGAAACCTTAGTTTTCTATCCTATTTTTATTAATCAATTGATTTTAATGATGCTCCTGTTGGTTCATCACATAAAAGTAATTTAGGATTCTTAGCTAGTGCTCTTGCAATTGCTACACGTTGCTGCTCTCCCCCTGAGAGCTGAGCTGGAAAATTATCTTTTCTTTCTTCTAATCCAACAGCATTTAAAATTTCATATGGATCTAAAGGTTTTTTACATATTTGAGTAGCAAGTTCAACATTTTCTAAGACTGTAAGGTTTTGCACTAAATTATAGAATTGAAATACAAAGCCTATATCGTGACGTCTATAGGTTATAAGATCTTTATCAGAGTATTTGCTAACTAAATTTCCATCTACATATATTTCTCCACTACTTGAAGTATCCATTCCACCTAATATGTTTAAAATTGTACTTTTACCTGCACCACTGGCACCTGCTACTATTACAAATTCACCTTTCTCAATTTGAAAAGAAACTCCTCTTAAAGCATCTATATTTACTTCACCCATTTTATATGTTTTTTTCACATCTTTAAATTCTATAAAGCTACTCAAAATTAGCCCTCTCTTTTTATTTATTCTTCTATATGTTTGTGTGGTATTAAAAACTTAATTGCTTTATTTTCTAAAGAAATATCTAAATTATTATCAATAAATATTTCTCCATCTACGCAGGCAGTAAAATTTTCATTGGATTTTATGTTGATTTTCTTACACTTTTTATAAATAACATATCCCTCCAATTCCTTACTATCTAGATGTTTACCTTCCTTATATAGATTTATTAATTTTACTAACTTTAGGCGAGACACTTTTTTTATTATACATAAGTCAACTAGCCCATCATTTATCTCAGCTAAAGGAGCCCCAACATATCCTCCTCCATAAGATGAACCGTTAGCTATTACACATAATAAAAAATCACCATGAATCAACTCTTTATCATCTATTAATATATCTAGAGTGTTATGCATCTTGTGAATTAATGAATAAAATACAGAAAGAGTATAAGCACCTTGTCCATTTATAAAAGGAAATTTTTTGAATTTCACCATATTTTCAGCAACTTTTGCATCAAAACCTATATTACATAGGTTCACTGAGTATAATCCATTTACATTAAGTAAATCTACCTCTTCTATATTAGAGTTTATTTGTTTTTTTATATCATAAAAATTTATAGTTGACTCAAAGTTTCTAACAAAATCATTTCCAGTTCCATAAGGAATAACTGATACACTTGCATTCTCATAGCCAATTACTCCATTTATAACCTCATTTAAAGTTCCATCTCCTCCACAAGCATAGAACCTTAAATTTCCGTCTTCACTTTCACATATCTTTTTTGTAAAATTAGTAGCATCATTTTTCCCTTTTGTTATATAAATTTTATATTGATCTGTTGAATTCTTAAATATTTCATTTATATCCTTACTTATTTTTTCAGAAATATTAACTTTCCCTGCTTCAGGATTTATCACAAAAAAATGTTTAGTTGTTGTCATTATTTTACCCTCTCTATCCCCTGATGGTAATTTTTAAATTATTTAGGCTCTGTTAGATATTTTCATCTAACACAGCCTTTATTTAAAATAAGTATACTATATAAGCTTATATTTATCATCTTTTTTTATATCATATTTAGAAATAAATTATATATATATAGCTTATTTTTTTAGAGTATTTAATTATAAATAGACATTTAATTTAGCATTTGAAAGCATCAATTTAATTCTATTTTCCTGATTTATTTCTGACTGAGAAGGATCATAATCTATAACAACTATATTAGCATTGTGATTTTTATCTAGTATTTTTCTAATAGCTCCCCTTCCGACTATATGGTTTGGTAAACACCCAAAGGGTTGAGCGCATATAATGTTATTAGTTCCAGTATGGATAAGATCAAGCATATTAGCAACTAAAAGCCAACCTTCCCCCATTTTTACTCCATGGCCTATATAGCCATCTACCATTTTTCTAACTTCATCAAAATCTGTAGGCTCTTTAAATTTAGAGTATTTTTTTATATTTAAGTTAACTTTTCTTTGTATTTTCAAAATAAATTTATAGGCTATTTTAGCAAGTTTAGATTTTAAATATCCCCTTTTATATAATTTGTGGTCTATTATAGAATTTAGAATACAATAATTCATAAAGTCCATAAGCCCTGATTGAACCACTTCTACATCTTCTTTTATTAAAAATTCCTCAAGGTGATTATTACCCATTCTAGAATATTTCATATATATTTCCCCTACTATTCCAACCTTTATCTTCTTCTCATCAATAATTTTTATATTATCAAATGCTTGTACAATCATTTTAGATATTTCATTTACTCTAAGATATCTTTTACTAGAAAATTTATTATTTAAACTCTCAATTAAATTATCTAAAACTTTATCTACTTCACCTTGGTTAATTTCATATGGTTTAACTTTATTATATAGGTACATTACTAAATCCCCATAAATAATTGCATAAAAGGCTTTTATTATAATTGATGGCTTTAATTTTAATCCTGGATGCTTTTCTATTCCTGTTAAACTTAAACCTATGGCAGGTACTTCTGAAAAACCACTATTTTCTAATGCATCTCGTATAAGGTGTATATAATTTGATGCTCTGCATCCACCACCTGTTTGTGTCATGAGAAGTGCTGTCTTATCTATATCATATTTACCACTTTTCAGTGTAGAAATAAATTGCCCTATTACTATCATTGCTGGATAACAGATATCATTATTAGAATATTTTAGTCCATCTTCTATTATCTCATGAACATCATCCTCTAAAAATTCAATGTCAAATCCATAATCCTTTAAAATCTTATCTAATATTCTAAAATGAATTGGTAGCATATTAGGTATTAATATTTTATAATTTTTTTTCATTTCTTTTGTAAATACTTTATAATCATAATTCATATATAATCACCTACTTTTAACTGCTTCAACCATACTTCTTATTCTAATTTTTGCTGCACCTAAATTATTAGTCTCATCTATTTTTAATTGGGTATATAGCTTTCCATTATTCTCTAAGATTCTTTTGGTTTCATCAGCAATTATGGCATCAGTCCCACATCCAAAAGAAACTAGTTGAACTAATTGCATACCATCATTTTCTAACACAAAGTTTGCTGCATTAAATAATCTAGCTTGATATGTCCATTGATTTAACATTTTTATATTATAATTATCTTTATTTATAGGTATAGAGTCTTCTGTTAGAATTACTATATTTAGAGAATTTATCATTTTATCTATTCCGTGATTTATTTCTTTATCAACATGATAAGGCCTTCCGGCTAGAACAACCATTAGCAAATTATTTTCTCTAGCGTAATCAATAGCTAATTGACCTTTATTTAAAATTTCTTGTTTATATTTTTTATATTCTTCAATAGCTTTATAATAAGCTATCTTTATATGCTTTTTGCTTATCCAACTACAATGATTCTTTAAAGAATTATATAAATTTTCTATTGTACTTTTATCAGAATTTAAATCTAAATAAGGACTTATAAAATTAGAATCTTTTAGTTTTGATATATTATTTTTTATAACTTCAGGATAATAAGCTACAACTGGACAATTGAAGAAATTGTCAGATATTTCTTCATTAAAGTTATATGTCATACATGGATAAAATATATTTTTAATATTCTTATTTATAAGGCTCTCTATATGACCATGGCTTAATTTAGCAGGATAGCATACAGTGTCAGATGGAATTGTGTGTTGTCCTCTCAAATATAGTTTCTTTGATGAAGTTTCTGATAAAACAACTTTAATTCCTAATTCATTGAAAAATTTAACGAAGAAAGGTAAATTTTCATACATATTTAAAACCATTGGAATACCAATAGTACCTTTTTCTCCCTCATTATTAGCATAACTAATTAATTTACTATTTTTATATTCATACATATTAGGAATAGTATTATCAGTATATTTTCCTGTTGGTTTTGAACACCTATTACCTGATATATATTTTTTACCACCTGAAAATGTATTTATAGTTAGATTACATTTATTAGTACATAGTCTACACTTAACCCCTTTAGATTCGTGCTTAAAATTTATAAGGTCATCTTTATTTATAATTTTAGATGTAGTTGGATTCTTACTTTTAGCATATAAGGCAGCCCCATATGCTCCCATTAATCCAGATATATTTGATCTTATTACATTTTGATTTAATTCAAGTTCTAAGCTTCTCAAAATGGCATTATTGCATAAAGTTCCACCTTGAACTATAACATTTTTACCTATATTTTTAGTTCGAATAACTTTATATAGTGCATTTTTTACAACACTTATAGATAAACCAGCAGAAACATCTTCAATTGTAGCACCATCTCTTTGGGCTTGTTTCACTGATGAGTTCATAAAAACAGTACATCTGGATCCCAAATCGGCTGGATGTTTTGCAAATAATCCAAGCTTTGAGAAACTTTCAACATCATATCCCATAGCTTTTGCAAAACTTTCTATAAAAGAACCACACCCAGAAGAACACGCTTCATTTAAGATTATACTCTTTATAGCCTTATTCTCTATTTCAAAACATTTTATATCTTGTCCACCAATATCAAGTATAAAATCAACATTAGGGTTAAATCTACTTGCTGCTATATAGTGAGCCAGTGTTTCCACTATTCCAAAATCTATGGAAAACCCTTTTTTTATTAATTCTTCTCCATACCCAGTTACAGAACTTCCTTTAACTTTTATTTTATTTCCCAAATTAGAATAGATATAGTCTAATTGTTTTTTTATAACCTCTATAGGATTCCCTTCATTATGTCCATAGTATTTATATAGTATGTTATCACATTCATCAATAAGAACTAGTTTTGTAGTTGTACTACCAGCATCTATTCCTAAATAAACATTACCAGTAAAATTATTTATATCATTATGAAGTACTTTTGCTCTATTATGTCTTTCAATAAATTTATTATAGTCTGTCTTATTTTTAAATAAGGGAGGAATTTCTTTTCTTATTTCTAAGTTTGTATTATTTGAAGATAATAATATTGAAATTAGTTTGTTGTATGTATATGTTTTTTCTTCATTTATAGCAAATAACGCAGCTCCCTTTGCTACAAAAACTTCAGCATCTTCTGGCACAATAGCAGTTTTGCTAGACAAATTTAAATCTTTAATAAATCTTTCTCTAAGCCCCTTATAAAAATAAAGAGGACCACCTAAAAATAGTATGTTACCTTTTATTTCTCTACCTTGAGCTAAACCACCAATAGTTTGATTTACAACTGCTTCATAAATACTAGCAGCAATATCAGACTTATTTGCACCTTGATTTAGTAATGGTTGTATATCAGATTTTGCAAAAACTCCACATCTAGATGCTATGGGATACATGTTTTTATATTCTAAACTAATTTTATCTAATTCCTCTACTGTTATTCCCATTAGACTTGCCATTTGATCTATAAATGCACCAGTTCCACCAGCACAACTTGAATTCATTCTTTCCTCTAATCCATTAGTTAAGTATATTATTTTAGCATCTTCACCACCAAGTTCAATAACTACATCAATATTATTAAATATTTTCTTAACCCCTATAGTGGTGGCAAAAACTTCTTGAACAAATGAAATATTTGATTCTTTAGCAACTCCATAGCCTGATGATCCAGTTATAGAAACTTTAAAATAATTATTTTTTAGTATATTCTTTGCCTGCTGGATTTCTTCTAAAATTGTTTCTCTTACTTTAGTAAGATGTCTTTTATAAGCCTTGTATATAACTTTATCATATTCATCTAATATAACTAATTTTACTGTAGTGGAACCTGCATCTATTCCAAGTTTATATATCATTTTAACTACCTCTCCCATATAAAAAATAATCCCTATAAGTAATATATTACTTATAGGGTAATTAAATTATGCTAAGGTGCAGCTATCTCTTATGATTAATTTTACAGGTAAAACAATTTTTTTACTTAATACTCTATCATTCTTTATTCTTTCCATTAAAGTGTCTAATGCAGTTTCTCCCATAAAGTCAGTAAAGACCTTAACTGTAGTTAAAGATGGAGATAAATATTGAGCTGTAGCTATATCGTCAAATCCAACTATACTTATATCCTCTGGAATCTTATATCCATTTTCTTGAATAGCCTTGTATGCTCCTATAGCCATTGGATCACTAGCTATAAAGAAAGCAGATGGAACTTTAGTTAACTTTAATGCTTTATTCATAAGATTATAGCCATCTTCGGGCGTAAAATCGCCTTTAAATATCCATTCTTCCTTAAAATTATCTATTTCCAACATAAAATCTTTATAGGTCGCTTCTCTATAATTAATAAGCTCTATACTTTCAGTATTATTATGAGGAACTACCTTTGCTCCTATGTAGCCTATATCTTTATGACCTAGGCTATGTAAATATTCCAATGCTTTTCTAGCTCCATATTTTAAATCCACAACAATAGAATCAAATTCCCATTCTTCTGGAGATGAATCTATAAAAACTATATTAGGAGATATTTCTTTAAGTCTTTGAATTTCATTATTTTCAAATATTCCTATGGCAATTATCCCATCAAGTTCTTTATAGTTAGAATTATCATCGGTTAATATCTTTGTAAGATATAGTGATTTAAAGTCAATATTTTCTTCAACACATTTTTTTTCTATAGCCATTCTAATTGATAAAAAGTATGGATCATTTAATTCTTTAGTTTCTGTAAAAGAACAAATTATTCCCACAGTATATTTTTTCAATTTATTTTTTCTTTCTTTTATAGTTACATAGTTCATTTCTTCAGCTATACTTAAAACTCTTTTTCTTGTTTCCTCTGAAACATTTAGAGTTTTATCAAAGTTTAAAATTCTAGAAACTGTTGATATAGACACTGAAGCTTCACTTGCTATATCCTTTATAGTTGCCATTTATAATCACCTCAATTATTTATATAAATAATAACTAAAGATGAGACATACTTAATAATGCCTCACCTTGTATAGTTTAATTAATTGTTATCTTTAAGCTATTTATATATCTTCCCATAGCTTCTTTACCTTTTTCATTCCATTTAAATACACCACAATGTTCTAATACCTTAGAAAATACTTCTCCAACTTCCTTTTCTATAACTGTATCAATATTTTCTTTAGATATTAAAGGGCTTTTCCTTTTTATTTCTTCATACCAATTTAAATGAATCTTCATAGATTCATCACTATATATATCATTTTTTTCACCAAGTAAATAGGATTTTATAATCTCCAATTCATCTTTTAGTCTGGCAGGAAGAACAGCTAAACCAAGAACTTCTATTAGCCCTATATTTTCCTTTTTAATATTATGAAGTTCTTTATGCGGATGAAAAATTCCATCTGGGTATTCTTCATTAGTTCTATTATTTCTAAGAACTAAATCTAATACGTATAATTCACCATTTCTTCTGGCTATTGGTGTTATTGTATTATGAGAAATTTCATTAGAATGAGAGTAAACTTCTACAACTTTATCAGTATAAGATCTCCAATGAGATAAAATTTTATCTGATAGTTCACTTAGTTTTAATCTATCCATTCCCTTTAATCTTAATACAGTTAAAGGCCATTTTATAATAGATAATTCGATATCTTCATAATTATCTAGTTTAAATTTATAAACATCCTTTGCTTTATCCATTGCAAATTCATAGTTACCACCTTGATAGTGATCATGTGTAAGAATAGATCCTCCAACAATAGGCAAGTCTGCATTAGAACCTGCAAAATAATGAGGGAACTTTTCTACAAATTCTAGTATTCTATCAAAGGTATCTTTAGTAATTTTCATTGGAACATGATCTCCAGAGAAGATAATGCAGTGTTCATTATAATAGGCATATGGTGAATACTGTAAATACCAATGCTCTGATTTTAAACTAATAGGGATTGTCCTTAAATTTTGCCTTGCAGGATGATTTAACCTACCTCTATATCCCTCATTTTCTTTACATAATAAACACTTAGGATATTTTGATGGTGGCAAATTCTTTGCTGCAGCTATAGCCTTAGGATCCTTTTCAGGCTTTGATAAATTTATTGTTATATCTAATTCTCCATATTCTGTAGGGGATTTCCAAATAACATTTTGCGATATTCTATCTGTTCTTACATAATCACATGATTTGCTTATATTATAAAAATAATCTGTAGCACTTTCTTTTGATTTAGAATAACGATTATTAAATTCCCTTATAACCTCTGATGGCCTTGGAATTAATAACCCCATAATTTTAGTATCTAATAAATCTCTATATATAGGGGAATTAGATTCTAAAATTCCATTTTCAAAAGAATAATCTAATATATTATTTAATATATCTGTTGGAGTATTTAAGTTCTCATCCTCTATTTTGCAATCTTCATATTCATCAAGATTTAAAACATCTAATAAATTGTTTCTTATAAATATTTCATCATCTTTAGTAAAAAGCTCATGTTTTAACCCATATTGAATAAGCCTTTTTATTTCCCCATAAATTATCATATATTCACCTACTTATTAAAACCTGTTGGATTATTTTTATGCCAATTCCAAGCTGAAGCAATTATATCTTCAACATTAGTATAATCTGGTTTCCAATTTAAAGTATTTCTTGCCTTTTCAGCTGATGCAATTAATCTTGCTGGGTCTCCAGATCTTCTTTCGCAAATTTTTGCTGGTATTTCATGTCCAGTAACTTTTCTTGCAGCTTCAATCATTTCTTTAACTGAAAATCCACTACCATTTCCTAAATTAAATATATCACTATCATTTTCTTTTCTAAGATATTCAACAGCAAGAATATGAGCATTTGCTAAATCTATTACATGAATATAGTCTCTAATACAAGTGCCATCTTCTGTATCATAATCCTCTCCAAAAATTGATATAAATTCTCTTTTACCTAAAGGAACTTGTAGGATTAAAGGAATTAAATGAGTTTCAGGGCTATGATCTTCCCCTATACTTCCACTTATATGAGCTCCAGCTACATTGAAGTATCTAAGAGACACATACTTAACTCCATGAGCTATATCTGCCCATTTCATCATCTTCTCCATGGCTAGTTTAGTTTCTCCATATGCATTAGTTGGTTCAGTTCTATCTGTTTCAACTATAGGCATTTTAGTAGCTTCTCCATAAGTTGCTGCTGTAGAAGAAAATACTATTTTCTTAACATTATTTGAAATCATCACTTTTAAAAGAACTTCTGTTCCATGAACATTGTTATTATAGTATTTTAGTGGATTTGTCATACTTTCTCCCACTAAAGAATTTGCAGCAAAATGAATTACTTCACTTATATTATTTTCTTTAAATACTTTATCAAGCTCTTCTTCGTTTCTTATATCAACCTTATAAAATTTTGCTTTAGGGTTAACTGCTTCTATATGTCCAGTTTCTAAGTTATCTACAATTATAACCTCTTCACCCCTTTCAATTAATTGATAAACAGTATGACTCCCAATATAACCTGCTCCACCACAAACTAATATCATTTATATCTTCCTCCTAAATTTCTCTAGTGCCATCTCCTATATTTGCTATATAGAAACTAGCTTCGTATCCTATTTTTTCTTTATATCCTTGTCCTACATTTTTAATAAAGTCATCAACTTTATCTTTTTTTACTAGTGCAACTGTGCATCCACCAAAGCCTGCACCTGTCATTCTTGCTCCAATTGTAGCTTCATGATTCCATGCAAGTTCAACTAATGTGTCTAACTCTATTCCTGTTACTTCATAATCATCTCTTAAAGAAATATGAGATTCATTCATAAGCTTACCAAATGTAACTAAATCATTTTTAACTAAGGCATCTTTAGCCATTAAAGTCCTTTGATTTTCATAGACAGCATGTTTAGCCCTTTTTATTCTAATATCATCTTTAATTAAACTCTTATTTTCTTCAAATTCATTTATTGATAATTCTCCTAAAGAGTTTATATTTAATTTTGTTTTTAATTCCTCTAAAGCCTTTTCGCATTCACTTCTACGTTCATTATACTTAGAATCTGCTAAACCTCTTCTTTTATTTGTATTTGATATAACTATAACTTCATCCTTTAATTCTATAGGACAATAATTATATTTTAAAGTGTTACAATCTAAAAGTATAGCATTATTTTCCTTTCCCATGCCAATTGCAAACTGATCCATTATACCACAGTTAACTCCAACAAACTTATTTTCCGCTTCTTGAGAAAATTTTACTAAGTCAACTCTATCAATATTAAAATTAAATAAGCTGTCCATCATCACTGCAGTTAAGAGTTCTAATGATGCAGAAGAGGAAAGTCCAGCACCATTTGGTATATTTCCATAAATAGCAACATCGAATCCTTTATTTATATTATATCCATGTTTAATCATTACATCGATTACACCTTTAGGATAATTAACCCAATCATGTGATTTTTCATATTTTATATTTTCTAAATCAAATTCTATTATGCCTATATTTTCAAAGTTGCTTGAATACATTCTTACTTTTTTATCACTTCTTAAACTTATAACTCCATAAGTTCCAAAACTTAAAGCACAAGGAAATACATTTCCTCCATTATAATCAGTATGCTCACCAATTAAGTTTACTCTACCAGGTGAAAAAAATGTTCTGCAATTTTCCTTTTCTCCAAATACTTTTTTAAAAGTAGCGTTAATTTCATTTTTCATAATAACACTCCCAATCATTATAAATTTGTTTTATTTATAATTTAATACTATCATACCAGTAAAACTTTTTCAATATTTTTTACTATTTTTTACTAACTATTTTACTAAAGTTTTTATATAATATTATTAAAGCTAAATACAAACTTTACCTCAAAAATTATTACTTGCATTTTTATTGAAAAAATTTATTTCTTAACTTCAAATATTTTCTCTAAGACCTTATTTAAAATTTCACTGTTTCTTAGTTCTTTATCCCAACATGAAATATCTAAATATACTTTATCAGAAACAATAACTATTTCATTTCCATACTTATTAGAATACATTTTTATACCTTCTTCAGACAAACTTGATTCTATTTCCTCATATTTTATATCAAGCTTTCTTAACCTCTTAAATTCATTTTTAAGCTTATAATCTATTGCCCACTTATACTTACTTGTAAAAAGTTGATAACTCATATATCCTGCATTTGATTCTACATGATAATTAATATTATCTGCAAATAACCCATTATCTTCTTTTATATAAGTATTTTCTTCATTTTTAATTTCATATCCTAAATCCTCAATAGTTATTGTATTTACTTTATTACTTATTACATCTTTTGATTTATAATCATAATTCATAATTCCACTTTCAAATAAAAGAATTATTACTACAATTTCTACTAGTAATAAATAAAATACACTAGAACCATATAAATTTCTCCTCTTTATATTATTTCCATCAGTTTTATTTATGAAATATTTGATAATGTAGGGTATAACTCCTACTATTAAGTAAAGTACCATTATTGTAACAAAAGATCTCCCCATATCTATACCCATAAGAATAATTAAGGCTACTAATGTAATTTCTATTACTTTTTGTAGGAAACTCTTTATAGCTACATTTTTCCGTCCATTATAAGAAACTTCTTCTCCTTTTTCCAAGCTCTTTTGAGCTTTAATGTTCCACCTCATGAAATCTATAAACTGAATCACCTCAAGGACAACTCTTACACTTATGCAACCTAAATATAATAAGATTAAATTATCAGCTAAAAAGCTTCCATTAGTGATACAGGTATATGCAATATATAAAAGAAATAAATTTATTATCAATACTGAAAATTCATACTTAGTAGTAGCTTTTTTAACTATTTCAAACCTCTCTCCTTCGTCTGTGTGTATAGGTATGCTTTCATTAGGGTCTTCACTACAGTATATTTGAAACTTATCTTTTTCACAGATAAACTCCCACCCAGCCATATTGCAAAACTCTCTGTACTCCATAGACTTTTCAGTATTCTCGCCATCTATAAAAGCTATTTCATCTAATACATCTACTGTATATTTTAAACTTTTAGGTTCAGTCTTCTTAAGCTTTAAAAAATTACCCTTTATCTTTTCAAGCTTCCATCCTCTAAGTGCTTCTTTGTCTAGATATTCTTCTATTGCCCTAAATTCATAGGGCATAAAGCTTAAATATACCCATTTAGTATTACCTATTATCATTAACCATTCCTCCTAAAATTTTCTCTCCATCTCTAAGAATAATCATTATTCTCTCATATTCTTCTTTTAAACTATTCATACCCTTTTCAGTAATTATATAACTTCTTCGCCTACCCTCTACCTCAGTTTCCTTTATCATATTCTCCTTTTGAAATTTTCCAAGCAATGCATATAAAGTTCCTGGACCTACTTTTACTCTTCCTTTTGAAATCTCATCTACAGCAGTCATAATATCTACTCCGCATCTCTCCTCTATTAAGGACATTAAAATATAATACATAGGCTCTGTCAAATTTTGAAACTGTTCTCTAGGCAACTATTTTTCCTCCAATATCGTTTATCGTTATTTATACTCTAATTCTAATATCGAGCATCGCTATTGTCAATATATTCCATATTATTTTAAATTACTAATAAATAAAAAAACTATTATAAAAACCCAATTAGAGCTTTTATAATAGTTTAATAAATAACTATAACCTATCAACTATTTCACAGCTGTAGATTGTGAACTGTGAACTATCTAAGATACTTCATTATTTTCAAATTGACTGTTGTATAAACTTGCATAGAATCCTTTCTTTCCAAGTAATTCTGTGTGGCTACCTTGCTCTACAATATCTCCATCTTTCATTACTAATATTAAATCAGCATCTCTTATAGTTGATAATCTATGAGCAATTATAAAGCTAGTTCTATCTTTCATTAAGTTGTCCATAGCTTTTTGTATAAGTACTTCAGTTCTTGTATCAACAGAACTTGTAGCTTCATCTAATATTAATATTTTAGGATCAGCTAATATTGCACGAGCAATTGTTAATAGCTGCTTTTGACCTTGAGATACATTACTTGCATCTTCATTTAATTCCATATTATATCCATCTGGTAAAGTTTTTACAAAGTGATGAACATGAGCTGCTTTTGCTGCTTCTATTACTTCTTCATCACTAGAATTTAAATTACCATAACGAATATTTTCCATTATACTTCCGTTAAATAACCAAGTATCTTGTAATACCATTCCGAAAACTTTCCTTAAATCATTTCTTTTAAAATCATTTATATTATGATTATCTAATAAAATTTCTCCACTATTTAACTCATAAAATCTCATTAATAGTTTAACGATTGTTGTTTTACCTGCACCAGTAGGTCCCACAATAGCAACCCTTTGGCCAGGTTTTATTTTACTAGAAAAATCATTAATTATTGTTTTATCTTCATTATATCCAAAGTGAACATTTTTAAATGCAACTTCACCTTTAATATCATCAATACTTAAAGGATTTTCAACATCTAATACTTGTTCTTCTTCCTCTAAGAATTCAAAAACTCTTTCTGCTGATGCTGCTGTAGATTGCAATACATTAGCAATTTGAGCTGTTTGTGCTATAGGTTGAGTAAAGGATCTAGTATATTGAACGAAAGAAAGAATATCTCCAACTTCTATAGCTTTTCTAATAGCAAGCCATCCACCTAAAATAGATACTATAACATATCCTATATTTCCTATAAAGGTCATTATAGGCATCATCATACCTGATAGAAATTGAGATTTCCATGCAGAATTATACAAAGTACTATTTAACTTATCAAATTCTTCTACAGCTTTTTCTTCACCATTAAAAGCTTTCATTATATTATGACCACTATAAACTTCTTCAACATGACCATTTACATGACCTAAAAATGATTGTTGTTCTTTAAAGTATTTTTGAGATTTTTTTACTACTAATGTAATTAATATTCCTGATAAAGGGATTATTAATAGTGATGCTAGTGTCATAGTTATACTTATTGATAACATCATTATTAAAACACCTATTATTGTTGTTATAGATGTTAAAATTTGAGACATACTTTGATTTAAAGTATTACTTACTGTATCAACATCATTAGTTACTCTTGATAAAACTTCTCCATGAGTCATTTTATCGAAGTATTTTAATGGCATACGATTTATTTTTTCTGAAATCTCCTTTCTAAGGTTATATGAAACCTTTTGAGCCACTCCAGACATTATAAATCCTTGTATAAATGCAAATACTGCACTAATTATATATAATACTAGCAGTATCGCAATAATATTTCCTATATACGAAAAATCAATTGCTGCACCTGCTTCACCAGATACTTTGCTTACTAATCCTTCAAACAATTTAGTAGTAGCCTTACCTAATACCTTAGGACCTATAATTGAAAAAGCTGCACTACCAATTGCAAATATTAAAACTATAATAATTGAAAGACTATAAGGTTTTAAATATTTCATTAATTTTTTAATAGTTCCTTTAAAATCCTTAGCCTTCCCTCCTGCGTGCATTCCACCCATTGGGCCACCAAAGCCACCAGATCTTCTATCTTTTACATTATTGCTCATGACATAAGTTCCTCCTTTGAAAGCTGTGATAAGGCTATTTGTTTATAAACATCACAATTATCTAAAAGTTCTTTATGAGTTCCAATTCCTACAACGCTTCCTTCATCTAGTACTATAATTTGATTTGCATCCTTAATAGTACTTATTCTTTGAGCAACAATAATCATAGTTGCGTCATTAATATTTTTCTTTAGTGATTTTCTAAGAGCAGCGTCTGTTTTAAAATCTAAAGCAGAAAAACTATCATCAAAAATATATATTTCTGGTTTTTTAACTAAAGCTCTTGCTATAGATAACCTTTGTTTTTGTCCACCTGAAACATTTGTACCACCTTGAGAGATTTCTGTATTAAATCTATCTGGTTTTGTTTCTATAAACTCTAAAGCTTGTGCTATTTCAGAAGATTTTACTAAATTATCTTCTGTAGCATTTGGATAACCATATTTTAAATTACTTTCTATGGTTCCAGAGAAAAGTACTCCCTTTTGAGGAACATATCCTATTTTTTCCCTTAAATCTTTTTGATTTGATTCTCTTATATCTATTCCATCAACAAGTAATTGACCTTTTGAAATATCATAAAATCTAGGAATCAAATTAATTAACGTAGATTTACCACTACCAGTACTTCCTATTATTGCGGTTGTTTCACCTGGTTTTGCTGTAAAACTAATATTATTTAAAACATAATCTTCTGCACCTGGATATTTAAAGCTTACATTTTTATATTCTACATAACCTTTTTTTGATTCTATAAATTTCTTTGTTTGTTTTTTATCTTCTATACTTATATCAGTATATAATACTTCACTAATACGTTGAGCTGATACTGAAGCACGTGGCAACATTATAGAAATCATAGATATCATTAAGAATGCCATTATAATTTGCATAGCATATTGCATAAATGCCATCATATCTCCAACTTGCATTGTACCAATATCTACTTGATGAGACCCAACCCATACGATTAATAATGTTATTACATTCATTATAAGCATCATAGCAGGCATCATTGAAGACATTATTCTATTTACAAATAAATTTGTTTTAGTCAAATCTTTATTCGCATTATCAAATTTAACTTCTTCATGCTTTTGAGTGCTAAAAGCTCTAATAACTAACATACCAGTTAAACTTTCTCTTGTAACTAAATTAAGTTTATCAATAAGCTTTTGAACTGACTTAAATTTTGGAATAGCCAATCCAAATAAAATACTTACAAGTAATGAAATTAACACTACAGCTACAGCTATAATCCAAGTCATTGATGTATCAGTTTTTATTACTTTTAAAACTCCACCTATACCTAATATTGGTGCATAAAAGACTATTCTAAATAACATTACCATAAGCATTTGTATTTGTTGAATATCGTTTGTACTACGGGTAATTAAGGACGCAGTAGAAAATTTATCAAATTCAGCATTTGAGAATTCACTTACTTTTCTAAATACATCTCCTCTTAATGTCTTACCTAAACCAGCTGCAATTCTAGCTGATATAAGTCCAACAATAACTGCAGCTGCCATACTAATAAGTGCGATACCTAACATTTTAAGACCCGCAAAAATAATAAAATTTGATTGAAGCTTATCTGTATCAATTCCTATTTGTTGGTATTCACTTTTTACATATGAAACTGCTGCTTGTTCTATCATACTATCAGGCATTTCATCAAATTTTTCATTTATTTGACCTAAAAGACTGTTTAACTGTTCTTTTGGAGTATTTTTTAAAATTAAAAATGGATCTGTACCTGCAGGAATATTCATATTATTTGACATATTACCCATCATATTTGTATCAGAAGATCCCGTTTCAATTCCATAAACTATAAGTTCAGGCTTTGCTAATATACTATTTAATCTAGATATTGAGTCTTTATCTTTTGTATTAAGCTCATATAAAGGCTCCTCATCTAATATTGGATATTTTTTTAAATATTTACTAAGCTCGTCATTTGAAAGATTATCTTTATCTATTAATGTGTAGTTTTCTTCTATATATTTAAGGTCATCCCCATTTATAAAGATAGAAAGCTTATCTAATTCACTTTTACGTATTATATTAGGGGCTGCATTATCTACCCCACCTTGTTGAATACCTACATTTACTATATTAGACATATAATCTGGAAGTGATAATTCACAAACAGCTTGAATGAATAATAAAGCTATCACAACAAGGATAGAACCGATAAATGGTTTTAAGTATTTTGTCAGTTTTATCATTTAATTTTTCTCCTTTCAAATTTCATTGTATGTATGGTTAATTATGAATATATATTAATTATATTTTCATAACTATTATATGTCAATAACTTTTATTATTGTATAACTAAAAAAAATAGTTTATACTTATAATAAGTAATAATAAAGGAGGATATCCATGAGTAATAATACTAATAATAATATTGAGGAGGTATCAAATAATTTATTTGGTTTATTAATGCACATACATAATAAACTTTTTAATGCAAATCAAATGGTTAAAGGGCTTCATATCCCCCCTTCCCATGCTAAAGTTATTTATTTTCTTTCTAGAAAAGAATCCTCATCTGTTTCTGAAATAGCAGAACATTTGTGTATTTCAAAGCCGAATATGACACCTATAATTGATAAACTTATCGTTGAAGATTTCGTTTGCAGGTATACTGATCCTGATGACAGAAGAAAAATAAAAGTAAAACTAACAGATAAAGCATATGATTTTATAAAGGAAAGAGAAAAAAATATTAAGGCAAACTTATATAATAAAATATCCTCATTGGATGTAGACGATTTAGAAAATTTAAATCTATCAATTAAAGATATGAATGAGATAATATCTAAATTAAAATAAAATATAAAAAGATAAATGTTTCTATGTAAACATTTATCTTTTTATATTAATACTATATTTCTTCTATAGAGATAGCATCATATCCAGCCTCATCTATAGCTGAAATTAATGTATTATTATCTAATGTTGTTTCTATTGTAGCATTTTTTTCTTCTAAGCTTACCTCAACTGAAGAAACTCCTTTTAATTCCTGTAAAGCTTCTTTTACGTGAGCGACACAATGACCACAGCTCATTCCTTCAATATTTATTTTCTTTTTCATATCATTGTCCTCCTAATAATATATTTTATCTTGTTATAATCTTATCTAAAATTTTCATTATCTCATCAATTTTTTCATCACCTTGACCATTTATACATGCATCTTTAACACAGTGAGACAAATGGTTTTCTAATATTATTAAATTAGCCTTTTTTAATAATGATTGTGCTGCAAAAATCTGGTTAGAAATATCAATACAATACCTATCCTCTTCAATCATTTTAATAATTCCTTCAATTTGTCCCTTAGCAGTTTTTAAAGATTGTAATGATTTTTTTCTTTCATCGTTCATGTTATACCTCCCCCACCCTCTAGGGGTGTACTATAATTTAATTATAATATTAAAAAGATATTTGTCAACATGTTTGATTTTATATAATATGCTTTAATGAATAAATTTACTGTAATTTTATAAAAGTATATTTAAAGGTAAAATTTTGTCTTTTTATGTATAAAATTTGACTTTAATTTGCTTAAACTCTTTAATATTAAAAATTAAATGGTATAATTATCTAGGCATCGATGGATGTGGGCGGGCGAGGGATAAAGAGAAGAGGTTTTTAACGAAAGGATGAACAAACTATTTAAACTTAAGGAACACAAAACAAATTTTAAAACCGAGCTAGTTGCTGGGTTAACTTCTTTTTTTGCTGCAGTATATATTATTGTAGTTAATGCTAGTATTTTAAGCGCTGGAGGAATATCACAAGAGCCACTCATAATAGCAACAGTACTTGCTTCATTTATTGGATGTTTATTAGTATCTTTAATGAGCAATGCTCCTCTTGTAATTATGCCTGGTATGGGAATTAATGCATTATTTACTTATACAATAGTTTTAAGTATGGGACTCTCATTTAATCAAGCATTAGCAAGTGTAGTTGTTGCAGGAGTATTATTTTTAATTGTCGCTGTTACTCCACTAGCCAAAATATTAGATACATCTATACCAAACTCCTTAAAGGAAGCAATAACCATAGGAATAGGTTTATTTATTACATTTTTAGGTTTGCAAAAAGGAGGCCTAATAATTTCTGATCCTTCTACTATGGTTAAAATAGGATCTCTTTCAGATCCTAGAGTAATATTTTTTATAGTTATGTTTTTAATAACAGTAATACTATTTGCAAAAGATATTCCTGGAGGTTTTTTAATAAGTATAGTTATAGGAACAATAGCAGCTATAGCATTGAATTTTATTGATACAACTGGATTAAGGTTTACTCTTCCTAATTTTAGTGAATATAAAGGGATTTTCTTTAATATAGATTTAAGCGCCTTTTTCACTATTCCATTTTGGATTGCTACATTTTCTTTAACATTAGTATTAGTTTTTGAAAATATAGGATTACTACATGGGCAAATTAATGGATTGCTGAAATCTCCTGAAAAACAAAATAAAGCTTTAAATGCTATAGCTATTTCTACAATAGCTTGTGGTTTGCTTGGAACTAGTCCCTCAGTTTCTACAGTCGAAGGCTCTGCTGGAATTGCTGCTGGCGGAAAAACTGGATTAACATCATTTATATCAGGACTACTTCTTTTAATTTCATTATTATTTATTCCATTTATTAGCTTAATTCCTAATGAAGTAATTGCACCAATTTTAATAATCATAGGAAGCTTAATGATTAAAGGAATAGTTCATATTGATTTTAATGATATTTCAGAGGCTATACCTGCATTTTTAATTATAGTATTAATTCCATTAACTTTTAGCATAGTAGACGGTATAGCATTTGGTTTTATTTCATATACAATAATGAAATTTATAACTAAAAAGAAAGATCAACTTTCAATTACTATGTACATAATTTCATTTATATTTATAGTGTATTTTATACTTCATAGTATTTAAATAAAAGGCTAGAAAAATTTTTCTAGCCTTTATTTTTTAGACAATATAAAAAGTCTTCAAGAATTCTAGCGGTAATTCCCCAAATAACATAATCATTATATACATAGAATAAAGATTTATATTTACCTTCTTTAAATTTATATCTTTCGCCACCATTAATTAAGTGGAATGGAAAATCACTGGTTCTATCAACTAATATTTTATTAATCTCTTCACGAGGTTCTGTATTTATTAAGTACTCTAGTGGAACTAGAAATATATGGTCTACTTCATCTTTATTAATTTCAATATTTTCAAAATTTTTTATATATCCTAAAAATGGATGTATTAATAGATCATAATGTGTTATTAATAAGTTAAGTGGAGATACTATCTCAAAATCTTCTTTATTTAACCCTAGCTCTTCACATACTTCTCTTATAGCTGCTTCCTTTTCATTTTCATTATCATCTATTTTTCCTCCAGGAAATGCTATATCTCCTGGTTGACTTCTCATGTGTTTAGCTCTTACCTCAAAAACTATATTTAATTTATTATTTATTTCTGCAAGCAAAATAACAACAGACGCCCTTTTCATCTCCTTCCAACCATTTATATAAGGTCTATATTCTTTAAAGTCTTTAATAATTTTATTTATCATAAGCATACTCCTCATAATTTAACACATTTATACTATAAGCATTTAAATATATTTTAATATATTATCCTTAATAATATTAAATTTTTTAAATATATAATATTAAAACATTTATAACATTTGACTATTTCTTACATTTATTGTATAATATTGTTATTATTGTTTTGAGGTGATTCAATGAAAATAAATAGTTGCTATGAAGCAGCGCTAAGAATGTTTGAGCTTTCTGAAGAGCTAAGCCTATTATTAGATCAAAATCAAAACTCTACTTCAGAAAAATATAGAGAAATTATATCTAAAAAAATTGATAAAGTTGAAATGGAATTTTTAACGCTAAAGCATTCGCTTGATAAAATTCAATACGAAGAAAAGAAACTCAATATTCTTAATATATAATTATATTTAAAATTAAGCCTCCATAGTTAACTATGGAGGCTTTTATTTGTTTTAGCTTTTAATTATTTTATCAATTATTTCAACTCTTTCATCACCAAGGTAAGGATAGATTTTCAATGAAATTTTACCTTCCTTATAAACTCTATCTCCATTTGCAGAAACTATTTTTTTTACTTTACTTTCTAAATCATCATAAGTTAATAAATCTTCTAAATAATTATCAACTAAATCTTTTAAGCAAGTTGCTAACTCCTTTGGGTTTCTATATACAGCTCTCATGTTTTTCTCCTTATTACTTTTCTAAAAGTTTTATAAATCTATTATAAATACTATATTGATATTTTTCTAGTATTATTTTAAAAATATACCTTGTTTTATGCACCTTCATTTAAAAAACTATATTGTGCTTTAAATAAATTATAATATATTCCTTTAATTTTAATTAAATCATCGTGAGAACCAACTTCTTGAATTTCACCATTTTCTATTACAATTATCCTATCACAATCTCTAATTGTAGAAAGTCTATGAGCTATAACAAAAGATGTTCTATTATCTAAAAGTTTCTCTATACCTTTTTGAACTATTATTTCAGTTTGAGTATCTATATTAGATGTAGCTTCATCTAATATTAATATCCTTGGATTTGCTAATAATGCTCTAGCAAAAGATATAAGTTGCCTTTGGCCTAATGAAAGCCTTGAACCTCTTTCATTTACTTCTGTATCATATCCATTTTCTAAAGATAATATAAATTCATGAGCATTCACAGCTTTTGCTGCCTCAATTATTTCCTCATCTGTAGCGTCTAACTTTCCATATCTAATATTTTCTTTTATTGTAGTAGAAAACAAGAAGGTATCTTGAAGCATAATTCCCATTTGACTTCTCAATGAGTGTAAATTATAATCCATTACATTTTTATCATCTATTAATATTTCTCCATCATTGGGATTATAAAATCTGCTTAATAATGACACTATTGTTGTTTTACCTGCGCCAGTTTCACCTACTAGTGCTATCTTTTCCCCTTTCTTAACATTAAAAGATATATTTTTTAAAACTAAGCTATCTTCATATCCAAAAGATACATTTCTGAATTTTACTTCACCATTAATAGATCCAATATCAGGTTTATTTAAATCATCCTTTATAAATGGTTCTATATCTAAAATTTCAAAAATTCTATCTCCTGCCGATAAATTTGTTATTAATGTATTATAAAAGTTAGATAAATTCATTATAGGCCTCCAAAACATACCTATATACATTGTAAAGGCAATTAATGTTCCTACTTCTATACTACCGGTTTTTATTAACCTATAACCTACAAAAAAAACTACAATAGTTCCTGCTCCCCATGAAAGTTCTACTAATGGCCAAATAAAATCATTTATCTTTACAGCCTTTAAAAAACTTTCTAAGTGATCCCAAACTAAATCTTTAAATTTTAAATCCGTAGAATTTTCTTTGGCATATGATTGAACTACTTTAATTCCAGAGATATCTTCATGTGTAAAACCATTTAATATAGATCTTTTACTTCTATATTCACTCCATCTTTTTCTTGAGTTTATTTCTATGAAAAACATTCCTAGACCTAAAATAGGAAGCAATAAAATACATGCTATTGCAAGCTTTACATCTAACATTAACATGAAAATAATTACTGATAACAAATTAATCAATTCTGGTATAACTGATTGTATGCTTTGATCAAATAAATTTTTTAATGAATTAACATCTCCCATTACTCTAGCTAATATTTTTCCAACAGGTCTACTATCAAAAAAGGTAAATGGTAACTTTTGAATATGAGTATATAATTCCATCCTTATATTAACTAATATATTATTGGTCACATAACTAACTATTTTCCATTTTATTTTAGAAAAAATAAGAGTGAATATATTTATTATAATTAAAAATATTCCAATTAGAACTAATCCTTTTATATCTTTATTTTTTATGTTATCATCTATAGCTATTTTCATTAAATAAGGATTTAAATTATTTGAAATAGTAATCAAGCCCATAAGTATTATCGAGATTATAGTTTCTCGCTTATACCTTTTTAAATATGAAAATAGCCTGAAAATAACTTCTTTTTTGCTTCTAATCATTTCATTATCTTTAGGCATTTTAAATAACCTCCAAATTATTGAAATCTTTAAATTGCTCTTGATATACTTTATAATAGTGTCCTTTTTTCTTTAAAAGCTCATTATGATTTCCCTTTTCTATTATGCAACCATCTTTCATAAATATTATTAAATCTGCATTTTTAACAGCTGATATCCTATGAGCAACTAATAAAGTTGTTTTATTTTTCTTAATATAATTAAGGTTCTTTAATAACTCATGCTCGGTATCCATATCTAATGCCGAAGTTGAGTCATCTAATATTAATATTGGAGCTTGTCTAATTATTGCTCTTGCAATTGATAGTCTCTGTTTTTGCCCTCCTGAAAGTCCAACTCCTCTTTCGCCAACCTCAGTTTTAAAATTACTTTCTAAATCTTCAATAAAATTTAAAGCACAAGCTTTTTTTGCTCCATCCCTTATTTCATCAATTGATGCACTACTATTTCCAAATGTTAAATTATTTTTAATTGTATCTGAAAATAAGAATGTATCTTGTTGTACAACTGCCATGTTATTTCTAAGAGCACCTAAGTTAATATCTTTTACATTTATTCCATCTATCTTTATTTCTCCATTAGTTGCATCATAATACCTTCCTATAAGAGATAATAGAGTAGACTTTCCTGATCCTGTAGCTCCCATAATAGCAACTGTACTTCCTGACTTTATACTTAAGTTTATATCTTTTAATACTAGATCATCATTATATTTAAAAGATACATTTTTAAATTCAATATCACCTTTTATATCTTGAACTTTTTCACCTATTTCAGTATCTATTTTAGTATTCCTATCTAGTATATTGAATATTTTAAAGGCAGATGCTTTATTTTTTGATAGTATATCCATAAGCCATCCTATCATTCTCATAGGCCAAATAAGATTCCATATATATCCTGAAAATGCAATAAGAGTTCCTAATGATATTTCATTTATTAATACAAAATATCCCCCTAATATTATCATTACAACTAGACTTATATTTGTCAAAAACTCCACGAAAGGAAAGTTTTTAGAAATTGTTTTCGCTTGCTTCATATTAAGATCATAATAATCCTTATTTAAGGATAAAAATCTCTTTATTTCATGCTTTTCTCTACTAAATGCTTTAACTAATCTAACTCCAGCTATATTTTCTTGTGCCATTGTATTTATTTCTGCCGTTTTATCACTAATTTCTTCGTATCCTTTATTTAATTTTTTCTCTAAATTATAAGCTATAATTCCTATAGGTGCTAATATAATTAAACAAATCAATGTTAGTTTCCAGTTTAAATAAAATAATATTATTGTACTAAATATAAAGTATAATATATTTTCAACAAAAAGCCTAAGTCCAAATCCAATAGTTTGCCATATATTCTCAATATCTTCGCCTATTCTAGACATTAATTCTCCTGTATTAGTATTATCAAAGTAATTAAATTCAAAGCTTTGTATATGCGAAAACAATTCTGTTCTCAAATCAAAATGAACTTTTACACCTATATAATCGTATAAATATTCTTTTAAATAACCTAATATTGCCTTTATCAATGTTAATATTAAAAATCCAAATAATATTGGTAAAATAATAGAATAATTTTTATTTATTATTCCATTATCAACTATTATTTTTTGCAACATAGGTGTTATTTGATCTATAGATATAATTAATATCATAGAAATTGTACCAATAGCTAAGGCTTTTTTTTCTTTTAATAAATATTTTATAATTCTCTTCATAACACCCCTCCTAATTAAAATATTTATTCTTCATAAGTTTCGATTTCAGTTATTTCATATACTTTAATAGTTCCATCACTAGTAATCCATGATATTGCTTCTTCCTCAAAATCCTTTTTTATATTAATTGGAATAATTAAATATTCTTCATTTTCTAATGA
The DNA here is from genome assembly GCF_054768095.1 of Clostridium sp. CTA-7. Classification (NCBI taxonomy): domain Bacteria; kingdom Bacillati; phylum Bacillota; class Clostridia; order Eubacteriales; family Clostridiaceae; genus Clostridium; species Clostridium sp. CTA-7. The sequence goes on along the minus strand of NZ_BAAAAV010000007.1, from coordinate 15,177 downwards.
TTTAGATAAAGCTTCATAATTTTCATTTCTATATTTAGTTATATATTCATGAATATTAAATTTATTTTTATTTTCTATATTAAGTTTATGAACTCTTATATCTTTTACTTCCAAGCCAGTAGTCATTATATATAATGAGTTTCCATCTCTATTAATTACTTTTGATGAAAATCCTTTAGAATTAAGATCCTTCTCTACCTTTTTTATAAGAGACTTTATATCTACATCTCTTTCTTTAGATGTGGCTCTAAAAATAATAGTATCATCTTTATTCTCTATCCTTCTTTCATTTGAATCACTTTGTTCTTGTTTCTTAGTTTCTTCTTCATTAATATCTGTTTTACTTGTATTTGTACAAGCATAAAGAATTAAAATTGCTGGTAGTAATAAAATAATAACTTTTTTCATATGTTTTCTCCTAAGTTTTATTGATAAAATTAGTATTCCAAATCTTCATTATAAAAAACTTATAAAGTATATAAAAATTATAATTTAAATTACTAAAACAAATTCAAAATCTATATTTCTAAGATAAACTTTAAACTATTTTCCAAAAATCACTATATATTAAATATTATTTTAAATACATAATAACTTTTTTATCTATAAAATTTAATAAACAATTGAATTTTAAAAAGAAAATTATTAAGACTTTAAATAAATATAAGAAATATTTTGATAATTATTGAAATGATAATTTTCAAAGTGAATCTTATGATAAATGAATTAATAAATTTTAAATACTAATTTTTAAGGAAATTATATATTAAAATAAAGAAAGATAAAAATAAACTTTAAATAACTGATTTTATCCTTTTGTTATGACACAGATTTAGATGATTAATTACCATTATATAATTATATTAAAAAATATGAAATACTAATTTTATAAAAATAATGTTATAAATGTTATAAAATAACTATTTATAATTTTAAATAATATAAATAGAGCTATACTAAATTCATTAGCATAGCTCCATTTTCTTTTAGCCAATTTTTGCTTTCTTTGTAATTAGGACAATACTGTTTAACTAAGTCCCAGAAATCTTTTGAGTGATTCATATGTATAATATGACATAACTCGTGGATTATAATATAATCAATTACGAAATAAGGCATTAACACTAATCTCCAATTTAACCTAATTTCTTTTTTAGAGTTACAACTCCCCCATAAACTTTTTTGATTTTTAATAATAATTTTAGATGGTTTTAACAAAATTTTATTAGAAATTTCCATTACTCTATTACCAATAATATCTGTTGCTAATTTTCTATACCAATTCATTATTTCATTTTTTATATATTCATCCTCTAAGCATAAACTATTTATTACTAAATTTTTATTATCTATATAGATATTATTAAGCTTTGATTCTTTTATAACCAAATTATAGTATTCACCTAAAAATAATCTCTTATTTTCTTTTATTAGATTAGTTTTATTTATTTTTTTTAGGGTTTTTAATATCCAATTACTTTTTTCTATAATAACTTTATTAATATATTCATGGCTAATGCCCTTTGGTGAAAATACGTGTATCTCTCCTTCACCATCTATTTTTATTGAAATATTTTTCTTATTTTTAAATATTAAATTATATTCAATTTCTAAATTATTAATATTTACTTTTCTTTTCATAAATACCTCAAAATAGTTTATGCATTCAATTTAATCTTACTTTTTGAATTAGGTAGGAAAGTAAAAAATATTATTACAGATAAAACTAATAATATAAATCCAACTATATACATTCCACTATATCCAAATTTCCCTTGGACTAAACTATATATAGACGGATATATAAAGTTAGAGCCTCCTGTGCTTAAAACAGAAAGAACTGCAAAGGAAGTTGCAACTAAACTTTCATCTAATATTTCTCTTAAATATTTAAATAAAAAGCTTAAATATAATCCATACATTATTCCATGAAGCTGATCTCCAAGGACTATAAGTACTACGCTGCCACTTGAAAACATTAGTACCTTAATTGCTGCTATTGATAATGCTATAGTAAGACATTTTTTACTATTTGCGTTACTTATATACTTAGCAACTAGCATAAATGAGAAAAACTCAATTACTACTCTAAAGCTTATTGATGTACTATAAATTTTATTTGCTTTATCTACATCTCCAACTATATCAACTAAATATGATGAATAAGCAAAATCTAGCCCCATGTAGCTACCCATACCTAAGAAAACTACTATTACAAGCAAAATAATATTTCTATTCTTAAATAAATCTGTTATTTTTGTATTGTTCGCAACTTCTTTAATTTCTACATTATCATTAAGTTTAAATACAATAGTAAGCATCATAGCAATAATCATAGCTAGTGCAAGCAAATGTAATATTCTATAACCAAAGGTAGTAATAATTCCTCCTGCTATAAATACTATGCATGCATATCCAATAGATCCCCATTTTCTTATATCTGAAAATTCATATCCATTTTTTATTGATAACTCCTCTATATATATTTCAAATATTCCAGCTACAGAGCCTAAAACTGAACCATATATTGGAGCAAATATTATAGACAAATCCTTATTTATAAACATTAATCCTACTATAGCTATAAATACAATGGCTAAGTAAATTAATATAAATCTATTTTTATTTTTTGCCTTTGAAAATTTATTTGATAATATAGGTTGCGCAATTAATGTAAATAACGCTCCTATAGATACTACTCGTCCAACTTCTGATAAATTCAAACCAATTTGTTGGTTTAAATAAGGAAAATAGAATGTAGTCAATATACTAAAAATACCAAAAGTCAAAAAAGTAGTGATACTATAATACTTTTTCATCTGTATTACCTCCATTTTTTTATTACCATGTGTAATTCTATCACCTGTATATAATAAAGTAAATAAAAAAGTTCACCTATGTAAGTTTCGCTTATTCCGTCACTTCGCTCCAAGTCATCGCAAAATTACATAGGTGAACTTCAAAGCTGAAGGAAGGAATTATAAAAAGTTATTCACTGGGTAAACTTTTTATAATTTCCTAAAGAATAAAAAATAATGCTATCCTAGATTTCTAAGATAGCATTTTATTTTTATATTATTTAGTACTCCATAATCCATGTAAATTACAATATTCTCTAATTCTATCCACTTCTCCATTTATTGTAAATTTAGCCTCTGGTTTTTCATTTGGATTTAAATCTTTTCTTACAACTTCTCCATCCTTAGTTATAACTTCTATCCATTGAATGAAGTGCTCATTTATCATAGGATGTTCAACTTCTCCAACTTTTACCAAAAGTTGTCCATCTTTTTCTTCTGCTACTGGAATATGTTTTTCTACAGCTGCATCTACAGTATTTTCATTTAAAAGTGTCATTGGTTTACCACAACATACTAAAGTTCCTTTTGCTTCATTTAAAACTTCAACCATAGAGCCACATATTTCACATTTATAAACTTGTAATTTCTTAACCATAAAATCACTCCCTTTTATTTATTTACTACATTACAATTATATCTTACTATACATTGGTATTATTTACAAAGGCTCTCTATAAATTTATTGCATCTTCAGCCAATGTTCTAACATAATTATACTCATTTACTTCAAAATACTTAAAATATATGCAAATCTCTAACGTTTCTATAAAGTTAATTAATTTGTTTACTAAAATTTCTGTACTTGGGTTTAGATATAATTTATTACCGTTTAAATAATCAACAACCATCAAATTAGATAAATAAACTGTTATACTAGTTACATTATTTTGCTTTAATATTTCATCGATTCCATAAAATATAGCATAAATTTGAGCTTCACAGCAAGTTCCAATCCCTATGTTTCTTGAAAATGATATTTCTTTCCCTTCATCACTTAAAATTACTCCACCAATACCAATATCACTTTGAAAGTTTCTTGAATTTTTACATCTCCCATTTACATAAAGTCTATACTTCATATATCCTCCACTTATAAACTTCTATACTATAAAAATATTCATCCTATAATGTTAATATTCTTTATTAAATATACATAATATAAAACTTTAACAAGCTAAATTTTTAGTTTATTTGATTTTTTTCTTCTTCTTTCTTATACTTAAAATTAAATTAATAAATATTTATGGAGGATTTTTATGGAAAATATATTGAATGTTAATGACACACTAGGGTTAATTTCTTGTTCAAATGGACTAGATAAGAATATGAAAATTAATATAGAAAATTTAATTAATATTTTATCTTCCATTGGAATAAATGTTATATGTTCCAATGTACTATATAAAAATGATAAAGGTATTTCTTATGATGCTGAGATTAGAGCAAAAGAGCTTATGAACTTTTATCTAAATAAAGATATAAAAGCTATTTTTGATTTATCTGGTGGAGACTTGTGTAATGAAATTTTAGATTACTTAGACTACGATAATATATCTGAAGCTAACAAACCTTTTTTTGGGTATAGTGACTTAACAGTGATTTTAAATTCACTATATAAAAAGTCTAAAACTATAAATTACAACTACCAACTTAGAAATCTTATAAGAGAAGATAGCATAAACCAAATTTCTAATTTTAAAAATAGTATCATAGATGGAGAAAATAATTTATATGACTTTAATTATAAATGGATTCAAGGAAATTCTATGAATGGAGTAGTTATTGGTGGTAATATCAGATGTTTCTTAAAATTGGCTGGAACAGAATATATGCCAGATTTTAATAATAAGATACTTTTTCTTGAAGCTCTAAGTGGAGATATTAATAAAATTTCTACATTTATAACGCAATATCAACAAATTGGTGCATTTAATAACCTTAATGGTATTTTATTAGGTAGCTTTACAGAATTAGAAAAATCTCAAAACTCTATTAGAGTTGAGGATATTATAATTAAAAAACTTAAAGATACTAATATTCCAATAGCTAAAACCAGTGATATTGGTCATGGAGCAAATTCAAAATGTTTACCTATTGGCAGATATATAAATTTAGATTAATAAACTACTCTTAGTTAGATTCCTTGCAATAATATTCCTTAAAGTATATAATTTTAACAGGAATAAACTATATGGTTTATTGTAAGTATTACCAGTGAGGTGAGTAAATATGTTAAAAGAAGAATTAAAAAAGAACGAAATAGCTGCAATGAAAGCTAGAGATAAGCAAACAGTTAGTGTTTTAAGATTAGTAAATTCAGAAATCAAAGCTTTTGAAGTTAATGAAAGAAAAGATATTTCTGATGAAGATGTTGTAAGAATCATAGAAAAACAAATTAAACAACTTAAAGAAGCTCTTCAATACGCTATTCAATTAAATGACAATGATAAAATTGCTGAAGGAAATTTCGCAATTAATTTATTAACACCATATCTTCCAGCACAATTAAGTGAAGAAGAAGTTGAGTCTATGCTTAAAGATATAATTACAAATGGCAACTATGGAGTTTCAGATATGGGAAAAATAATGAAAGAAATTATGCCAAAAGTTAATGGAAAGTTCGATAGATCAAAAATAAATCCTATGGTAAAGAAAATATTAGGCTAAATAAAACCCCTCTCAACTAATGGGAGGGGTTATTTTACCTTCTTTTCATCTACTGTATGAACCAATGTACTTGGGAATTCATTTTTTAGTGTTTTAATAAGTTTTATTGGATCACAAGTGGAGTTCTGTCCTATCATAATCCCCTCTAAAACTATTGGTAAGTTTACACCAGATAAAACAGTGAATCTATTATAATCATATATAGAATTCATTAAAGCCATCTTAAATGGACTTCCTGCAAACAAATCACAAAACACTATTATATCCTCATATACTTCTAAATCATTTAATGCTACTTTAATTTTATTATCTAATTCATACAAAGTATCACCATCAAGGAAATCAACTGCTTTAACATTTGAATAAGTTTTATCAAAAAGCTTACAAGCACTATATAGCCCTGTTGCAAATTTTCCATGACCAACAATAATAAAACCTATCAATTATTAATCACCAACCCTCTTAATTATAATATATAATACTATTCTATGTTTATATATATAATATAATTAAAATAATTTAACTTTTTGCAAATTATTTTCTCTCAAGCTTGTCTAATCTTTTATTATAACTAAAAATATAGTAAGAGGCTAAAAAAATTATGAAATAACCAATAAAGCTTAAATAATCTGGTAATGTTCCAAAAACAAAAAAGCTTATTATAGCTGAGAATATTATATTTGAATAATCAAATATTGATATCTCCCTTGCTGGAGCATATTTATATGCAATAGTTATTCCAAATTGTCCTATACTTGCAAAAACCCCTGCCATTATTAAATAAGCTAGTTGCTCTATAGTCATAGGAGTATATACAGCCATCATAAATGGAAGAATTACTATTGATGAAAATAATGAAAAATAGAATACTACTGTATAATGTTTTTCCTTTCCCCCCAAAACTCTAAGACAAGTATATGCACCAGCTGCAAAAATTGCTCCTAAAAATCCCATAATTGATGGAATCATATCTAAATTGAAGCTTGGCTTTATTATAAAAAGAGCTCCTATAAAAGCTATAATTATAGCCAAAATTTGCTTTAAGTTAATTTTTTCTTTTAAAAATAAAGCTGAAAATATTATTATAAAAAAAGGACTTAACTTATTCAACATATTTGCATCTGATAAAACAAGCTTATCTATTGAATAAAAGTTTAAAACTATACCGATAGTTCCTAATACAGATCTTAATATTAATAACTTTTGACTTTCTTTCTTTCCAAAAAAACTTTCTTTATTTTTTATAATAAACACTAATGCTATAACACAGGATACTATATTTCTAAAGAAAGTCTTCTGAAAGGATGGTAAATCTCCTGATAGCTTTACAAAGGCAGACATTGCTGCAAATCCAAAGGCTGAGAATATTAAAAATATTATCCCCTTATTCCTGTTACTTAAGTTATTCACTATTATCACTCCTTTATTAATACATTATATACTATTTTAATTATAAAAATTTAACACCCTAGAGTTATATTACCCTAAGGTGTTAAGCATTCTATTCTTCTATTTGTTTTATAAACTCTTCTTCTGTTTCAGCTTCGATATATTTTCCATTTGCATAAGCAATGATTAACCCATCTCTACCTCCACATTCTCCAATACAACTTACTTCTATATTATCTTTTCCAAACTTTTCTTCTAACTTTTCTATTTCTATTCCTGAACATGTTGGACAAACTGATATCATAACTTTTCTCCTTTATATTTAAATTTCTTATAATGTAATTATACAAATAATGATTATTATTTACAACTTCTAATTATTTAAATAAGATTTATTTATCTTTTAAAATCTTCAAATTTCTAAATAATATATGAATTTTTATGGTTTTATAAAATTAAATTTTCATCAATCGTTTTTAATAAGAACTTATATGAATTTTATATGTAATTGTATCCTGTAGTCTATTAGTATATACATCTAATCCAAAGTCATTTTCCTAGTCTCAATATACAATAAATTTTTCTAAAGTATAAATTGTTTTTAAAAGAAAAATCTAAGTACAATTAATATTTCTTCTATATAAAGCATATTTATAGCTAATATAAGTATAAAAATAGTCTATATGCTTTTGCTACATATAGACTATTTTTTATATTATTTATTATTTACTAATTTAAAAGTATCTCTTGCAATCATTAATTCTTCATTTGTAGGAATTTCATAAACCTTAACTTTTGATTCTTCATTTGAAATTTCTTGAATTTCACCTCTAATTGAATTTTTTTCATCATTTATAGTAAATCCTAGGAATTCTAATCCTCTTAAACATTCTTTTCTTGTTAATGATGAATTTTCACCTATACCAGCTGTAAATACTATAACATCAACCCCACCCATTATTCCAGCGTAAGAAGCAATTTGTGCTCTCACTTTATAATGGAATATATCTAAAGCAAGTTTTGCTCTTTCATTACCATTTTCAGCTGCTGAGATAACATCTCTAAAATCTGATGATACTCCTGATATTCCTAAAACACCTGACTTTTTATTTAATAAGTCACCTATCTCCTTAATATTATATCCTTGATTTTCAACAAGAAAACTGATTACGGATGGATCTATGTTTCCTGATCTAGTTCCCATCATAACTCCAGCTAAAGGTGTGAATCCCATAGACGTATCTATTGATTTTCCTCCCTTTACAGCTGCTAAAGAACAACCATTTCCTAAATGACATGTTATTATTTTTAAATCCTTTATGTCTTTCCCCATAACCTCTGCAACTTTTTCAGAAACGTATTTATGGGATGTACCATGGAAACCATACTTTCTTATTCCGTATTTTTCATAAAGTTCATATGGTAATGGACAAATATATGCTTCCTTCGGCATAGTTTGATGGAAAGCCGTATCAAATACTGCTACCATAGGAGTATTTGGCATAAGCTCTCTACAAGCTTCAATCCCAACTATATTTGGTGGATTATGAAGTGGTGCAAGAGATATGCAGTCTCTAATTGAATCTAAAACTTTATCATCTATAACTACAGATTCTGAATATTTTTCTCCACCATGAACAACTCTATGTCCAACAGAAGATATCTCATCCATAGATTCAATAACACCATGTTCTTTATTTACTAAAGCTTCTAAAACTAATTTAATAGCTGCTTTATGATTTGGCATTGATTCTTTAATTATGTATTTATCTTTTCCTTCTACTTTTTGAGTTAATATAGAGCCATCAATTCCAATTCTCTCTACAAGTCCTTGAACTAATGATTCTTCTGTACTCATATCAATTAATTGATACTTTAAAGATGAACTTCCACAATTGATTACTAAAGTTTTCATAAATAATCTCCCTCACATTCATTTGTTTCATTAATTATATAATACACTAAAAATCTATATATTCAAATTCATTGATTATCCTTTTTTCTATAAAAATTTATAATAAAACTAAACAAGGTTATGTATTTAGCACTTTGCTCTATTTTACTGAAATTTTTATCCCTCTTATTTTTAAATTTAATCGTTTTAATTTATTATATATTTGAACTTGAAAATTTTCTTATAATTCTTGGCTTGTATTTTTTAGATACATTTGAAATTAATCTTATATGTTCATAAGTAGTACCACAGCAACCACCTACAATATTCAAGTAGCACTCCTTTAGCATTTCTTCAATATATTTTAATGTTATCTCTGGAGATTCCTCATAAAGTCCTAATTTGTCTGGTAATCCTGCATTTGGATATACAGATACAAAGAAATCTTGTATTTCTGATAATTCCTTTATAAATGGATTTAAATTTTTTGATCCAAATGAACAATTTAATCCCACTGAAATTACATTTTCATCTTTTATAGACTTAGCAAAGTCTGAAAAATTTTCTCCAGAGAAGAGTTTTCCAGATTCATTTGATATTGTTCCTGATATCATTATAGGAAGATTTCTATTTTTAAATCTAAAAACTTCATTGGAGGCCATAATGGCAGCTTTAGCATTTAATGAGGAAAAAATAGTTTCTATTAAAATTAAATCTACTCCTCCATCCATTAAAGCGGCTATTTGTTCTTTATAAGCATCTTTCAATTCATTAAAAGAAATATTACCACACTTAGAATTTTCAATATCTAAAGATAAAGAAACTATCTTATTTGTTGGTCCTACTGCACCTGCAACATATCTTTTCTTACCGTCCTTTTTTAGGTAATCATCACAAGCTTTTTTTGCTAGTTTAGCACTCTTATAATTCAGATCATAAACTAAGTGTTGAAGACCAAAGTCCTTTTGTGATATTTTATTGGAATTTAGTGTATTAGTTTCAATTATATCTGCACCAACATCTAAAAATTTTCTATGTATTGAATCAATAATCTTAGGATTAGTTATACTTAATAAATCATTATTACCCCTTTGATTAAATTTAAAGTTCTTTAAAAGTTCTCCTCTATAATCTTCTTCTTTTAACATAAATTTTTGAATATTAGTTCCCATTGCCCCATCAATAACTAATATTCTTTTTTCTAAATCCTTAACTATTTCAAAATTCAGATTCATTATATACTCCCCTTTTACTCTGCTATTTTTCTTACTTAAAATAAAGTTTAAGCTATTATATATATGTTCTAATTAATATTCTACATTATCTATGTTTAAATTAAAATCAATAGTTAAAAGTCAAAATGCAAGTTTAATAGCGAATTAGAATCATATATATTTTTAAATTTTACATATATAGGTTCTTTAAAATCATCTTATAACTATATAACTTACAAAAATTGAAATACTATATTAAATGTAGAAACTTTAATAGAACCTATATATATTTTTTATTATTTATTGTAAATATTTTTCACTAAATTATTATATTTAAGGAATAATATTTATCTTATCTACAAAAACTAAAATAAAATTTTTTATTAAGGAGAAAATATATGGACAAAAATTTACAACGTAAAGAAATTGAAAAAATCTATGGTAAAATAAGTCCATTTGAGTTTAAAAATAAATTAATAGAGTTAGCTAAGGGTGAAAATAAAAAAACAACTCGTGCACTTTTAGATGCTGGTAGGGGGAATCCAAATTGGACTGCTTCTACTCCTAGAGAAGCATTTTTTACCTTTGGACTTTTTGCCGTCGAAGAAACAAAAAGAGTTTTTAGCTCTAATGATTTAGCAGGGACACCTAAAAAACAGGGAATTTATGATAGATTCAATAAATTCGCAATTAAAAATAAAAGCTTACCTGGAATTGAATTACTACAAAGTATAATTGAATATGGTATAAAAGAAAAAAAGTTTGATGCTGATAATTATTTATATGAATTAACAGATGCCATTATTGGAGATAACTACCCATTTCCAGATAGAATGCTATTTCATATAGAACAAATAGTCCATGACTACTTAGTTCAGGAAATGTGCTACAATAAACCTCCATCAGGTAGATTTAATATCTTTGCGGTAGAGGGTGCTACTGCTGCAATGTGCTATATATTTGACACTTTAAATTCAAATATGCTATTAAATCCTAAAGATAAAATAGCTATAATGGTGCCTATTTTTACTCCATATTTAGAAATACCTCATTTACCTAGATATGATTTAGAAATAATTCCAATAAAAGCCTCTGAGATAACAGCTAATGGAACACATACTTGGCAATATCCTTTATCAGAGCTTGAAAAACTTAAGGATACTTCTATAAAAGCATTATTTATAGTTAATCCAAGTAATCCACCTTCTGTTTCTTTAAGTGATGAATGTAGAAAAAATTTAGTTTCTATTGTAACAGAATATAATAAGGAGCTAATGATAATATCTGATGATGTTTATGGAACCTTTCTTCCTCAATTTAGATCACTAATGGCAGATTTACCTTATAATACTATAGGGGTCTATTCATTTTCTAAATATTTTGGAGTTACTGGGTGGAGGTTAGGTACAATAGCAATTCATGAAGAAAATGTATTTGATAAACTTCTTAATAATCTATCTAAAGATAACAAGGAGATCTTAAATAGAAGATATAGTGCCATGCAATTAAATCCAGAAAATATTCTTTTTATAGATAGAATTGTTGCTGATAGTAGGCAAGTTGCTTTAAATCATACAGCTGGACTTTCTACACCTCAACAAGTTCAAATGGCATTTTTTTGTGCTTTTTCCTTGTTAGATGATAAAAATAAATATAAAAATCAAACTATAGAAATTTGTCATAGGCGTCAAAAATTATTATTTGATGGCCTTGGTTTAGATTTAAGAAAAGACATCTATGATGCATCATACTACACAGAATTTGATTTATTAGAATGGGCAAATTCTAATTACGGTAAAAAATTTGCAAAATATCTTGAAGATAATTATAAGCCTGTTGAAATACTCTATAGATTAGCACAAGAATCATCAATAGTACTATTAAGCGGAGCTGGATTTGACGGACCAGAATGGTCTATAAGAATTTCATTAGCAAATTTAAGAGATGAAGACTATTCTATTATAGGCAAAACAATTCGTAAGATACTTGATGAATTTGTATTTAAATGGGAAGCAAGTACTATCTAAAAAAGATTAAATAAATAAAGTAACCTAAATAAAACATATCTATAATAAATTATCTTTATATAATTTATTATGAAAAGGGACTATTTAAAATAGCCCCTTTTCACTCTATAACATATCAATTATTTCTTTTTTAGATTTACAATTTAATATACCTTCTCTAAATTCCGTATGCATTAACTTTCTTGAGAGATTTGCTAAAGCCCTTAAATGTAAATCACTTTGTTCTTCATTAACTGCAATCATAAAAATCATTTTTATATCTTGTCCATCTATTGAACCATAATCTATCCCATTTTTAGCTAATCCAATTGCTATTCTTGGTTCTTTTACTGCTTTTGATTTTGCGTGAGGAATAGCTATTTCAAAACCAATTCCTGTATTACTTAATTCTTCCCTTGCCAATATATCTTCTTTAAACTTATTCTTATCAGTAACTACTTTATCATCTTCTAATAGTTCAATCATTTCATCTAAAACTGAATTTTTATCTGTAGAAACAAGTTCTAGTTTTATTGTACTTTCTTTAATTAAATCTTTTAATTCCATAGTAAAAATCTCCTTTAAAGCTTTTTGTTTATGATAATTTTTTATTTAAGTTTGTTTTATATAATCCATATAATATAGCTCCAACTAATGAACCAATTAATATACATCCTACCCAAACAAATGGTTTTTCTACTATTGGAAGTATTAAGAATCCACCATGTGGTGCAGGAACTTGAACTTTCATTAAATAAGTTAATATAGCTGATACAGATGATCCTGCCATTAATATAGGAATAACTCTCAATGGATCCTTAGCTGCAAAAGGTATTGCTCCTTCTGTTATATGTGTGAACCCTAAGATATAGTTAACTAAACCTGCTGCTCTATCTTCTTCATTAAATTGTTTTTTAAATATTGTTGTCGCTAATGCTATTACTAATGGAGGAGTTATACACGCTGCTGAAACACCAGCCATAAAGTAATAATTTCCTTGTGCTAAAAGCATTGTTCCAGTAATATATGCTGCTTTATTTACAGGTCCACCAAAATCAAACGCTGCCATACAACCAATAACTAGTCCTAAGAGTATTGGATTCGCAGATTCTAATGATGCAAGCCAACTCATAACTGAGTTATTTAAATATGCTACTGGTTCACCAAGTAAAGTCATTAGAATACCTGTTGCAAGTATTCCAAGTATAGGTAATAAGAAAATTGATTTTAAACCTTCGAATTGTCTTGGAAGTCCCTTTAACAATTTAATTAATCCAAGCATTAAGTATCCTGCAAAGAAACCAGCAATTATTCCCCCTAAGAATCCAGCTCCTGTTGAAGCTGCTATCAATCCACCTACAAAACCTGCAACCATACCTGGTCTACCTGCTATTGATGATGCTATAAAGGCAGTAAATATTGGAACTATCATGGAAAATGCTGTTCCACCTATTCCTTTAAGCATTGCTGCAATTTTATTATATTGATCTGAAGCTGGATCTGCTGAATATATCCCCCATAAAAAAGAGATTGCAATTAATACTCCACCAGCAACAACAAATGGTAACATATGAGAAACGCCATTCATTAAGTGCTTATATATACTTCTACCAAATGATTCTTTCCCTATAACTTCATCTTTCTTTTCTATTTTTTGATTACTATTTTTATTTTCATCTATCATTGACTTTTTTATAGGAGCCTTTCCATCTAATATAGCCTGAATAAGCTCTTTTGGTTTACGTATTCCATCTTGCACTGAAGTTTCTATAATTGGTTTCCCTACAAATCTATCAACTCTAGCATCTTTATCTGAAGCTATTATTACACCATCAGCTTCTTTTATATCTTTTTTGGTTAACTCATTTTCAACACCAATGGCACCATTAGTTTCAACTTTAATTTCAACACCCATTTCTCTAGCTGCTTTTTTTAATGATTCCTCTGCCATAAAAGTATGAGCAATACCAGTTGGACATCCTGTAACAGCAATAATTTTTTTCATTTAAATTACCTCCCTAACCTCTAATAAATTTATATATTCATTAACTTTGCTTAAAGTCCCAAGTCCACTTGATTCAGCAACATTTGCTCCTGTTGCTGAAGATTTCTTTAATGCATATTCGATGTTATTACCTTTTAGCCACTCACTTAGAAATGCTGCTAATGATGAGTCACCTGCACAAGCAGAGCTTAAAAGTTTTATTTTAGGTGCTGTACAATAATATGCTTTCTCACCATTATAAAAATACATTCCCTTTTCTCCTAAAGTTAAAAGAATATTTTGAGCTCCTTCATTTTTTAAATACTTTAATACATCTAAAGCATCTTTTTCATTATTTATATCTAATCCAAATATATCTTTAACTTCCTCATCATTTGGCTTAATTAATAAAGGATTATATTTTAGTAAATCTTTTAATTTTTTTGAACTTATATCTAAAATCACATCAATTTTTCTTTTGCTACATATCTGTAACAACTCATCATAATAATCTTCATTTATACTCAAAGGCAAGCTTCCGCTTATAATCAAATAACTACAATCCTCAGATTTTTCTAAATAGCTTAATAGATTCTCTTGAGTCTCTCTTGGTACAAAGGGCCCTTTATTAACATATTTAAATTCTTTACTATCTACTGTATCTATAAAAACATTAATTCTAGTTGCTTCATCAATCCAAAATGATCCTACTTGTATATCTAATTTCTCAAGTTCATCTACTATGAACTTACCTGTAAATCCCCCAAAGAATCCTAAAGCTTTACTTTCTACTCCATAATGATTTAATACAAGAGATACATTTACTCCTTTACCATTTGGAGAGTAATTTAAGTTAGTTGTTCTATTAACCTTAAATGATTCGTAACTTTCTGCTGTAAAATTCATATCTATTGCTGGATTAGTTGTTAGTGTATATATCATTAAACTCTCCCCCTTTCCTATTAAGCTCGTCCATTACTTCCACAAACCATTATTTTGTGAGCAACTATTTTTTTCATAGCTTCTTTACCAGGAGCCATATATTTTCTTGGATCATTAGCATCTGGATTTTCAATAAAGTATTTCTTTACTGCATCAGAAAATGGTATTTTTAAATCTGTTGCTACATTAACTTTGCATATTCCAAGTGAAATAGCCTTTT